>DATGZX010000021.1:0-13903 GCA_035296965.1 Gemmataceae bacterium
GAGGCTCGGAGGGGCAAGGCAAAGGAGCAGGCGCTCAGCGATGGAGTCCGGCTCAAAACGCGCGAGAGCTCCGACGCGGTATATTTTGCGACAGAGACGGCAAGCGGTGGCCGGGTTCACGAGAACTACCTGGCAAAATGAGCTCGAATCCGTGCGTGGCAAACATATCATGCAAGGCGTTTGCGTCGCGTTTGTCGCGCTCAACTTTATGATCGGCTGGCTCACTCGCATCGATCTCCGGCTTGTCAGGACTCCGCGCGAGACCAGCACCAAAATTCGCGTCACGTGCGTTTGGTCAAGGTTGTCTTGCTTGATGACGTAGTCGCGCATCCCCGTCAACGCTGGCTCCTCTGATGCCGTGATCGGCAACCGGCTCGAGGGCATCGTCGCCGACGCCGGCTCCCGCGGCCACAACGTCGCCGGAATACAGGTTGAGTGCCGTGATATGTGGCGCAGAACACCAAGGCCGCCGCTCAGCGATCGATGGACGAACCGCACGACAGGTCAGCTAGGCGGACTCGAAGAGCGGCGTCTTGCCGATGACCCGCCGCCAGATCTCGGCGAAGCGCTGTTGGCCGGCTGCGCCGTCGAACGTGCATTCAAGCTTGCGGTGACGATAGGCCACGTGCCCAAGCTGTCCCGCCTTTTCAAGGGCATACTGCCATTTAACTTTCATGCCGGGCAGTCCAAAGGTCTCCCAGTCACAGTACACGGGAAGATCTGACGTCTCCGGGCAATCGACGACTGTGACCTCGGCACCCAATTCCTTGCTGCCGCGCCAACCCGTGCGGACATGCCGGATCGGATCCTCGATTTCCGATTCGATGACGGGCTCGGGCAGGTCGAAATCGGCCACCTCCTTAAATAGGATCGCGAAGAAATCCCCGATTCGCGGCGTGGCGCAGATGGCGTCCCAGTCGCCGGTGTCGGGCTCGTCGGGCGCGCCGTCTTTCAGTCGCAGGTGCTGCATGGCTTTGTACTTCGGGCAGTGCCGGCTTCCATCGTCGCTTTCCGTTCCAGACGGCGAGCGACAAGCCGCCGCCGCTTGCGAGCCTCGGCTTTGCCCTCCTGATGCGTCCACCCAGTAGGCCATGGTGCTGTGGCCCCGCTTGTGGCCGCCTCGATTTTCCCCTTGCCGTAGCCCATTTGCGCGTCCGGCCAGCCGCAACGTATCTTCGATCGAACTGCCTAGTGGTGAGCTCCGACAGAAGTTGCCGGCAGGTCAAGCGACACACCAAGGCGCCGCAGACCTTTATTCTGCAGCACTAGCAGCTTGGCTGGCGAACCTGGGGCCCCCCGCGCCACGCCTGGGCCAATTCACCCGGCCGGTGCCGACGCTTCTGGGCTGGATAGCTCGCGGTACCGCGCTATGGAGGACCACTATTTTCGCATTTTGGGGGACATTCCGCTGAGGCTTGGGTCGACAATATAGACAGGCCTGTCGTACTCAGGATGGCGATCAACAGCGCCAGTCCGATTCCCCGCGATCCCCTCATAACGGCCCTCCATTGTGGCTTCCATTAAGACCACAAACGCGCTTTCCAGCACGCAGCATATCGGAAAAGCCCTCTGACACAAGACCCATGACGGCAGCCAGTAGTGCCTCAGTCGAGGCATTACTTGAAAAGATTGGCCTTTTTTCCCTTCTATTTTTCCCTTCTAAATGTCGCTCGGTTGGGCCAGTTCCGAGATAATCTCGAGTCGCATTGACCCGCCACAGATATGCTATGAGCGCTTGCTGCAGATACCGAGTCTTTAGTGCGACGACGAAGGCGCGGTGGTGGTCCATACCAATTATTGCATCGTTGCTAATGCCGGGCCTTGGCTCAGCACATCAACCGTTGGACGCACCGATTCTTCGCATTGAGACTGGGGTTCACACTGCCGATATCACCGGCCTCGCGGTGAATCGGGATGGGGATCTACTGGCAACTTGCTCCTATGACAAAACCCTGCGGTTGTGGTCCTTGGCAGATCCATCGGCGCCTGCTCGCGTGATTCGAATGCCGCTCGACCTTGATCACGAAGGCGCTCTCTACGCCGTCGCTCTCTCGCCAGACGGCCGCGAGGCAATGACGGGAGGCTGGACCGGTAGCTGGGACGGGGGGGCGCTCTGGAGCCTCTACGTCTTCGACACCACGACCGGCGCAATGCTCAAGCGCATGCCAACGCTCTCCGGCCGCATAGTCTCCTTAATTTTATCGCGCGACGGGATGCAGCTCGCCGCCGGCCTTAAGGACAGACCGGGCATAGTGCTCTTCAACACGCAAGACTGGTCAGTCGCTGCTCGTGACGACGAGCAACGCGACGACATTCCGTCAATTGACATGGACGCTCATGGCCGCGTCGTCTCTGTATCGCTCGGCGGCACGATCAATCTTTACGAACCTGGCTTGCAGCGCAAGCGCACCATTCAGGCGCCGGGTGGAAATGAGCCCGCAGTCGTGCGCTTTTCCCCGGACGGATCGACAATCGCAGTTGGATATTCGGATTCAGCGCGTGTCGACCTCATGTCGGCGGCGGACCTAAGCCTACTTTCCTCCGCTGATACCCGCGGCATAGACAAAGGGTTCATCGCGTTAGCCTGGTCCGCAGACGGAAACTATCTTTACGGGGCCGGCGACTACGAACGCGGCGGACGTAATCCTATCCGTCGATGGAGCGACGGCGGTCGCGGTCCGGCCCACGATTTTCCGGTACCTCTCGCTGCTGTCACCCACCTCCAGACGCTTGACGATGCAAGACTGGCGTTCACGACGCAGGGCGGCACGGTGGGGATTCTCGATGCTTCGATGCAGTTGGTCTGGGTCCGACGGTCCGGGACCGCGGATTTCCGTAATCAGGCCGACACGCTGCGGGTCTCGGCCGACGGCGGGATTGTCGAATTCTCGTACGATCGGTTCGGCAATTCCCCCTTGCGATTTTCGCTGGCAACCAAATCCCTATCCGTCGGCGACCCGTCTGCTCCGCAGCTCGCCGCCGCCTTGACCGAGGCGTCGGAGCTGAAGGTGCTGGATTGGAGCGGGACCGAACATCCAACTTTGAACGGCTCTGTCCTGCCGCTGAAAGCGCATGATCAATCCTTGAGTCTGGCGATCACCCCAGATCACAAGAGCTTCCTGTTGGGGACGACCTGGCGAGTCATCAGGTTTGACGAGAGAGGGACTGCAGTATGGGACATTCAGGCCCCGGGCGCTACATGGGCCGTGGTCGTCACCGGCAATGGGCAACTAGCGGTCGCAGCATTCAGCGATGGGACGATCCGCTGGCTGCGCATGAGCGACGGACAGGTGCTTCTGACCCTATTCCCTGAGGCGAATACGCGTCATTGGGTGGCTTGGACTCAGTCTGGCTACTACATTGCATCGCCGGGTGGCGACACTCTGGTCGGATGGCACGTCAACCGGGGTGAAGACAGCGCGGCGGACTTCTTTTCAGTCGGCAGGTTCCGCGATGTCTATTATCGGCCCGATGTCGTCGAAAAAATTCTCGGCGTGCTGGACGAGGGGCTGGCTATGCGCCGCGGGGACGCGAAAACAGGTCAGGGGGAGGGCCTGGACGTTGCGAGCCTTTTGCCTCCCGTGGTGACGATGAGGCTTGAATCCGGGGATGCGCCCGTCAGATCCGCCAAGGTGAGTTTCGAGTACAACATCCGCCCATCCACCACCCGACCGATCAAGACCCTAGAGGTGCGGGCGGATGGCAGACCGATCTTGACGATTGCGGCGGGACCGCGACCCATCGCCGAGAGTGGTCGGATCGATGCCTATATTCCACGCCGTGACACCACGGTCGAGATGATCGCCGAGACTGCGTCCGGCATCTGGAGCGAGCCGGCGGTTGTGCGCCTGCGCTGGGACGGGCCGCCGGAGGACATCAAGCCCTCCCTGTTCGTCCTGGCCATCGGCATAGCAGACTATCGGGTACCCGAGCTAAAGCTGAAATTGGCCGCAAAGGATGCAGACGATTTTAGGACGCTTTTTGAACATCAGGAGGGTCGGGCATACCGCCATGTCGAGGTCGTCAGCCTCAAAGACGGAGAGGCAACCCGCGCCAATCTCTTACGTGCGCTTGAATGGCTATCCTTTGCGCCGAGCAGCCGGGATGTGGCGATGCTATTCATGGCCGGGCATGGCGTCGACGATCGAGGCGGGCAATATTTCTTTGTTCCCCAAGACGTCGGGCCAAAGGAGGCGTTTATGCGTGGACTCCCGTACCGGGACATCCGGGTCGCGTTGGAGCAGGTTGCCGGGCGCGTGTTTTTTTTCATCGACACCTGCCATTCCGGAGCTGCATGGGGAGAGCCGGCGACATCCGCCGCTGACGTCAGCCGAATCGTGAACGACCTCAAGAGCCCAGAATACGGAATCGTGACATTTGCGTCCTCGACGGGTCGGCAGCTTTCTTATGAAAGCCCTGAGTGGGGCAATGGGGCATTCACTAAGGCAGTCATAGAAGGCCTTTCCGGCAAGGCGGATTTCTTCAACAATGGCTATGTCACGACCACCGAGCTTGAGGCCTATGTTTCCGACCGCGTGCCCAAGCTCACGGCGGGGCGGCAGACTCCCGCAATCGGTCGGCCCATCAGCACGGATTCGACGCTTGTCTCGTTGAGTGACGGACAGTGAGGCGCCCGGTACAGTTAATTGCGGTCCTCTCCGCCCTGGGGTCCGCATTGTCGCCGTCCGCCCCTCGAGCGCAGCCGCAGGAGGTGATACCTCACCTGGCGATTGTCGAAGACCTGTCGGGTCTAGCCGGCTTGAGCCGCCTAGACCTCCTTACGCCCGGGCAGCAGATTGATCTTGGTGAGAACGGTCGCATCGTCCTTGGTTTTCTCGATTCGTGCTGGGAGGACTCAGTGACCGGCGGCCGAATCGTTGTTGAGGCCCGCCGCAGTCGCGTCGAAGGCGGAGACGTCGTCCGACGGCAGGTCGAATGCGATCCATCGGGACTCGCTAAGCTGGTTTCGATGGGCCCTCTTAGGCAGAGGGCAATCGTCCCGGTCCCGGGGGACGAACTGCCCGAACCCGACGTCGTTCTGTTTGGCCGCAGCCCGGTCGTGCTTTCCGGCGGCGCCGACCAAGTTCTGATCATCGAACGACTCGATGTCCCAGATCCTCCCCTCCAATTGCAAATCGCGACAGGCCGGATCGACTTTCTGGACCGCAAGATTGAGCTCGAACCAAAAGGCTTGTACCGCTTTGCGACCAATGGTGCTTCGATCGTGGCCCAGATCGACGAGCTTGCCGAAGCAGGGCCTAGTCCCGTCGTGGGCCGGCTATTAGTCTTTCCCTAGGATGGCAGGCCCGGGGCTCCAAGCGCTCACGAAAGACCCGGGGGAGCACTCGTCACGGCGTGCGGCGTCGCCACGCATTCCCTTGGCTATTTCGATGTTTCGATGCGGAGCCTAAAGATCGAGGAATCGACTTGGTTGGCAGTATCGCTCGAAAGCTCGCGGCTCGCTGGAACTGCGAAGCCCGCCTGCTGTAACACTGACAGAACTCCGGCGACTTCCGGCTCGGAAGCGCGGGCCGCGACGGGTGTATCCGAGGCGAGAAAGCTGAAATCGGTTCTTGGCGCCAGCGGCTTGGCAGCCACTGCAATCACTATTAGCTGCTCTAGCCCGGTCGTACGCGAGGACACACGAACGCGAACGCTGTGGTGGCCGCCCTGCTCAACGCGGTTGGACTCCCCAGAGACCGCAGGGTATATCACGGAAACCCCGTCATTCGAATCGATGTATAGCATCGTGACGTCTATGGCTTGGGCCGACTGGTTGGTCACCGTGAAGACGATTTCATCCCCGTCTCTGACAGAGGGGATGCGACTTACCGCAAGTTGACTGAGCGTGGCAGCGCCACGCCGTCGGAAAGCAACGCTGAGCCCTATGAGCGACTCAGGCTGGCTATTTGCAATCTGCTGCAGGGCGCGCGTCAGGGTCAGGGTCCTGACCGCTCGGCCGATGCGGGACACAATGATTGCACGCAGATCATCGTCTGCATGTTCCAGTCGAATTCCCGGCGTGCGCGCCGGTCCTGAGCGAACAATCTCGCCAGACGGCGGCACCAGCCAAAGCATGGCGCCGTCGTCTCCATCGGAGCCTTCGATCATCAGCCGAATGTCGGCAGGCTGCTTGGGATCGACCCAGATCGGGTGAATGACGCCTTCCCACGCTTCGCCTTGCGCGGCAAGTTGCACGAGCAAATGGTAGGCTTCGCTTCCAGTAGCACTGTTCGAGGAAGATGGTGGCAGCGCGATCCGAACATCTGATCCCCATTTGGGGTACACGAGCCTTACCACAGCCTGTTCAGAGATGCTTTCTGGATCCGGAGCCGCCACGTCCCGGTATGCAACCGGCTTCAATCGACTTCGAACGAGCCCACCGTCGGTGATCTCCAAGTATCCAACAATCTGGGCTTCCGTGGCGTTAGGATCGGGAAGCACCGCGAGAATGCTTCCCTTCGAGAGCTCGTGCAAAGTGCCAGCCTCGATTTCCAGGGCATCTCCTATTCTTACCAGGGACCATTGTTGAAACGTCCTTGTCGGTTTGCTGTCCAAGACCTGAGCATCGAGCGACGATCCCTCGAAGGCGGGAGTGGGGAAAGGGCGGTTCAGGGAAACGTAGGCCTGTAGGATGGACTCACCGAGCGAACGGTAGGTTGCGCGCGGCTTCGTCACCAAAGCCCGTGCTAACGTGAACGTAAATAGTCCCTGCACCTTGCTGTCACTTACCCCAGCGGGCAGGTGCATTTCTACGGTCGCCTCATCCGATTGGGCGGCGAAAAAGCCTACGAACCCCCCCAATTCAGGGTCGAATACCTGATCCGTCGGCGCCGGCGGCAGCGCACTGGTGGTTCCGATGCGAGCCGGGCGGAAACTACTGACAGGGATGCCAAGGTCCACAGGGTCCACCAGCCTTTCACGTTCGTTGGCGTCGGTTGCGGGAAGTGCACGCACCATGGCACCGGAATGACAAGAGTCGAAAACGGCCCAGACAAATGCGCCCCGTGCCCGAATCTTGCGTATAGCCTCGCCGACCTCGCGGCTGGTAAGTGCCCCTGCCACAGCTTGAGTTTTGCCGTCCCAACTGCCGACATCCGCCGCCAGGAAGATATCCTGAAGTCCACCGGATTCGGCCGCGCCGGGCTGCACCGCCGACGCCGGTTGCCGGGATCCATGACCGGAGAAGTGGATATAGACATAGTCGCCTTTCTGGCCGATTTGCGCTAGCCGATCGAGTTCACGGAGAATGGCGGCGCGCGTCGGTCGATCCGACCCGACCGGCGGCTCGGCAAGAATGCGGATGTTCGTCGAGGGAAAGCCTAGCCCGGGCAATATGCCGGCCAATAAGTCCACATCGTTGGCTGGTCCCTTCAATTGATAGGAGAGCGGTAGACTGTCGTAGCGGGAAACCCCCACAAGGAGCGCGTAACGCTCGGCAGCCAGCGCCCGGCTGCTGCAAAATTGAACAGCGACCAGAAGGACAGCCACCATTCTGACCAGATCGGCAAAGGCAACCTTACGGTGAGCTGTCCAACTCATACGGCTACGAAAAACGTGCTGCCTGTGACTCTCAATCGCACGTTCGTGCGATGGCGATGGGCGGCCGATATCTGGTGACGTGCCGTCCAACCGCTGCGGTGATGTATGATGAAATCCGCATTTGATGCACAATTACGCCGGGGCCCGTTTTCCATATCGAAACCGCGGCCGCCAAAAACCGAGAATGTATTCATGAATAGCCCAATTCGTGCAGGGCATCCGGAACATACGAACGCAGCATGCGGTCATTTATGCCCTGCTCGTTCAGAAACAGCTCGATCGCTCGGAACAGCGGTTGCGCCGTCATGCAGCGGCGCTGGCTCGCGCCCCCATCATTGACCATGAACATTTCCTTGGCGCCACATGCTTCAAAGTACTCGCAACGCTCACAAACAGCTCCTCTGATCTCATCGTCCCGCTCAAGACTGCGATGATAGCTGCCAGATGCGAAAATTTCATCGATGCTCTCGGTCTTAAGATCTCCCAGAACGAATTCATCGGAATAGTCAGTGCATGGCTGGTACATCCGGCCGTCTAAATTAATCACAAGGATCTTGTCGCCGATCATACGGCGATCGTATCGAAAGTCCCGCGTCAGTCCCAACATCTTGAGAACCACGACGATTAGGTATTCATCGAATAGGCGAATCGGAAAAGGACAACCGTCCCCGAACCAGCGCCGAAACATCCGCATTAGCGCTGAGTTGATCGTTGTGCGATCCGCCGCCACACCGTCGAGCGGACGTTCTGACGGCCCCTCGAACAGAGGCAGCAGGCGGCATGGCTGACCGCGTTCGCGAAGGAACTCATAAATGTGATCGATTGACCGCGCAGTATGAGCAGCGATGACGACTAGAAATCCGGGCTTGATGCCATGCGCCTCCAGCCGGCGGACATTCGCTAGGACCCGTTCCTCAGTCGGCGCTCCGCGCGTGTCAAGTCGCACGCCTGGGACAACATCAAATGACACGCCAATGCCGAAGTCGTTGCGTTTCAGAAACTCCAACTTGTAGTCGGACAAGGAGTATAGATTGGTCTGAATGCGATTTTTGATCCGTCCACTCTCAAACCAGGAGCGCGGAAGCTTTTCACGCTGCAACCGGATGACGTCTTCAAGGTAATCGTTTGGAAGTGCGGTCGGTTCACCGCCATGCCACACGATGATATCGGTCGGGGGTCGCCCCGTCTCCTGCTCCGTACGCTCGTTCAGTGTTCGGATGGTGTCCAGTATCCTCGCCCACAACGATAGGCTCATTCGCTCGTGCTTGGCGAGTTCGTTCCATTCGTAACAGTACTTGCAGCGAAGGTTGCAAAATTTTGAGGCTTTGATCACCCACTCTCGGGCAAGCTCAATCTGAAAGCCCCCGCGCCACTTCAAGTAATTGACGAGACTGCTCACCCGTCACCGTCGCCGTAGTTCAAACTAAATGCGAGAAGGGCACCCCTTACCGCAATTTCATTTCCAAAACGCGCCAAACCAATCAGCACCGCCGCCGCGAGCTCCCTCCGCTAACGTGACGCTCATCACCTTGCCCTGGTCCAAGACGACCACTTCGCCATTTTTGCCAGTGAACGAGCCGGTCGGCTTCTCGTCAACGACCTTGCCCCCCTCTTCACGTGTCGCAACGTACTGTTTGTCCCCAACCTTTTTGACTCTCAGACGCGAGCCATTAGGTAAGTCAATGACGGCCGGCTCACCATTTTGGGTCGCCGCCTCGAGCACGGAAAATGGCGCTGCAGAAACGACAGCCGATACGACGATGGTGCGCAAGAAAGTGCGGCGTGACGAGGTCCAGTCGAATGTCATGATCTCACCTCCTGAAGTTGAGCCCGCCGAGGCGAAACGCTCATCTTGAGAAGGCGTCCCCCCATCGGTTGCCTTTGAACCCACGGCCTCCCGCGCCTGAGGCCGGTGATCTAACTCTGAGCTAACCTCTGCTTAGGCAAACTGCGTCTGCCTACAAACACCTTACAGTAGTCAAGCAGTGGAGTCGAGTTTCTGCAAAAAGGTATGCCTGCAACAACGCGGTCGTGATGTTGGCCGCTGGCTTAAGGTCGCAATGCAGGTGCGTTTCCTAATGTTGAGCATTTAACTCTGCTGCTACGCACTTTTCATGCGCAGCGTTAGTGTAATCAAGCGCAAAGCTGGCGCTCAAAGTGCTGGTTCTATCCGGGTGCGCCACCGGGCGGCTGCCTCGAGCTTGCGACTAGGTTGAGACCCGAGCCGCACTCTGCCCAAGTACCGCGGACCTAGTGTCGAGTTCCGGGGCGCATCGTTACCCGCATGCGCATGCAACCCTTCGGGAGCCCTACCACGCGCGAGACCAGTATAGGCTCGTGCCCGGCCAGGGCTCTCGAACATCGCACATGCCTTAAAAAGGGAGAACCAACAGAGCTGTCATTCTAAGCTTTTGATGTTGGCTCTCCAGCCCCTTCAGCCGGTCCGGCCGAGACATCGATCATAATTGCGCTCTGCATTGGTTATCTCTTTTCGACCGAATTCGATGGACCTGTAGAGGGCTTCGGCTCGGCCGAAGGCGGGTTCTCCGAGCTGGGAGAGTTCGTTGGTCCATTGGCCCAGCATGGGGATTGAAAGAGCGGGTGCTCCAATGGAGGCATTCCCGGTGGCGGACCGCAATCCAAACAATTCTCGGGCTTCGGGGGGCAAGGAAGCAGGACATCGGCACGTGTGGGTCTGTTTTCCCACAAGAGCAATGCAACCACACCAGCGAGGCCGCCGGCACAGAGACTAACCCCGATTTTTGTTGCCACTGTCGCACTCCCTTACAGATCAGGCTCTCGCAACGAGAACATGCTACTCCGATGGCGGCCGGAGGACGAAGCATGACCCGGGGCTCGCTATTCGTCAGACAAAAAGACGCCTCGATCGAGGATCAGGTCCGTCAGTGCCGGGCCCGGATCGACCAGGAGAGATGGCGACCAGGCGAGGTCTATTCTGACCATGCCATCAGCAGCGCCACCATCTTGCGGCCCGGTTACCAGAAGATGCTTGAGGATGCTCGCGCAGGCCGTTTTGAAGTCCTCCTCGCCGGAGAGCGACGAGCATGAGCTGCCCAAGCCGTCGCTCCGGCGTCAGCGCCGTGTTGCCGTCCCTTTCTGGCAGCCGCGCGGCGACAACGCAGAAAATATCGCCGCGCCCCCGACCATGAGGGTGGACGCAAAGTGGATTGCCCTAGCGCCAATGAGCGGATCAATCATCCCCGCGCGCTAGTCATTTCCCGACACGGAAGCTGAAACTTCCTTGCGTCTTGTGCGTGTCCACCGACAGCGCATGCCAAGTCACGCTATAGCTGCCCGGAGTCAGGCTTCCGACGCTAAGGCGCATCACGTTGCCACTGACGCTCGTACCGTGGTCGACGCGCCCGCCCCCAGCGCTATGCACCTCCGCTCCGCTGAACTTTGGTTCGAGCTGCTCAGTGAAGTAGAGCATGACCTGGCCTGGAGAGGTGGCAATGGTGCTGCCGACCGCCGGGCTTGCGTGATCAAGAAAGGCGTGAGCCTGAGCAATAGTCGAGCAGCACAAGATGGTCATGAAAGGCAGGACGATGTTGAAGTTGCGCATGATTACTCGCTCCTTGAGTCTGACGCCCCTGCTAAAAGCGGTCTGCCGAATGAATTGGGATACATGTCGTCGAGGTAGAGATGCAATTGGCCGATGACGCCGACACCATCACCGCTTGCACGATTGACCGGAAGGATCGCTTCGAGGCTCAACTGGTATTTGTTCGCCACGTAGATCACTCCGGGATTGATCGTGCCCGTCGTGCGTTCGTCGCCGTTGAAGTTACTCGTCTGCGTTGCGAGATTCCACTCGACGAGCGGAATCACGTGATTGAGGAAATCCGGCAGGCTCAGGTCCATCACGCTCGATTTGAGATAGGGCATGCTGTACTGGAGCGACCCGCCCCAGACGAGGAATTGCGGATTTGGGGTTGTGGTCAGCAACCTGCTGCTTTCGTCGTCCGCGCTCGTCGTCGAGGATTCAGTGGGAACCGAATAGCCGACCTGCGCCGTGACCGCCAACGGCTTAAAGAACTTCATAGACTCCGGAAGAAACCCAAAGCCCTTGCCGGCGAAGAGTGTCGGGGTCAGAGTTGTGAATGGATCAGCGCCCACAGCGCTGTTTCCGGTTCCTCCCCAGTCAACGTCGAGCGAAGCGGACACCGCTAGCTCTCCTTCTGGATCTGTGAGGAACTGGAACTTGAAGCCGGTATCGAGATTGTCGAAGCCCTGAACGTTGCCACGACCTGGAACATTGAGATGTACCCAAGTGTCACTGATAGACACGCCAAACGTCTTGGTGATCGTCTTGTCAAACTCACTAGAAATATCCAGCTCTTCCGCGGAAGGATCATCACCATTATTGAACGCTGCGATTGTCGGAATCGACATCTCGTCAGCCACACAGGGGTCATCGACGATTAGCGTTGACGGAAAGAAGCGATTGCCGACGACGCAATGCGCGCTCGCGGGGGAAGAGAACTCAAGCACAAGTAGTATGGCACCCGCGATCGCGTCATAGGCGCGGTTACGGCCTATCGCCATGAGCCTGATACAGAACATTGAAGAGCGGGGCATAAGCATGCTCCTCTAATCAGTGAGCAGGTTTGTGTTCGTGGTCATTTGGCTTAGGCGCGGTGGCACCAATGCCCTCGACATCGAACTTCACATCAATCGTGCCGGCCTTCTCGAAGGTCAGCGCACCCGAGAACTGCTCACCTTCTTGCAGTTGCCGCTTAAGGTCTAGGAACATGAGGTGATAGGAGTTGGGCTCCAACACGACTGAGCTTTTGGCTGGCACGGGCAATCCATCGGTCACCTGGCGCATCTGCATCACGCCATCCGTCATGCTCATCTGATGGACTTCAGTGTGACCTGCAATTTCCGCTGACGCAGAAACGAGTCGATCAGGAGCTGTGCCGTTGTTCTTTATCGTCAGATAGCCGACGGCAACTTGGGCTCCCTGCGGCGTGGCGCGCGACCACGCATGCTCGATGGAGATCGAACTTGCCGTGGCCTCCTCGGCAAATGTGCCCTGAACGGGCAACAAGATTATCCCAACCTGGACTGTGGCAACGGCGAGCCACGTGCAGAGGCGGCCCAAACCGCTTGCCTCTGCCGCGGATACGTTTTTGTGCAGGTGATGCATGGCTTCCCCTCAACGCTCTCTGTGCTGGCTGCAACGCCATTGATCAGCCATGAGCTAAGCAAGCTGATCGCAAGCCCAGCGCCGCTTGGGCTCAAAAGAAGAAGCGGCAGGCGGCGCGTTTGCGTAATCGCGACTAGGAGAGGAAGGTGGGAGGACCGCGGTTCTGCGGGGCGGGCAAGCTAGTGTTTGGAAGGCCTTCATTGGCTAAGTGCGGTGCCGGAGCCCGGACTGCAACCCGGGTAATGCTAAGCGTATTTGCACTTACGATTCCGACCTGAAAGGCCGCGAGGCCCTGACAAAAGGGGCAGTGCTTTTGCGGTACGGTAGGCGCCGCGGGTACTGAGCCATTCGAAGTATGATCGGCGAAGGCCGAACCACCGTGACAAATGACGTTGAGAGCGTCCCCGAGCTCAGCGCCGAAAAGCGCTGTGGTCGCTTCGGAAACCATGTGGAGGGGTATCAGCACCGTATAGAGCAGGATGCCCACAAGCGCTGACGCCGCAGCTATCCGACGACACCGATATAAGCCCTTGAGGCTCATGCATCACCCTAATCGGGCGTGTACGCTTCATTCAAGCTGCAATTTGACACATTGGGCCGTCCCGCCGCAGGAAGCGTCAGATCCTCGTTGACAGCAATTGCCAGCCATACCTACGCTGACTGCGCGATGGTTTCCCGAAGGGATCGACCTCAAGGATAATAGGGAACACGGTGCGGAGAACCCCAAAGGGCCTAAGCCGTGGCTGCCCCCGCAACTGTAAGCGGCCAGTCTGACGCCAAGTGATGACCACTGGGAAACCGGGAAGGTCGGTAGTCAGACCGCGACCCGCGAGCCAGGTGTGTGTACCAAAAACCCCGTCCGTATTGATCTGGTGACAGAATCGCTTAACGTCAGCGGCGATGGCCATGCTGTTATGCTTTTTCCTGACCCTGTTCGCCTTGCCGTTCAAGTCGAAGAGCCGACTTGAAGCAGAGAATGCCGCCCTCCGGCATCAGCTGTTGGTGCTGCGGCGGAAGGTGCGTGGTCGCGTCCAACTCACGAACAGCGATAAGCTCCGCGCTACTTGATCCGCGATCGGGACCGTGTCTACGGTGCCGCTGCCACGCAGCGAATACGGGCCATGGGCATCCGTGACAAGCCTATTGCCCCAGGCTCGCCTTGGCAGAACGGCTTCGTCGAAAGGCTGATCG
>DATGZX010000022.1:0-57196 GCA_035296965.1 Gemmataceae bacterium
GAGACTATCCAGGGCGACGGCATGTCTGAACAAGACGGGCTTACGGCGGAGCCGGCGTCATGAATTCATCCGAAAAACTGTTCCTCCTATTCATGAAGGACTGGCGCAACCCGGTGGGCCTGGCGGCCCTCGCTGCACTACTGTTCGTCTCGCTGCTCTACTGGGAGCAGACACGTTTCATGATCAAGAGCCTGCGCCGCAATCTGCTGCGCAGCGTTTTGACAGGATTGGCGACCTTTATCCTGGTGCTGGTTGTCAGCCTGGTCTGGAGCGTGCTCGAGTTCCTCGACAAACAGACCGAGGCCAAGAGTAAGAACCTCAAGGCCATCGTCACGGAAAAATTTCAGATGCCGAGCCAGATGCCCTTCGCCTACGCCAACACCCTGGCTGAGGGAGCGCCGCGCAAGGAGGGCGACTACCGCGTCGACACGAACCGGGACGCCATGTTCTGGGCGTTCTATGGCGGCACCATCGACCCGGCTAAACGTACGCGGGAGAACGTCGTTTTCTTCTTCGCCATGGAACCGCGCAAGCTCATCGCCGTCGACGCGCGCGGCAATTTCAGCAGCATGATGGACGACGTCGACGAATTCTCCGACGCGGACAAACGCAAATTGGCGGCCGCCTGCGAGGAGATGGAGCGCTACCCTTACAAGGTCCTCGTCGGCCCGAGCAAGCTCGCAGCCATGAACAAGAAAGTGGGCGAGCGCATCAAAGTGACCAGCCTCAACTACCAAGGCATCGACCTTGAATTCGAGATCCTGGGCCACTTGCCCGGCGGTCGCTACGAGCAAAGCGCCGTCATGAACTATCGCTATCTCGACGAGGCGTTGCGCGCCTACAATCAAGGCAAGCCGAAGGATCAGCAACATCCCATGACCGAAAAGACGCTCGCTCTCGTCTGGGTGCGCGTGCCCGACATGCCCACGTTCGAAAGAGTAGCCGGGCAAATCGACTCCTCGCCGGACTACAAGTCGCCCGCGGTGAAAACAGAGACCGCCTCATCGGGTATCGCTTCGTTCATCGAGCCGTACAAGACCATTCTGTTCGGCATGCGCTGGATGCTGGTGCCCGCCATCCTGGTGACGATGGCCCTGGTTATCGCCAACGCCATCAGCATCAGCGTGCGCGAGCGGCGCTCGGAGATGGCCGTGCTGAAGGTGCTCGGCTTCTCGCCGAATCAGATCCTCATTCTCGTTCTGGGAGAGGCCCTGCTCATCGGCTGTGGCAGCGGGCTGCTCAGCGGTTGGATGGCGCGCTATCTCATCAACGACCTGGTTGGAGGCATCGCGTTGCCGATCGCCTTCTTCGGTAAGTTTTTTGTCGCGGACGCCGCCACGTGGTGGGGTCTCGGCATCGGTGCGGCGACGGCCCTGTGCGGCAGTATTCTGCCGGCGTGGTCGGCGCGCTCGGTGAAAGTGGCCGACGTATTCTCCAAGGTCGCGTAAGGGTCCTGGTACGAAGCTCATGAATGAGATTCTACTGCTCGTGCTCAAATACGCCGGCATTGGGCTGCTGGCCGGCATCGGTCTTGCCGTGGGCGTGATCCTACTTATCAGCGCTGGCCTGATCGTGCTGCTGATCTTGCAGATCTTTGGGTTGGTTCGCCGCGTGCCTCTCGGTTACAACTTTCGCAACCTCGTCGTGCGCTGGCGCACAACCCTTCTAACAACGCTCGCCTTTATTATGGTCGTTGGCTTGATGACGGTGATGCGCGCATTCGTAAACGGGATGTACGCCTTGACCGCTGGCAGTGCCGTGCCCGGGAATGTTTTTGTGCTGGCCGACGGCGCAACCGACGAGCTTTTCAGCGACTTGGGCTACGGCGATATCAGCTTGCTAACCACGAAAGACTGCGTCAAGAAGGCGAACCTGCGCTACGGTGATAAGGTGGAAGAAACGCCGCTCGTAAGCTGGGAGCTGTATCAGGTGGTGAATCAGCCGATCCCAAACGCCAAGCCCGGCGGCCGGCTGCGCCGCTTTGTTCAAGTGCGCGGCCTTGAAGACCCCGTCGTCTCGGGAGCGGTGCATGAGCTACCCCTCTACGATGGAAGCACATGGTTTGATGTGGGCGCTGGCGTGCAGGCGGTGCCAGGCGGTGGTAACGAGCAATATATCCAGGGAGTACTTGGTGAAGGGCTGGCGCGCGAGCTGGGCCAGGATCTGGGCAAACCGTCTTTGGAGCCAGGCGACCGGTTCGAGCTTGGGCCGCGCCGGTGGGTCGTCGTCGGCATCATGAAGTCGGCTGGCAAGACGTTCGATTCCGAGGTTTGGGCCAAACGCAAGATCGTGGGTGAGATGCTGCGGAAAGACACGCGCAGCACCGCGGTGATCCGTGTCAGGGACGACCTCGATGCAGCACAAGTAGCCAAAGACCTCACTGCGGAATTTAAAAGCCCTGCGATCCTGGCGCGCACAGAGACGGATTACTTCGAGTCCCTTAATTCCACCAATCAGACTTTCCTCATTGCCATTCGTCTGGTGGCCCTGTTCATGGGTATCGGCGGCGTGTTCGGCGTGATGAATACCATGTTTGCAGCCATTGCCCAACGCACTCGCGACATCGGCGTGATGCGCATCCTCGGCTTTGCTCGCTGGCAGATCCTGGTCTCCTTCTTCCTGGAGTCGTTGCTGCTTGCCCTGATCGGTGGCGCCATCGGCTGCGCGCTAGGCTTCCTCGCCAACGGCGCGTCGGCGACGAGTCAGCTCAACGCTGGCATGGGCGGTGGCAAGAGCGTGATGCTCAAGCTGGTCGTTAGCTGGCGCGTGGTGGGCGAAGCCCTCGGTTTTTCCCTTTTGATGGGCTGCGTTGGAGGCCTGCTGCCAGCTTTGTCGGCCATCCGCTTGAAGGCGCTCGACTCCCTGCGCTGAGGCCTGCCGGACATCTGCACGACTGTTCTCAGAGAATTAATCGGCGGACGACGCAACCTGCGCAAAATGTATCGAGAATTCGAGCGCGCAGCTGGCGCTCCCGGCACCATCTTTGCACATAGTTTCGCCTATAATACGGAATGGGACCGTGTGTCACCTATCGCCTGGACGCTTGTCTGTTTCTCGGTCTCTGCGGGCATTGCTTGCTGGAGGCGGTCGCTTGACCGCGACAAGCCAGGGCACCGCAACTTTGAGGAGAGCACCGTCATGCTGCACTACCAAGGGATCGTCATGCTCGCTTTGTGTGCGACGGCTCCTGCCTCGGCCGCAACTTGGGCCGATGCGCTATTCCAGGAACACGACAAGGATTTTACCGTCGTGCCGCGTGGACCTACGCTCGTGCATCATTTTCGATTGACCAACAACATGAGCCAACCCATCCGCATCTCGGATGTTCGCGTCTCCTGCGGCTGCGTGAGTGCGCGAGCGCTAGAGAACACCGTGGCGCCTGGACAATCAACGGCCATCCTGGCGGAGATGGACACACGGCGTTTTAGCGGCGCCAAGAAAGTCTTCATCTTTGTGCAATTTGACCAACCTCAATGGGAAGAGGTACGCCTCTCGGTCCAGGCCAACAGCCGGCAGGACCTCCTGGTCGGCCCGGAGTCATTCTCGTTTGGTAGGATCACGCGTGGGAGCACGCCTTTGAGTTCCGTAACCGTCAGTTTCATGGGAAATAATTCCTGGAAGATCAACAATGTCGATGGCGCGACCGGTTACGTGCAAGCCTCGATGAAGGAACTCCAGCGCGGTGCCGACGAGGTCAAGTACCGGGTGACAGCCACCATTCGTGGCGATGCGCCGGCGGGGAACTGGTTCAGCGAGGTGTGGGTCAGGACCGACAATCCGAGCGCGCCCAGGATACGCATCCCTGTGACGGTCGAGGTTGAGCCAGCGCCGGCCGCAACTTCCAAAACAGCAAGCTACGGGGCGCTGCCGGCTGGTGAAGGTCAGTCCCACAAGGCCGACAAAAGGCCGTGAACACCTGCGCGCACGCGATTCTCGTTGTGTAGCTTTTTCGAACATCTTGTTTCGATTTGGCTGAATTTGCGCCCACCGGCGTTGCCGTAAGTCATTGCCGGCGGGCCAATACGGTCCGCTGAGCCGCGGGCTCGGGAATGAGCTAGGATTTGTGGCCCCGGTAGACTGCCCCCAGGGAGCCACGAATTGCTGGAGCAACCGGAACCTATTACTGACAAGCTCGGCATGGCGGATTTGCCGGTGCTGGCATTTCTTCTTTTAATCGTGCCTGCCCTCCTCTTTGGCTGGTGCGTCAGACGACGCCACGGGCGCACGGTCTGTTATTATTTGCAAGTTCCCTCCCGTTGCGGCCTGACGGGGATCGCCTTTGCGCGCAGGCTTCTTGATCGTGCCGGGATTGGCGGCACGCGCATAGCGCCCGCACGCCGGTTCTGGGCGACCAATCACTATAATCCGCTCACTCGCGAGATCCGCTTGTCGACGGCCGTCTATGCAAGTACTTCCGTATCGGCCCTCGGCATCGCGGCTCACGAGGTTGGGCACGCCATCCAGCACGCCCAGGGTTATGCCTTCAGCTGGCTTCGGACTATCTTGTTCCCCGTCACCTCGGTCTGTTCTCTGCTCGGCATCGTGGCCCTCGGCTTCGGGATCATCGAAGGCTCGACCAGCATGACCTGGGCGGGCGTCGCACTTTTCGGCAGCTGCCTCGTCTTGCCACTGATCACATTGCCCGTCGAGTTCGATGCCAGCTCTCGCGCCCGGGCCATGATCGCGGAAGCCGGCATCGTCGAGCCGGAGGAACTCTCAGCCATCGACCAAGTGCTCCACATGGCAGCACTCACCTATGTTGCACGTGTTCTTCAGGCAGCGTCCTGTCTGTTCGTGCTCGTCCTAGTCCTTTGGGTAGGCCATGACGCTTCGACGCGGTTTCTCACAGAAGGGGAGTATTCGCTGTGGGTGGTGGCGGGCATGCAATGTCTTGGTGTGGTTTGGCTTGCATGGTATCGCAAGCGTGCCCCAGCTCAGTCGGCTCTCGATGCGCGTGTCCTGAACAACACCGCCAACGCGCTGGCCGAGCAGGGGGAGCTGGCCGAGGCAATTTCTACGTATTCCGAGGCGATCAGCATCGATCCCCGGCTCGCCCAAGCATATGCCAATCGGGGTGAGACTTATGCGCGCACCGGACAATTGGACGAGGCGCTGGTAGACCTGGACAAGGCTATCGAGCTGGACCTGGGGTTGGGCGCGGTGCGCGCCAGCCGCGGCCGGGTTCATTTCCTGCGCCACGAATATGACGCCGCTCTCGCGGACTACGAGGAGGCGTTGCGGTTAGCGCCGGACATCGCCCCGTTCCTGCGCATCTGCCAGGGAGATATCTGGCTTGCCCGCGGCGAGACCGGTCAGGCGATTCGTATGTATGGCGAGGCCTTGGAGCATCAGAAGAGCCGTGCCGCCGCTCTTTGCAGTCGGGGCCTGGCCTGGTTTCTGCGGGATGATTTCGATCGAGCACTTACCGATCTCGATGAGGCCATAGGTTTGGCGCCAGGCGAGGCGGTTGCCTACAACAATCGCGGGGCCGTCTTCCTCAAGCAGGGCGACTATGCGCGGGCTCTTACCGATTTGCAGACAGCGATCGGTTTGAATCCTAAGCACCCGAACGCCTTCAAGAACCTGGCGTGGCTCCAGGCGACCTGCCCCGATGCCTCCTTCCGTGACGGCGGGCAAGCAGTAGCCAATGCAACTCGAGCGATGGAACTCGCAGGAAGCCCCGGCAGGGCATGGCTCGACATCCTGGCTGCGGCACATGCCGAGGCGGGCCAGTTCGACGAAGCGGTCCGTTGTCAGGAAGAGCATCTGGCAGCATCCCCCGCTGCCGCACGAGACGACCACGAGGCTCGATTGAAGTTGTACCGTGACGGGCAACCTTTCCGCGCTGAACAACCGACGCTGCGGTTCCCGTCGACCAAAGATTGGACGATGGAGGACTCGGATCCTGACGGAGATAGTTGGACCGAAGCCGAGCCGCTCATTTTCCCGCTGATCCATCCAACATCCGCACCCGGCAACAACCACTTCGTGCCGTGATCTCGCCAATAACCGACTTTCAGCGTCGCGCATAGCCGTGCCAGGTGGCAGGAATTTGTGCCGCGGCTAAGGTAACGGTTAGGCAGCTGCAAAGTGGGTGGGAAAATGGTAGTCTGCAACCTTCGTGCGGTGAGCCCTGAGAAATGCTCCCCCCTCTACTCGTCCACGGAGTTTTTGATGAGCGAATCTTTTGGACGCTTGCTCTCGATGCACTCGGTTGCCACGCTTGAGCAACCGCGATTCGAGGCGATCTCCGGTGCGGGAGGCTTCGGACGTCGCTTCCTGCAGACGAGTGAAAAGAGGAATTGGCGGCGAGCGTTTCTCTTTGTGGCTGTGGGTGTAATCGGTTTGCATGGTGTCACGGGAGCCTGTTTCGGCAAGTTCCAAGCCCAGGTTAAGCCCGCGCCTGAGGACCAGTTTCAGGGCATCGTCCGCGAATACGAGGCGGCTCGTCGCGTGCGAGTGCCTGGCAAGGGGGCCGCGCAAACAGCATCGCAGGTCGATAAGAGCGAGGCGTTCGCCCCTTTCGCGGAGAGATTGTTTGGCTTGGTCGAACAGCATCCCGATTCGGCTGCAGCTATGCATGCCCTGGCCTACGTGATTTGCACGGCTCCCGACACGCAGCAGTCCAGACGCGCGGTACAGCTGCTGAAACCTCGCGTCGCGAAAGCGGATCTAAGGTTCCTGGGAGAAAACCTGACGGGAACCTTCCCGGTCGGGATGGAAGAAGTCGCACCGTTCGTCTTCCAAAAAGCCCAAAGCAGTCCTGCCGATCCGTATGCCCCCGCACTCGTGGCCTGGGCATGCTATGCGTCTGCTCGGTCCCAGCAGCGACAGGCAATCGATTTATTTCATAGGGCCTTCGAGTTCTTGGTGCAGTCCTACGGGACAACAATCCATCCGTGGTCAGCGTTGCAGTACGCAGACTGGGACAGCGTTGTTGACACCCAGTGGGCGGAACGGCAATTGCGGCTCCTGTTAGCCCAAAGCACGAAAGATCAGGTCCGCGCGTTAGCGGCCCATGTCTTGGCTGGGATTCTTTCGCGACGTGACGAGCGCAGTCAGGCGGAAGCTGAGACATGGGCGCGAGAAGCCGTGCGAGTCAGCCAGGTTCTCAAAAAGGCCTCCGGCCTACGCCTTGACGACACTGAGGAGCGAGCTTCTATTCTGTTGCTGAAAATCCAGCACCTGGGCTTGGGAAAGTCAGCTCCTGAAATCGTCGGTCGCGATATCCAAGATCAACTTCTCAAACTGTCGGATTACCGCGGTCAGGTTGTCCTGCTGGACTTCTGGGGCTTCTGGTGAGGCCCATGCGTGGCAATGATCCCACACGAGCGGTCGCTCGTGAAGCGCTACGAAGGAAAGCCTTTCGCGATACTTGGCGTCAATAGTGATACTGATCCAGCCGTCCTCCAGAGGCGACTTCAAGAATCCAAAATCACCTGGCGTTCCTTCAAGGCCGTCCAGGGTGCTCAGAAGAATATTGCCTCGGACTGGTTCATCTCATCGTGGCCGACGGTATTCCTCATCGATCATCGTGGAGTCATCAGAAAAAAATGGGAGTTCAGTCCAGATTGGAAGGATCTCGATACCCAGATCGATCTGCTGGTCTCTGAAGCCGCAAAAGCGAGCTCCAAGTGACACTGCGGTGCGCTTCTGGGGCCGCTCAGCTGCAGCTTGGTTTTCTTTAGAAACAACACTATGTGGACATCGCCAGGGTCGGGAAAGAAACGAGTTTTACTCTCGACCTCGCCGAATTGTCGGGCGGCCGCAATCAAATCTACTCGGGAGCTTGGGATCTCGAACCTGCCTCGCCCCGCGCGGGCCGATAATGACGCGCCCGATACAGGGTGAACTCCGTCGTCGGCTTTGGCGAAAAGAGACTTCTGCCAATCGGCACCTGCAAGTTTTCTTCTGGCTCTACCTCCTGGAAGAACATCTCGAGCGCCTCGCGGATGCTGCCTGTGGAATCCGTGCCCTCGACGGCCACGACCGCGTCCTTGCCGGCAAGCCGTGACGGGTCTACCCAGTAGCGATATTGCAAAGCATCCATCCCGAGAAGGTTTGGGCCATAGACCTCATCCGGCGCGTTCAGCTGGAAGGCAAGTTGACTGGCCGAGGGGTAAGAACGCCGGCCCAGGGCCATGTAAAAGCTATCCCCGGGCATGCCGGCGCGCAGAGACCGACATTGCAGAGCCGCTTCATCCCAGCCGTACATTTCGCGAATTGGCGGTACGCCTGGCAGCACGAAGGCGCCGTGGAGGGCGACGAGCGTGGCGCTCACGATTCCGCAGCCGGCCAGCCAGCGCCAGTGCGCTCGATAGAAGAGGGCCACGCGGCTGGCTCCCCTGGCGACGGTGCCGGCCATCGCTACTGTCAAGGCAAGATAAGCCGGCAAGGGCCAGAGCAGATGAAAGCTGGGTGTCCACCCCAGCACGAAGAAAAACCCCGCCATCGGCGCGAAACACCAGAACAGGAATTGCTCTGCGGGAAGTGTCGAGCGCGCGCTGCGCCGAACCGTCACGACTGCGAGTGGAAGTGTCAGCGGCAAGAGAAACAGCCACTGTTCGCCTGCCGACTGCCAGGCCTCTCGCAAACTAATGCGGTCGGCGGCCGCGAAGCGGTCCGTGCTTTGGAATTTGAACGATACCCAATCGTGTGCCCAGTTCCAGTAGAGAACCGGCGCGAAGACGGCCAGGGAACAAATGCCGGCCAGGTACGGCCAAGGGGTTGCGAGACAGCGCCGGTCCCGCTTCGAAAAGAGCAGGTAGAGAAGCACCGAAGGCACCAGAAACGAGATGGTGTACTTCGACAGCATGCCCCCGCCAAGGGTTGCCCCTGCCGCGAGCCACCAGCCGGGCCGGCAAGTCTCAAGGGCCTGCCAGACCAGCGTGAGTGTTAGGGTCCAAAAGAAGAGCAGAGGCGCGTCCGGAAATCCCCAAGCGCCTACGAAAAATGCCGCGGGCTGGACGGCGCTCAGGAGGATGGCCCAGAGTGCAGCGTTCTCCCCGAAAAACCGTCGCGCGAGGCGTGCCAGCAGCAGTGTCGTTCCAAGGCTGAAGAGTAGCGGCACCAGGCGGATGCCGAGGCGCGTGTCACCCAGTAGCAGCCGGCCCAGAGCGATGGACCAGGCGATCATGGGGGGATGGTCGTAGTAGCTCCAATCTAGGTGCCTGGCGTAATTCCAATGGTACGCTTCTTCTGGAAAGACAGGCATCAGCGCCGCGACTGCCAGTTGCGCCACCGCCACCGCGCCAAGCGCGGACCAGAGCCGAAAGCTCGTCCGCTTCCGCGTAAGGTCCATTGCCGGGACGGCCAACTCTGCCGAACCTAAGCTCATCCACTCTCCTGCTGGAGATACTTCCGCTCTCGCCGCGACGAGAACCGCAGAAGGCGAGCGACAGCGATTGATCTCCCCTCGCCCCCGCTTCAGGGGCGAGGGGTCGGTGGTGAGGGGACTTGGCCGGGGATCGTTCGTCCCCCTCACCCCCGACCCCTCTCCCCGGAGTACCGGGGCGAGGGGAGTTTATTACCTGCCGCTCGTCAGAAGGCGGCGCTCCCGCGGAAACCCCGCTCCCTTGCGAGTCGCAAGCCATTATTCTGTAGCAACTTCCGGTGGCCGCTGGGTCCGCCGGATGCACCCACGTCAGGCTATCATACTGTAATCAACAAATCGGCGTGAATGGCGACATTTTTTTAGGAATAGAAAATGTCGTGGAATGGTACAAGCTGCGGAACAGGGTCCGGAAGCAGGCAAGGATGAGATCGAGGTTGCCCTGCGACAAAGCGGCTGCTGAATCCGGATTTTTGAGCAAAAAGTCGTGGATATGATCTTGCGGGAAAACGCACGCCTCGCGAAAATCGTCAACAGATCGCAGTAGCTCTCTGCAGCTTAGCAAGCGCAAGGAGCCAGCGCACACGTCCGCGCTAGCTCCATGCGTGTCTAGACCGTCGTTCGCGTACAGAAACGCAATCCCAGGCTCACGGCCGCCACGAGCCGTAGTAGCCGTAGGTCGGGTAGCTATAGCTGTAACTGTAGCTGTACCCCGGATAGTTATACCCCATGTACCCAGGAGAGTAGGCTGGGTAATAGCCGTTGTAACCAGGCGCGGCGTAACCCCCGTAATAGTAGGCTGGGGGATTTCCGTAGTACGTCACATAACTGGGCAAGTAGTAGCCGTTGTACGTTCCCCAGTAAGGCTGCCGAGCCCACCGCATCTGGGCGTGCGCATTGGACGGCAACGCAACCGCAATCGCCAAAGCACCTAAACCAAGCGCGACCGAAAGTAGCAGGGATCGCATTCTCCGTCTCCTTCTCATGGTGAAAATTCGTCAGATCTTTGCTTCCTGCCCTTCCTTGGGCTCGCCATCAGCAACTACTGAGCAAATCTAATACCATAGCTCTCCAAAGGCTGATTGCTGTGTTTGGACCGGAAAAATCGCCGCCCGGGCATCCAGGCTTGGCACAGTCTGAGTCACGCCGGTGTGCAATAAAAGTGCAGGGAACTCATTTCGCAACAGCAGGAATAGCCTCTGGGCCAATCGCATCCTTTTGGAGCTTGTAGAAGCACCACGCTGGGGTTGGGGAGATGAACTCCTCAAAGCTTAGCATACTAATTTAATGGTTCGTCGCGCGAAGGTCGTGGGGCCTGGGCCTCAAGCGCACAGAGCGTCCTCGACACGCGCCGGCAATGTGCGGCCTTTGAAATTCGGACCTGGAGCGGGAGTCACTCGGACGGAACCGCTCTGCGGAATCGCCTGATTGGAGTGGGCTGATAGAGTGGAGTGCTGTCGAAGAGGTCGCGCGGCTTGACATAGAATCCGGTCCAGAGTGTCACAGCCAGGCCGCCATAACTGTTCTTGCCGTCCTCCGCGCCGAAGTCCTCGCCACGAGGGAAATGTAAGGCGGGGGTGCAAAGCCACACCGTCGTCGCGTAACCGGTCAGCGGACGCTTCTGGCTGGCGTACCGCGCTACGTCGATGTAACTGGTGAAACCGGACTCTGTACGAGTCACCCAGAAATCGTTGTTGATAAAATCCATGTCCGTGGCATACGTGCCGCCTTCAGACTGAAGCTGGCGAATGGCACCGAACCGCTGGGGGATCAGGTCATACGACATCGGTCGGCCATGTGCATTTTTCCGAACCTGGCTCTGTGCTCGAACAATGGTGAATTCCTCGGGCACCCAGCGAGCGCTGCCTTCGCAGGCTTGGCCCTGAGAATTCTTGGCAAAGGGCCTCGCGACCTGCGCAAATTTCTCCGTCGTCTCGTCGAAGACCCTGCGGGCCAAGAGCAACTCGTTGTCTTTGGGACCGCCGATCCCGCTCACGGGATCGCCGAGATCAAATTCCATTCTCCAGCAGCCGATATGCAGATGCGTGTCGCTCTGATCGTCCTGGCGATTGAAGATATTGCGGCCGGTGGGACCAATGCGGCAGGTAATCATGCCGTCATCTCCGAAGCCGTACTCGATCAAGTAGCGGTAGTTCGCGCCATAATACGTCGACCACAAAACCATTTTTTCGCCGCGGCGCACGCGGTCCGCGATTTCATTGCGCTCGTTGGTCTCGGCGCTCATCCAGCGGACGCCATCGTCGTGGACTTCCTTATGCACGGTTTCCGACCAGGCCGGGTTGGATGATTTCAGAATCTCGCCGGGGAGGACGCAGCTCGGACCGAGATACTCTTTGCGCGCCCTTGTGGTGTGAAACGGCATGTCATGGATGTCCAGAAAGGCGGTCCAGCCGTTGTCGTATGGCACATAGATTTCTGCCAGCTCCAGCATGCGCGCGACCGTGATCCATTGAGGCTTTCCATAGCGATCTTTCCACATGAATTTTGCGCTGCGGATGCGCACCACGCTCCCGGGCGGGTAGAAGGGGCGATTCTCGGGATTCGTCAGCTCCCATTCGATCTCCCAGGCAGTATCGCTCTTCGTGAGATCCTTGGGATTTGCCTGAGCGGCCGGGAAGCCCTGGCGAACGATGTCGGGCTTCACGACCGGCACGGCAGGCGGAGCTAGATCTTGTTCGTTCGCCTGGCCGACGGAGGGCTCAGCCTTCAAGGGCGCCACTGTGGCTTCACCCAAGATCAGCACTGCAAACCCCACAAGACCGACGAATCCCAAAAGGCTCACGCGGGCGTATGGAATAGCGACGCGGCGGAGGCTAGCGGTCATGCTGTTGGCTCCCTTGTGGCTTTATGACAAGAAGACGTTGGAAAAGGCACCGCGGCCGTCGCTGCTGCTCTCAAAGCCCCTCGCCCCCACTCGGGGGTTAGTGAAGCTTCACGGGTCTAAAACCCTCACCCCCGACCCCTCTCCCGTGAGTACACGGGCGAGGGGAGATTCAAAGCCCCTCGTCCCCGGACTCAGGGGAGGGCTTTCTCGCCCCTCGCCCCTCATCACCATTCCCTGCTTTCACCCACGACCCCTCTCCCGTGAGTACACGGGCGAGGGGAGATTAATCTGACACCCTCTGTTACCGATCATCGGACGTAACGGTGCCCTTGGTCAAATTGACGATGACACGGGTGGGCATGGGCTCAGCTTGGTCCTTGATGGCGGAGGCAGTGAAGACGAGCCGGACAACCCTGTCCCCCGGCTCGTTCGCTCCGTGCTTGCGGTTGATCATGAGCTGGAGGTATTCCCAGCGCACGTTGCTTTTCTCGCGTTGCTTGTAGAGTTCCTCGATGACGGGAGTTTTCTGGCGTGCCAGATCAACCGCTTCCGCCAGCTCTTCATGCGAGATGGGCGTATGACTGTTGAACAGCACCTCGGTCGGACCGACCTGGTTGCCGGTGGCCAGGTCCACGGTATGCCGCACCGTAATGCCGGGTTTGCCCTTTTCCGGATTCGGCCGATAGTAGACCACGTCCGCACGTTGGACTTCCTCTTGACCAGGGACGGGCCGGTGCGGGGTAATTTGAACCATGTACTGCTTGATCGTTTTGACCGGCGGGCTTTCTACCTTCGTGTTCGTGGGCACAGGTTGAGACGAAACGATTTTTGCGCCTGCTGGGATGTAGCGGTCCGGTTTCTCATGCTGCTGCAGGAAGCGCAACAAGTTGTCCTTTTGCTCCTTGCTGAACTGAGAGGGGAGCTGATCCTTGTCTCCAGCATGGAGCCCTGGGGCAGCCAACGCGAGCAGTGCAGCCCCGGCAATCGTCAGCACCAGTGAAGCGAAGGGCAAGGCATAATCTCCCCTCTCCCCCGCTTCGGGGGAGAGGGGTCGGGGGTGAGGGGGACGAACGATCCCCGGCCACGACCCCTCACCCCCGACCCCTCTCCCCGGAGTACCGGGGCGAGGGGAGATCAATTGCTGCTGCTCGTCTGAAGGCCTTTTGGTCGTATCCATCATTAACCCCCACCGTAATGCGGGATGTTCTCGTCCTCCAGACTGTATTGCAGAAGGGGATCGAACCAATGTCAAGGAGGTTGTGGCTTTTTTTCGATCGTACCCATTCCCTTGTTCGCTGTAGCCGCAGTTCCAGGTCCAGTTGCCGGCGCCGGTAGGTCGAAACACGCTTGCCCTGGGGCAACTGACCGTATAAGTTGGGTTGTTGCTGCCGAAAATGGCGTTTTTGCGCCCCGCATACTGTTACTCAACACGAGGACCATCATGAGACGTGCCTTGCTGATAGCTCTCGGAGTTCTGATCCTCACTGTCGGCGGGCCGCGCATCATTCCGCCTGTCGAAGGCCAGGTGCCTTTTGGTCCGCGCGGCGAGGTGGAGCCGCCACGCTTTCCCGAATTCAGCAGCGTGGTCAAAGGCGCCAAGGAATATGACGGCCTGTTCAAGCTGTATCAAAAAGACGAACACGTCTACATGGAGATCCAGCCTCACCAGTTCGAGAAGCCGCTACTTTGCCCCATCGCCGTGGCCCGCGGCGGCGGCATGGGCGGGCAGACGCTTAACTTCGACGAGCAATGGGTGCTGCTCTTCCGGCGCGTCGGGGACAAGGTTCACCTGATCCGCCGCAATGTCCATTTCAAGGCGAAGGCAGGCACGCCGATCGCGAAGGCGGTTGAGACCACGTATACCGACTCCGTCATCTTGGCTCTGCGCATCGCCACGATCAATCCGATGAAGCAGGCGGTGCTTATCAACCTGAACGACATCTTCATGACCGATTTCGCCGAACTCGGCCTGGGAATGTTCGATTCCAACCGTAGCGTTTGGCACAAGGTCAAAGCATTCCCGCGCAATGTCGAGCTACAGGTCCAGGCTACCTATGCGGGTTCTGCCCGCAGGTTCGGCGGCCAGGACGGCACGATTGACGCGCGCGGCAATACCGTGTTCATCCACTACGGCCTGACCGAGTTGCCCGACGGCGGCTATCAGCCGCGCCTTGCCGACGATCGCGTCGGTTATTTCCTCAGCGCCGTCAAGGACTTTAGCAGTGACAGCAAGGACACGGCCTTCGTGCGCTACGTCAATCGCTGGCGCCTGGAGCGGGCCGAGCCTGCCGATCCCAAGAGGCCGAATCACCTTTCTGTTCCCAAGAAGAGCATCAAGTTTTACATCGAGAAAACGGTGCCGCACGAGTATCGCGCCGCCGTTCAAGAGGGCATCTTGGAATGGAACAAGGCGTTTGAGAAGATCGGCTTCCGCAATGCCATCGAGGTGGTCCAGCAGCGCGAGGACGAAGACTTCGACCCCGAAGACATGAACTACAACACGTTCCGCTGGATCACCAGCGATTACGCCTTCGCGATGGGACCCTCGCGAGCCAATCCTCTGACCGGTGAGATCCTTGATGCCGACATCATCTTCGATGCCGACATGATCCGCTGGTGGAAACACGAGCAGCAAATCTACAGCCACAAGGGCGTCGCCCTCGAGCCGATCAGCCCGATCCAAGCACTCGACATGGGCTGGGGCCTCGACCACCAACTCCTGGCTCGGCGCGACGGCGCCTGGAACGACCTTCCCAAGAGCGTCGCGGCCAATCCGCGTGCCGCACAGCTCTGCGCAATCCAACAAGGCGTTTGCCAATGCGGCAGCCAGATGAAGTATGAGCTAGGTCTGGCCGCCATGGCGCTGGGCACGCGCGATCTGGTCCGCCAAGGCGATAGGATTCCGGACGACCTTATCAACCAGGCCATCAAGGAAACCGTGATGCACGAGGTTGGGCACACGCTCGGCTTGCGCCACAACTTCAAGGGAAGCACGATGCTTCCCAATGAGCAGCTTCACGATACCAAGATCACTCGCGAAAAAGGCCTCGTCGGCTCCGTGATGGATTACAACCCGGTCAACCTGGCTCCCAAGGGTGTCAAGCAGGGCGACTACTTCACCACGACCATCGGCCCCTACGATTACTGGGCCATCGAGTACGCTTACAAACCTCTGTCCGGCGGCACGGAGGGAGAGCTCGCAGAACTCCAGAAGATTGCCAAGAAGGGCGCCTTGCCCGGGCATGACTACGGCACCGACGAAGACACCTTCTTGACGTCCGACCCGCTCATCAACCGTTTCGACCTGGGAGCCGACGTGTTGAAGTTCGCCGAGGATCGCATGCTCCTGGCCGAGGAGCTGCTCAAAGACCTATCGAATCGCGTCGTCGATAAGGGCGAAGGGTACCAGCGCGCCCGCGTGGCTTTCAGTACCCTCTTGGCCCAGTACGGCAACGGGGCCTACCTCATTTCCAAGTACATAGGCGGAGAGCACGCCTACCGCGATCATCGTGGCGATCCCAAGGGCCGCGACCCGCTGGTGCCCGTGACTGCCGCGAAGCAGCGCGCGGCCCTGAAATTCCTTCAGGAGCACATTTTCACCGACAAGACGTTCCAATTCCCGCCCGAGCTGCTGCGCCGGCTGGCGGTGGAGCGCTGGACGCATTGGGGATCTCGTCCCGGCTCCGCCGACTTCCCGCTCTACGACCGCATCCTGGGCATTCAGAGCGTGGCGCTTCGCCAATTGCTCAGCCCGGATGTCCTCGATCGTATTCAGAATAACGGGCTGAAGGCTGACAAGGGTGAACAACCCCTGCTGATCGCTGAAGTATTCCGCAGCTTGACCGATGGCATCTGGTGTGATTTGCCCAACGGCGTCAGCAAGGACGAAAAAAGGACCCTAGCATCGTCGGTGATTCGCCGCAACCTGCAGCGCGAGCATGTCAAGAAGCTATCCACTCTCGTGCTGGGAGAAAAGGATAACGGCGATGGAGAACTCATGTTCTTTTTTGGCGGCGCCGGCAGCAGCGCGCCTCCCGACGCGCGCAGCCTGTCGCGTTCGCATTTGTGCGAGATCGGCAAGCGCATCCAGCTGGCGCTGAACGACAAGCACGCCACCGTCGATGAAACGACACGGGCCCACCTGGAGGAATGCCACGAGCGCATTTCCAAGGTGCTCAGCGCTTCCATGCAGCTGAACAATTGATGGGTTCGAGATAAGGAACAGGAGGCAACAGAGGAAACGGAGCGTCTGTCTCTGTTATCTCTGTTGCCTCCTGTTTTATTTTTGAATCGCAAAAAAGGGCGTGCGCTGTGCATCCTGCGCGATAGGTTTCCGAATGGCGACGTATTTGCCATCCTTTCGGGCTAGTGTTGTGTCGCCTGCTTCACAACGCTCTCGACCCACGCTCGATCCTGTCTATTGACCACTGCAGGAATGGGCCCTGCGTAATTGATGCGCCGGAAGAACCGTCCGCGCTCATACGCGGTGGCGAACACCGCCCCCAGATCAACAAAGATGTCCGGGTCTGGTGAGCGCAGCGGAATGGGCAGGGTTGGAAGCGGCTTATCGAGATTCCAGTGAAACACGTTGCAATCCGGACGGCGATCGCCACGCGACAGCAGATAGTAATAATCTGCCGCCGGCAGCGGTCTCAGCAAGTGCAGACGCCGACCACCGAGGAGAAGGTCCAGCTCGACCAGATGAACCTGCTGGTATAGCAATGCATCCCGCTTCAGCAAGTACACGGAGCGGCCGGGCTCCTCCTTGTTCGCAGGCGACAGCAATTCCAAAGTGGCCACCAGGCTGTGATCCGGCTGATAGAGGATTTCGATGTAAGTCTCGCGCGGCCCTTCCAGAATTGCCAACGGAATGGTCACTGGCTCCAACGTGGCAGTCTCGCCCGAGGCACCCGGCGGCACCGAAGGTGACCGGTCGTCGTGCGTGACCACAACGTCGGGAAGAACGAAATTCCTCATCTCGAGATCATGCTCGACCGGGCAAACACGCTCGCCAATCGTTGCTTCGTAATGCGGCGGCTAAGCATCGGCAATGGCTTCGCACCAGACATTGATGAAACGACTGTGGAAATCCGGCCAGTATGCCGGCTGCTCCAAAAACGGGTCCATGCCGGGAAAGGGGCTTTTCATGGTTCGCTACTCGCTGCCTGTAGGCAAGGGGCGATTCCCTGTTCTCCTCTGCATCGCATGTTCCTAGCATAATCGGTTTGCCACCGAGGCGAAACGACAGTCGGAACTTGGGTGGGGCCCGGCGGTGTGGCCGGAGCTGGAGGCTTCCGCTAGCCCCGGCCACACAGACGGTTCCGCCGGGGCTTCCGGAAGCCTCCAACCCCGGCCACACGGAACTGTTCGCGTGCGGTTTTACAAGAGTCCTGGCGCGGCCACCCTGCCGACAGGATTCGTGGCAATTGAGTACAATACGCTAGGAGAGGGAATCATCTGGACACGGCGAGGAGATGGAGTATGCTTGTGACACCGTTTGCGGATCAACTTCTGTTCGATGAGCGCTCTCTCGCAACGGTAGTAGACGGCCAGGTGAGCTTTAATGCTTCAAGCAAGTGATTTCGAGGACATCCAGGCCCAGGCTGTCATCTACACGCCCGGCTTGAACCTGCATACGACGCGAGTGCTCGCCCAGCTACTAGCTGAGCACGCCGATACATTCAATGGCGACCCGATGACATTTCCCTTACCCGAAGGATTCCCGTTCTCCGCGGAATCCGTCCGCTTCGTCCTACAAAGCAGCGACGGGAAACTGCGTTTGCAGGCAGCACCTTCAAGACTCGACTTATTCCAGGCCAGCCTCAATGCGGAGGAAATTCGCCCGCTTCCCGAATTCATGGAATGGTGTCTTGCCCTATTTGATAAGTACCTTGACATTACCCAGGGGCGAGTCGGTCGGTTGGCGGCAACTGTGAACCGACGGGCCTCTGCCGCCGAACCAGCCAAGGAGATTGCTTCTCATTTCTGCAAGCCGGAGTTTCTGGACGGTCCGCTCAACCGCCCCAGCGATTTTGAAATCCATGCTGCCAAACAATTTGACTTCCTAGATGGTCTGAAGATCAACAGCTGGTTTCGTTGCAAAACTGCCATCTTGATTAGCCGGCCGGCCCAACAACAGCAAAAAGCTGTTGTGGTCGATCAGGATTTCAATACACTTCCCGAGGAACTTGAAACTCGGGAGTTTAGTAGGGAGGCGATCCGACAATTCTTTCGTGAAGTGCCCAATGGCCTCAAGGAGGTTTTAGACCTTTACTTCCCTGTCCGCCGAAACCAGGTGACCAATGCCTAGACAATCATATGGGTTGGAGCAATTTCAGCAGACTGCGTCTGCCGGGCGAAGCTTTACAGGACGGTTGCGACGTGTCTCAGGCACGCCTGATTCTAGGCCCCGCTTTCGTATGAACTGGGATCGTATTAGAGATTCAGAGTCTATCGTCCCACGGCGACGGATCCTGGTACCCCGCTACACCCCCCCAGACAATCCTTTCCGGTGCTTGTTTAGGACGCAAACCGTGCAGCGTGCTGATGAGGCATGGGAATATGTGGTTGCTCACCACCAGGGAGAAGCTGATACTTGGGAAGATTTTGACGGCCCTGATGCTCTGTCCTCTGAGGATACGAGACGATCAACTCCAATAAGATTGCCTCCTGGAGACAGTTTTCTCACCGCTTGTGACGAACTCGTCGCATTTGCCCGCAGTATTCTCACGGACCATCGGCCGGGGGCTTCGGCAGAAATGCTGGAACTGGCTGAGCGGGCTGCGGCGGCGAGCGAGGCTCGGAAGGACGAAGATATTGCCTCGTGGGCAGAGCGAGTTGCCAGAGACGTAGCGAACGCCGATGACTAATTCGCAACATGGACCTTCGTCAAATTCATCCGCCGGATTGCCCTGTATTCGAGTATAAGCACCATCCAGCATATCCAGACTTGCTTCGGAATCGAACCGCGCGCTTGCTTCAAGAGTTACGGGCCGGACTAATCGATACGATGGAAACAGCGAGGGACACTCGAAAGGTCCACCTCCGCCTTTTTGCCAACATGACTCCAGATGGCCACGACTACTTTGCTGGACACTACAGGGGTGAAGATTACAGATGCTTGCGGAACCATCCGATTTACGTTGGCCCTGACACGGGTTGGGAGCCCAACACAGTGCCGATAAGGATGAACGCGTTTTCCAAGTCCGTGTCCGAGGCAATTGCTGCTCTTGATGCCGCGGTCACGATACCCGCCGCTCAAATCTCACGAGGTGAGAAGCTCCTCCATTCAGTCCGAGTAGCCTGCATGATATTCGCCCATCTTTGCCAGATTCACCCTTATGCGAACGGGAACGGGCACGCGGCGCGATTTTGCGTCTGGGCCATTCTAGTGAGATATGGCTATTGGCTCGCTGGTTGGCCAATCGACCCGAGTCCGCCTGACCCCCCGTACACGCACTTGGTTCGGGCGTATCTTTCTGGTGATCGCGACCCCCTTGAGAGACAGGTTTTGCAGTGTGTCGTCGGACAATAAAGTCGACTAGCCCTCGTGAAAAGGATGTGTTTCTGTCCTCGTTTTACACAGGATCTACTGTCACTGAACCATTAAGTTAATGCCACATCTACGATGTCTTGTTTCCTTTTTCAAAATTGCTGCAAGGTGAAACTCCTTGTCCTCGCCTGCTTGCACCAGGTATCATGCAGACATGGCCGGAAACGCGACTACTCCTGAAACAGCTGCCACCGAGACAACGGTCCCCGTGATCGCGGAGTACATCGCGGTCAAATCGGGGTTTTGCGGCGGGAAGCCTCACATCAGCGGCCACCGCATCAAAGTCCAGCACATCGCGGTCTGGCACGAACGAATGGGGATGACGGCCGAGGAAATCGTCGCTACGTATCCCAGCCTTTCACTCCCGGCGGTGGTCGCGGCGCTCTTCTACTACCACAGCCGCCGCCCCGAGATCGATGCCGACATCGAGGCGGACGAACGGTTTGTGGCCGAGATGAAGGCGAAGGCCGCTCCGTCAAAGCTCCAAGAAAAACTGGCTGCCCTGCATGGCAAGGACGATCCGCTTCCACCTGGATGAAAAGTGCGACCCGCGGATAGCCGTGGGGCTGGCGCTGCACGGTGTAGCCGTAACAATGACGGCCGAGGCCGGGTTGCTCCAGGCTTCCGACGAAACCCAGCTTGCTTATGCGGTCGCCCAGCACCGGATGGTCGTGACCCAAGACACAGACTTCCTGCGCTTAGCCGCGGCCGGCCGGGAGACACCAGGCATCGCTTTCTACCCCGATCAGGAACGCTCCATCGGGTAGGTCATCCGTGCTCTCCTCCTTATCTGGGAAGCGTACGACCCCGAAGAGATGGGCAATCGCGTCGAGTTTCTCTGAGTTCCGCGGGACGTGTGGACAATGTGAAATCCGCCGTGGGCGTGACGAGCCCAGCAGCACGGGGACCAGGGTGACGGCTAGGCCTCGCCAGGCTTCGCTGTGATCCGGGCCAGTTCCGCCATGAGCTGCGACGAACGGAGACGGAAACTGTCCGCGTCCCCTTTTTTCTAGAGGGCACTTCCATCGTCAGCGTTTATCCTGCCGATGGGTCGAGGGTGGGGGAAGAAATCTCCTCGGCTGCGGTTCCTCATGCGCCTTGCTGGATCTACAATTGGGGCGTCGGGACCTCGGGAGTCAGGACCTGCGCGATTGCCTGGTGAGCCGTGGCCTCCGTCGGCCAAGCGTGAGTTTCGGGTGACAGCAGGTAGGTCCCGCGAGCCGAGCGGGACCTGAGCAGCCAAGGTCCCGCTCGGCTCGAGGGATCTACCTGTTGAACCATGGCGGGTTCGAGGCGGGAGCAAGGGTAATGAGATGCAACGGTTGGCAGGATTCCTCCCTACGCTTCGGGCTAATATGCTGGGAAACGTGGTGGAACGGCGTACTTTCGGCGCACTTTCGGCGCACTAGACAAAAGGAGGCGGGAGTCCGAGATGTCCGCGGTCGTCACACGGCCTGTCGCTGTCATGGCACTCTCTTAGAATAGACACGGCAAGTTCGGCGCTCGCGCGGCCCAGAGCGAAGAAGCGCATAAGGCAAAAATCGCGGCGCAAAGAATTCCTGCTTGGTTAAAATTACGCACGAAAGGTCGAAAACTCATGGACGTTGCAGCAATAACATCCGGCCCGCGTTCTTTCGTCCCCTCAGTGCAACAGCCGGAACCTTTCACGCTAGTCATCTTTGGCGCCACTGGCGATTTGACCGGAAGAAAGCTCCTGCCGGCGCTTTACAGCCTGGCCAAGAATCAATACCTGCCGCCCCATTTCGCCGTCGTGGGAGTTGGCAGGCGCCCCAAAAACGACGAGCAGTTTCGTGAGGAAACCCAGAAGGATCTCTCGACATTTGGCCAACAAAAGGTGACGGCCGACTTTCCGGACATCTTCGGCAAGCACCTGTATTACCATCCCGCCGATTTTACCACTGCAGCGGGACATCAAAGCCTGGCCGAGCACCTGAAGGTTTTGGAGAAAGAACTCGATCTCCCGGGCAATCGCCTCTTTTATTTGGCAACCGACCCCGAATACTTCGCGCTGATCATCGAACAGCTCTCGGTTCACAAGTTGGCCGACCCCCAGGTCGACCGGCCCTGGTCCCGCGTCGTCATCGAGAAACCCTTTGGGCATGATTTGGCGAGCGCTATAGAACTGGACAAGACCCTTGAACGTTTTCTCCGCCCCGACCAGATCTATCGCATTGACCACTACCTGGGAAAGGAAACCGTTCAGAACATTCTGGCCTTCCGGTTCGGCAACTCCATTTTCGAGCCGCTCTTCAACCGGGAACATGTCGAGCACGTGCAAATCACCGTGGCAGAAACAGTCGGCATGGAAGGGCGGCGTGGGGCCTTCTACGATCATGAAGGCGCGATGCGGGACGTGGTCCAGAACCACATGCTCCAGCTCGTAGCGATGGTGGCGATGGAGCCGCCCGCCACGCTCAAGGCGCGCGACTTGCGCCGCTCCAAGCTCCAGATCTTGCGAAGCTTGGTTCCGCTGTCGAGCAATGATGTGCCCCGGCGCGTGGTGCGCGGTCAGTATGGCCAGGGAACCGTGGAGGGCAAACCGGTTCCTGCCTACCGCGCGGAGCAAGCCGTCGCAGCCAATTCCAACACGGAAGCCTATGTGGCCCTCCGTCTGGAAATCGACACCTGGCGCTGGGCGGGGGTGCCGTTCCTGCTACGCACGGGAAAGCGGCTGCCGCGGCGCGTGACGGAGATCGCCGTGCAGTTCAAGCTGCCGCCCTTGCGTCTTTTCCGAACGGTGGAGTGCGAGGGAGACTTCTGCGATTTGACCGAAACGCAGCCAAACGTGCTCGTATTCCGAATTCAGCCGAACGAAGGCATCAGCCTGTCGTTCTCCACGAAAAGGCCGGGCATGAATCTCGATTTGCTCCCGGTGCGCATGGACTTCGATTACCGGAATTCATTCCATGTGGAATTGCCCGAGGCTTACGAACGGCTCCTCCTGGATGCCCTGCGCGGGGACGCGACCTTGTTCATGCGTTCCGATGAGTTGGAAGCAGCCTGGGAGTTCGTCACACCTATTTTGCAATTCTGGCAGCAGCACCCTCCTGAGGACTTCCCCAACTACGCTGCCGGCACCTGGGGTCCGGCTGGCGCGGGCCGTCTTACCGAGGGCTGCACGGGCGGTTGGCGCTACCCATGAGCAATGTGGAGTGAGCTTTGCCTTTTCTTGATTCGGACCCTTCTCGTGCATGCCTAGGCGGCTTTGCTCGAGCGTTGGCCCAGTCCGCCGTCGACTGCGGAGGTGCCCATATTGTCGATGGGCGCGGATGCGATCACCGCGTTGGGGATGCTAAGCACCGAGCCGTCGGCCGTCCGCAGGCGGGTTGCGCGGAAGCCGACCTGCTCCACGATGCCCTCGTTGCCGCCAACTTTGATGCGGTCGCCGATTTTGAATGCGCGCTCGCCGATCAGCAGCAGCGTGCCGAAGAAGCTCTTGAGAGCATCTTGCGCTGCCAAGGATGCGGCCAGTCCGGCCACGCCCAAACCGGTAACGAAGCGTGTTACCATATCGATTTGGCCAACCTGATAAATCATGTAAGTGGCAATCACAAGGAGGAGTACGGTTTTGCTGATGCGCATCGACACCGGCACGATCATGTCGCTCAGGCTGCGGTGCGGCTTGAGGAGTTCGCTATTCAAATAGATAGCCATCGAAAGATCGATCAGACGCAGGCCCAACCAGGCGACCAGTGCCGCCAGCAGAAACTTGTGAGCTGCGAAGACCGTGCCGGCAACCTCCACGGGGAGATCCAGCCATCCAAGGAATTGGAAGAAAAGCCACGCCGTCGCCAACCAGGTGAGCGGCCTAAGCGAGGAGGTGACGAAACTGGTAGACAAGGCCGAACCGCTGCGATGCAGCAGCCAGGCGACAATTCGCGAGAAGACGCCCGCCATCAAGGCGCGCGCGCCGGCCCAGCTCGCCATGACTGCGACGGCCAATCCCAGCCATTGATACAGCTCCAGCATGCCGGCACGAGCCTGCATCCAGCCCGGCAAGCTGAGCCGTAACCAGATTCCCGGCGTCTCCCAAAATGTCGGCCCAGCCAAAGCGCCGGGTACATCTTTCTGGGACTCGTCCAACGGCCGGCCGAGTCTAGCGCGGAACATGGCCTCCACGCGTTCAACCGTGTCCGCTGTGAAGAGCCAGGGCCCTTTGGCTGAATCCTTGGTCTGGTGCTGCTCGAGAGCAATGCGCCCTAGATCGCCCCGGTAAAGAACGTAGCGGGGCCCCACGAGAGCATCGGGTATTTCTTGTACATAAATGCGGCCGATGCGGTCGAGCACGTATTTCAGCTTGAAAGCGAGCACAGGCCCCAGCTCCGGACGAGCGCTGGCGTGAATCTCGCTTAAATCAAGGCATTGGGCGGCCATTGTGAACTCGTGGCGACCGGCCGATGTCTCGAACGTGATGATCGTGTCGCGGGCGCTATCCAGGTGCGACCCATGTCCTTCATCCGAGGTTGCCTTGCCCGCCAGCTTGTCGAACATTTCCGGGATCTTGGCGACGGTCGCTTGGCTGAAGCGCCAGCAGCCGTCGCGTTGGCGGAGGATCTCGACGCGCACACCCTGACCTTCGCCGAGCACTTGTCGCCCGGTATTCCAGTTATCGGGCACGGCAGTGAGATCGAGGGGTACCTTGCGAAGCACCGCTTCCAGCTTGACAGCCAACTTGGCCCCCAGCGCTTCGCGATCGGCTGCCCCCCCTACATTCTCCAGGTCGAGGAATTCCAGGGCGTCGGCCAGGCGCGAATCGTCCTTGTCAGCCGCGTCCATGGTACGGAAGAAGCCCTGGAGAACGGCACGGGGCGAGCCGAGGTGCTGGGGCACGTCTTCCGGGGGTTTCCTAACACCCCCAGTGTTTGTCGCTACATCCAACGCCGGAACAATCATGCCCAGGCGCACATACTGCGGGGCAGGGGACGCCGACTGTGCTGCGGCATACATCTTCGGGATGTTGCGCACCGTCTGCTTCGTGAACAACCAGGAGTCCTTGCCGTTAGGCAGCCGCACGCGTTCGAGGGCAATGCGGCCACTGCGGTCGGCATGCCAAGTGTATGGTGGGCCATCGGGCGCGTCCGGAACTTCCTGACGGAAGACAAAGCCTCGGCGCTGCATCACATAGGCGAGCTGCTGGGCAAGAACCGGTCCTTGCTGCCGGCGCTGCTCATTGCTATACGTGGTGAGGTCCAATGCGCGGGCGGCCGCGAAGAAATCCCCGTTGGCGGCTCCGGAGATGAACTGTCGCATGGCAGCACGCGGATCGGTGAAACCCTCTCGGAGCCCACTGACATCGCCGGACCGTTTCTTGCGTCGTTCCTGCGCCGCGATGCGCATCGTCGGCAATTCACCAAGTGTTGCGCTATTGATGCGCCAGCCCCCGTCCTTGCCGCGATCCATCGCAATCGTGAATCCGTCGGCGTCGTAAATCGTTACCGAACTGCCAACACCCTGGTCAGGCACACCGCTCAGCGGCAAGCTCAGCGTCTGCAGAATTTGTTCCAGGTCGAGGGCAATCATGGCTGAATCGTCGAGTCCGGGCCGCGGCTGCAGCGCGTCCAGCTCAAGACAGGCAATGGCATCTTCCATCATTTCCGGGAATAAGTCGTAAAGCATGGCCGCATAGTAAAAGGTCTTGAGTGTTTCCCGGGGCGAGCGCAGCTTGTCCACGAGCGGCCGGTCGGCGTTGTATGGCGACGTCAAGCGTTCTGCCAAGGGCTTGGCCTTGCTCGCTGGCGGCTTGATAGTAGGCGCGGTCTGACCGTGAGCCGGGCCGACCCAAAACGCCAGGCAGAATAAAGCTGTGGTCAATCTAAGGCATTGGAAAAATGATAAGGCGGGATTATGTTTGTTCATGTGGGTCGCGTGCAAGCAGGGAAGAAGTTGGCTACACTTTGTCCGGCAGGCCAGCGGGAATTCGGGTGGCCCGAACGAGAGGTTTAGCGAATCAGCACCATTATCGCAAGGCGAGGTCCTGGGAACATCGGACCGGTAAACTGGAGAAGGCAGGAACACGGATCTTAGGCGAGAAGTACCCAGCGTCATAATTCGGACCCGGATCGCTCCTTAACGACAGCGTTCTCAGCTAGCCCCCAGCGCGGTTCCTGTGATTACATGAGGGTTTCTGGTGGGGGCGGTGCTGGATTCGCAAGCGAAGGACCTTCGACCATGATCGCACAATTCGTTCTCAACCCTGGCGGCCTTTGTGCCTGGCTAACCGTTGGGCTCCTGGCCGGCTGGCTCACGGGGCTGCTCATGCGCGGGCGAGGTTACGGAATCATCCGTGACGTTGTCCTGGGGCTGATCGGATCGTTGATCGGGGGTCTGGTATTCTCCTTCTTCTTTGAGGGTGCGACCGGCTTCTGGGGTAGCGTCGGCGTGGCTGCGGTCGGCGCGATTATGCTGGTAATCATTGTCCGCGCCTTTACTCGCCCTCCTCCGTTGTGAACAAACAAATGTCAGAAGCGTGGCAAGAAACTACCCCGGCCAGGAATCGAACCCGGAACGCCTCGTTAGGACCGAGGAATGATTTCCATTTCACCACCAGGGCGACAAGCGGAAGGCAAGGGAGTCGAACCCTCATCTCCTTGCGGAGAACCGCGTTAGCAGTGCGGCCCGGCCAACCGGTATCCGGCTACCTTCCGGGTAGGGGCGAGGGAATAGGGGCGAGGGGATTGCGTGGCAGCCTTGAACTTCGACTCGCAGTACTCCCGGCAGGACTCGAACCTGCGGTAATGCCTCTTTGTAAGAGAGGTGCCTTCGCCGCTCAGACCACGGGAGTATCGAAATCGCGCTATGGCTTGGTCAGGAGACCATGCCATAGCGCTGGCGCGCACGCGCGCCGACCATGCCCCAGCGCCAGTCGGGCCGGTAGGAGTCGAACCTACCTCTAACCGCGTATCAGGCGGTTGCCTCGCCGCCCGGTCCCCGGCCCGATTCGGAGCGCCCTGTACGGGAGTCGAACCCGTCTCGCCTGCTCGACAGGCAGGTCGCCAACACCGGCAGCGTCACAGGGCCAAACCAGCAAGAACGGTAGGATTCGAACCCACTGCGTCAGGGTTGGAGCCTGACTGCTCTCCCAGGAGCACGTTCTTGTAAGCGGAAGGGACAGGACTCGAACCTGCAAGGGCTTGCGCCTCGCCCGGCTTCCAACCGGGTGCCATCATGCCAGTTGGCGCGCCCTTCCAAGCTGTCCCGGTAGGATTCGAACCTACACCCTTCCCGTTAACAGCGGGCCGCACCACCGTTGTGCTACGGGACAATGAGGAGTCAGGATGGTCGGATTCGAACCGACGATCTCCAGCACCCCAAGCTGGCGGATTGCCAGGCTTTCCCACATCCTGAATCAGAGCGTCCAGGGGGATTCGAACCCCCGCATCCACCATGGCAAGGTGGCAGGCTGCCAGGCTACATCATGGACGCAGGCAGTTCCGGGGGTTGGAGTCGAACCAACATTGACGGGTTCAGAGCCCGTCGGCCTACCAGTTAGCCGACCCCGGAATCCTAGAGTGCCCTGCGGGAGTTGGACCCGCCTGTCCGGTTTGGAAGACCGGCGCCTTTGCCGCTCGGCCAAGGGCACAATCAGCGGAAGGAGAGGGAGTCGAACCCTCAAGGGCTATTCGCCTCGTCCCGGTTCGAGCGGGGTGCCATCGCCTGTTGGCTTGCCCTTCCGTTTTCAGTGGGACCCGAGGGACTTGAACCCTCACCTCGCTGGTTAAGAGCCAGGTATGCTGCCGCTAACACCTGGATCCCGATTTTGATTTGGCCCGGAGGGAATCGAACCCTCGTCTGGCCCTTATAAGAGGCCGGCTCTGCCCGTTGAGCTACAGGCCAGAACGCCGACAGGGTCGGAGGAAGTCGAACCCTCACATTACCGCTTAAAAGGCGGATACGCTGCCGTTACGCCACAGCCCCAAAAGTCTGGCTGTATGCGTTTATGTCGGTTGTGGCGCATCGATGCCCTCCACGGGGCAAACAAAAAAGCCAGGTATCTCGTGACACCTGGCCTTGAAGCATTCCTGAGAGAACCGGGTGTCAGCAGCGCAAGGGGATCACGGGCAGCGACGACGCCTGTTGAGCGCCGCCGATGCTACTCGCATCTATGCGATCAGAATTCCACTCGCGGCCAAGGAGAGTCATCGGTTCCTCACTACTTTCGATCGACCGGCCGGGCGCATTCAGCATCGGCCCTATTCACGTGGACTTAGGCTTAGATGCCGGGACCCGGTTTGGGGTTCACGAAAATCCAGATTTTCATCCGAGCAAATCGAAAAATGCGGATAGAGCCGGAGGGCTCTGGACGACTTGACCAAGCGCGATTACCTTCACAGCTGGCTAGGACTGAACTCAATCCCCGATGGGAATAGGATCTCCAAGCGAGCCCGAGGCCAGGTCAACGAGAACCAAGATGAATCGATCGCTCCCGGCAGCTCTTCTGGTCATGGCCATCCTCAGTCTGGTGTGCGGCTCCTTCTGGTCGTGCTGCAATGTGTTGGGCCTCGTATCGCCGGATTACTTCATCGAAAATGCCGCCCCCGATGAAGCTGCCGAAACGGCTGAGCAAAAGTCGGAGCCGGGATGGAGTGCCACGTGGGGCCCACGAATTATGTGGGTGAGTTCCCTGGTGGAACTACCGATAGGAATTCTCATGTTGGTCGTCGGAGTGGGTCTCCTCCGGCGCTGGAGCTGGGCGCGCACCGGCGCCAAAGTGTGCGCTTACCTCGTCATCCTTGGTTGCTTATGGGCGATTCCTCTCACGTTGTGGGAGTGGCAGCTGCAGACGGAGCCCTCTGCAGATTGGGGAGACCTCATCGGAAAGGTGACGATGGCGTTCGCTTCCATTGCCCAAATTGTGGCGATTGTTCTTTGGATGGCCTACGCGGTTGCCATGCTGATTGTCTTGAGAGGATCTACAACGAAGGCGGCGTTTGCCGAGAGCCAACGGGGACGAGATCTCTATCGCTGACCTTTGCGAGCATTGCCGGTGTCCGGTGAACCCCTATATCGATGCGTCCTTGAGTGGCAACTCAGCCCGGTCGCTCGCTTGCTGGTCGAGCGCCTTGCGGCTCGGGCCGAGCAGGTGGATGCTTTAGCAGCCGCCCTGCCGGAGAAACTGGCGGCCAGCCGGGCGCTGTGTACCGCCAAACCGGTCAAGCTTTCGCGCTAATAGCGCCGCACCGTCGCCTTCTTCGATCGGGATGCACAGAAAGCGGCGGCGGAACTTCCTGCGAGCCTCGCCAAGATGACAAGCGAATCGCAATTGTTACGGATCGCCCTTATCAGCGGTGTTCGGCCTCGAGATTTAGTGGCCGATCTTCCCGCCCTTTGCTATTTCTTCATTAGCGAATTTAAACGCTTGACAGTTAGGCTTTTGACTGTCATGCTAATTGGGTGCCCTTGCCAAGCGGGCCTGTGCGTCGCTCCGCACAGGCGTTGACCACGCGCACTATCAACAAAGAAGGGGTATCGGCACATGAGATCCAAAAAACTGACGTGGCCTATTATGTTGGGCGTCTGCGCCTGGTTGGTGCTGCCCGCGGTCCCTGCCCGCGCTGGGGTATTGCTGTCCACGCTACTCCACCCTGGCGCAACTATCAGCTCGGGTGGGCTGACATTCAGTCACTTCGCCTATTCCAAAACGGGCAGCATGCCCTCTCCGTCGACAGTTACCGTGAATCCCATCCTGTTGAGCGGCAACTATGGCTTGCAATTTGTAGGAGCATTTACGACCCCGAAGGGCTCCACGGCCGACGCCTTGATTACCTACAAGGTTACCGTCACGTCGGGCGCCCCCGTTAGTTCGGCGCTGCTGACCGGCAACCCCAAGGTAACTGGGGGGACGGGCGATATGTTTGTTGTCGACAGTTTCACTCCGACTAATCCGGCTAGCATGTTTATCTACAGTATCAGCCCTGGTCCCACGGTCGATTCGGCCAGCGTCAATTTCGGCAAGGGCCTCACGAGCTTTAGCGCTCAAAAGGACATAGAAGCCATCAGCCGAACGGGCGTAGCCTCGGTCGGGTTCCTCGATCAGACGTACCACACGATTCCTGAACCTCATTCCGCGATCCTGGCAGGGCTGGGAATGGCGGGCCTGGCAGGATTTGTTTGGCGGCGGAAATTGGCATAGGGCCGTAGAATAGAATCACGCAAGCGCTCTCGCGAAATGCCTTACCCCCTTCAGGCTCTTTGCGAGAGCGCTTTTTTTGCGCTTCCTGAGTTTCCACCTGCGCCAGCAGCCGGCGAAATGATGCCTGCAAGCGCGCCGCATTCCACGTCTATCGTTCTGTCTGTCAGCGCCCCTGGCAACAGGTGGGAAAAAACCCACACTGACTCTGACCGGCGAATTTCCGCGGTTTGCTTTCATTCCGGGGGCTTGCTCTGGTATAAGTGAACCAAGCTGTTCCGCTTCTACTCCAACGTCGATCTGAGACTCGATTGGCCACGCACCTTGGCCATGACGGGTCCTGTCACGATCCTCGTAGTTATTGGATTGCACTATCTCCAGAAATGGGGAGCAAGTCCCGAATTTTGGCATGGGGGTGTTCATGATCCGTTCCAATCTGGGCCAGCGGCTCATCGGCCTGCTGGCTTTTGCTGGGGGTCTTGGTCTCACCGGTTGGGTCTGGCACACAGCGCTGACTGAAGGAGAGTATTATCGTAAGGCCGCGGCGCTGCCTCCTCTATTAGCAGTCTTCGGGTTGGGGCTGCTCCTGTTCCCCATTGACGTGGAAAAACTGAAGGCGGAGCACGGCGTTGAAAAGTTCGAGAGCTGGCACCAGATGCCGTTGGAGTGGAAGGTGTTGCTCTTCGTGGCGTTGGCAGCTGCTCTTGGCAACTGGTATGCAATCGCGCAGCTCTAAGGGCATGTAACTTGTCCGTGGCCTGTCTGATCTCGTTGACCTTGCCTTGGTCTCCGTGTTCACTAACTGCTTCACGCCGGTGCGGGAGCGAATGGATATCCAGCGCTGATGCGATGAATGCAGCCGTGAAGGAATGAGCCGCACCGGTGGTAATGAATTTGCCGTGTACCCAAACTCGGCAGGATGGGAATTTGCTGCGTCCAAGGCAGACAAGGAGAGGCCTTCAGGCGACAATGCGGGTTTGAGCCAGGGAAGATGTCCAGCGCGTCTTCGCCAGGTTCACCGTCATTTTCGTCGAGGACCGCGGGGGACTCCATGACTGCTTTGCCACGACTCGCTGGGCTGATCCTTGTCGGGCTGCTGGGAAACCTGACTGCCAATCTGCTGCCAACGGACGCCCGGCTGCTGGCGCAACAAGGCGACGACTGCGGACCAGCATTGGCACCTCTACCGAACATCGAGCCGCCGCCAGCCGAGGAAGTCGTGTTGCCAGCGCCGCGGCCGGTCGCGGAGGCACGGGCTCCTGCGGAACCGCCAACGCCCGTCGTGGCCGTGCGCGTACGCGTGCCGGCCTCGGTGAATGCCGGCGAGGAGATTGAATACCGCATTTGCGTCGAGAATTGCTCTGCAGCAGCGGCCCACCATGTGTTGCTGCGCAACCCGCTGCCGGCCAATGCGCGGCTGGTGCGTTCCTGGCCGGCACCAACGACCAGCGATCCCGAGCTGACCTGGAAAATAGGAACTCTCGAGGCCTGGGACAAGCGCGAGATCATTTTGGTCCTTACCCCCACGAGCCCCGACGAGGTCAAGAACTGCGCTCGCGTTCAGTTCGAGCATGGCCAGTGCGTCAGCACCAAGATCATCCCACCGTCCATGCGCATCGAAAAGAACGGACCCAAGCAAGCGTTTTTGCACGACAGGCTGAAGTATCAGCTTGTTCTTACCAACACCGGCCCGACCGACATTGCCAACATTCAGCTGATCGACATCCTGCCTGCGGGATTGGAGCATGCCGACAAGAAAGAACGGCTCACGTGGATCCTTGGAACCCTGGCTCCCGGAAAGAGTCGTAGCGTCGAGTACGAGGTGACGGCCGTGAGGACGGGCCATTTGTGCAACAAGGTCGTTGTGGCCGCAGCCGGCGGCAGCGTGCGTGACGAACAGGAAAACTGTATCGATGTCAGTGAAGCAAAACTTGGCTTAACGATGTCCGGTCCCAAGCGGCGCTACCTCAACATGCCGGCAACCTATGAACTTACGGTGAGCAACACTGGTTCCGCAACGCTCAAGAACGTGGGTATCCGAAACCCGATGCCTGGGCACACTTCGTTCATCCGGGCAAGTGACGGGGGCGAGCTGGCTGGCGATCAGGTCCAGTGGCAAATCGGCGCTATCGCCCCGGGCGAAACCAGCACCGTGCAGCTGGTTCTGACTGCAACCGAAGCAGGACGCATTTGCAATCGGGCGATGGTCAGTGCCGAGCCTGGAGTGACGGCTGCCGATGAAGTTTGCACTGTCTTCGACGGGCAGTCGGCACTGTCGCTGGACGTCAAGCATAGCGACGACCCAGTGCCCGTCGGTGGCACGACTACGTATACCATCACGGTAGGGAACGACGGCACGAACGTGGCCGCCAGAGTCAACATCGTGGCCACGGTGCCCGATCAGATGAACGTGGTTCGAGCAGAACCGCCGCAAAATCGCCAGGACGGGCAAAAAGTGATCTATGACCCGATGACGATACCTGCGGGTGGCGTGGTGCACTATACGATTGAGGTAAAGGCGCGCAAGAACGGCGATGTCCGCTTCAAGGTAGAGATGTCGGGAGATGGATTGACGGCCGGGCCGGTGATGCAGGAAGAAAGCACGACGATCTACGCCGATCTGCCCACGGTGCGGCGCAAGCACACGCTGGAAAAGCCGTCTGCCGCCCAGCCATGACGGCCGGGAACCCTGGGAGCCTGCTGAAAAAGGGGTCTGACCCCCTCCCCCAAGGGTGGTAGATCCCCAAAAAAGCTGGAAATGAGTGAAGCTCCGTAGGGGGTCAGACCCCTTTTTCAGCAGGCTCCCAGGAGGGTGGTAGAGCGATGCTTCAGTTTGCGGGCGACAAAGAGCTAACCCAATCTCCGAGTGTCCTCTGGAGCAAGCTGAGCGACGCGCGCTTCTTGGTGAAGTGCATTCCCGGCGTCGAAGCGACGGCCGTCGCGGAGCAGGGGAAAGCTGTATGTACCCTGCGGCCCGGTTTTGCATTCGTGCGCGGGACGTTGGAGCTGACGCTCATCGTGGCGGACACCGTCGCGGAGCAATCGATCCGATTGCTGTTGCATGGCAAGGGGATTGGCTCGACCAACGACGTGGAAGCAAACCTGAATCTTGTGCCGCAACCGAACGGCACGCGGGTGCATTGGGTGGCGGAAATCAAGAGCCTCGGCGGCTTGCTCAAGGCGGTCCCGCAGGGCTTGATCAAAGCTTCGGCGCAAAAAGTGATTGCGGATGCTGTGGCGGCGATCGAAGCCAAGCTGCAAGAGGCGTAGGACAGATTTCCTAATCTGTCCGGTCAGGTTGGAAACCTGACCTACTTGAATGCCTCGTATTCCTTTCCTAGCACGGCCGCCGCAACTTTAAGCTTCAGAATCTCATCTGTGCCTTCATAAATTCGGCAGACGCGCACATCCTGGAGATGGCGCCCGGGGCGGTAGAGGGTGGACCAACCGCGGCCGCCGAAGACCTGGACGGCTCGGTCGGCAGCATCCCAGGCGGCATTGGACGCGAACAACTTGGCCTGGGCCGACAACAATTCCGCCCGCGCCTTGAGAGCGCCGTTACCCGGCTCGGCATTGCTGGCGTCTTTGGCCTCCGCGGCGCGAAGCACTAACGATTCCGAAGCCAGACGATCCATCTCGATCCCGGCGATGTGCTCCTGCACTAGTTGATGCTTGGCGATAGGCTTGCCATGCTGCTGGCGCTCCTTGGCATAAGTAATCGCCTCCGCCAGGCAGTCCTCGATCACACCGAGGCATCCCGCGGCGACACTGAGCCGGCCGGCTACCAGCGTCCCCATGGCAATGCGAAATCCGTCGCCTTCCTTTCCCAGCATGTTGGCAACAGGCACTGCATAGTCGGTCAGCTCGAACATCGCGGTGTTGGCCGTCGGCATACCCATCTTGGCCGTCAAATCCTCGCGAGCGAAGCCAGGGCCGTCGACTGCATCAATGATAAAGGCGCTGATCCGCCCCGTCCGCCCCTTCGGATAGGCGAAGGTCACGATGGCACCGGCGATGCCCGCATTGGAAATGAGGTACTTCACGCCGTTGAGCAAGAAATGGTCGCCCTTGCGCTCGTAGGTCATTTGCATTTCAAGCGGATTGCTGCCGGCCTCAGGCTCGGTGAGTCCGAACGCCAGGATCTTGTCGCCGCGGACGGCAGCCGTGAGATAACGGCGTTTCTGTTCTTCGTTGCCCCAGGTGAGGATGGGGTATTCGCCGATGGAGGTGTGACCGGAGAAAAAAGTGCGAACGCCTGTCCCTTCCCTGCCAAGTCTAGTGAGCGCTCGGGCGTAGGTGACCGTATCGGCGCCGCGGCCGCCGTAGATCTCCGGCACAATCATGCCGAGGAGGTTATATTTGCGGCCGAGGGGCAAGACCTCGCTGTTGAACTTATGTTCAACATAGCAAAGCTCCTCGATGGGTCGAATCTCTTCGCAGAAGGCTTCCACATCCGCGAGCAATCGAGCTTGATCGGCCGGGCTCATGAACTTCCGCCTCCAATGGGACGAATGCACAATGGGATTAGTCTAGCCACCGGCCGGCGCTCGGCTATGCCTCTTCAGCCTCCCTCTCTCCCGTACTCGGGGGTGGGGGGATATGTCCTATAGGACCCATGTGACCTATGATCACCCTTGACTTGGGGAACGGCCTGCACCCGCTCAGGAGAACGCAATGAAAATTCGGCGCATGGGGAACACGGGTTTGAAGGTCTCCGAGGTCTGTCTCGGCACGATGACCTTCGGCCACCAGTGCGACCAGACGACGTCGTTTGCCATCATGAACAAGGCGGAAGAGCTGGGAGTGCAATTCCTGGACACGGCCGATGCGTATCCGGTGCCGCCAACGCCGGAAACTGCGGGCCGAACCGAGGAAATCGTCGGCGCATGGCTTCAGGGGAAGCGCGAGCGCTTTGTCCTGGCGACCAAGTGCTGCATGCGCGTCGGTTACGGGCCCAATGACGAAGGCTTATCGCGTCGGCACATCCTCAAAGCCGCCGAGGACAGTCTGCGCCGGCTGCGGACGGATACCATCGACCTTTACCAGGCCCACTTTCCGGATCCGGAGACGCCGTTGGAAGAAACCCTGCGCGCATTCGACGATCTCGTGCGCCAGGGGAAAGTTCGCTACGTCGGCTGCTCGAATTTCCCGGCATGGCAGGTCGCCCTGGCACTGGGCCTGAGCACCCGCCTGGGCTTGGCCCGCTTTGATTGCGTGCAGCCGCGCTATAACTTGCTCTATCGCGAGATCGAGAGCGAGCTATTGCCGTTGTGCCGGGACCAGGGCCTGGGCGTGATTCCGTACAACCCACTCGCTGGCGGCCTGCTTACGGGCAAGCATCGAGGCGGGGAGCCTCCACAGGCCGGGACACGGTTTACCCTTGGCAAAACAGGCGATCTCTATCGGGATCGCTACTGGCAGCACGCGCAATTCGAAGCGGTGGAGCGCTTGCGCGGCTTCTTCGCACCTCGCGGCAAAGCGCTGGCTCAGGTCGCGGTCGCCTGGATGTTGGCACAACCAGGAATCACCGCGGCGATTGTCGGCGCTAGCCGGCCGGAACAGCTGGAACAAAGCTTGGCCGGCGTCGATTTACAACTTGATGGGGAGGAACGAGAGGCGTGCAACCTGGCCTGGTACAGTCTGCCGCGGCCGGTCCAGCAACCCCGCTGATTAGTAATTCCTTGGAAATAGTGGGCAAATCTTCGGAGCTTGGCGTTCTCTTCCGAAGAGGTCTTTCATCCGTTGTTGCCTGGAATTCCCGCCGTCCTGTCAGAGAGGGCACTCCGCGGACCTTCCGCCGGCGCTCTTTCCACGGACTATCCTCGCCAGCCAGATTTGTTCTCCCCATCGCTGGCGAAGCCGTCGGCTAATTCCCGCCACTTTCCTTTATTGCCTTTGGTTTGCAAGCAATGCTATCCTGGTAGGGGGGAAGGTTCCCGATTCCAGAGGATTATCCCATGCGCACTCGCAGCTCTTTCGTTCTCACGGCATGGACAGTTGTTCTTGCGGCGTGGACGGTTTGCCTGGCTGTTCTTCCGATGCAGGCTCAGACTCAGTTTGCTGAAAAGCAAATGGACAAGAAGAAGAGCTTCGAGTCCGTGGAAGGCAAATTGATGGAGCAATGGATCAGGGACCTCAAGGATAAGGATCCCTACATTCGCGAGAATGCGATTCACATGCTCAAGGTCTTCGGCTCCGCGGCGCGCGAGGCTAGCCCGCAATTGGTCAAGGCATTGAGAGATCCCGACGTGAGCATACGAGTGAATGCGGCCATCACGCTCGGATTCGTTGGTTTCAACGATGATGACGTGACGACGGGCATCAATGCCCTCAAGAACTTGCTCGTCAATGACCCGCAGGCGATCGTTCGCTTTCAAGCAGCCCAGGCCCTGTGCCGGCTGCAACACTTGGCCACGCCTGCCGCCCCTGAGTTGGCTAGCAAACTGCGCGATAAAGACTCTTGGGAAATTCGCCGGGCATGCGCCACTGCTTTGGCTTTCGCCGGTCGAGACAAGGCGGGCGGACCGGATCGCGTAGTTCTTAAATCGCTTGAAGACCTCATGTGGGACCATTGTAGCGAGGTGCGTCTGGAAGGACTCAAGTCGTTGATCATGCTGGGGATCCCAGGCGGCCTCAACGACAGATTGACGGAAGAGGGCCTTCTGACCCGGATGATTACGAACGAAAAACAAGCGCGCGTGGCGATTTGGGCTCGCGTGCTGCTGCTGCGGATAAATGTAGCCCCGCCGGTCGAGGACAAATCGAATAAGCGAGCCGCGCTCGGGGGCTCGGGGGCAGACAAGGCCGACAAGGTCGAGAAGAACCTGATCGCTCTTGCCAAGTATCTCAAGAGTCCGGATTATCTGACCCGGCTTAGCGCTGCCCAGGCCTTCGCCGTCATCGGTCGTGACGGCAAATCTCGGGTCGCTGACCTGGCCGATCTTCTGGAAGCCGAAAAAGAACTGCCCATCCTTTTTCATACAGTCGTCGCGCTGGGGGAGATGGGTCCGTATGCCGAAACGGCCCTGCCGGCACTCATGAAGCTCAAGAGCCAGAACCTCAATTCGCCACAGCTGCGGGACGAGATTGACAAGGCCATCAGTGCGGTCAAAAAGCTCGCCCTCAAATAGCAGGGGCGTTGTCAGAGAACACAAGGCAAAGGACGCGTGTCCCGTAACCCGAGTCGAGCGATGGAGCGGCCGCAGTTTCTTACGTTCCTGATAATCCTCCTGACGCTTATTGCGCAGCGCCCGCCTGATGTGCACGGCGACGATCCAGGGTTCCTGGGCAAGCCGTTGTCTAAGTGGGTGGGCGATCTGGCGAGCCCTAATGCCGCGGTCCGCCGGAGCGCAGCTTTTGCGCTCGGCAAGGCGGGGTCCATCGCCGTGTCTGCCGTGCCCCGGCTGGTTGACTCGCTGAAAGACAAGAACGCTGACGTTCGCGAAGCCGCCGCGTTTGCGATCGGCAAGATCGGGCCGACCGCCTGGGATGAGACCTTTCCAGCGCTGGTGAAATTGCTGAATAACGATCCCGAGCCGCTGGTGCGGCGCAGTGCGGCATTTGCCCTGGGCAGCCTGGGACGCCAAGCATGGCCGGCTGACGAAGCCGGCGCTGGTGCCGTCTGCTCCGCATTGGACAAGGCGCTGGGCGATGGGGAAGCTTCGGTCCGCCAAAATGCCGCCTGGGCTCTCGGCAAGATCGGACCCAAGAACGGCCAGGCCGTGGTTCCCAGCCTGTGCAAGACGCTGGGGGACGCCGATGCGCAAGTGCGCCGCGAGACGGCGGCAGCGCTGGGCGAGTTCGGCCAGAGTGCCCGGATGGCCGTGCCTGGTCTACTCACTTGCTTTCAAAAGGACACAGACACAGACGTGCGCAAGTCGGCGCTGAATGCTCTCGTGAACTCGGTTGGCCCGGACGACCGTGGCGTAGCATCGGGGCTGCGCTCGGCACTCCGTGACCCCGACCCCGAGGTGGTTCGCGGCGCCGCACTGGCGCTGGCCAATATCGGGGGGCCGGAAGCCCAGGCGGCGGTGCCGGCCTTGTGCGAAAGCCTTCAGGACAAGGAAGCCAGCACCCGGCGGCTTGCCGCCGCGGCCTTGGCCCACCTTGGCACGGACGCCACACCGAGCGTCGCCAGTTTGACAGCGGCCCTGGAGGATCATGATCCAGTGGTCCGTCGCAATGCCGCCGTAGCTCTGGGGCGGATCGGGCGCAAAGCCGAGCAAGCAGCGCCGACGCTCGCGCGGATGCTCGAATCTCAGGAGCCGGAAGAAATTCGCACGTATGTTGCCGAAGCGCTTTCCCATATCAGTCCCGCCGTCGTGCCGGTCGTTCCGACGCTCTTGCGCGTAATCAAGGCCGACAGCAATTGGAGCGTGCGCCAGCGGGCAGTTTGGGCCGTGGCCCGCCTCGACAATCCTATCGAAGCCGGGATCGTCCCGGCGCTGACGCCGATTCTCTCCGAAACGGATCCCGACACTCGGCTGGTGCGCTACGATAGTGCCGTCATCCTCGGCATTCTGCTCGGCCCCAAGGCTCCCGACAAGGTCCTGGATGTGCTCCAAGCGCTCCTCGATGACAAGCAAATCATGATGTACCACGGAGCCGACACCAAAGTGAGCAGTGGAGGACCGGAGTCGCGCGCGGGGGAAGCAACGATAACAAAGAACCTCACGGGCGATTGCCGGGGCCTGGCGGCAGAGGCACTCCTACGCATCGGCCCCAAGGCAAACCGGCCGGCAATCCTGCGCAGCTTGAAAGACGCAGCCCAATCTCCGGACTCGAACGTGCGCGAGTCCGCCCAAAAGGCCTTACGCAAAATCCAGGGTTGATCACGCTTGCTCGTCCAGGCGCCGAATCTTTGCGCCGATGCGTTCCCTCTTGAGAAGGAGCAGCAGGTCTTCCGCCTGACCGCGGGTTAGCCGCGTCGCCAGGCAGGTGGGCATCTGCTCGAGCATTTTGTTTGCTGCTTCCGCCGTGAGGCCTTGCTGCACGCGAAATAAGGATGCAAGCCAGGGGCGCGTGGGCAGGGGGCATGCGTCAACGTCCACCGCATAGTCTTTGGGTCTCGGTTCGCGGCGCAAGAGGCGTTCCAGGTCCGGCAATAGACTAATGGCTATCAATCGAAAGCCGGCATCCAGCCGAGCGCTCATGCGCTGCGCCAGCAATCGCCCCTGCGTGTCACAGACGACGACTGGCAGCAGCCCGTAGTCGATAGCCACGGCCCGCACCGATTGCCCCGCCAAACATGGATCCTGCGCCGGCACGAGAAGATCGACAGTGGCAACCAGCCTGCCGTCGATCATGAGGACGCTCTGCACGCGGTCGCCGAACAGCGCAGCAATGAACGCCGGCGCGGCCAGGTTCGGGATCGATAACGCGAGTCGCACATTGGCAGCCTCGCGCAGGGTCTGGGCCAGGCTGGGATCCGATAAGTGCAGGACAATGCGCTGGCTCGGATTAAGCTCCCTCACGAGGAGCGCAATTTCCAGATTGATCAGGTCATCGCTCGTGGAGGCAATGACCGCGCGGGCCTGGATGGCGTGGGCCTGGTGGAGCACGCCGTTCACAGTGGCGTCGCCGATCAGCACGGGCACGCCGAGCCGGCGCGCCGTCGTCACGAACTTGCTGTCGCGGGCTTGTTCAATGACCACCACCCGTTCTTCGTAGCGCACCAGCTCCTCGACGACGCGGAAGCCGATGTTGCCCAGGCCGCAGACGATCACGTGACCGCTGTCGGGGATACGCCGGACTTCGAGGGCGCCCGCGAGCCGGGCCCGCAGGAGATAATTGACCATAATTGCCGTGAAGGCCGCGGTGAGAAGGGCGCCGAGGATCCGCAGGGTGCTGGCAAAGACCATTTGCCAATCCTCGGTGAGTTCCTCTTCGTGCATACTGGAGCCGGTCGCCATCAGGCTGATGGTGCGAAAGAGGGCGCGGGCCAGGTGGCCGTGGTGCTTTTCCACGCCCAGGTACATGATGAGGGTGCTGATCGCGACGACGCTCAGGAGCAGCGCCGTACAGACCTTGACGGGAAGATCGGCCTCGGACAGCGTGCGCCAAACGACACGACCCAGGCGGCGCAGCCAGCCCGCCCAGCGGACATGGGCCAACAAATCCTCGCCCCCCTCGAGCAAGGGAGCGAGCTTGTGGGGGTCGCCGCACAGGATGACGCGATCCCCAGGGCTCAACGTCGCGGTCATGTCCACATCCAGCAGGAATCGTTCCTTATCCCCTTGCGGGAGGTGCGCGAACACAAGCAGGTCGCGCTCCTCCACAAGGTTTGCGATGGGCTGGCCGCGCAGCGGTGAGCCGGCATCGACCTTCACCTCGGCTACCTGGCGCAAGCCGTCTTGCAGGCCCTCGATGCGGATGGTGCCCAGTGCCTGCCCCGTGAGCGCACTCTGGGCGAACAACGGCGCCGTCAGCATGCTCGTGCTGAGGGCGAAGACGTTGTTGACCGCTTTGCCGAGTCGGGCGATCAGGTTCTGATTGAAAAGGCGAACGACGATGCGCACGTCGGGATTCTGGTGGCGAACCATCAGTGCGGCGGAGATGTTGACGAGGTCGTCGTTCGTCATGATGATGACGCCGCGGGCCTGGGCCAAGCCTGCCTCCTCGAGCACCTCCGGGCGCCGGAAATCACCGTTGATGAGTTTGACATCTCCGAGCCGGGGGTCGTTTGGCCGGCAACGCGTATCCACGACCACGACCGGAAACCCCGCGGCGCGAAGATACTCCAGCACGCGCCAGCCAACGCGTCCCAGACCGCAGAGGATGATCGTCTGCTCCATGAGGAGGTTTCCTGGTGGGCAACAGCTCCAAGTCGTGGTCTTCTACCTGGCCTCTCCCCTTACTACAGGCAATGTCACGTGTGAAGGGAACTTAGAGCAGCGGTAGATTCGCTGAACCGCTTTCTGGAAATCGGCATCCTTGGCCATGAAGATGTTCTCCACGAATGCTTGCGGATTGCGGTCGATGACAGGAAACCAGGTGCTCTGCACCTGGACCATGATCTTGTGCCCTTTCAAGAAGCAATGGTCGCTGCCGTGCAAGCTGATGGAATAGTCATTAACCTGATCGGGAACGAGCGCTGCCGGCTTTTCGAAGCTCTTGCGAAATCGGCCCCGAAACACCTCGCCGCCAATCATCAACTGGTAGCCGCCCATGTTGGGTTCCTTGGGATAATCCTCCGGATAGACGTCGATCAGCTTGAAGACCCAATCGCTGTCGGTGCCAGAGGTCGAGGCAAAAAGGTGCGCTACGACCTCGCCCGCCACCGCGACGTCTTCCTGCAGCGGTTCAGTTTCCCAGCTTAATACGTCCGGGCGCTGGTGGACAAATCGCTGATCCTGCAACAACCAGACCGGCCAGCCAGGCCCCGGATAGGTGGGCGATATGGGCCGAGGTCGATAAGGAACCGGATGGGCCGGATCGGAAACATAACTATCGTGCTCTCGACCCGCAGAAGCTGCCAGTGGCTCGAAGGCGAGCCGGCCGTCGGGGTGGAAGTAGAGCTGCCGCTCGGTGACGTTGTGCCGAGGCGGCCATTCATCGTAGCTCTCCCAGCGATTGCTGCCCGTTTGGAACACCCGGGCTTCGGGCTGGCGAAAATTCCCCTTGTCCTTCAGGAAGTAGGCGAACCACGGCGCCTGGATGTTCGAGCGAAAGTATGCTGCCGTGGGGCTGCCAAACTGGATCTTGTCGAGGCTTTTCCCTTCGCCACCTGACCAGCCGCCATGGTTCCACGGCCCCACTACCAGATAATTTCGATTCCCCGTGTCGGCCTTCTCGAGCAGCTCGTAAATCTTGAGCGGGCCGTAGAAATCTTCCTGATCCCACCAGCCCGCAATATTCAGCGTCGGCACCGTGACTCGTTTTAGGTGCCCTGCAAAGGCCTGGTTTTTCCAGAACTGGTCATAGTTCGGATGCGTCGTGAAATCGTTCCACGTCGGCATCTTGCTGTGGAAATACTTCTCGTTGACATTCCTTAGTGCTCCAAGTTGCAGATACCATTCGAAGGTATCGTTCCGGTTGAAGCGGAACGAGCTGTTCACCTTGGAAGTCTCCATCATCGCGACGTATTCCAGCCCGTAGCTCAGGCGGAAAGCCCCGTTGTGATGGAAATCGTCTCCCAGGAACATATCGGCAGGAGAGGCTTGAGGAGACACCGCTTTCAGCGCGGGATGGGGATCGAGCATCGCCATCACGGTCAGCCAGCCGCCATAGGAAATCCCCAGCGCGCCAACCCGGCCGTTGTTGTGCGGCACGTTCTTCAGAAGCCAATCGATCGTATCATAGGTGTCGGTGCTCTCGTCGATGGCCTTGGGATCGTTCTTGTCGCGCGGCGGCCGGCACATGACAAACTGGCCCTCCGACTTGAAGCGCCCGCGAATGTCCTGAAAGACAAAGATGTAACCCTCCGTCACCAGGTCTTTCAGATACGCACCCAGGGCCCGCCGAGGGGCTCCTTCGATCCCGTAGGGAGTCCGCAGCAACAAGAATGGCAGCGCGTCCTTCGAGTTTTTTGGGACATAGATCGCCGTGTTCAAGCGCACGCCGTCGCGCATGGGAATCAGCGCGTCGGTCTTGGTGAAGGCTTGGCTGGGGTCGGCAGTCGTCTGGCCGGCGACCCTGGCTCCAGTCAACAGAACCAGAATCCCGGCAAGTGCTGGAAGCCAGGTCGTTCGACAAAGGCTCTTTTTCATGGTTGCTCGGAGGTTGGGGAGGGATGACGATGATCTCGAAGTAGGCGCCGCCTCGCCCCTGGTTACACAGTCGCCTGACGGAATCGGTTTGATTCTATAGGCGTCGCTGCCGGCTCGCCAGTATTTCTAGGGGCAGGGCTGCGCTACTGGCCAGTCTTGTTGTTATCGCGGGCTGGCGACGGCCCGTGGTTCGACGAGCGTAGCGCCGCCAAGTTCGCCGTGCTGCGTGTCCCCGCGTTTGCCTGCACACCCGACCAGTTTCCAGACGTAAGGAGCGCAGCTATCCAGAACCAGGACATCGCTCTCTGGGCGGCGGGCAACGAGATGGTGACTGGCCGAGGTGGTTGATTTCCACGGGCGCACGTTATGAATCCGCATTGGGATGACGCCGTGGTCGGCGCTGGCATTCTTGGTCTTGCTCACGCCTATCATCTGGCCAGGCGTGGGCGGCGCGTGATCGTCTTCGAGCGCAGTCCCAGGGCAATGGGCGCATCCGTGCGCAATTTTGGCATGCTCTGGCCCATCGGCCAGCCTGCTGGAGCGATGCATCAATTGGCAATGCGCAGCCGGGAGATCTGGCTGACCGTGCTGCAGACCAGCGGCCTTTGGCATGAGCAAACCGGATCGCTGCACCTCGCTTACCGCGAAGACGAGGAGCAGGTTCTGCGCGAGTTCGTCCATGCCTCCGCCGGGGGAGGCTTTGCCTGCGAGCTATTGACTCCGGACGGCGTTTTGAAGAGATCGCCGGCAGTTCAGCGCAAGGGCCTCCAGGCGGGAATGTGGAGCGCAACGGAAACATGTGTCGACCCCCGCGAGGTGGTTGCGCGATTGCCGGGCTGGCTCGCGAGCGCGTTTGGAGTCGAGTTTCGCTTTGGCTACGCCGTCACCGCCCACGAATGTCGCTCTGTGCGCGCGGGCGGACAGGAGTGGACTGTGGAGCATCTCTGGGTCTGTTCTGGAGATGACTTCCAGAGCATTTTCCCCGAGGTTCTTCAGGCCAGCGGCATGGTGCGCTGCAAACTTCAGATGATGCGTTCGCAGCCGTATGGCGACCGCCGGCGGCTCGGCCCGATGTTGGCGGGCGGGCTGACGCTACGGCACTATAAGGCCTTCGAGATCTGCCCCTCACTCGTTGGCCTCAAAAATCGTGTGGCCAGGGAGTTGCCCGAGTATGATCGATACGGTATCCACGTGATGGCGTCACAGAACGGCCACGGCGAAGTCGTCATCGGCGATTCCCATGAGTACGGCTCTGACGTCGATCCGTTCGACAAACAAGAGATCGACGACTTGATCCTGGAGTATCTGAAATCGTTTCTGGACATTGCCGACTTACGGATCGCCTCCCGCTGGCATGGCGTGTATGCAAAGCACCCGTCCAAGCCGTTCCTGATCCTGCATCCGAGCCCGGATGCGACAGTCGTGACAGGCGTGGGCGGGGCCGGGATGACGCTCTCCTTTGGCCTGGCAGAGCAAGCAGTCGACGCGGTGTTGGGGGAGGATGCTTATGGCAATTAAATTGGTCGTCTTCGATATGGCAGGGACCACGGTCAATGACCCGGGAGCGGTGAATGGCTGTTTTCGCGCTGCGCTGGAGGCTGCCGGCCTGTCCGTCGAGCCGGCAGCGGTGAATGAGGTGATGGGTCTTCCCAAATTGGAGGCGGTGCGTCGCCTGGTTGCGCGTTCTCACCACCATGAAGCTTTATTGCAGCGCATCAGCCATATCCACGATGATTTCGCAGCGCGGATGATCGACTTCTATACGAAAGACCCGGCCGTTCACGAGATCCCGGGGACGAGCGAGACCTTCGCAAAGCTAGGCAAAGCCGGCATCAAGGTTGCCGTCAACAGCGGTTTTAGCCGCAACATAGCGCAGGTCATTCTCGATCGCCTTGGCTGGGAGAAAGACGGACTGATTCAGGCAAGTGTTACAAGCGACGAAGTGCCGCGCGGCCGGCCCCATCCCGACATGATCCAGGTACTCATGGCGCGGTTCGGAATTCGGGACCCCAAGGAAGTCGCCAAGGTGGGTGACACCCCCGCGGATCTGGAAGAAGGAACCAACGCCGGTTGTGGCCTCGTCATTGGCGTCACTCAGGGCACCCACAGCAGGACTCAACTGGAAGAATATCCACATACCCACCTGATTGACTCGGTCGCCGATGTATCCCGGGTCTTGCACTCCTAGTGTTGACCAAGCTTCGACTGACGGGACAAACTTTGAAGGAACTACATGAAACTTTCACACCTCTCTACCTGCGACCTTGGACAATGACAATGCGACTTGTGATCATCGTCGGGCTGTTGGTTGTTGCACTTGCGAAGGAGTCTGGAATGACACGCGTAACCAGGAAAATGCTCGCCTTGTTCCTTTGCATGGGCGCCTGGGCCTGGGTCGCGTGGCCAGCACTCATGGCCGACGAGCAGGAGCGTCTCCGCGTCGGCGTTCAGCCTGACGGTCGCATTGTCGTTCCGACGAACCAAATCCTCAAGCCTGCTGGAAAAGAAGTCACGTTCCCAGGACGTCCCGTGGATCTTGGCTTTGTCGACCACGGTCGGACGTTGGTCGTCAAGAACATGGATAATCTCGTTTTCATCGATGCGGCGACGGGAAAGATCCGACAAACTCTCGCGCTGCCCAAGAAAAAGAAGAGAGGCGATGAAGACGTGGGTTTTAGCGCTGTCGGCTTGCTGGTCGACAACAACCGGATATACGCCAGCGATGTCCGCAATGAGGTACTCCTGGCCGAACGACAATCAGATGGCAGCTACCAATGGGGGAAATCTCTCGATCTCCCGCGGCCGCAAGTTGGCGGGGCGGCTTACCCAACGGGAATCGCCTCCGGCTCCGACGAAGGGCTATGGGTCACTTCGAGTCGGGGCAATGCGTTGGTTCGCCTTAATCGCGCCAGCGGCAAGATGGAACAGGAAGTTCCCGTGGGTGTAGCGCCCTTCATGGTGGTTTGTCCAACTGTCGACCGCTGCTACGTCAGCAACTGGGGCGGCGATCTACCTGGCCCAGGAGATGTGCAAGCCAAGACTTCGGACAGTCCCGTGAAGCTCGATCCGCGCACGCGCGTTGCAAACCAAGGCACGCTCTCCGTTGTCGCCCTGGCAGACGGTCGCTGGAAGCAAGTCAAGACCATTACCGTCGGTCTGCACCCAAGCGGTATGACGTTGAGCGCCGGCCGCAAGTTGCTATACGTGGCCAATGCCAATAGCGATACGGTTTCAGTCATTGACTTAAATACCGACAAGGTGGTCGAGACGATTGCGTGCCGGCCCGAAGCCCGGCTGCCGTTTGGCAGCGGCTCCAATGCCCTTGCCTTGAGTCCCGACGGCGAGACACTTTATGTGACCAACGGCACCAACAACTGTGTCGCCGTCATCCGCTTGGGACAGCCGGCATGCGAAATCAAGAGAGCAGGGTTGCCGGCTGCCAGTTCCGTGGCGGGATTGATCCCAACCGGGTGGTATCCAGGGGCAGTGCGCGTCTCAGCGGACGGCAAGAAGTTGTTCGTCGCCAACGTCAAAGGCCACGGCTCGCTCAGTCAACCGCGGCCGCTCGAGAAAGGCAAGAACTCGCACGATCACCTCGGTTCTGCATCGATCATCGACGTTCCCGACGACAATCAACTCGCTCGCTACACCGCTGAGGTCAATAGCAACAACCGCCTGGCTTACAGCCTGGCCGGCCTGGAGAAACCGCGCCCGGACGCCGTGCCGATTCCCGTTCCGGCGCGTCATGGCGAGCCCTCGGTCTTCAAGCACGTGCTGTACATCATCAAAGAGAATCGCACGTATGACCAGGTATTCGGTGACGTCAAAGAAGGCAACGGCGATCCCAGGTTGGTGATGTTCGGCGCGAACGTGACGCCCAACCACCATGCCCTGGTCCGTCAGTTCACGCTGTTCGACAACTTCTACTGCAGCGGCATTCTCAGTGCCGACGGCCATTCTTGGACCGATTCGGCCTACGTCACCGACTACCTGGAAAAGGCGTTCGGCGGCTTCACGCGCAGCTATCCGGACGACGGCAAGGACCCGCTTGCTTTTGCCTCCACGGGCTTTCTCTGGGACAACCTGTTGGCGCACAACAAAACCCTACGCAACTACGGTGAGTTTTGCGCCGAGGAAGACTACACCCCCAAAGGGACCAAGTGGGTGGAGATCTACAACGACCACAAGAATGGCACGCGCAACGTCAAGTTGACGCCGCGGACCACTTTCGCGACCCTCAAGCCCTACACGCACCCGACCTATCCCTATTTCCCACTTGTCACGCCTGACGTCTATCGGGCTGATCTTTTCCTCGAGGATTTGAAGGAGTTTGAGAGGAAAGGCCAGATGCCTGATCTCTTGCTCATGAGCCTTCCCTGCGACCACACGGAGGGGACAACCCCGGAATTTCCCACACCGCGCGCCATGGTCGCAGACAACGATCTCGCCCTCGGCCGGATTGTGGAAGGAATCAGCAAGAGCAGCTTCTGGAAAGAGACCTGCATACTTGTCGTCGAGGACGATCCGCAGAGCGGCTTCGATCACGTGGATGGCCATCGCACCGTGGCCCTGGTCATCAGCCCCTACATGCGCCGAGGCTTTGTCGACAGCACCAACTACAACCAGACCAGTATGGTCAAGACCATCGAGCTAATCCTGGGATTGCCACCTATGAATCAGATGGATCTCTCCGCCACGGCGATGCGCAACTGTTTTCAGTCGACGCCGGACTTGACTCCTTATCAGCGCATTTCCAACCAAATCGCCCTGAACGAGATGAATCCGCCACTCAAGAAGCTGACCGGCAAGGCCTTGTACTGGGCCGAAAAGTCCGTGGCTTTGAAGTTGGATAAAGCCGACCAAGCGGACGAGGACACGCTCAATCGCATTCTCTGGCACTCTACGCGGGGTTACGACACGCCTTATCCCGAGGAGTTCGCTGGCAAGGAAACGGACGACGATTAGCTGTGAGACACGCTCTGTTCCGCCGTGCAACATCACACGCGGCTGCCACTTGCTAAGGCGAGCAGCAGCGCTTGTTCTCCCCTCGCCCCGGTACTCCGGGGCGAGGGGAGATTATCACCTGCCGCTCACCTAAAAAGGTACAAGGCGGTTTTTCCACGAGGGATGCCCTCGTTTTTTTCTTAGGGTTCGTGTCCGATGGCTCGGGATCGCACCTTCCGTTGGCAAGGGATCACCCTCGGGACGCTATTCGTCGGCTACGCTGGCTATTACGTCTGCCGGTCGAACTTGTCCGTAGCGGCTCCGCTAATTCTTGCGGATTTCCACGGCAAAGGCGTTACCAAGGAAGACCTTGGCGCCATTGCTTCACTGGGCGTAATCCTCTATTCCCTGGGCAAGGTCACGAACGGCGTGCTCGTGGATTTCCTCGGCGGACGCAGGATGTTCCTTTTGGGGATGGCCGTCTCCGTCGTCTGCACGGTGCTGTTCGGGCTTGCCGGCGGCCTGGCGGCCTTCGCAGTGGTCTGGGCCGTCAATCGCTACGTTCAGTCGATGGGTTGGGGCGCGCTCGTCAAGCTGACCGCGCGCTGGTATCCCGTCCGCGTGCATTCGACCATCATGGCGATTCTTTGCCTGAGCTATCTGTTCGGAGATGCCCTGGGACGCTTTTATCTTGGATTCTTCATCAAGCATGACGCTGGATGGCGGAGCGTTTTCTTCATTGCGGCGGGTACACTTGGGGTCATCGCGGTCTCCAGCTGGTTCCTCCTAAGAAACAGTCCGCGCGACATTGGCGGGGAAGAGCCCCCGGCTAACCCGGATAATCTTTTTGGTGAAGCGGACGAATCGGCCCGGCCCGAAAGCCTGGGGAAGCTGCTCGGGGCTCTGTTTACAAACCGGGTATTCTGGCTCGTCTGTGTCATGAATTTTGGGCTGACAATGATCCGGGAGACCTTCCTATTCTGGACTCCGACCTATTACACCGAAGTGGCCGGGATGGCCCCTGGGGACGCCGCTCAAGCAAGCTCGCTATTCCCGCTCGTTGGAGGCTTCTCGGTCCTAATTGGCGGGACTACGTCCGATTGGCTCAGGGGTAGGCATGGCCGCGTGGCAGTACCGAGCTTGCTGCTCCTGATCGGGGCCCTTTGGTTGCTGGGGGCCGTTCCGCCCGTTGGAAAGCCCGCCCTTGCGATCGCATTGATCTGCGGAGTTTCTTTTTTTCTGATGGCGCCGTATTCGTTCTGCTCCGGCGTGATGGCCCTGGACCTGGGAGGCAAACGCGGGGGCTCGACCGCCGCAGGCATGATCGACGGCGCGGGCTACCTGGGTGCAATTCTCTCGGGCTATGGGGTCGGCAAGCTAGTGGAGCATTATAGTTGGTCCACGTCATTCCAAGCTTTGGCGGGGGTGGCCGCGTTGACTACCGTGGCAGCGCTCGTGTATTGGATCTTGCAGGAAATTTATCCTAGTAAGCGGGCTTCCTTGCCTGGGTATCTCGAGGCCAATATGAAAACTGTCGATTCGCAGTCCCATTTGACTTCAGCCGAACGAGAAAATGTCATTGAGCGAGTTTTTCGCATGTTCAAAGAGCATGGCGACGCATCCTATATTGGTGAACCTGTAAGCCAAACCGAGCATGCGCTGCAGGCAGCCTGGGCCGCCGAGAAGGCCGGGGCGGATAGCACATTGATCGCGGCAGCCCTTTTGCACGACATCGGCCACCTGCTGCATCATCTCCCCGAGGACTGTGCGGAGCGCGGCATCGACGATCGGCATGAGGATCTAGGCGCCCGCTGGCTGGCGCGCTCTTTCCCTGCGGCAGTAACGGAGCCCATTCGGCTGCACGTTCCCGCCAAGCGCTACCTCTGCGCCACGAAGCCTGGTTACCTTGAGAAATTGTCGGAGGCCTCGGTCCTCAGTCTAAAACTTCAGGGTGGGCCGTTTTCACCGGACGAAGTTCGGGAGTTCCTTAAGAATCCGCATGCGACGGCGGCGGTCACCTTGCGGCACTGGGACGAAGAGGCAAAGATCAAAGATTTGGAAACGCCCGGATTGCAGCACTTTCAGCCGCATTTGGAAGCGGCGCTAGCTGAATGTGTGTAAGGCGAGCGGCAGCGATTGTTCTCCCCTCGCCCCGCTTCGGGGGAGAGGGGAGATGATGACCTGCCCCTCGCCTAAGCACATAAGCATTCAGCCAAGAAATGAATGAGTGGGCCAGGCTATTCGAACAGCACCACGCTCGCCGTGAACCCGTGAATGAAATTTTGGCCGCCTACTGGGCCGAGTTCGCCCTGGGCAAAGAAACCGGCAAGAGGAATGTCGCCAGCTTCTGTCCGGACGGTGCTCGCGTCGTGGTTGGCGGTGTCGAACAGGCGTGTGCCGCGGCCGTTGCAAGTAAAGAGCAAGGCACCTGCGGGAGGACGTTCGTGGGCAATCATGTCCATCTGCAGCAGAGCGCGTAAGTCTTCATCGGCCGTCTGAGCGTCGCGCACGTGGAACTGCACGGTTTGCCCGACGCGCACACGATCCGTGATGGCCAGCGCGCCGCTTTCCCGGTCGATCCCCATCACATTGCGCACCAGGAAGTCGCCGCGCTGAAATTCTCCCTGGTACTCGTTGATCACCCTGCCCACGTGCACTCCCTGTTGAAAGAGCTTCTGGTCGCGAGCGCTCAACTCATCCCATAGCTGGCGCAAGCGGGACAGCGGCGCTTGGCCGCCCAGCTCATGGATGAAGTTCTCGTGGGCGCGCGTGATGACCATGTGCTGACCGATCGGCCGGCACCCCTGTGACACAATGCTGCGGATTGTCACCGGTCCCTGCACAACGACACCCACGGCACCGCTATCGAGTGCTTGCGCGCCGAGGATCAAGCGCGACTGCCCCGGTTCGCGTCCTCCGCTGGCCATACCGCCCATGACGCGCAGCTTGTTGTGATCCTCGTTCATACGATTCAAGAATGTATCGATCGGAAACGTGAACGGATCTGCCAGGAGAAGGACTGCGTCCTGTTCGGGATTCGCCTGCATGAGTGCGTCCGGCCAGCCGAGCAAGCTGTAGCCGTCGGGCGTCTGCTCGAGTTCCAGGCGAAACGGCGCCAGCTCCACACCCCGCGGCCAGCTTCCCAGCCACAGGCTCAAGGCCGGGCCGTCCTCGACCTCTCGGTCGTTACCCGCGATCGCCTCACCGGTGCAGCCTAGAACGCAACGAACGGCCAAGCGCTCTTGGATGGCCGCGGCGATGTCCCCGGCGCCTTCCTGATGGTGGGGCGACAAGAAGACGAATGCCAGATCCGGGCTCCCTGGGAACTCCGCCTGGGCGTGCTCGCAAACTTCAGAAATAGCACTGTTTGTCTCTTGGGTAGTCGAGAGCGCAGCAGCGTAAGGCATCGTAGATCCTCCTGGAAGCAGCCGATCGGGCAATTCTACAGGGCTCGCTCCATGACTGGAAAGCTTCCCTGCTTGCGGAAGAGATGCTCATAAAAGCGCAGCAAATGCGGCACGTCTGTCGCCACCTGGGCGGCGAAGACGTTCAGTTCTTTTTGCTGCTGCAAGCGGAAGGCGGCATGGCTGAGGAGATCTGCACCGAGGCGGACGGCGTCCTGGCCGGGGGAGGCCAGAAAGCTGAACAGGCCGTTGATCCTCTTGGCCTGCATACCCTCGGTGCCGAACGCTCCGAGCCGGAAGCATGGCATGGCTGAGTCAACCTGTTGCGGGTTCGCGTAGGCAGTGTTGAGTACCAGCATGCCCACAGCCTCCAGGCTGGCATCCGCGCGATTGCGCATGACGAAGACCGAGTCGGGGCTGAAATACGGGTTCTTGAAAAAATGTCGTTCCAGCTCCGGCATGGAAGTCGTGCGCAACGCTCCTGCCGCGAGGCTCACGAGAGCCGGGAGATCCTCGGGCTTCAATGGCGAGAGCGTGTTGCCGCGACGCATACCTGGCGTAGGCATGTCGACCAGGGCCAGCACGAAGTTCACCATCTCGCGCACCTTCTGGAACCCCTGCCTGGCGAAAAACTCGTTCTGGGCGGTCCAATCGCCGCGGTATGCCGCGAAAGCAGCTTTCATTCCACGACGTTTCATTTCCTCCAGCACGGTTTGAAAAAGCGGCTCTGCGAACTGCTCATGGCCTTTGCGGCACCAGGGATAACTGACGCGCCCATTGGCATGAAAGGCGGCGTATCCTACCGTCTGGTCCCCGGCAAGCGCGAAGAATCGGGTTCCCGGATCGAATTCAGCCGAACGGTGGCGGCGGCGGATTTCATCCAGCGTCGCTTCCTTGAACTTGGGCAAATCCGCACTGGCCTCGTTATAGATGCTGACCTGCGCTGCCTCATCGCCAGGCTGAAAAGTCCGGATGGTCATGTTCGACTCTCCTCCTTTAATCCTTCGAAAAAGATTATACCGCTTTGCCGATCTGTGCGCCCCACGTGTTTCCTGGTAAAGACACAAGTGTTTTCAGTGCATATTCAAGAAGCGCTTGCGTTCGGGTGCATCCCGGATCCCGTGTCGAGTTTTTTCATTTACCCGCCACGCAGCGGGTAGACGAATGCTCAGATTTCGCGAGCATGGGATCACACACCGGGCGCTGCCGCTCTAGGAAAGAAGCTGGCACAGGCTATAAAATGAGGAGCGCCATCAATTCCCTTTCCTGGAGCTTCTTGGGATGGTGAGATCGCGATGGATAGCTGGCGGAGTCGTTTGCAGCCTCCTATTGATCGCGCCCTCGCTGCGCGCCGCGGACTCGGCTGCGGCCGAGCGTGGCCGGAAGGCGCTCCTGGGCCGCGCGTTCAATCCACCAAGCTGGAGCGTTGACGCGTACAAAAATGTGTGGCGGCGTTGGGAGACAAGCACACAGCGTGCGCCCAGCAATTTTAGCGAGGCCTTCCTCAAGCGCTACGGCTTGCACGCCGCTCCGTATCCCAACGGCGGCTATCCGATGGGCCTTCGCGAAGTGGCTGGCCTGTTCTCCCGCGGCATCAGCAACGACTGCCTGATCTGCCATGGCGGCTCCATTGCCGGCCGGAGCTACGTCGGCCTGGGCAATGCTTCTCTCGATATTCAAGCCCTCTTCGAGGATCTGGCTGCCGCCGATGGCCGCTCACCGCGGCTCCCGTTCACATTCACGAATGTCCGCGGCACGTCGGAGGCGGGAGCAATGGCAGTCTTCCTGCTTGGCTGGCGTGATCCCGATTTGCGGATGCGCACTTCACGAGCAGAATTTATTTTGCGCGATGATCTGTGCGAGGATGTGCCGGCCTGGTGGCTGCTGAAAAAAAAGAAGACTATGTACTATACGGGCAGTACCGACGCGCGCTCCGTGCGCTCGCTCATGCAGTTCATGCTCAGCCCGCTGACGCTGCCTTCGACATTCGACCGGGAGGAAGCGACTTTCAAAGACATCCAGGCGTACATTCTCAGCCTGCAGCCGCCCAAATATCCCTTCCCGGTAAACCGCACCCTGGCGCACAAGGGTGAGGGGCTATTCGTCAAAACGTGCGCCCGCTGCCACGGCACCTATGGGGAGCAGTGGACGTATCCGAACAAGATTGTCTCACTCGACGTTATCGGCACCGATCCGAACCGTTACGAAGGGATCTCCGAGGCATTCGCGGCGTATTACAATAAGAGCTGGTTCGGGCAGGAAAAGCCGGGCTGGCTCGGCGACGATTTTCAGGCGCGCACTACGGCAGGTTATCAAGCGCCGCCGCTCGACGGCATCTGGGCCACGGCACCCTATCTCCACAATGGCTCCGTTCCCACCGTCTATGATCTCCTGAATTCCGCGGGGCGGCCGCAACGTTTCACGCGCTCCTACAGCACGGCAAAGGGGGCGTATGACCCGGTCAAGCTTGGCTGGAAAGTACAGATCCTCGACCACCCGGCAGATCCTGCGCTTCCCATCCTGGAACGCAGAAAAGTCTACGACACGACGCAGCCCGGCCGGCGCAACAGCGGCCACACTTTTGGCGACGCGCTCGCCGAAGATGAGCGCATGGCCATCATCGAATATCTAAAGACCTTGTAGTCCCTTGCTTGCGTTTCCCGCCCGGTTGTTCCTAGTGGGCGCGCAACGCAAGCATCAAGGACTACGAACCAGTGGGCCACTGTTCACACTTCTCCAATTCCGCTCGCGCCCCCACGAAGCGCGACCAATCACGCTGAACCAAGTCTGCGTACGCCAACGCGAAGGCAAGCACTCGCTGGCAGAATGCCTCGCGATTTTCCAGGTCCGCCAGTGGATTGGTCAGGCCGACGGCGCGTGTTATCGCACGCGCGTGGGTTCGCGCCAAAATACTTCCCTGCACCTGCGCCAGCTTCTCCAGCTCCGCGCTATTGTTCAACGTCTTGAAATCAACCCGGCTATCCTGCGGTCCGATTTCGCGAGCCTGGAACGATTGGGCACCGTCCACGGCGAAACCCAGATACGGGCTGCTGGCGACCTGGGAGCAGCGCTGCATGGTAATCACGCGCTCCGCCCGGCCCACGAGCGCAGCCAGCTCAGTGTCGCGCTGGCGGTAGACATCGTATGCCGACGGTAGCGCTTCCTTGAATTCGATCAGCACGTTGCGCGCATCCTTGGTGCCTTTGCCTGCCAGGAGCACGGCGTAGCGCAACCGCCCCATGCTGCCGATCCCGGCGACCCGGCCGCAAACGTCATGGATCTCGTAGAAATCGGGTGTGGACGGAGCAGGCATCCGGCGGCAGTAATCTTCCAGAAGTCGCAGCGCCTGGGCACGCTCACCCTCCGGAAGATTGAAGTAATGGGGAGATCGTTTGAGCCGGCGCTGTCCATTATCTTTTTCGGTCAATCGTCCGATGAAATCGGACCGCTTGGCGGCGGCAGCAGTCCGAATCAGGTCGCTGACCGCGCGACAATCGTCCGGACTCGAGGCGTTGGAGCTGTACTCAACATCGCCTCCCTTCTTGAAGATGCGAGGCAACGTCTCTGCATATGCGGTCGCGGCGGCGAGCGCAACAACAACCGCTTTCTCCAAAGGATCGCCCCGCTCCCGTGCAGCCAGGAGCAGGCTCGTCGTCAAACGGCACACGTCGAAACCCGCGCGGCCCCGCGTGGTTTCGTCGAAATCGTTGATGTAGTAATGAATCGCGTCGTCCGTCGCCTTGTACGTCCCATAATTCTCGCTGTGAATATCGCCTACCAGGTCGATCTCCGCCCCACCCCCGGTCAAGAACAACGGTGCCGCCTCCGAGAGGTTGTCCAGTACATCGCGGGCAAAAACGTGGAAGGTGCCGCGAAAAAACGCGAAAGGGCTCTCGGCCATCCGGGCGACTTTGACGCGGAGAAGGTCCGGATTGCGTTGCGCAAACGGGCGGTTGAAGTTCATGAATTCGGCAATGAGGTCGCGCACTACGATGCTCGTATTAGTCGGTCAATCTGGCTCGCAAACGCCGGGTAGCGAGCTATCAGGTAGTTTTTATCCGCCGGCTCGAAATCGGCAAAATCGAAGCCAGGCGCCACGGTCGTGCCCAGAAGGGCGAAAGATCCGCCGGGCGCCAACCTGCTGCCCTGCCATGTTCCGCGCGGAACCACTAACTGAGGATGCTGTCCCGCATTCAAGTCGCTGCCCAGCATCACAACACGTCCCTCTCCGTCCGGCGGCAATTGCAGCATGTGCACCGGGTCGCCCAGATAAAAGTGAAAGATTTCGTCCGTTGGCAGGCGGTGCAGCGCGGAAAAGGTCTCGGGCGTGAGGAGATAATAGATGGCAGTACACGCGGACTTATCCGTGTGATAGTGCGCCGCAAGTGCGCTTGCCGGCAAGCGGTCAGGCGCGCGGTAGGTTTCGCGATAATAGCCGCCTTCGAGCGGGAGGGGACGCAGATCGAGCATGGCGATCAATTGTTGAGCTGTGAGCATTCTAATCCAGGCCAAGACGATTCTGGAATCCCTCTCCGAGCAACTACCGGCGGCAACCTGAACGATTCGCGGTCCGTCTCAATCTCTTTAATCCGCTTAGCCGATAAAAAAGATACGGGCAAGCCGCATCGAATCCTTGCACCGTGCGCCGTCGTCCCAGGACCGTTCTCCGAGATCCACGGAGCTGCTCGATGGGTCGCTTGCTGAGGATTGCCCGTAACTGCTGCCTCCCGTTACCCTTGTGGCTGGCGGGATGCGCGCTTCTCTGTCGCAATGAAGCGGGCACACAAGCCTCCTTGCCTCCCCAGGCTACCGCCGTTCCCGTTGGCAGTGTAACCCAGACTGCTTTGTCCGTACAGCAGGTTGGGTTCGTAGCACCGGCACAAGAATCATCCCTGGCCGAACTCCGCGAACTATCCCTGGACACATTGGTGAAAGAGGTCCTGGCGCGGAATCCCTCACTGGCGCAGATGGAAGCGGCGTGGCAAGCAGCCAGTGCTCGCTATCCACAGGTCACCTCCCTGGACGACCCCATGATTGGTGCCGCGCTGGCTCCCGGCTCGATCGGCTCCAACGAAGTGGAGTTTGGTTACCGCCTCGAGATTTCTCAGAAGTATCTCTTCCCGGGAAAGCGAGCGCTGCGGGGCCAATCAGCCCTTGCCGAGGCCAGCGCCGCGGGGCACGACGTCGAAGATATGCGCCTCCAGCTGATCGAAAGCGCCAAGAGCGCATTTTACGATTATTACCTGGTGCAGCACGCTCTGTTCGTGAACCGTGAAGGCCTGGGCCTGCTCCAGGAGTTTCGGCAGAATGCCGAGACGCGCTACAAGACCGGCCTGGCTCCGCAGCAGGACGTGCTTCAGGGCGAGGTGGAACTCGGCAAGCAGCGCGGACGACAGCTGAGCCTGGAACGCACGCAGCGCATCGCCATCGCCCGCATCAATACGCTTCTTCACACCCCGCCGGATTCGCCACTGCCCCCGGCGCCCGAACAGATCCAGATGGCCGAGCCTTTGCCGGATGCCCAGGCACTACGCGCCCGCGCACTGGCGCAACGACCCGACTTGCTGGCGCTGGCGGATCGCTTGCGCGCCGAAGAAGCCGCACTGGCTCTGGCTCGGAAGGAATACTACCCCGACGTGGAGGCCACGGCTGCCTACGACACGATCATGGGAAACGGCCCGACGAGGGACCTGGCTGGACAAATCGGCATCCGCGTGAACCTGCCTGTTCGTCGTGAACGGCGCTCGGCGGCCGTAGCCGAGGCCGAGGCGCGCTTGGCCATGCGCCGCGCGGAACTGGCGAAACTGACGGACCAGATGAACCTGCAGGTGCAGGAGGCGTATGAGCATCTCATCGAAGCCGAGAAAGTCGTGCAATTGTATCGCAGTACGATCCTGCCCGCCGCCCAAAGCAACGTGCGCGCCGCGCAATCCGCCTACATGACAGGAAAGACGCCGTTTCTCAGCCTGATCGAAGCAGAACGCAGTTTGCTGGAGCTGCGCGATCGCTATTACGAGTCGGTGGCCGGCTACTTTCGGCGCCGGGCAGGTTTGGAACGCATGACGGGTGGAGTGCTGCCGCCCGCGACCTAGATCACCGTGCGCGATCTTGCAGCAAACTCGTGTCGGGTGAAACTATGAAGGAGGCCGAAGCCGACTGGTGGAGTCCTTTGAGTTCGTGGTAAACCGGATATTGCGTGTTTAACAATATCAGTTTCCACAAAAGGAGAACCACCGTGAAGTACGTCGGCATCGACCTCCACAAAA
>DATGZX010000023.1:0-35100 GCA_035296965.1 Gemmataceae bacterium
GGATGTGCCCCCCGGGCTGTCGGCCATCGTTGCTCAGATGTTGGCGAAGGACCCTGCGCATCGGTACCAGACGCCGGTTGCGGTCGCCCAGGCATTGGTGCAGTTTGCCAAGCTCGGAGGCAAGCCGGCAGTGGGTGGGGCGTTGTCGCCTCCACAAGATGTCGGGTCGGCGGCGAAGGCAACCTTTATGGGTGCCGACACAAGCAAGCTAAACGCGCCTGCCGTGGACGCAGCGCTCTTGTCCGCCAAGAAAAAGACGGCTGCTCACGTTGCGGAAGAACCATTCAAAGACTTGGAGCGTGCCCCAGCAGCGCCGTTCGAAAACCTGGTAGCCGTTCCGTTGCCGGTGAGACAAGGGAAGCAAGCCCACCCGGCGGCGAAAACGGCGCCGGCATGGTACCGTCGTTGGGCCGGCGGCCCCCATGGTTGGCCAGTTGCCTTGGTCACGGCTGGCATCCTGGCGCTTGTCATTCTCGGCGGCGTGATCGTGCGGGTGACAACGGCCAAGGGGACATTGGTCATCGAGTCCGAAGACCCCAGCGTCGAAGTGATCGTCAAGGGCCAGGGCGGCGTGACTTTGCGTCTCGGCCCGGATCGCCGCGAGTTCAATCTCAAACCTGGCGATTATGGGATCGAGCTGGTTGAGCCGAAAGCCGGGCTCAAGTTATCTACTGAGCAATTCACGATCACTAATGGAGGCAAGGAGACGGTCAAGGTTTGGTGGGAGAAGAAGCCACCACCGCCGGCAATTACCGACGCCTTGCCGCCGAAGTTCACCAACCGCCTCGGCATGGAGTTCGTCCTGGTGCCGAAGGGCAAGTCGTGGTTGGGCGGTGGCGGCGGCAGGCCGGGCGGCAAGGAAGTGGTGATTGCCCATGACTTCTACCTGGGCAAGTACGAGGTGACGCAGGAGGATTGGGAGAAGGTGACCGGGCTCAACCCGAGTCGCTTCTCGCGCGCTGGCGACGGCAGGGACAGGGTGAAAAACATTGGCGACGCGGAGCTGAAGCGGTGCCCCGTGGAAATGGTGTCATGGGAGGAATGCCAGGGTTTTATCGACCGGCTGAATGAAAAAGTGAAAGAGTCGGGCTGGGCCTATCGGCTGCCGGCGGAGGTGGAATGGGAGTATGCCTGCCGAGGGGGTCCGCTTAGCGACGGGTCCGACAGTGCGTTCGACTATTACTTCGACAGTCCGAGGAACCAGTTGCTGCCGGACGACGCCAATTTTGGAAAGGGGTGGGCAGGCCAACCGTGCCGGGTCGGCTTGTACCGACCGAATCCTCTGGGCTTATACGACATGCACGGCAACGTGCATCAATGGTGCAATGACGAAGCGCCGCATCACACCAACGCCCAAGATGTAGATCCTTCGCAGCGGGTGCTTCGAGGTGGTAGCTTTTACTCGCCCCCGGACTGTTGTCGGGCGGTGACGCGATTCCTGGAATCTCCGTCGCTTCGGCAAAGCAATGTCGGCTTGCGCGTGGCCCGAGTTCCCGTTGAGAAGTCCGCGGCAGCCCTACCGATTGTGAAGAAAGCGGACTACGATGCCATCGCCACGGGGAAATGGATTCTCGTGCTTGAGAGAGAGATCGATTTGCGGGACAGAATGGTATTTATCCCTGAGCAAACGGCGGGTGATGTTATCATTCGGGCCAGGGTGAAGAAAGTCACCGGTCAAAACCTCTCCATATCCCTCCGGCGTGATGAAAAGCGGGGTTACGTGGCTTGGTTCAATGGTGGGAACTGGTTCGGAATATACAAGACGGGCGTAGGCCCGAAGGGAGACCTGAAGCAATGGCACGCACCGACCAACTTTGATGACTATTTTGAGTTCGCATTCTCAGCAGTTGGAGAAACGTTGACAGTCTACGCAGACGGCAAACGCATCGGAGAAATACGCGACCCGGATTATCGGCTAGGCTACCTTCGAATTGGAGCAACGGGCGGACGGTCACTGTTCCAGGACGTCGAGATCATGATCCTCGACAAGTCGGTGCCATCGACTGACGAGAAGGGTTTCGTGCCACTGTTCAACGGCAAGGACCTCGAAGGCTGGCACGCCTTCGGGGGAGCAAACGTGAGTTGGCAGGTGACCGACGGTACGCTCACCGGGAGCGGCGCTGAAGGCCTCCTCGTTACTGATCGGAGCGACTTCGAGAATTTCCGGCTCCGGGTGGAAGGAATGCTCGGCAAGGGCGGGGATAGCGGCGTCCTTTTCCGCGCGCGGGACGAGCCACCGGGGTTCGCCTACGAGGCCCAGATCGGCGGCGGCAGCTTCCCCTGGGCGCGGAACACGGGCAGCCTCATCCTATTCGCCAAGGGGGGTGGGGAACTGGCGCTCGCGCCAAAGGCCGTCCCAACCGGCCAATGGTTCACCATGGAGATCCTCGCCGAGGGGAATCAGTTCACGATCTGGGTGAACGGTAACAAGACCGTCGCGTATGAGGATAAAAAGAACCCATGCTCGCGAGGAGCGATCAAGCTTCAAGCACTCTGCCCGAGCGCGCCGGTGAGCTTCAGGAAAGTCGAGATCAAAGAGTTGCCCGGCAGCCATGCCGGCAACACGCCGTCCCGAGACGGGTTTTTGCCGCTCTTCAACGGCAAGGACAAGACCGGTTGGAAGACGCACCCCAAGCAGCCAGGTGACTGGCATGTCGAAAACGGGATCCTGACCTCTCGAGGAAAGCCGAGCCATTTATTCAGCGACCGTGGCGACTTCGAGAACTTCCACCTGAAGGCCGAAGCTCGGATCAACAAGGGTGGCAATAGTGGCCTGTTCTTTCGTAGCGAGTTCGGCGTCTCCAGCTTTACAGAGCACGGCAGTCCCCTGCCAAGCGGATATGAGGCAGAAATTGTCGGATGGGATGCAACAGGCTCCTTGATGGAATGGGGTCGGGGACCGGCGTGCCACGCGCCGGTTAAGAACCGGCTCAAGGACCCCAACGATTGGTTCCTGCTAGAGGTGATCGCTATCGGCGACCACATCGTTATCCTACTCAACGGTCAGCAAGCAGTGGACAGTAGGCTACCAGCAGGCTACAGAAAGCGGGGCCACCTTGCCTTGCAACATTTCTCGGAGCAGACCGTGGCCGAATTCCGCAAGATCGAGATCAAAGAATTGCCGCTGCCGAGCTTGGAAACGCCAAAAGCAGAGCCCGCCGCGGACGGGTTTGTGCGGCTGTTCAATGGCAAGGATCTGTCGGGTTGGCACGGCATGCCGCACTTTGACCCGTACAAGTTGAACGCCATGAAGCCGGAGGAGCGAACGACGCAAATCGCAAAATGGACCGAGGATGCGAAAAAACACTGGAAGGTAGAGAATGGTGAATTGGTCAACGACGGCAAGGGGGCCTACCTCACCACAGACAAGGACTTTGGAGACATCGAGTTCTTCGTCGAATACAAGACCGTGCCGCAAGCCGACAGCGGCATCTATCTTCGTGCCACTCCTCAAGTGCAGATCTGGGACTGGACGAAGGAAGGGGGCAAATGGGATCTCGGTGCTGACAAGGGTAGCGGCGGTTTGTGGAATAACAGCCCGGGCTCTCCCGGCAAGGACCCGCTCGTCCTTGCAGACAAGCCCTTTGGCGAATGGAACAAGTTTCACATCATCCAGGTGGGTGACATAACGACTGTTTACCTTAACGAGAAGCTTGTCGTCGATCATGCTCGGCTCGAAAACTTTTGGAATCGCAATTTGCCACTGCTCAAGCGCGGCCCCATTCAACTTCAAACCCACGGTGGCGAAATCCGCTGGCGGAACATGCTTATTCGAGAAATCCCGGCGGGAGAGGCCGAGCGTCGCCCACCCGCAGTGCCCGCCGAGGACAAGGGTTTCATGCCGCTGTTCAACGGCAAGGATCTTGATGGATGGGTCGGAAGCCAGGGACAGCCCGCTCCGTGGAGGGTATTGAACGGGGAACTGGAGATCGTCCCGGGCCAGGGAAACATCATGACGAGGGAAAGTTTTGGCCCGGATTTTCAACTGCACGCAGAGTTTAACATCCCTCTCTACGCCGACCGCAAAGGCCAGGCACGTGGCAACAGTGGGATTTTTCTCTTGGGGCGCTATGAGATCCAGATCCTCGACTCGTACGACAATCCTCAGCCTCCAGAGCGTGCCTGCGCCGCACTGTACGGACAGATTGGACCCTCGCGCAATGTCTGTAAACCGCCTAACGAGTGGCAAACGTACGACATTACATTCCATGCTCCTCGCCTGGATGCCTCCAAGAAGGTGGTCAAAAGAGGTGAACTGACGGTGGTCCACAATGGAGTGGTTGTGCTCGACAAAGGCGCGTTCGATGCTCCATCCGCCGGAGGCCTCTCTCGGGAAGTGGTGACCACGGGACCAATCCTGCTACAGGAACATGGTAGCGCGATCCGCTTCCGTAATCTGACGATCAAGCCCTTGGAGCGCGCACCGGCCTCCAAGCCGATGGAGGTCTTAAAGCCAGTGCTATCGACCAAGACAAGCGAGGCAGGTCCGGCTACTTCCGCAGCCCTCAAAACCAGTCGCGTTGTCCCACTGCAGGAACTCACTCCCGAAGCCAAGGCCGCTCGTGCTTTTGAAATGTCTTGTAAGCATGCCCGAGAAACACTTCTTGCTGGGTTCGGCACGGCCCTGGACGAATTGGCCAAGAGCACTAGCTCGACCGACCAGCGCCTCAAGCTGATCGACGCGGTGAAAGAAGAGAAGCAGCGCTTTGAAAGGGCCGGCTTGATCCCCTGGTCCGCGCCTATGCAGCCCTTCCTCGCGAAGTATCTCAGCTCGATTCACGAGGCGCAGAAAAGACTGCACCGGGACTACATTTCCCTTATCGACGCACAGCTCCATGCCAAGAACGATGGAAAGGTGGCCGACCTGCGGGCGGATTTGAAAAACCTGGCGGGCGGCAAGGTGGTCGCCAGGTGGCAGCGTTTCCTGAACGGGAAGCTTCTGGGAGTGGATTCGTTGTATGCAAACGGGAAAATCAGCCAGATCGACAGCCCGAACACATGGTCATTCTCCAAGGGGGCGTTGATTTATCGATTGCCCAACCCAAGAGCGCCGGGAGGGGCCTGGATCGACACCCATAAGATTTCCCGAGATGGGTCGAACTGCGCCGGGACCAATCAAGAAGGAAAGGTGAAAATAACTGCGGTGTATGTCAAGGAAAACTGAACTCGGCCCCAGGAGAGCTGTGACCTGATAGGCTCTGCTTACCGAACATTCGCAGTCGGAATCGCTTCCCAGGCGGCCCTGTCGAGGAATGCGTTTTAGACCAGCTCAACGACCCCGCAGGGCGGAGCGGCAAGAGGATTCATCGATTGAGTTGCCATTTTTCTGACAGGTTTGCCGGTCGGGTGTACTTCTTTGTTGTAGGAAGTGAGCCCGGACAGGTGTCAGAGCGTGTTTAAAAAGGGGTCTGACCCGTTGAAAGATGCCAACCCTGGCGGCTTCGAAATGGCCATTAGTACCTACCAACCTTGCGGTGTTATATTCCTACTGCGAAGCAGTTACACAACGCAGCCCGGGGTCGCGGTACTCCGCGCACCCTGGGAGCATGGGCGAAAAAAGAAAGCACCTACCCCGAAGGCGTTGCACAGCGTGGCAGTCGAATGTGGAACCCCTGCGGGGTTCCGGAAAAACCGGGACGCGGCCGTGCCCCAGGGTGCGCGGAGTACCTCGACCCTGGGCTGAGTTGTTTAACGCTTTCAGCGTTAGCCGCCGGCGCTTGCCCAAGATGTGTACATACCGATGGAAATGGGCCGACTGCTTCGATTCCGCATGGGTCCGGCCCCTTTTTGAACACGCGGTCACTGGCAACTCGGCTTTCGGAGACTTTCCGAGTCTTTTTTCTTGTGGTTGGCGCGTTGGTCAGCTACTTTTGGTGTTCTCGTGGGCTCGATATTCGGTCCCGCGGTTGGAGGGCCCCATTCATGGTCCGGCTCGTCCCTCGGAATAAGAACGCACTAGGTTTTTGGTTGGCAGTGCTGGTCGGCGCGACTTGGGGCAGCGAGGCCCGCTTGCAGGCCCAAGTCGTTCAGCAAATCAGCACCCCTTATAGCCTTTACGCGCCATACTACCCCACGTATGGCTGGGACCCCGTTGGCGGCTACTTGCGTGGAGCTGCGGATGTGATTCGAAGCCAGGGCGAAATCATGGTCTACCAGCAACAGGCTTACAAGATGCGCGAAGAAGTGCGCAGCGCCGTCCTCGACAATCGCCGCAAGAAAATGGAGCAAGAGCTTTGGGAGCGGGACAACATGCCCACGCCAGAGGACGACCGGCAACGCTACAAATACGAGCAACTGCGCCGCGACCGCAACTTCCCACCTGATACGGAAATCTGGTCCGGCGGCCCTTTGAACGCTCTGCTGCAGGATATGGTCAAGTTCCCGGCCCCAGTGCCCGATGACTCCGACCCAATCGACCCGGTGCAGCTAGGAAAAATCAACCTTACCTCGTCCAGCAGCCACGGCAACCTGCGTCTCCTCAAGGAGGGCAAGATACGGTGGCCGCAGCTCCTTCTCTACCACAGCGAATTCGAGGAACAGCGCGCTGCCCTCGATGGACTCATAGCCAATGCAGTCAGACAGGCCCAATACGGGAGAGCCGAGCCCGGCATTATTGAGGAGTTCCAGCGCGGGTCCGATAGCCTGCGGCAAACCTTGCGGCCGATGGCAAAGTCTGCAAGCACTTACCAGTATGTTACCGCCAAACGGTTTCTCAACGAACTGGACGATAGCATCAAAGCTCTCCAGGAGCCCGAGGCCACAGATATCCTGAGCGGCAAATGCGCTGCCCAGGGCAAGACGATTGCCGAACTGGTCGCATACTTGAAGTCAAAAGGTTATATCTTTGGTCCGGCACTGGCTGATGATGGCAAAGCTGCCTACCGGGCGATCTACATTGACCTGAGGAACTACGACGATCGTCACGGCTCTCGTCTCCGGGAAACGCGCTAGACAAAGCCGAAGCCCGCTTTTATCCGAAAGCAGGGGACGCGCGCGTCGTGCCGGCTTCGCTCTTGAAAGGACAGTTCTTCGCTGAGCACCGCCTCATGAAACTACGCTTACAAATTGCCCAGTCCCCAAACGCGTCCATCGCCTTCGAGCATCATGGCTCCAGTGTGCGCATGGGTCGCGATCCCAAGGGGGAACTGGCTCTCCAGGGATTGTTGTGCGATGCCGTCTCCTGGAATCACGCGCGGGTCGATCTAGACTCCGGCGGCGCAGAGCTGTGGGACCTGGGATCGAGCAACGGCACGTTCGTGAACGACCAGCGTGTCGAGGGACATGTACCTCTGAAAGTTGGTGATCGGGTCCAACTCGGCCATACGGGACCCATGATCGAAGTCACGGAAATTGATGTCAACGATCCTGTGCCGGCAATGCCAAGCGCGGTGGCGCTCGCAAAGTCATTTGCAGCCCGGAATCCACGAATCGCAATCAGCCTGGCTGCCATTTGCGCGCTCGTCCTGATAGCGGTGATCTTCTGGCCGCGAGGCGGAACGCGGACCACAGCTCCCATCACGGAACCTCCCGGACCTGATGTTAACCAACCCTCTAATGCGACGGGCCCGGGGAACAAGTCGCCAGCGGTAGCTGCCGATGCAGTTCCACCCGTGCCTGTACGCCCTGCGCCAGGCAGTGTGCCTGCAGAGCCTTCTCCAAATCGGAGCGCGGAGACGCAGCCTGTTGACCTGGGGACGTACCTGCGCCCGGAGAAGCCGAGCGTACTGTTGCAACGCCCGATTGATGGGGAGGCTTGGGGCCGGATTGCTGGAGGCAACCGAATCTATACGAAAAATCTGCTGCTCAGCCTCCCAGGCTACCGCAATACGATTCATCTCGACACCGGCGTGGATGTGATGCTTTGGGGTAATCTGCCCGAGTTCTCGAAACAAGCCGCCCCGGCCCGCAAAGGCGAGGTCGGGGCTAACTCTTCCTCTCTCGCCGCTCCGGTCCTGGAAAGCGGCATCGTGCTCGACGCTCCTAAACCCGGTATCGATGTCGAAGTCACGCTCGATCGCGGCCGCATCCGTCTGTCCAATCGCAAACCGCGGGACGCCGCGCACATACGGTTGCATTTCCAGCAGGAGACGTGGGATCTAACTCTGCCGGATCAAGCGACAGAGATCGCCGTGGAGCTTTGGGGCATGTATCCGCCCGGGGTCGCGTTCAGTAAAGACCCACAAGCGCCGGGGCCGCTGTCCTGCCTGGGTCTGTTCGTCAAAGGCAAAAGCCCGGTCGAAGTGATAACCGAACGCCAAACCTATACGTTGCCTCCGGTCTCCTGGCTCACCTGGTCCACCATGAATGAGCCTCCCATTGTCGGGCCGATGTCACTCGACAAGACGCCGGAGTGGTGGACGACTAAGATGGTTCGTCCAGCCGAGAGCCCTCGGATCGTAGACATGTTTTTGGCGCTGGAGGACTTCAGTGAAAAGGTCCTGCACAACCCGGACGAGGATATTCCCGGTGCACTATGGCGGGAGGTGCGCGACTCGCCCGACTTCCGCCATCGCATACTCGGCGTGCTCTGCCTCGGGGCTCTTGACGGCTGGCTTCAGTTGGCCGAGGCGCTCGAAGACCACAACCCTGAAGTGCGCGGCACGGCGGCCATCGCTCTCATCCATTGGTCGGGACGGAGCCGCGACAATGATCTCGTCCTGTGTCAGGCGCTGCACAAGCCTAGGGGGTATTCCCGCGCGCAGGCCGAAATCATCGTCGGATTGCTGCATAGCTTTTCCCCTAGCGAGCTGCTTGACCGGAAAACATACGAGCGGCTCGTTGATTTCCTGAGTAACGACAAACCGGTGATCCGCGACCTGGCATTTTGGCATCTTTCGGACAAGGTGTCCCCCGTGACCCAGAAGATCGCTTACGACGCGTTCGAGCCCGACTCGGCAAAGCGGCTGCCAGCCGTGGAACAGTGGCGACGATTCTTGGCCGAAGGCAGACTACCTCCCAAGCCGAGGCTGCCTGCCGGGACCAAGTGAAGGAAAGATCGTTTGACGCCAATCGCTCCCAAATTCACGTGGCCGCTCCGTAGTCCCGTACGAGGAGTTTATCCATGTCGGTGAAACAAGACCTGCTCTCTCCCGGCGACTCTGCCCCGGAGCCGCGCGAGGCTACGCGCCTGGAGTCGGACGAGGAGGTCCGTCAAGCTCTCCAAGCCCGGCGCGCTCGGCTCGCCGCCCGAGCCCCGGCGGCAAAGCCAGGCGCGCAGGCCAAGACGCCGGCCGCCGGGCCCGTCGAGATCGAGGCCCAGCCGGAGCGGCCGCTGCTGCGCCCCCCTACCGGCATGCTTTGTGCGCTCGACGACGGCAAGCTCGATGGCGAGTGGGTGCGCCTCCGCGCCGACCGCACCGTCATCGGCCGGATCGATGGCGACGTTCGCATTCCTCACGACGGGCTTATATCCAGCCGACACGCGGAGCTCGTGCGCCAGCATGGACCGAGCGGCTTCCACTGGGTACTCATTGATCTGCAAAGCACGAACGGCACTTTCGTGCGCATCGGCAGTAGCGTTTTACGGAACGAAAACGAGGTGATCATCGGTAGCGGGCGCTATCGCTTCGAGGCCGGCGCTGCCCCTGCGCCACGCATTGACCCTGCCGGCGCGCCGCCCCAGACCACCCAGGAATGGTCGGGCCCCGCGCCAGTCCAATCACTGGTGCCGGCGCTTGTGGAATTGTCACCAGCCGGCCCGGTGAACCGCACCGCGCTCACGCTGCCGGAATACTGGATTGGACGTGACGCCAAGGCGTGCGCCATCAGCCGGCCTGACGACTTGCTCGTCAACGGGCGCCACGCACGGTTGTACCGCGATGCCAAGGCACGCTGGCACATCGAGAACAACAAGTCGCTCAATGGCGTGTGGCTGCGCCTTGCAGAGCCGATGCCGCTCGGTGGTGCCTGCCAGTTCCGCGTGGGTGAACAACGCTTCATCTTCCGGGCAAATTAAAAGGAAGATTCGCCCTCCCGACCCTCTTTTGTCTTCGACCCCTTTTGGTTCGGCCGGGGTTTCCGGCAGCCTTCAGCCCCAATCACACCGCGGCACCGGCCCGCGCCTTCACGATGCGTCGTAGGCCTGCTTCAGCCAGCCCAGCAGTTCCTTGTCCACGTCGCCCGGTTTCGACAGGCGCACGCGGTGGCTGACCATGGCGTTGAAGCTGCCGGAGGGTTCCAGGCGCCCGCTCGGCTCGATCCCTTTCAGGTTGATGCCGACGTCGAGACGGGTGGCCGAGGAGGGTTGGAGAATGGCGAATTGCTTGTTGCGACGCACGCTGACGTAGGCCTTCTTGGGTGAGACTTCGACGTCCTTGCCAAACTTCCGCATGGCGGCAAGCAAGCTTTCATAGATGGGCCGCAGAGCGGATTTGGCTCCCGCGTACTGGGCATCCACGAGAGCATCCGTGTCGCTGGCGGTGTGGCTGTCGGACTGGAGGGCCTGCAGCGCGATCATGTTGGCAAAACCGTGCGTCAGGCCATGCTCGCCCTTGAGCAGAGTCATGAATTCCTTGTGTTTGGTGAGCTTGCTGGCCCGCAGGATTTTGAGCCATTCCTCGAGCGACTTGCCGGTCTTCTCGGGCAGCCCGGCGATCATCGCGGCTTTCATTTCTTCCGGCGATTTGGCCATGATTCCAGTACTCCCTATTTACGATCCTCTATATCAGTAAACCCGATTTTCACACGTTTTGAGCAAGAAGACAGCGAACCGCCCAGCCCGCCTTTATAGTCTCAAAATGTCCCAAAATTCAAAAAGGCCGTGTTTTTCGCGTTTTTGGGCAACGCGTTGGGCGCACGGCGGGGTGGCTCCAGTCTCATAAATCTGCAATCGCGAAAAACGCCCGTGTTTTTCGCGGTTTTCGCGATTAGGTAATTTCCGCGCGGCCCTGTTTTTTCCATTTAATATTCTCAAAATGCCGGAGTCGCCTGCGCCATGGGAAGCTCCCTCTCTAGCGGCGCATGTCCGCATCTGATACAAGTTGACCGTAACGCCTTTTGCTTATCCTTCGCTTGTTAGCGCTCGCCGTACAGGAGGAAACCTGCCGTGATTTGCCGCTTTGGTGCCTGCCGGTCGTTGATGGTTTTATCTGCTTTGTTCTGTGCATTGGCCAGCACACATGCGGAGAATTGGCCGCAGTGGCGCGGCCCTCATAACGACGGCGTATCCAGCGAGACCAATCTTCCCACGGAATGGAGCGCGACACAAAACGTAATCTGGAAGCTGCCCATGACCGGCATGAGCGGGGCGACCCCGGCCGTCTGGGGCGACCGCATCTTTGTGACCACCGAGGAAGGGGAGAACATCGAGTTGCTGTGCATTAGCACCGACGGCAAGGAATTGTGGAAGCGCAAGCTTGCCAGTGGGAAGAGACGCTTCGGTATCCGGGGCACCGAAGCGAATCAGGCTTCCCCTTCGCCAAGCACCGATGGACAGCACGTCTATGTTTTCAGCGGCACCGGCGATTTCGCCTGTTTCGACTTCGAAGGCAAAGAGATCTGGAGGTTCAACGCCCAGGAGCGCTACGGTAATTTCAGGATTCAACATGGCATGCACGTGACGCCGCTTCTGCACGGCGACCGGCTCTATCAATCCCTGCTGCACTCCGGCGGCTGGTGGGTGATCGCCCTCGACAAGGCCACCGGCAAGGAAGTGTGGAAGATCAAACGCGACAGCGACGCACGGGCCGAATGCGAGCAATCGTATGCTTCGCCCATGCTCTGGAGCAACGGCAAGGACGAGTACCTGGTAGTCCACGGCTGCGACTATGCGACCGCCCATTCCCTCGTGAATGGCGCCGAGATCTGGCGCGTCGGCGGCCTCAACCCGAAGGATCATTACAACGCGAGCCTGCGCTTCGTCGCGACGCCTTTGGTATTGCCTGACCTGATTGTGGTTCCCAGCGCCAAGAACGGCCCCGTGGTGGGTATCAAACCCGACGCGAAGGGGACGGTCACCTCGGGCAGCGAGTATGAACTCTGGCGGCGGCCGCACAACACCCCCGACGTCCCGTCGCCCCTGGTGCACGACGGACTGCTCTACCTCTGCTCGGAGAGAGGCTTCCTGCTTTGCATGGACGCCAAGACCGGCAAAGAGCTGTACAACGAACGACTGCACGGCGCCGTCTACCGCGGCTCGCCGGTTTACGCCGACGGCAAGATCTACTGCACCGCTCGCGACGGCGTGATCAGCGTTGTGAAGGCTGGTCCCGAATTCAAACTGCTGGCCGCCAACAGAATACCGGAAGAGATCTCGGCATCGCCGGCGATTTCCAATGGCCGGATCTATCTGCGGACCTGGGAAAGCCTCTACGCCATCGGGCTGCCAAGCAAGTGAGGGTGCTTGCCGCCGGCATCGACTTTCTCGGCCACGGAGATCAGCGCAAGATGCGGAAAATCGGCTCGAGATAGGCGCGTAACAGATCGGACACATCCGAGGAAGAGGCGGCCAGGACTCCCAGCATGGGCACGGTGTAGGTCAGAATATTACCCAGAAACGACCAATGTAAGTTAAGCCGATCCGGGGTCGTGCCGGAGATCCGGCTGACGAGTTCGTTGCGCTCGAGCTGGACAAAGATCTTGATGGCCGCCACCATCACGGCGAGCACCAGCGCTCCCGCGCAAAGCACCCAGAGCCGCTGCGGCTGGAATGGATAGGACGTCACAGCCAGGAGCAGCAAGAGAGGGGCGACGGTCAGGAAGAGCAGCATATTGCGCAATTGCACGAAGAACTGACTGAGAAAGGAAACCACCTCGAGGGCAACGAAATCTTCTGCCGCTTCCCGCCAGCACTGGACCTGGCTGCGCGAAGGCGTGGCCGACTGCCGTTCCGCGCTCGCGCCGGCGAGAGAATCTGCGCTGCTTGCCGGCACTGGGTCTCCGAAAACCTCGTGCGCGGTCAAGTTCTTCCAGAATCGGTCCAGCACGCGCAACCAAATCTGCGCCGCCTGGCGTAACCAGTCGGCCGTCTCGCGCTGCTCGGCGGCCCTTTGAATTCCGTCAGGCTGCGGCAGAGGCGCGCAGGCTTTCATGGGAATCAATTCCTGCCATTGCGATTCCGTACAACCAAGGGCTTCTTGCAGTAGCTGCGCCTTCGAGGAGCACGTCTCGCAGAGCGTGTTGAACTGCTTCCTGCGCTCTTCGAGATGTGTGTATCGCCCGGGCCGCACGGAGGAGAGATATGGGCCAAACGATCTGGTTATCCGCTCCGGCATGCGGTTGTAGGCTTGCCGCATGGGCAATTTGGCGATCGCCTGCAACAGCTCGCGCACACACTTCCAGAGCGCGAAGGTATGCAGGAGCCCGCGTACCACGAGCAGGGCAAGAACCGCCAAGCTCAGGAACAGCACGCTGTCGAACCACACCCCTTCAACCGTCGGCACGAAACGGCTCGCCAACCGGCAGAACATGAACAGCAAGGCCAGCCACACGAACCAGGCGAATCTGCCCTGAGCAACGCTTTCCGGCTCGCCGAGGACCCTCCGGGAATTCGTTTGCGCCTCGTTGATGTCGGCGAACGCCTCTCCTTGAAGCGGGAAGGGACTCTCCTCCTGATGTCGATCGAGCAAGAAAATCCGTTTCAGCTCGCGGGTCCCCCACCAGAAGAAGCACAGTGCTACCAGAAGAACCGGTACGACAGGGTTCACGCCGCTCACCAGGTTGGTCGCTCGTTCGAAGAAGAACAACGACGAAGAATGGAGCAAATGCGGCCGCGGCGCTTCCCAGTGATAAATCAGATAAGCCAGCATGATGCTTACGAGGACGAAACAGATGGGGCGCAGCGGATTGCGCTTCAGGAATTGCCAGAAAGTCAACAGCATGCCTGGCCCAAAAATGTGCCGTTTGTCAATCACGGGCAAAGCCGTTGTGCCGTCGGCTCTCTGCAAGCGGCGCATGCAGACAAGACCCCATATTCCCAGGGCTGGCAGGCTAAGAAGAAGGACGAACGAGCCGACCGGAGCAATCCAGCTCCACCATTCGAAGCCCTCGATGACGTGCGTTCCTCGCAGGGAGTGAAGCACAGGGATGTCCCACACCAGGACCAGATAGAGATAGGCGACAAACACGGCCGCTAAGCAAATGAATACGTTGAAGTTCTGCGCGGACCGCAGTGGCGCGGGTCGCGGCCAGAAGAGTCCTACCAATCCGGAAGTGCTGCCAGGCTCCGAGCCCGCAGCGCTTCGGGAATGATGCCGCAGCGCCAACGCATAGCTCCAGGCGACGATCCCCACGAACAGGCTGAACGCGAGAAAAGGCGCTAGCCAGAAGACCGTGTTCCGTGGCGAGAATTTCGGAAGCGAATGAGAATTCGGGGCTTGGAAGACGCTGTACATCTGGAGGTCGTCGGGTGTTTCAGTCGCCACAGGCTGAGGGCCGTTCTGGCCGATGATGCTGATCCAAATGGGCGGCCGGGAGCCATCCCGCTGCAAGGATGGCTCGTCAAACGCTCGGCCAAATGGGTGGCCATACTCCAGAAAGCTATTGGGATTGTCCGGGGGCAGCAGTGCCAGCGTGGCGTTGTAGTAACCCTCTTCATACTCGCTGGAAAAGAGGAGGCGGCGCGAGTGATCCCCCGTCCAATCTAGGTTTTTGAGATAGAGAGGATAAGTCGAGGCGACCAAGGCGCCGCGCAGATAGAAAGCATAATCGGGATGGCTGAGGATCAGGTCGCTGGAAAGCAGGAGCAGCTGCACGTCCGGGCAATACTCACGCACCAGGGTCGCCAAGAATACCTTGTCTCGGATATCGCTGGCGGCGATCGCAACGTAGCGAAACCGTTCGTGCGCGAGGTCGGCAAGCATACCGTCGAGAGCGCGTTCATTGGTCACTGCCGCCATGCTCGGATGCAGCGTGGGCTCCATGTCGCGCAGACCGCTGCCTTCGTCCAGCGGCAGCCGAATTTTGCCGCCGAACGTGGGCAGGCGCAGGAGGTCGTTCTTCGTGACGTCATCCGCCTTCTGGTAGCCGGCACGTACTTCGGAGATGCGCATCGGAAATGGGAAGAACACAAGATCCACGCTTTTCAAGTTTTTCCAATCCCCATGGATCAGATTTCGTCCATACGCCGTATTCGACTCACAAAGAACCGCGATCCTCTCTGGCTGGGGGCCCGTCCGCAGATGCTGGAGCAGGGCCCGGAACACCAGGGCGTCAGGGATGACGGTCGCCTGGTATTGCACGCGCGCGGGCAAACATTCGCGCTCGAACAATGGTTTATCGATAGCTGTCGCGGCTCCCGAGACGACCCGGAAACTCGGCGGACCGACCGGGCCCCGGCTACTCGCCCAATTCTGGATGACCCGCGACAGCGAGGGGCTGCTTCCCGAAAAATGTGGACCCAGGACAAGGATGTCTCTGTCCCGACCTTGCTTGGACCGACAAACGAAGTCGAGGGAAGCCGTGAAGGCCTTCTTCTGAATACCGCTCGTGGCAGTTTCTCCAACGAGAAGCACCACGACGCAACGGCCTAGAGCAGCGGCGTCGCCGAGCGTTTCGACTTGCTTGGGCGTCCCCCGGAAGAGAAGCATGCCGGGTTGTTCTTCGTAGGGACGCGCGGAGTTCGTTTCCCTGGGCGCGCGCGTGAGGCCGTTCCTGTGAAACGTGTAATCATAAACCGGGGGAGAGGTTGCCGTGCCGGTCGGAGAATCGCCAGGCTGCGGCCAGGGATAATAAACGCGGTCCAGGACGAACTGCTCGGTTTCCAGAGCACGCTGGATGGCATCGACGATGGCATCGAAGCAATAGCCAGAGCTGGATTCCACCGGGTCGGGCACCACGGCAATGAGGTAGTTCATCGTCCACCCTGGCAAATCGGGAAATTCAGGCCAGGGGCCGTCTTCACCGGCAGGAGAAGGAAGCTTCTCTGCGCAGGTGGTGTAGAAGTCGATGAGCGGTTGGGCAAATGCCGGCGATTGCTGGCCTGCTGCCATCTTCGCAGCGGCCCGATCGCTGCCCGCGCCATGACCGGGCGCCGCCGTCTTGTCGCTCTTGGCTTCACCCGGGGAAGCGCTCGGACCGCCAAACGGGATAGCACGCACGCCGAGCGCGGCCAGTGCAACTATCAGCACCACCGCCATGGGACCACGATCATTCATGGCGAACCTCGAAAGCTAGGCGGCCAACCGAGTGACCGTCGTTGGGAGGGCGGGACAGAACCTAAAGACTGTTGCACACGCCCTCTGCACACGGGCGTAGCACAAGCTGCCAGCTTGTGCTGGTGGCGCGAGAATGTGGCACAAGCTGGCAGCTTGTGTTACTCCGACCGGATGATGGGGAAGGTGTGGCACAAGCTGTCAGCTTGTGCTACTCCGAGCTCCATTCCGCGCATCAATTCATCTGTGTTGTGGCACTAGATCCCGCCTCTGAAAATATCGATCCAGCGTCCGCAACGGATTCTGCGCGGATCGATCAGAAATCAACGAGTCCCAAGCTTTGTCGATTTCACGTTTCTGGGCGTCCGTCAACATCCACGAGAGCGGCGGCTCCGAGCCATCAGGTGCCTCGAAGGTGAACTTAGCCGCATCGACCGGCACCTGATAATGCGACGCAACCTGGTTGAAGAGGAGCAATGCCAATTCCTCTCTTTTTTGAGGAGATGCGTCCTTCGTCGCATGCTCGATCGCCCTGTTGAACAATTGCACTGCCAATTCCTGGCGTTCCGCTTCCGAACTCGTCCGCACCTGAAGGAGCGCCTGTCTGAACAACTGGATCGCCAGGTCGTTCCTCTCCTGCTGCGAAGAAGTGCGCACGTTCATCAGCGTCTCGATCGGTCCCAGAGTCGAATAGAGCCAGCCCTTTCCCTGATCTGCCTCGTTGGCGGCAGAAGCTGGAAACGGCATGATCCGGATGATCAGGATTTGATCGAACTTCTTGACGCGCTCCTCGAGCGGGAAATATGCCGGGTCGAGCAAGTCGTAGAGCCATTCGATGACAGTCACCATGCCTTCATTGTCGATGTAGCCGCCGTCGGCAAAGTGGTAGGCAAGTTTCTCTTGCCAATTCGGGTCGTTGGTCGGCCACGGCCGGCAAATCGGGCTCACAAAGGGAAACGTGGCCGACAGACGAACCATGGTCGAAACGTACGGATTGGCGTCGGGATAGAGTTCGAACAACTGCCGTGCTTCCCAACTTTGGGGCGCCGCAGCTCTGCGCCCCAGCGCCGGCGCGGCCAGAAATCGTTGTCCCGTTTCGACGATCGTGGCATTGAAGACCGGGATGGGCATGGCTCCGTTGAACACCGGCTCCATCCACTCGGCCATCCGAGTGTCCGGCGAATTGAGCCGGCTGCGCCAGGCCGTCTCGATGCGGGCGCCGCGGTCATCCGTGCGCGACACGATCGGAGGGAGCAGCATGCGCAGGAAATCGGGGAACGCCAGGCCCCACGCCGTGGCTTCCAAGCTTGATTCCATCGCTTTTCTCACGCTGGAATCGGGATCGGCCTGCGGGGCATGGCCGTTCCATGCCTGGGCAGGGAATGGAGTGGGCTGTTGCCTGGCCGATGCCCTCTCGCCCGTGTCTGTCTGGGCCGGAGCGGGGGAGTGGGACGAACAAACCGCCGATCCCCTCGCTCCCGACGCCGGCAAAGAGGAGCCGGCTGATCCAGGCGCTCTCGGAGGAGGCGACCAGGGAGAGAAGCTGGCTGATCCATCCACCCTTGTACAAGAGGACGAGGAACCCCCTCCTCCGACATCCGTTCTCGGATACGAGCCACCGCCTACGCTCCCCCCCGTAGTCGGGGACGGGCCATCGCCTCCCCTCGCCCCCGTACTCGGGGGAGAGGGGTAGGGGGTGAGGGGGGCATGCGGGAATGGCGACGGGCTCGTCAACTGCCCGCCGTCATCGAGGTAATACATGGTGCCGACGCTTCCTCCCGAAACCGCGCTGATCAAGAATGTCGAGCGAGCGAACTCGTCGGCATACATTTCTCTCAGGCCCGACAGGACGCGGGCAGTCCACGCAGCTGCCTGGATGCCGCCTCCCGAAGCAGTGACCGCCACCAGGGTCCGGCGTATCTGCGAACCTTCCGCTGATCCGGAAGTGCTGGGAAATTGCCGGTTGCGCACGACCTGGAGCAGCGTGGGAGCAGAGGGAGCCGCTGTCGACGTCTTGGCCCTATTCTTCGGACCCAGGTAGAAAAAGTGGTCGGTATTGGAAAACAGGTACTGCAAGAAGCAGAACAGCGCTACCGCCAAGGAAATCGGAATGCGGTAGAGATCCAACATGAAGGCCGCTCCCTGGAGGAGGAACCCGAGCATCAGCACGAGCAAGAGGACATACGAGAGAGAGACGAAAGGCGAGCGCGAAGAAGGCACACTTCCGCGCCAGAAGAGCACGTAGGCCAAAAGGTAGCCGAGGAAGACCGAGGCCATCAGAGCCGCCAGCTGCACATGGCCTGGAGTGAAAACGACCTGGCCGTCGATCACTTGGGTAAAGCCGGCGTGATAACCGAGGGTGCCGGCCAAGTCGTTGATGAACCGGTCGGACCACCCCGTCGTGTAACCACCCAGCAGCTTGCTCCAAATCTCGTGGCTCAGCCCTTGCAGAGGAAACAGGCCGTCGTCCTGCCCGGGCCTGCTACCACAGACGAATTGCAGTATGGTCGCCGTCATCACCAGGAGAAATCCTGAGATCAGGCCAAGCAGGCCGGTGCCGAACCAGCGCTTGCCGGCCCACGGTGGCCCTCCTGGCAGCGCGGCCGCGCGCGTCTGCAGAAAACACGCGAGCGGGACTGGAACAGCGAGAGCAAGTGCAACAAAGAATTGCAGGAACGCCAGCAGCGACCCACTTGGCGAAAACGCACATGTGGTTTGATAGCGCAGCGGCGCGTTCACCTCAACGACTCTGGCCGTGACGACCACCATGGTTCCGACAAGCACCGACAACCAGGCGAGGTTGAAGAGCTGCACCGGCCGCGAGAGAACAAACAGGCTGCCGAGCAGGTTCGGGGCCGCGCGCAGGGCCAGAGGCACGATCCCGACCAGTAGAAGTCCGCTCAACAAACTGTAGCGAGTAAGCAGTACCAGGCGTACGCCGTTTCCCGATGCCTGCCTTTCAAGGATATAAGCGCCGCCGGCAAGAAGGAGCAGCATGCAGAAGAAGGGCAGCAGCCGCTCGCGGGACCAGGTTTTCACGGACTGCATGGCTTCGCCGGGCGCGAGCGCCTGTCTCGCGACAACGCCGCTCCCGAGTGCGCGCCTTGTCCGCAGGGGATGAAGGGGGAGGCAAGACCAAATCACTAGCGGAGAAATGAGAGCCAGTATCACAAAGTCCATCGTCGCGATTCTCCTTCCAGGGAAGGGCGAGGAGCAGATCGGAGTGCACTAGCAGGTGCGGATATCTTCAACAGAACGGTCCAACGAGGAGTCGGGCCTGGAACGCACTACATCACCGTGGACGATTCCGCTGATACTAGCCCGAAGCGTCAGCGAGGACCTCGCTAACGCTTCGGGCTAGTATCAGCCGATTTGCACACGGTCATTTAGCTGGCTCGCGCCGTGCCGGATTCAACGTGCACAGGCGGCTGGGGCTCGCGGAGTAGTGCGACACCGGGCGACTTGGGGATCGAGCATCGCGCGCGAACTCCATGCGCGCCGGCGGCGATTCACCCCGGCCAGAATTTGTCACGGAGTAGAACAGACGGGAACCTGCAAAACCGGTGCCGCCCAGCGCTGTCGGCCGGCGAGCTTACACAAGCCATACGGCGCTCGAGTGTTACATCAAGCGCGGCAGCATGGGGCAGTTCTGGTCCAATCCAAAACCGCCTAGCTTTTGGATAGCGCTATCTAGAAATCCGACAGCCTGAAAAGGGGTAGTAGCTCAAGCTGGCAGTTTGAGCTACGGGAGGTTCATCGCTGTCGTATCCCGTCCGATGGTTTAGAATGGCTTTACGCAGGAGCTTCCAACTCCCTTTTGACAGCGCCGAGGTCTGAATGGACGATCGGGATCGAGAAATGCCCACGAATGACTCGCAGCTTTGGCCAGGGAACATTCCTCATCAGCTGCCGCCCGGCCTGGCCGATATCTTCGAACAGATCAGCGATGTCGTCATCGCCCTCGACCGCAACTGGCGCTTCGTCTATGCGAATCGTCGGGTTGCGGAAGAAATGCGGCTGCCGCGGGAAGCGCTGCTCGGTCGCACGTTATGGGCGGAACTCCCCAGCCTCCTGGGTACGGAGGCCGAGGCCCAGTGCCGCAAGGCGCTGGCGGAACAAGCCACGGTCCACTTCGTGAGCCAGAACATTTTTTCCGGGCGGTGGTACGAGGTGACCGTGTATCCTCGCGCCGAGGGGTTGACCATTCACGGGCGTGACATTACCGAGAGGCGCCAGACCGAGGACAAGTTGCGCGAGAGTGAGGAACGGCATCGCGCCATCTCCGAACTTACCTCCGACTACGCCTACAGCGCGCGCGTCGATCCGGACGGTTACGTCGAGGTGGAAACGGTCACCGCCGGCTTTGAGCGGGTCACGGGATATACGTTCGAGGAGAATCGCAAGCTGGGGGGCTGGGCAGCCTTCATCCATCCCGAAGATCTGCCCGGCACTTATCAGAGACTACCCCGCCTTCTCTCCGGGGAACGGGACGTACAGGCGATCCGCATCATCACGAAAGCCGGAGAGATCCGAAGCATCCGCTATCTGACGCAGCCGATCTGGGATTCGGCCGCGGGCCGGGTCACGCGTCTTCTCGGCGCGGTCCAGGACATTACCGAGCATGAACGTGTGGAAGCCGCGCGCCGCGAGATCGAGGCCCGCTTCAAGGATTTCATGGACAACAGTCCGGCGGTTGCCTTCATCAAGGACGAGGAGGGCAGGTACGCTTACATCAACAAGGTGTTCGAAGAACGCTTTCGCAGGAAGCTGCAGGACGTGGTCGGCCTGACCGACTTCGACCTCTGGCCCAAGCATTTTGCCCAGGCTTTTCGGGATGCAGACCTGGCCGTGCTGGCGGCTGGTGTTACGTTGGAATTCGGCGAGATGACACCGGATCCCGACGGCAGCTCCCAATACTGGCAGACCTTCAAGTTTCCTTTCCGCGATGCGTCCGGCGCCCGCTACGTGGGCGGCATCGCCGTGGACATTTCCAAACAGCGACGCGCCGAGGAGGAGCTCAAGAAGTACGCCGATCAGCTCCAGGCCCTCTCCCGGCGGTTGCTCGAAGTTCAGGAGCAAGAGCGTCGCTACCTCGCTCGAGAACTCCACGACGAAGTCGGCCAGGTCCTGACCGGTCTGAAACTGTCGTTGGGCACGGTCAGCCAATCGTTACCCCACGACGTACGCACCCGTCTCACGGAAGCCCAGTCCCTGCTCAAAGACCTTGCCGGCCGCGTCCGCGACCTTTCTTTGCGCCTGCGGCCGACCATGCTCGACGACCTGGGGCTGGTCCCGGCGCTATTGTGGCATATCGACCGCTATGCGGCGCAGACAGGCGTGCGCGTGGCCTTCGAGCAGAGCGGGCTGGACCGGCGTTTCGAACCGGAGGTGGAGACGGCGGCTTACCGGATCGTTCAAGAAGCGCTGACCAACGTCGCCCGGCATGCAGGGGTCCGCCAGGCGGCTGTGCGATTGTGGTGTGAACAGCGGAACCTGAACGTGCAGGTCGAAGACGAAGGAGTCGGCTTTCCGTCGGAACGAGTCCGAGCAGAAGGCAAGTCCAGCGGCTTGTCGGGGATGCGTGAGCGTGCCGTGCTGCTGGGCGGCTGGTTGGAGATTGCCTCGCGGCCGGGCGGGGGCACGCGCGTGACGGCAGAACTGCCTGCGGGCAGCCCAGGTAGCTCGGCCAGGTTACCTCAGAACGATAGGGAGCCATGAACCGCAAGCCTCTGCCACTCGAGAAAACTGCCACACAGCAAGTTCGCTCCGCAGTTATCGGCGTGGTTTCCTCTGCTTCAAGAATTCCGTAATTCTACGGATGGATTAAATCTCCCATTCGCACGATCATATTGGTGAGGCCATGACGGTTTGAAGCTGATGGGCGACAGCTTCGAGCTACGTGGCCTCTTTTTTTCCAAACGCGCCACTTGTAGCTGTCCAACGCGATAGCACCGTCCTGGGATTGGTGCGTCGGCGCGAGTACGCTTGACGCACTCTACGGACTTGTACCCAAACTCCGGAACAAAACCAGCAATCCCCAGTTTGAACACGTTCGCCATTTTCTTTGGCACGCGACTTGCGAATAATGACTGATAGAGAGGGCAGTTGATCTTGGAGCAACAGAGCTGCTGCCTTTGAAGTGTCTGTGGACCTGCCTTCGCATTGATCCACGGCTGCCCTTTCTCGGCGCTTCCGGGGCGGCGGAGGAATAAATCGGAGGCACGTCATGTTCGGACAAATTCTCAAGTCAGCGGGGGCCCTGGCTGTTCTGAGTGCGGCCCTGGCCCTAAGCCCGACGAACGCACTGGCGCAGCATCACGGCGGAGGAGGCGGTCACGGCGGTGGCTCGCACGGCGGTGGACATGTAGCCGCATACCATGGTGGCGGCACCTATCACGGTGGTGCTTATCGCGGCGGCGTTTATCAAGGCGGGTACTACAACCGAGGCGGCTCGTATGGCCGCGGTTGGGGTGGCTATCCCGGGCTCTACGGCGGACTAGGATGGGGTTACTATCCCCGGTATTACGGCGGTTACTACCCGGGATATTATGGAGCGTACGATTACCCGTATGATTCGGGCTACTCGTCGTTTTATTCCACACCACCTTATGACAATACGCTGCCGTATGATTACAGCGCCTTGGGCCCCACTCCGGAGGGGTATTACGCAAATCAAGCCCAGCCCGCCCCTGTGACTCAGAGTGTGGCGCGCATCCGTGTCAACGTGCCTGCAAGTGCACAACTCTGGTTCCAGGATGTACCCACTAGCGAGACCGGGGCAGCTCGCGATTTCATATCGCCGCTGCTGACGCCCGGCCGGGAGTACACCTACGACATTCGCGCCACTTGGCGCGAAGGGGGCCGCGTGGTGACGCAAACACGACACCTTATTGTGCACCCTGGTGATGCTCTGACGGTAGATTTCACGAAACCGGCTTTGTGATCATCCGGGTGCGCGGACGGCCACGATTCTTTCGCCCAACGCCGGGCGCTATGCTTTCGCGACTACTGGAGATAATGGATTAAACCTGCAAGACCTCGCGAAAGCATGGCACCCTGCGCGCGTCTCAACCGGGTTCGCCACGTCCTTCGCAGGTCTCAGGGCTCTTCCTCAACCCATTCTTGCAACCAAACCCGGCACGGTGATTTAGGGTTTCTGCACTTCTCCACCGGACCGCCGGGGGAGTTGCTTGGTAATCCAATCCCTGTTCCGGCCGCCCAGGGGAATGAAGATGTCGGTCGGCACGTTGGCCCGGCTAAAGCTTTGCGAGTCACACACCAGGCCGACCAGTTCGTGTTCGTGCTTGACCAGGAAGATTGGGCCGCCGGAATCGCCCGGCTCACAGATGTGGGGATGGCCGCCATAGAGATTCGTGTCGCCCTGGACGGCCACCAGGATGGATGATGCCTGGAAGAGCTGATTCTCAGATGCCTTGCCGTTCGCTACGCGGCCGACCACGAGCAACGGCGTCTCCAGGGGACAGAGGCCTCCGGCGGGCAAAGTCGGCCATTCTCCCTTGATTTTGATCGGGCGGTCGAGCGTCACGATGGCAAGATCTACCTCCGTGTTGCCCGGCTTGTAATCCGGATGAACGTGAAGCGCCTTCCCGGCTGCATGAGCTGCTCCGCCGGGCGCGTAGGGTGCGGTAACCTCCCAGCTCTCGAACCCCGACACTGCGTGCGCCACGGTCAGCACCTCGGTTGGACCGAGCAAAACTCCACAAGCAGCGCCGGTCCGGTTGGGATGGCTGTTCTTCGTGGCGATGAGCACCGCCTCCGGATGATGTGCCGCTTCCTGAGAAGGATCGTGTTTGATCGCCAGAGCGGCCGTTGGGACAAGGGCCGCCACAAGGCCAATGCAAATGCACACAGCTTTCTTCATTGTCCTCTCCTCCTCCGGGACGCCCGTATAAATATATTCAATCTGCCAGCGGCCCGCGGGGCAAGGATGAGGGGTTAGGGAGAAGGGGACAGGGGCGAGGGATTTGAGGCGTCGGCCGATCAGCGGAGAGCTCCCGTGCTCGGCGCAGGTCTCTGGACCTCGCCACAAGCGATGGCCACAAGTCTCCTCCGAGTTTGAGGAGACTTACGGTCGATCCGGGTGCGGAGTCAGGAAACCCTCGCACCGCTGAAGATCTTATCAAGCGGTGGCACATGCATTACTCCCTTTGGCTTGCACCGAAGCCCTGTATAAATCCACCTGGTTCGTACGGATCCTTCAGCCGCGTCCCTATCACGGTGTACCTCTGCCGCCAGGATTGGAATCGCTTGGGCGGGCTTAGCCGCATCCCTCTTTGGTTCACTTCGCACCTGGAGATTAGAGAGGAAAGAAGCGGACACAATTCTGGCATTCGTCCGCACTGAGACACTCGATGGCGAGCAAGATTTCCTCAATTGCCTGGCCAGTCGGCATCAGGTCACTGACGAGGAAAACTCCTGGCATAGGCTGACCGGCGCGCACGCGTTCGTAGGCAAAGTTGGGCATCGTGTCGCGATCGTGTGTAAGCAGAATCCGACCTTCGTCTGCTGCCCACTCCAGGATGGCCTGGTCCGGTGTGGCTTCGAGGTCGACGTCCTGAACTCGAATCACATCCAGTCCTGGATTACGGCGCAGCAGGCCGCGTACAATAGTGCTGTCAAAGTTCTCATCAGTGAGAAGCTTGGCCACGAGGCGACACCTTGGCCCTGGCTCGGGCGAGCAGTATTTCGCGCAGGTTGGTTTGCGGTCCCTGACTCGCCTCGATCTTCCGTCGGGTTAGCGACGCCGCTTCATCACATTGCCGTAAGTACTCGTCAAATGGAGTAGGATTGAGCAGATAGCCCGTGATAACTGCGTAGACATCAACCAGGTTCAGCGTGTCGTAAGACAGGACGATACTCTCAGGTGTCGCACCATTCTTAAAGGCACGGAGCACGAGTTCCAGAAGCACTCGGCTCTGGCCGACGCGGAACACGCCAGCCGGTTCCTCGCGCAACGGGACTGAGACAGTAAGCGGTTCGAAGTCCATCCTTGTCACGCCGCGAATCCTCCCAGGGACACCATTCTGGACGCATCTTATTGTACTCTATCGGTCGTTGACTTGCCCTGTGGAAGTCGTGGCCGCCGGTCAAATTTAGTCTGGTCGCCTCCGAATTCCAATCCAGGACAAAAACGGGCTCGACGCTCTTGTACAGCAATTCGGGCAGCCTGCCTTGAGGGCACTGGAGCAGAGCTGGCAACAATGGGTCCTTCATTATTTCAAACGGAGTTCGTCGTCACCATCAGTGCGCGCTGCAGAATGCCCAAGCCCTTCTCCAGCACCTCGCCACGCCATGCCGGTGAAGCCGGGCAAAATGTCTCCACAACCTGGCGTTTGGGCCATTCCAAGGATTGGCCGGGTTGCCTTCCATAGTGGTGGGCCTGGTTCTCCGCCCGTAGCGCGGCCAGCACCCGCATGGGTGAGTACGTGCCGAATTCCGCACAGAAATAGTGGTAACGGCACTCTTTCAGCGCCCACTGGAAATACTGCCCGATGGAACCACGAGCCGCATAAGCCGTCGCGCCGTCGATCGGTTCTACGACGTCGGCGCCAAACTTGTCGGCTACCCAGCGGGCCGCTTCCGTGTCGGGACCGTCGTCGAGTAGCAATTTATAGTCGGCCCAACGGCCGAGACCGGTGTGGAAATCGATGTGCAGGGCGAACGCGGCATTGCCCACCCATTCCGGCAGCCGGGCTTGCATGATGCGCGTCGCGGTTGCCGGTCCACTGCCGCCGTAGAAGAGACCAAGCGGTCGCTCATACTGCCCGACCGGGAGCGTCTTTTTAAACTCTCCCAGTCCCAGATCGAAAAGCCGGCCTAGCGCCCAGGCTCCGGGACGTTGGCTTGCCGGCAGTTGGCCGCGTGCTTTCAGTCCCTGGCGAAGGATCGTGAGCATTACTTTGAGCGTGTATGGCTCCAGGCGGGACGGCGGCTTTTTCAGATTCAGGAGCGGATCCAGGCACGCGTAGACATCTCGGCTGTGGGCGTACTTCGGATCGTCCGACAGGAAGTCGCGGTTGATGAGGAAATTGCGATTCAGGTCGATGTTGTTTTCGTCCCAGCGCCGTCGCCAGGCGAAGCCGTAAGGGTTCAAGGCATGCGCTATGATGAGACGAACTCCAGCCGGCGGCTGCCAGGATTGGCCTACTGTTTCGAGCCAGGCCGTCTGGATGCCGGAGCCGAAAAAGCCTTCAGCCCCGTGCAGACCCGATGAGACGATGACGACCCGTTGGGCCATGCCGGAGCCATCGCGGAACGCAACATCGATGGTTAGCTCCCCGCCGTCTGGACCCTTGGCGTCGATGGCGTGGGCTTCCAGCCGGCATCCGGCGGCTTTGGCAGCCGTGCGGAAGCGGTCGCGACCCTCGACATAATCCTTGGGGAAGACACTCAGATCAGCTGGCATCGTTTTAGGTGGGACAAAGCGGTAGTCCCTTTTGGAGTGCGTCGCTTTGCCGCCGCTTTTGTTTCCTCTCTTTGGGATATCTTATTTCCAACTGGAACAGCAATAACGGTTTCGGTCCGGCAGAATCATGAGGACACCATTTGGGAGCATTGATGAAGGCAGTGCCCGGCAAGCGAGTCCTCCTGGAGGTCTGAAAAACAAAAGCGGCGGCAAAACGCCGCAGTCCAAACTTGCCTAGCCGGTTCTATCGCGTCTGGAAACAGCACAGCCCATCCTAATGGACGGGCTGTGTCTTGAGATTAGTATGTGACCGTGTGATCAGCTCCCGGCCGTCACTTCCGGCTTACAACCGCTTCCGCAATGGCGTTCAGCAGGTCATTGGTTTCCTTGGGAAATGCCTTGGGCTCCTTGCTCCAGAAGTTGATCGTGCCCGGCTTGCCTCCCTCGATCACGATGGGGACGTGGGCGCTCGAGCCAAGGAACTTGCTGATCATCATCATGTCGCCGCCACGGGCCTTTTTCAGGTCGGGCAGCGATTGGAAGCCGCCAATGAGAGCGAAATGACCCAGGGCCATAACCCTGCCGTCGTGTTGGAAGCCGGCAAGCGCGAATTCAGACTTCACCGAGCCGCAATAATTTGCCCGCTCGACCTTGAGCTGGCCGCCGCTGTAATCGGTGACGCAAACGCGATCCACCTGCGGCAGGGCCTTGTTGACGGCCTTGGCAAAAGCGGCGAACGCCTCGTCCGACTCGAGGGCGTGCTGGGCCAGCTCCTTCAGCTTGGCATCGAGCGCGGGCCCTTCCTTGTGTACATACTTGCTGACAGGGAGCGGCTCCTTTTGCAGATCCTGATCGACGGGAATCAGGTCGAAATAGCCGATAAGCATTTCTTCCCAGGTCTGGTCGCCCCAGCGCACTACGGTGTCGGGATTGGGGTTCGACGGATTGCTCTTCGAGTTGTCGTAATGCGCCTCTACATGGATGCGCGTGCCCGCGGGCAACAGTTTCGGCTCGGCGAGGACGTAGGTGTTCTGCCAGTTAAAGTCGTAATGCGGCACATCGAGCAGGATTTCCTGCTTGCCGTCCGAATAATAGGCCACGTATTTGAACGTCTTGCCGCGCAGGTGGGTATGAGGCGTCATCGTAAGCAGCAGGCTGTCTTGCTCGATGACGTTGTCAGCTTCTTCCAGGTGGTTCGCCGCGTTGGCGGGGATGCGTATCCGGGGATTGGCCGCCATCTCCGCGGATACTTCCTTCTTGATCGTCTTGGGGTCGGCGAACACCAAACCGATGCGGGTCTGGTCGGTTTGCGGCCGGCCGTTGGTCGTGTAATGAATCTGGAACAGCAGCCGGGAACCTGCGGGTACCCGCTTGGCCATGCCGTCCGGCAGGATCATCGGGCGGGCGCCGGGCACGTTGCCGGCCAACCAGTTGGCAGCGAAGCCGCCGTATTTATCGTGACCTCCAGTCCCAGGAGGTTGGATGAAAACCAGCACATGGTGCACGACCGAGCGGTTGCCCGGCACGACTTCAGCGGCCTTCACCCACTTGTCTTCCGTGAATCCGGGGTCCACGACAATGAACTCGTAGGGAACATCGCCCGTCGCCGGCACCTGGAACACGCGTGGGATCGACAGCACCAGGTCCGGCTTGGGGATGCGCCAGCCCTGGACGTATTCCACCGGCTTGGGCAGGTCCTTGGGATCGCCTTGTGGAGCGCCGTTTTCGATCCAGTCCAGGATTAGCTTGCGGTCGGCTTCGGTCAGATGCGGATCATTGGCGAACTTGCCGTAGTGGGGATCGGCGTGCCAAGGTGGCATACGGTGATCGCGGATCACTTCGGCGATGGTGTCGGTCCAGCCAATGGTCTCTTCGTAAGAAGTCAGCGAAAACGGGCCGATTTCGCCCGGATGGTGGCATTCCGCGCAGTGGGCCTGCAGAAGGGGAGCGATGTGCTTGCTGTAGGTGATCTCGCCGTTCTTCGCTTCTGGCTTCACCCGGCCAATGAAGCAGCCGGGCGCCTGGGTGACCGGTTTGCTGACTGTCTTGCCGGCCAGCACTTCTTCGAGCGCCACGGCGAGATCGCGCTCGGTCACTTTGGGTCGCAGGAAACCGATGCCGTACTGGTCGTCGATCCGGCCCCAGTAGCGGACGACTCGGTCGGCGTCGAGCAGGAAGACTTCCGGCGTGCGCACGGCGCCGAACTGGTCGGCAACCTTGTTGTTCGGGTCTTTCAGGATGGGAATGTCGAGGCCGGTAGCTTTTGCATACGCGCCGATCGCGGAGGGCGCGTCCTGCTCGTTGGCATCGATTCCGACGAAGGCGACGCCCTTGGACCCGAATTCCTTAGCCAATTGAGCAAGCCGGGGCCCGTAGAGCTTGGCAAGAGGGCACTCGGTACCAAGGAAGGCCACCACAACGATTTTGTGATCGCTGAAGTCTTGCAGCGAGCGCTCGGCCCCGCGGTAATCGCGCAACTTGAAGTTGTCGATTTTCTTGCCGATCGGGGACGGCTTCTCTTGAGACCCTGCCAGCGCCAGTGCCGGCAGCAGAAGCAACCAAAGACTGAGTGAAGCCTTCATTCGCAAACCCTCGGAGACTAGAACGACGGGACGGTGCAGAGACAAGCTTGGGCCGCTGCTGCAAGAGGCCCCAACTTATTAGCAATTGGCGTTCCATGCCGCTACCGAGCAGCGTGGAAAGATCTAAGTACTGTTCGCCGCTCACTTAGGCAAATTTGCACAAAACAGCACCTTTCCGGGAGGGGACAGTTCCGCCGCGATATTTCGTGGCGGCCGCGAGATATCGTGGCTCCGCCTGCCCTTCATCGACTTCTCATCTTTTAGCGGTTAAACTCGCCGTTTGCGCCCGCAGTGGCGCTTGTGCACGAATTCAGACCAGGGACACCATGAAGGAACCAGCGCACGACAGGCCTCCCATTCACAACAAGCTCCGTAACTGGCTGAGCCAGGCGGTCGCCGCCGGCGCCTCGGACCTGCACCTCATCGTGGGACACCCCCCGGTAATGCGCTTGCACGGCGACCTGACGGAGCTGCCCGATGAACCGTTGCAAGCGGAAGAGACGCAGCGCATCCTCAACTCACTTTGTCCCAGGGAAGCTCTCGATCGTCTGCATACGCAGAAGAATCTCGATTTTTCCTTCCATGTCGATGTGGATGGAACCATCTGCCGCTTCCGCGCCAACTTGTTCCAGACGGGCCAGCAGCTCGGCGCCTGCCTGCGCGTGGTGCCGACAACCATTCCGGACTTCGAATGGGCAAGCTTTCCCAAAGCGCTCGCCGAACGGCTCGCCTTTCTGCGGGATGGGCTCGTGATTGTTACCGGTGCCACCGGCTCGGGAAAGACGACGACGCTGGCGATGATCGTCAACCTGATCAATCAGTCCGGCGGCTTCCGCATCATCACGGTGGAAGAGCCGGTCGAATACATTTTCCCCCGAGCGGCCAACTCGGTGGTCACGCAGCGCGAGGTAGGTACAGACGTTCTCACGTTTGCCGACGGCCTCAAGTATGGACTGCGGCAAGACCCCGACGTCATCCTGGTCGGCGAGATCCGCGATCAAGAGACAGCCCAGATGGCGCTCAGCGCCGCGGAGACGGGGCACTTGGTGTTCACCACCCTGCACACGCGCGACGCCAAGGGAGCGATCACGCGCTATGCCGACCTCTTTCCCCAGGATGTGCAGCGCGACATCCGCGCTCAATTGGCGATGAGCCTGCGGGCGATCGTGAGCCAGCGTCTCCTGCCCGGCGTCGAACGGGGAGAAAAGCGGCACCTGGCGCTGGAAGTGCTGTGGAACACCTATCCAATCGCCAGCGGCATTCGCCTGGGCAAGCTCGAGAGCATCGATAACTATCTCTTGACCGGCCGGGAAGAAGGCATGATCAGCTTCGACGAATCGGTGCGCCGGCTGCTGCGCGCGGAAAAGATCAGCCGCACCGTCGCCGAGCAGAACGTCCGCGAGGTCTCCTATCTGAACCGGTAGAAGTGTTCGCCGCTGCCGCCATCTCTTCAAGAAGAACGAATGCTCGCCGTCGGTTGCAGGTGCAGTATCATGATCATGTGCTGCCGCCCGCAGTCCGCGCGGCCCTGAAGCTCTCCGGCACCAGGTAGCGAAGGACGGCACGCAAGAGATCGACTGCCTTCACGCCGAGGAGCTGGCATGCCGGACGGTCATGACGCCTACGCAGCGTTACGAAATCCCAATTACCGCCGGCTGCTCCTCGGCACCTTGCTGGCGAGCGCCGGCGGCGAAATGCAGAGCGTCGCCGTCGGTTGGGAGCTGTACCAGCGCACCGACTCCGCCACCGCCCTGGGATTGGTCGGGCTTGTGCAATTCCTCCCGTTCCTTTTACTTTCCCTTCCGGCCGGCCACGTCGCCGACCGATACAACCGCAAGTATCTGCTGATCGTGTCCCGCACCGGCATGGCCCTCGCCTCGCTAGGTCTGGCTCTACTTTCGTATTACCAGGGGCCGATACCGCTTGTTTATTTATGTCTCCTCTTCATCGGAACGTGCGGCGCGTTCAACTTTCCAGCCCGTTGGTCGCTGCTGCCCCAGGTCGTTACCGAGTCGGAGCTGCACAACGCGATCACGTGGAATAGCAGCTCCTGGCAAGTGGCCAGCGTGGTCGGGCCCGGCCTGGGCGGGCTGGTGATTGCCGTGACGGGGCACGCAGCCGGCAATTACCTGCTGGCGGCTCTCTTCTCGCTCGCTTGCGCCGGCCTGATCGCTCTCATCAAGCCACGCGCGGGGGGACCGTCGCGCGAGGCGCTTTCCTTGCGATCGTTTCTGGCAGGGTTGCACTTTGTCTGGGCGACCCAGCCGGTGCTGGCGACGATCACGCTCGACCTTTTCGCCGTGCTGCTCGGCGGCGCACTAGCGCTGTTGCCGATTTTCGCCAAGGACATTTTGCAAGTTGGGCCGACGGGACTGGGCTGGCTGCGGGCCGCGCCGTCGCTGGGCGCTCTGACGACGGCGCTGCTCCTGGCGCACCGCCCGCCGATGAGGCGGCCCGGCTGGTCGATGCTCTGGGCCGTGACTGGTTTTGGGGCAGCCACGATAGGTTTCGGCTTGTCTCGAAACTTCTATGTCTCGTTCGGCCTGCTGGCGCTTACGGGGGCGTTTGATAACGTCAGTGTGGTCGTCCGCAGCACGCTCGTGCAAGTGCTGACTCCCGATGGATTGCGCGGCCGGGTCACCGCCGTGAATGCGATATTCGTCGTCTCGTCGAACGAGTTGGGAGCCTTCGAGTCGGGCATCACCGCCCAGCTCTTTGGTCCCGTCATTTCCGTGGTCGGCGGCGGCATCGGCACGATCCTGGTCGTGCTTGCGGTCATGCTGAGTTGGCCGCAGGTTCTGCGCCTGGGCCCCCTGCGGCCGACGCGGAGAGTTGTGGAGGAGGCGGAGCGCGCCCAGGAGGAACTGGCCGGTCGCATCGCTACCGAGTGATCGGCTGGCTGCAGGACTGGGAACTTGCAGGCGAGCTAAGTGACTGTGCGTGAGTTTACAGCAAACTCGTATCGGTTTCCATGCTTTTGGGTCATGCGAACCGGGAAGCTGTCTTCTGGAGTCCGCGCCCGAACGGGTCGGGGTAGGCGCTGGTGCAGGGATTGGACGACGACACTCTGCTAACGTGCCGGTCGTTCGACGACTTGCTGCGCGAGGAGCGGTATGGGTGGATGTCCAACCAGCGCTTGGACACGCACGCGGCCACGACTTCGCAGCCGCGCCTGAGGCTGATAGGGGCCTTCGGAAACATAGGGCGCGCTGCGAAGATCCCCTGCTCGTGGTCTGGATGATGCAGGGCCAGCTTTACAACCCTTCGTCGCCCAATTCAAAGCCGCTTGAGATTTCCTGGCGCCACCGCCGGATGGTGCGAGTGCCGCATGGCGAGATCCCCCGGTGACCGGCGTCGGATACCCGGCGTACGGTTTTTCCGGCCTTACAATTTGGAGGGTCTTCGCAAATTGTGCTGCCAGCTGCCAAGCTGTGAAAACGGTTGCAGCGCAACAACGGAACGAAGAAGATAAGCTAGCGGGCGCCCCTTTCTGCGGCCACCGCCAAAAGCAAAGGGTCTGAAAGAGAAAGGTCGATCAAAATGGCGAGCGAGACGCATGAAAAGAACGGCCATCCCGAACCTGCCAAAGCCAGTCCCAGCAAGGCTTTTTTCGTAGAGATGCTCACACAAGACATCAGCCTCAGCGACTGCATCCTTGACCTCGTTGACAACTCGATCCACAGCCTGATCAGGAGAGAAAACCTCGATGTGATGGAGCATTTGATTGATGGAACGAGCCCACCAAAGGTAAGGGCGCAGGTTAACATCGAGTTTACCCCTTCGAAATTTAGTATTTCCGATACTTGCGGCGGGATTTCCATTGAGGAGGCTCGGAATCAGGTCTTCCTCCTCGGTAAGCCCACCGTAGACAAGAAGCACGCCGGCTTGGGCGTCTACGGAATCGGGATGAAGCGCGCCCTCTTCAAGATGGGCAGGAGCATCTGCGTCTCTTCGAACACGCAAGTGGAAGAGTGGAAGATCAACATCGAAGTCGATTCATGGGAGAGCTCCGACGAATGGGATTTCCCATTCGCGTATGCAAGAGAAAAGAAAAGGCCCTCAGGTGGCACCTCGCTCGAAGTCTCCAGACTTTACCCGGTCATAACCACGCAATTTGGAAGCAAGGCGCTCCAGGACATTCTAGAAAAGCGAATCGCGACTGCCTATGCGCTCTTCCTACAGGCTGGGCTCGGGATCAGAATTAACACCGCAACGCCGAGGCCTGATCTGCCGGAAATCGGGGGGTCAAAGCAACTTCAACCCGTTCGCAAACTCACAAGAGAGGACGGAGTAGATATTCTCATCATGGCCGGAATCACGCCCGCCACCGACAGAGACCCAAGAGGGTGGTACGTTTTTTGCAACGGGCGAATGGTGCTCGCCGCGAACCGAACCGACGACACTGGCTGGGGAGTGAACGAACATCCGGCATTCCATTCCAAATTCAACCATTTCATCGGGTACGTGTGCTTCAGGTCAAAGGATGTCCGCAAGCTTCCCTGGAAGACGACAAAAGAAGGCATTGTTCGCGAATCACCGGTATATCAACGAGCACTCGCGGAAATGCGGATTCAGAGTCGACCCATCTTGGATTTCTTCAACCGAATGTACCCGGACGATCCGGCCAAGAGTGAACCCGAGCACAAGGTATTCCAACAGGCGAGGGGCCGGCCGGTCAAGGACATCGCCAGCGCGCCGAATAAGGCCTTTGAGGCGACGCTCCTTCGCACAACCGATGACGATCTGGTCTCGATTCAGTACAAACGCCCAAAGAGAAAAATCAAGAAACTTAAGGAGGCTATCAATAAACCCGGCGCGTCTGCCGCGCGGGTGGGGGAGTTAACCTTCGACGAATTCTACGAAAGGCACTGCAAGTAATGGACCGCCCAACGAGCTCATTCAAACAATTCCACTACGGCCTCCGCCCCTCAAAGCAGGTGGAACGAAAAGTGATGATCGAGGTGCTCCACAGCCTTGCCCGTGTAGGCTGTTCCATCTCCGAATACGCCTATCTCGGGTTCGGCTCTGTCTATTACGTCGATTTTGTCATGTTCCATAAGTATTTGTTCATTCAGCAAATGGTCTGCGTGGAATGGAGTGACACCCCCAAGCGGATGAAATTCAATAAGCCCTTCAAGTTCATCAAGTTAAAGCTCATGCGGCTTGCGGACTACATTTCGAAGATCCGCCCCCGGACCCAATATCTCGTGTGGCTCGACTACGACTGGGCCCTCGATCCTGACATGCTGCGGGACATAGACGGCTGTATCACGACCCTTGCTCCCCAGAGCATCTTCATCGTCACAATTGATGCGAGGCCCAGGCTGCCAGCAGAGTATCCGGATGTAGACGCACAGTCCGAGAAAGAACGACGACGGACGACCGTCCGCGCGTACAATGAATGGTTCACGAAGTACTTAGGTCGGCGAGTGACGGACGATGATCTTGAGGGCAAGGACGTTGGCCCGCTTTTCTACCAAGTAGTCATGGAGCGAATTCGGGAATCGATCAGAATTCGAACAGGCTTGCAGTTTCAACAGCTTTTTCATTTCCTTTACGCGGACGGGGCGCCAATGCTAACAATTGGCGGCATGATCGGTACCGGGGAACAACTTCAGAATCTTGCCGAGAAGAATATCCTTAGCCACCGTTTTGTCAGGACGGGACCAGACTATTTGAGAATTTCTGTTCCTCCCCTCACGGCTCGGGAGAAGTATTGGATTGACAGCAACCTGGACAAAAAGCTTTGCCTGAAGAATCTTGCGTTCGAGTTGGATGACGAGGAGTTGTTGGATAACTATCGCATTTTTTACAAAGAGTACCCTACCTACTCCGAGACATTGCTGTAAATTCCTTCGCCCGGAAGACAGGGCGAACGCATCAAACTTTCTCTAGGTTTCGTGCCCCAGCCAAGGTTTCCTCGAGAAAACCCGTGTCCAAGGCAGCCGCCTTGCGTTTCCGTGCGATGCTCGTTTTGGCCGGATTCCGCTTGAGCAGGCTTAAC
>DATGZX010000024.1:0-3431 GCA_035296965.1 Gemmataceae bacterium
TACGAGCGCTTCCGAAATGCCGCCCGCGACCGCTGCCAATCCGGTTGCCTTTTCCTTGGCAATACCGTTGAAGGCGTTCAAAATGCCGACCACGGTTCCGAACAGTCCCACGAAGGGAGCCGTCGAACCGATGGTCGCCAATCCGCCCAAGCCACGCTTCAGTTCGGCGTGGACGATGGCTTCGGTGCGCTCCAATGCTCGCTTGGAAGCTTCAATGGTCTCGCCCGGAATTTCACCCGGGCTATCCTGGTGGGCCTTGAATTCCATCAAGCCCGCGGTGACCACCTTGGCCAGGTGACTCTTCTTATTGCGCTCGGCGACTTTGATCGCTTCGTCAATCTTACCTTCGCGCAGCGCTCCGGCTACCGCGGGAGCGAACGAGCGGGACTGATTGCGCGCGGCGTTGAACGCCATCCAGCGGTCAATCATCACGCCGATCGACCACCCCGACATGATGAACAAAATGATAACCACGACTTTCGCCAGAATGCCCATCTGCTTCCAGAGCGAAATCGGGTCCCAACCGACCGAGCTGTTGTCTTGAAAAAGCCAGGCGGCGAAAAGATGGAAATTACAGAGTGCGACTGCTGCCAGGTTCACTACCATGAGTTGCTTCTCCTCCTCAGAACTGTTTAGAACTCGCTTCGAACTCTTCTCAGCCAGTGATTCCACTATACAGCGATTCCGGGCCCCCTGTTGCCAACGACTGTTGCCAACCAGCGGTTCGCAGCATGATCAGAATCGTTTGATGCAGAAAACCAATGATGCAAGAAAACCTAAGGGCGGAATTGCCCGCGCGTGCCAACCGCACCATGGCTTCCCGTCTCGGCAAAAGGTGGGACGGGGAGGGCCTTAAACCGCCACAAACCAAGAACGCGATTTCATAGTTTCAAGGTCTCAGAGCCAAAACAATCTTGACTTGTGATCCTTGAAACAACCTTGAAACCTTCAAAAAGCTCACCGGAGAATCTAGCCTCCCGACAAGCTAAAGACCACATCCACCTGCGTCTCCACCGCCACCGGCTCGCCATTGAGCAGATATGGCTTATATCGCCACTGCTTTACGGCCTCGATCGCTGCCGGCGCCAGCATCGGGTGCCCGCTAATCAACTGCAGGTTCTGAATCGTACCGTCCTTGCTGATTTCCGCCTGTAGCAGCACATGCCCCTGAATGCGGGCCTGTTTTGCCAGGGCCGGATAATTAGGCGTAACCTTCTTGATCAAAAGACCGGTCGACACGCCCGACGAAACGCGGATGCGCGCCGGAGTAGCGATTTTCGGGACAGCAACCGCGGTCGAACTGATGATGCCCCCGATCACGCCGCCCGCCGAGCCTCCGGGAATGCCCCCCGGCACGCCACCCGGGACGCCGCCACTACCCAGATCCGGGGGCGCTTCCTCTTCTTTGATCATCTGAATTTTTTCTGGAATCTTGGTCGGAGTACGCAACTGGCCGTTGATGACTTCGCTCTGCATCTTCACCACTTTAACTGGAGCAGCCGCCGGAGGGGGTGGTGGCGGGGGCGGCGGTGGGGGCGCTACCAGGAAGGTCATCAGCTGCGTCTTGGGCAACGCGTCGGTATAAATCAGCGGGATCAGGATCAGGATCCCGATGAGCGCGAACTGCCCAAAGAAAGACAGAATGGTGGTGCTCAACCGCCGCTTAGCCCTGAACCTATTCCCTGACTCAATAAGGCTGTCTTCAAACATAAGCTTCTCCTACGCACACCAGAGCATTACGAGAATTTAGACACCGGCCACATCCTCTTTGCTCCCACTCTTTCCGAGCTTCCCCCCTGCGAACTCCTGCCTCTCCGGGCAGGTCAATGATTTTACGCCAAATGGCCCGGATTCAGACCTTAACTTTTTCCTTCGGCTGCGCCGGGCCGCTGCCCGACCGCAGCGGCATGGCAATCGGCTTCTTGCCCCGGCTACCCCGCCAATCCTGGTACGCCACCAGAATCGGGGCGGCAATCGCAATCGAGGAATAAGTCCCGATCAGGATTCCGATGACCAGGGCGAAGCTGAATCCATGCAGCACCTCGCCGCCGAAAAGGAACAGCGCAAGCACGGTAAGGAAAGTCAGCCCCGCTGTCAAGATCGTTCGGCTCAAAGTCTGATTAATACTTTTGTTGACAATGTCCGCCAGCTTTTCCCGCCGCAATAGCTTGATGTTCTCCCGTATGCGGTCAAACACCACGATGGTGTCGTTATTGGAGTATCCGATCAGGGTCAAGATAGCGGCGATCACGGTCAGCGAAATTTCCCAGTTCAAAAGCGAGAAGGCGCCGACCGTAATCAGAGTGTCGTGGAAAACCGTCAACACGGCGGCGACCCCGTAGATCCATTCGAAACGGAACCCCAGGTAGATCAGCATTCCGCCCAGCGAATAAAGGGTGGCCAGGATAGCTTGCTTGCGCAGCTGCTGCCCCACTTGCGGGCCGACAATCTCGACGTTGCGGATACCAAAGTCCGAAACGTAGAAGTTGTCCTGGAGCGAGGCGACGACCGCAGGATCGGCCACACTCTTCAGCTCATCATTGGAAATGGAGCCGAGCACGCCGCTTTTCGTCTTGTCGCGATAGTTGACAATCGCCTGAGCTATCGCAGTGTAGCGGGGGTTGGCCTCGCTGCCCGATCCCAGGTGAAGCGGGTCCTTCTCCAGAAGATAATTCGCGACCGTCAAGGAACTGGAGTTGTTGAGGTCCTGCTTGCCGGGGGCAGCGTGGCTTTCGAGCGCCTGAAGGATCTGGATTTTACCCTTGTCGAGAGCCTGTTCGCTGGTCTCCTGAATATCGAGGGCGATCAGCACTTCGTTAATGCCGGGCTGGCCGTACCTCTGAACGCGGGCGTTCTTCAAGCCGGCGCGCTCGATCTCCGAGTGGATGGCGGACGGATCGGGAGTATGCGCATACTTCACGTAGACCAGCGTCCCGCCGCGGAAATCGACGCCCAGCGGGATGCCGTGCCAGAACGCCATGGAAAGCACTCCAGCCACGCTGAAGATCAGCGAGAAGGTCAGGAAGTACCACTTCTTCCCAAGGAAATCGATGTTCGTGTCTCTAAAGAATTCCACGCTGCGTACGATCCCTTCAAAAAATCAGTCGTTAGTCGTCAGTCGTTAGTCATTCGGGGTGCATCGTCCTTGAAATCCGCGAACGACTAACGACCAACGACCGACGACTGCCTTAGATACTCAACGCTTCGCCGCGCTGCTTCCTGCTCAGCACCCAATCGAAAATCACACGCGATACAAACACCGCCGTAAACAGGTTTGCCGCCAGACCGAACACCAGCGTCGTGGCAAAACCCTTTACCGGCCCGGTTCCAAAGATGAATAGAATCATAGCGGAGACAATCGTCGTGACGTGGGTATCGACGATGGTGATCCAGGCATGGCCGAATCCCTGCTCCACGGCCGAGGGCGGCGT
>DATGZX010000025.1:0-9902 GCA_035296965.1 Gemmataceae bacterium
ACCGGGCGTGATCGGTCGAATCAACTGCAAGATCCGAGTGAAGCACAGTCGCCACGGCCACGGGGCCAGCAGCGGGGCCGGCCGGGGCCGCAGCGTCGGGACTATAGCCACCTGCCTGTCCGCGAACAAGTCGCCGAATTGCCGGAAGCCGAGCGGGTTTGTCCGCAGTGCGGTCGGCCGCTGAGCGCTTGCGGCAGCGAAACGTCGGAACAAATCGAGATCGAGACCACCGTGTATCGGCGTGTCGTGCAGCGGCGGCGCTACCAGCGGACGTGTCTGTGCGCGGGGCAACGGACCTTCACGGCGCCGCAGGTCCCGAAGCTGATTCCCAAAGGACTCTTGGGCGTGTCCGTGTGGGCGGAAATCTTGCTCGACAAGTTCGCCAGCCATCGGCCGACGGAACGTTTGCTGGAACAATGGCGGTTGCTGGACTTTGACCTGTCGGCCGGCACGGTGACCGACGGCTTGCGGCGGTTGGAGCCGCTGTTCCAACCGCTCGTGGAGGCCTTGATCCAACGCAACCGGCAGTCGGTGTACACGCAAGCCGACGAAACCCGCTGGCTGGTTTTCGTGGAATACAAGGACAAAGCCGGCTACGGCTGGTGGTTGTGGGTCTTTGGCGGCGAAGACACCGTCGTGTATGTGCTCGATCCCACACGCAGCCATGTGGTGCCGGAGCAGCACTTCCCGGCCGACGCCCAGGGCGTGTTACTGGTGGATCGGTACAGCGCCTACAAAGCGATGGCCCAGGTCAAGGATGGCCAATTGCTCCTGGCCTTTTGCTGGGCCCACGTGCGTCGCGATTTTGTGCGTGTCGGCAAAGGCTGGCCGGAGTTAACACCGTGGGCCCTGACCTGGCTGCAACGCATCCGCGAACTGTACCGTCTGAATCGCCAACGTGTGCAGGATCCCAGCGACACCGCCGCCGCCGCCGTGCTACGGGCCGCGGTCGCCGCGATGCACGCCTGCGCCACCGCCGAGTTGGCCGATCCGGCACTCCGCAAGCCGCAACGCAACGTATTGACCAGCCTGCAAGATCATTGGTCCGGCTTAACGCTGTTCGTGGACGATCCGCGGATTCCCATGGACAACAACGTCTCGGAACGCCGCCTGCGTGGCCCGGCCTTGGGACGGAAAAACTACTACGGCTCCGCCTCGTTGTGGAGCGGCCGCCTGGCCGCCGCGTTGTTCTCGCTCTTGGCCACCTTGACAATGTGGCACATCAACCCGCGCCTGTGGTTACTCTGGTACTTGCAAAGCTGCGCTGCAGCGGGCGGCCAGGCGCCGACCGACATCCAACCCTTCCTGCCTTGGAACCTGTCGCCTGAAAAACGCGCGGAACTGGGAAACGAATCACCACTCGCGAAGGCGGACAGCGGCTGAAGGACCTCGGACAAATCTGCCTCGCCACGCCAGGCGCTTCCCAAACCCACTCCTATGGTAGAAATAGGCGACGTGTACGCTGCGCGCTGAAAACGGGTTGGACTAAGGTTTACACTGACTGCGACGCAAGTCTATTCATAGCAATAGTTAATGCTTGCAGTCGAAGTGTGCTCGGAACGTGCAAGGTGGGAAAACTGAATTACGTAGCAGGCGCCGAGCTTCCCAAACGATATTTCGCGCGAAATGGCTAGGTCGGCGTGTAACTGGCACCGAAGACCTGGTTCACAGCGTACCACAGTTCGTTCATGCGAAACGGCTTGCGAATCAGCGTGACGGGCCCGGCCTCTAATAGCTCCGGCGGCGGATCGCCTACCATCAAGCCGGTGCAGAGTAACACTGGCAAAGAGGGCCTCTCCTGGCGAAGGCGGTGGAAGGCGCCCGCTCCGTCTTCGCGCGGCATCATCAAATCGAGAATAAGAAGATCGACAGGCTCGCCTTTGTTGAGCAAATCCACGGCTTCGCTGCTGCTCGACGCGCAGGTGACCTGGTGGCCTGCAATCTCCAGAAACCGGCGCATTACATCGCGGACCGCCTCCTCATCGTCGAGCACCAGAATATGCCGGCCCGGCACACTCTCGGGTTCGAGCACCTGGCCAGCTTCAAAATTTGCGCGCCTCTTACCTTGCAATGTATCCAGCAAGCGCGGCAGGTAGATGCCCATGCACGTTCCGCGCCCGGGCTCGCTGTCGATGGCCAGGTAGCCTTGATGACCGCGCACGATGCCGAAGACCATGGGCAGGCCAAGTCCCGTGCCCTGTCCAACCGGCTTAGTAGTAAAGAAAGGATCGAGAGCTTGGTTCAAGACTTCCGGCGTCATGCCGGAGCCACGGTCGACTACTTCCAGGATCACAAAATCTCCAGCAGGGATATTTTCGGGGAAAGCTGCATACCCTCCCCTCAACACGACATTGCGAAGACGCAATGTAATAGGGGAGTTTTCAAGAGACGCGTCGCGGGCATTGATGACGAGGTTCACGAGGGCCTGTTGAAGCTGATTCGCGTCTGCTTCTACCAGCAATGGGTCTCCCACTGCCGCTTGCGATTGGACCTCCATGATCAGGTCGGCATACAAAGTGCGCCGGACCAGCTCCCCGGTAGCGCGCACCAACTCCTCGATCCTGATCGGCCGGCGATCAAGGGCGGGTTTACGAGCAAAAGCAAGCATCTGCCGGGTGAGCGATGCGGCCCGCTCGGAAAGCTCGACAATGTGCTCCAAGAACTCACGCACCGGACCGGACGTGCCCGGTTCCCGAAGCCCGAGCGAGGCGTAGCCGCTTATTCCCGCCAGGAGGTTGTTGAACTCATGGGCGACTCCACCGGCCAGCGTGCCGACGCTTTGCATCTTTTGGGCCTGGAGGAGCTGTCTCTCGAGAAACTTCCTGTCCGAGATATCGCGCTGAATGCCGACGAAATGAGTCAACTGTCCCTGCCCGTCCACGATGGGTGAGACGGTCAGGGAAACGTCTACCAGGCTGCCGTCCTTGCGGCGATTTGTCAATTCACCTTGCCAGCTCGCCCGGGCAAAAATCGTGCGCCATAAATCGGCATAAAGGGACGAAGGATTAAGATCATTCTTGAGCAGACGCGGATTCTGTCCACAGAGTTCTTCGCGAGTGTAGCCTGTCGTCCGTTCCAGGGCCTGGTTGACGTGCAAAATCGTACCCTGCAAGTCGGTAATCATGATGCCGTCGCGTGCCGACTCCAGGGCCTCGATGAGCAGGCGATTCATCTGCTGCAGACGATGCCTGGTCACCGACTCATGCACACGTTTGGGCAACTCGGCGAGGAAGGTCAAGCCAGGGTCTTTAACGACGTAATCGAGGGCGCCGGCGTGCAGCACGCGCGTCGCAAGCTGTTCATCCCCGTAGGCAGTCACCATCAATGCGGGGGTCGCAATGCCTTCGCGTACGAGGGCATCAAGAAGATCCAGTCCGGCCATATCTGGCAAGCGGTGATCGAGCAGGACAAGATCAAAACTGCTGTGCCCCAAAACGATCAGGGCGTCGGCTGCTGCGCGACAGCGCGTCACTTCATGCCCCGCTCGCTCCAGGATCTTGGTAACCAGCAGAGCAATGTCGTCGTCATCTTCGACCAGGAAGAGACGCAATGCGTCGGTCATGGCTTTGTGGTCACTCCTCCATGCGATTCCATGCTCATGAGTTGTACTCACACAATGCCGGTTCCATTCGGTCTTTAACCAATCCTCTTCAGCGGCAGACGAACCGTGAAGATCGAACCACGCCCCGGCTCCGACTCGACATGCAAGGAGCAATCCCAGCGGCTCAAGACCTCGCGAACAAGCACGAGGCCGAGCCCCGGTCCGGGCGTAGTCGATGTTTGCCCCGAAAGAAAGTCCCGGAGTTGCTGGCACCGTTCGGGCGCCAAACCGCGTCCGTTATCGGCCACCCAGAACTCGGCCTTCTCCTTGCTAGCTCGGGTCCCGAATTCGATGCAAACGCTCTGCCCAGGGCTGGCCGCCTCGACGGCGTTGCGCAGCAAGTGAACGAGAACCCGGCGTAGCCCCGAGCGCGGGACAATGAGAACGAAGGGCGTCTGTGGCAAATGATACCCTATCGCGACGCTCTGAAATAGATGATTGACCTCCGCCGCAGCTTCCCGCGCCACATCCGCGAGCACAAGTCGCTCATCACCTTCGTTTTCGCGGCGGGCTCGGCCTATCTCGGCGAGACCGCCGATCAACGTCTGGATGCGTCCGACATTAGTCGCCAGACGCAGCAGATAATCCCGGCCCTGCGGACTTAACCTTGCGTTTTCCTCGAATTCCAGGACGCGAACCAGACCTTGAATCGAGATAAAGTGATTCGGCAGATCGTGCCCCACCACTTGCTGGAAGCATGCCAAAAGCTGCTCGGCTTGCTCCAGGCGCCGGCGGGGCTCAGCCGATTCAGAGATCACAGGAATTGTTTCGATTTGCCTCACTTCAGCCATGGATTTCTTGGGAATTGAATCTTACTTTGCAAATAGGAAGAAGGCGCTCGGATTCCCTTTTCAGCTCAGAAGTAGGTCTGGGGCGACTGCCCGCGCCTCCAGGCAATCACTTCTCGCAATATGTCATCTAATCGAAATCGCGGCTCAAAGCCAATGGTCGAGCGGATGCGGCCGAGATCGGGAACTCGTGAACGGATGTCCTCGAAGCCGGGAGCGTACGCTTTTGCGTATGGAATGTGCTCGATTCTTAATCCCGGGTCGATGAAGCGAGCGACGCGCTCCGCCAGCCCACGTATGGACGTGGCCTCGTCGCTTCCCAGGTTAAAGACCTTTCCGTGGGCAGCAGGGCACGCCATGAGCGCCAGGATGCCGCGGACGATGTCGGCGACATGACCAAAACAACGGACCTGTTGGCCGTCGTCATAGACCACCAGGGGGCCTCCGGACAATGCCTGATCCACAAAACGTGGCAGAACCATGCCGTAACGCCCAACCTGCCGTGGGCCAACGACGTTGAAGAATCGCCCAACTACCACCGGCAGCCCGGAGGTCTTGTGATAACTCAGGGCAAGGTACTCGTCGAGCGCTTTGCTGCAGGCGTAGATCCAGCGTCCCTTGGAAGTGGGCCCCAGGACCAGGTCGTCATCCTCATTCAGAGGCAATCGGGGGTTCTTGCCATAAACTTCGCTGGTGCTGGCCAGGAAAAGGGGTTTGTGTTGCCTATCGACCAGCCGCAAGATCATCTCCGTCGGTCCCACGTGGGTGGCGACCGTTCGTGCCGGTTCGTCGAGCACCAGCCTCACGCCAACCACCGCGGCCAAATGGTAGACCTCGTCCGCCTGCTCCACCAACTCCGTAAGGCGGATTTCATTGCTGATGCTGTCCATCACGATTTGAAGATTAGGATGCTGCCTCACCCGCTCCAGGTTGGCTATGGCACCCGTGGAGAAATCGTCCAGAACGAGCACGCGCCGCCCTTCGGCCAACAGCGCCTCGACCAGGTGGCTGCCGATAAACCCCGCGCCGCCGGTGACCAGACTGGTTTGCATGCATCACGTTCCCGGATTGGTGCGCCATTCGTGCAATGGGTTGGCTAATCCTGCAATCGGAAGAGCTTCCGTAGCGCATCGAGTAATGTATGACTACCGCTTTCAGGCGTCTCTGCGGAGAGCGCAGAGATGGGGCCATGCAGAATCTGATTCTGCAGCAGGCGGAAGGCCCCTTCGATGTGCTCCTGGTCCTCCTCCGTCAGACGGCCGTTCAGTCGACTGAATAGCTGTCGCATGATAACTCGACGCTTGGCCTCGAAGTCCTGGGTCAGGCGGGCAATCACCGGTCCGTGGCGGCGCCGGCTCCAATCCTTCCAAAAGCGCGCCAGCTCTTCTTCCACAATGGCTTCAGCCGGCGCAACGTGGTGCAGACGGTCGGAAAGTGTCTGCTCGCGGATTCGCTTGAGATCGTCAATGTTAAACAAACAAGTGGAATCGCCGTCATGAATGCGCGGGTCGAAATCCCTGGGCACGGCGATGTCAAGAATCACCACAGGGCCGCGGCTGCGATTCTGACGGATCTTTTCGTAGCGCTCCAGAGAAACGATCGGATGAGGAGCGCCTGTAGTGCTCAAGACTATGTCTGCCTTGCCAAGGACTGCGTCAAACTGCTCCCAGGGAACTGCAGTTCCACCGCATCCTGCAGCCAGGAGCTCTGCCTTCTCCATGTTCCGGTTGATGACAAAGATGCAGCGCGGCTGGAGCTGCCGGAGGTGCTTGAGTGTCAGCTCGCCCATTTTGCCGGCGCCGATTACCAAGATGGTTTTGTCATCGAAATGATTGAAGACCTGACGTACGTATTCCACTGCCGCGCTCGATATGGAAACATGCCCCCTGGCAATTCCGGTCTCGCTCCGCACGCGTTTCGCCACCAGGTGCGCTCTCTGGAAAAGACCATGCAGGAGCGGTCCTACCGTGCCCCGCGCGTGTGCCTGCTCGTAGCCGTGCTTTACCTGGCCGGCAATCTGGCCTTCACCGATGAGCATGCTGTCGAGGCTGGCTGCGACGCGAAACAGATGCCGGGCAGCGTCAGCATTGCAATGCTCATAAAGATGCGGAGATAGCTTCAGGTCGGCAAGTTGATGAAATTCCGCAAGGAACTCGACAATCAAGGTACCATCGAGTGCGGCCAGTTCGTCGAGGCGAGCGAGGTATAGCTCCACGCGATTGCAGGTACTGAGAATGACTGCCTCGCACCCATAGCGCGTGACCAAATGGTCCAAAGCGCGTACGAGATGGTCCTGATCGAATGCCAGGCGCTCCCGCAAGGCCACGGGAGCCGTCCGATGACTGCAGCCCACCGCCAGGAGTCTCATGGCCTACCCCCGGGCGTCAGGCTGTGCTGGGTTACGAGCGTCAACAGCAACAAGGCAAAAGCCACGATCGTGAGCAGTGCCACGCGCCGGCCGTGCAGGTGCACGCCGTAGCGCAGATAGAGCATCACGGCGAAAACCAGCCAGAGAACCAGTGTGCTCAGGATCCTTGGGTCGGTCCAGCCTTCTAAGCGATCGCGATCCTCTAGCATCAGGGCGATGCCGATCAGGAGCCCAGCGGAGAGCAGAGGGAATGCCGCGTTGATGGCGCGCCGGTTCATCGCTTCCAGCCTCTCCAGGCTGAAGAGCCGTAGGCCCTGACCGGGAATCGCCTTGGACCTAAGCCGGCGCGCTTGTACCAGGTACATGAGGCTGGCGATAAAGGCGATGCACACGCCGACGGACGCAAGGACGAAGAGAATGACGTGCAGCATTCGCCAGAACCCCTCGCCATGAAGGGCGAAGATACTTTGTGAATCGGCACTGCTGCTTGAGGGCTGATCGAAGGCGTGCGCCAGGATTGTCAGACCCAAGACCACCGGCAGCACGAATGCTCCCCAGGCCGACCGGCGATAGTGGATCGAGCCGTAGAGATAAAATACGGCCAGGATCCAGGCCAGGAATAGGAGCGATCCCTGCCGGGAAACAAGTGCAGGGTGCTGGACAAGAAGGAAGAGGGTATGCGCGAGGAGTCCCGCAATTCCGCAAATCGAGCAAAGAAGCCGTTGGAATGCCCGTGGCCTTAATAGTTGCAGCAGTTCCAGGCAGAGCGCCAGTGTGTAACTGGCGGCAAAACAGAAGATCGTGATCCGGTCGATTGTCATGAGGGATAGTTCTTCGGTGGGCGCCGCGATCGGAGAACGCGAAGGCCTGCCTGGCTCAGCCGTTTTCCACTACGCCATCCAGGGCAAACTCGTTCAACTTTTTGTGCAGAGTATTGCGATTGATTCCCAGGCGCGCTGCAGCCTTGACCTGGATCTGATCACAAACCTGCATCACTTGCTCTATCAGTTCCCGCTCGATGCCGCCGACGAGGCGTTCGTAAAGGCTGCCGTCCTCTGCGGGAATGGTCTGGATGCCCGTCCGCACCAACTGGTGGATGAGGGCGATCAGGTCGGTGCCTCGCGAACCTGCGGGCCGCAGGCGGCGGTCGCCCCGTCCCGGCATCGCCAGCATCTCAGGCATGAGAGGTCGGCCGTCCGACAACACCACTGCCCGCTCGATGTAATTCTCGAGCTCACGAACATTGCCTGGCCAGTCATATTCCTGGAGCACCTTGATGACGTCGGTGGTGAGATCAGGGGTTTCCCTGCGATTCTCTTCGCTGTAGCGCCCAAGAAAAAACCGGGCGAGCTCGGGAATATCCTCGCGGCGCTCGCGTAAAGGGGGCAGGCGAATGGGTACGACGTTCAAGCGATAATAAAGGTCGTCGCGAAAGCGGCCTGCCTCGATTTCGTCTTCGAGCAATTGATTGGTGGCGCCGATCACGCGCGTGTCGACGCGAATGGTTCTGCTCTCGCCGACGCGTTCGAACTCCCGCTCCTGCAGGACGCGCAGTAGTTTGACCTGCAACTTCGGACTCATGCTCGATATTTCATCGAGAAAGATCGTGCCTCCATGGGCGGCTTCGAAGCGTCCGGTCTTGTTGTCGATCGCTCCGGTGAATGCACCCTTGACGTGTCCGAAAAGCTCGCTTTCCAGAAGACTTTCGCTCAAAGCCCCGCAATTGACCCGGATATAGGGACCGTCGGCCCGCGGGCTCAGGCGGTGCACGGCCCGCGCAATGAGTTCCTTGCCCGTGCCGGTCTCACCGATGAGCAGCACGCTGGCTCGCGAGGAGGCGACGAGCCGAGTGCGGTGATAGACTTCACGCATCGCCGCGCTCGTGCCGACAATTTCCGCTGAAAGAACATCCAAAGGCTGGTCCTCTCAAGACCACGGCCAAGTATGAACAACCTTGGGCTGGCTGGCCCCAGGGCAGGAAGCCGTACAAGACCGCTGGCAAGCGTTCAATAAGTCAATATATAGGGTTGTCTGAAGATCCCGCTACGGACTATCGGGAGGTTGCATGGGCAGGCTCTTGCCTCGTGCCGCCAAAAGGCCGGCCAGCTGGCTTGCGGAAAGCCGAGGTTCGTCCAGAAGCAGACTGCCCATCTCCCGCAGCACAAAATTGGAAAGGTCTTCGCCCGTCCAACCCTGATCGATCAGACGTTGACTGATGCCGTTGAGCAGGCGGTCGCGGACGTGCGTCGTCTGTCGGGAAATCGTGCCTTCGTGGACGCCCAGCAGTGCCGCAACCTCGCGCTGGCTCATGCGGTAGCGAAGTCTGAGTCCCAGGATCAACAACTCATTGTCGTTCAGTTCTGGCAGATGCTCGCGTGCCGCCAGACAAAACTCTTCGTGCCAGCGTCCGTCCGCCTCTTCCTGGGGAGGCTGAGCTGGATCCTCCTGGGGGAGTGCCTGGGCTCCGGAATGGTGACGCAACTGAGAAATATGCCAGTTTTGAAAAACTCTGATTAGCCAGGGAATGAGCGGCCTTTGGCCGTCGTAGCGTGCCAAGATCGGCACGGAACCGGGCGTCTCTGAAACGATCAGATGGCTCCAGAACTCGTCCACAACACTATCCTGGCGCTCCTCGTTGCGGGGATAGAGCCGGACTGCGCGGGCGCGCAGTGCATCGATCAACAAGCAGTCCGCGCGCCCGGCATGTGCGGCAAAGAGGTGATCCCAAGCCGCACGGCCTCCTTCCAGGCAACCACAGGCAATGAACCAATCGAGCTGGTAAAGGCGCAGCAGATACTCTTGCAGATCAACGGACTCGTTCTCCTTGGAGGCATAAAGATCGAACGTCCGCTGCAGATGGAAAGCGACCCTGGCCGGAGCCATGGCGATGGCTGGCAGATGCATACGGCAGAAGTGGTATAGCAAATGCGAATGTGCCGTCAGAGGCACCAGCTCCTGAGACTTCGCTTTCGACCCGTTCTTCACACTCCACTCCCTGCCTGCAACTATACGGCGCGCGGTCAATACTGATGCCAATAGGCCGTAGCCGCATTCGCCAGAATGCGGGGGGAACTGTGTGAGATAGCCCGCATTCTGGCGAATGCGGCTACGGGGCGATGTCTCATTTTTGACCGCGCTCAGTATA
>DATGZX010000026.1:0-24974 GCA_035296965.1 Gemmataceae bacterium
AAGACTGAAGGAAGCCACGGATGAATCTGGATAACCTGACTCATGCCAGTGGCGAATGGCTGCGTGGCACGGGCCCCGAGGCGGACATCGTCATGTCCAGCCGGATCCGTCTCGCTCGCAATCTGGCTGCATTCCCATTCACCAACCGGGCCAGCGCGCATCAGAAGACCGACATGGAAGGTCTCCTCCGGGATCGCATTTCCAAGTTGGACATGACCCCGCGGCTGACCTATTTCGGAATCGCGGCCCTGTCGGCCCTCGACCGCCAGTTCTTGATCGAACGTCAATTGATCAGCCGCGAAATCGCAGCCGCCGAGGGGCCGCGCGGCGTCGCCTTCGATGAACGCGAAACCATCAGCTTGATGATCAATGAGGAGGATCAGATCCGCCTCCAGGTCATGCGCAGCGGCCTGTCGCTGGACGAGGGCTGGCAAGAAATCGATCGCGTGGACGACCTGGTCGAGCAGCGCGTCACCTATGCCTTCAGCGACGAGTTTGGTTACTTGACCGCCTGCCCGACAAACGTCGGCACGGGGATGCGCTCCAGCGTCTTGCTGCATTTGCCGGCACTGGGTTGGACCAAGCAGATTGAAAAGGTTTTTCGCGCTCTGCAGAAGATCAACCTCGCCGTGCGTGGTCTCTATGGTGAAGGCAGCAGGGCTTCGGGAGACTTCTATCAAATCTCCAACCAGGTGACGCTCGGCAAGAGCGAGTCGACGATCCTTTCGGAAATCCGCGAAGTGATTCCGGAGATCATCAAGTACGAACGCCACGCCCGCAGCACGCTCATTCGAGAGAACCGCCAGGCCCTTCAGGATCGCGTTTCGCGCGCCTATGGGACCCTGCAATCTGCCACCATGATGACCTCCGAAGAAACGATGGACCTTCTTTCCAGCGTCCGCCTGGGTATCCACATGGGGCTGCTGGAAGAAATCACGATCGCCACCGTGAATGAGCTCTTCCTGAACACCCAGCCGGCCCATCTGCAAAAACTGATGGGCAATCAGCTCGACGGCGAAGAGCGGAACGCCGCCCGTGCCCGCTATTTGCGGACCCGTCTGCGCGAAGCCGGCGCGCACCCGAATTAAGCGAAGGGTGATTCAGGGTCTTTGCTGATCACCAGCCTACCAACCACTGCGCGTTGTCGCAGGTCTCCCCAATCAACACGCTGGCCGTTTCTCCGTCATAGCCCTTTCGCTGGCCCGTCGTTTGGTGATATACTCAAAAAAATGGAGACTTCTTTGAACATCGACGTAGCCACTCTTGACGCGCCACACCGGCGCGCGCTGGAAGATGTCATCGGCCGGCAATTGGCGGCCAATCAGCGCCTCGTCATCAGCGTGATGGAAGTTGCCGTCCCGCGGACTGCCGATGCCCGGCCTGCGCAGAAGCTGGATGATTGGACACACGTCTATGACGGACTGAGCGACGAAGAGATCGAGGCCGTCGATGAAATCGCCAAGACCCGAGCCAACTTGACCCGCAATCTCCCCTAGCTCATGGACGAGGCACTCCTCGACACGGACATCCTCTCTGAAGTCCTCAAGCGCAAGGACCGACAGGTCCTTATGAAGGCCCGTCAGTATCTGGCTGAGCACCAGCGGTTCGCTTTCTCCGCGATGACTGCCTATGAGATAATCAGGGGCCTGCGTGCTAGAGAGGCGAAGCGGCAGCTTGCCGGATTCCTAAAGACCGTGGATACGAGCGATGTCTTTCCCGTTGGAATGGCCGTATTGACGCGCGCCGCCGAGCTTTGGTCCGACGCCTGTGCAAGCGGTCATGCGCACGGTGATGCTGACCTCATCATCGCTGCAACGGCTCTGGAGCACAGGCGCGTGCTAATTACAGGAAACACGCCCCACTTCGCGTGGGTCCCTGGGCTGCGACTCGAGGATTGGCGGCGGCCCTAAGCGGGCGTGGGCCAACAAGCGTGCTAACGGCCGTAAAGTGGCACTTTACGGTACAGCGCGCCCCAGTCCGCGCCAGCAATCGACCCGCCTTGACATCTTTCCAACGGCCATGCTAAAAGCCATTCACTTGATACTCTGCGGCGTCTGCTAGGAGATGTCCTCGGTCCCGCGAAGCTGCCTGCTCTGCGGCAAGGTCGCCGAAAAGGCAGTGCGACGGGAGTGGGTGGGCCTTGCCGGAGGCCCCCAGCCTGGTCCCGCAATAAGGATGTTGCTTTTCACCCTACGGACGGGGCCCGTTCATGATCAAGCGCAGCAGCCAGGCCCTGGTCGTCTGGTTCATCTCCTGGGACCTGGTTCTGACGGCCGCGGCCTGGGTCGGCGCCTATTACCTGCGCTTCAATTCCGGTTGGATTCCTCTCTACAAGCCATCGCCCGAGATCTACCTTTGTTTCCGCAGCATCCCGCTCGTCATGCTGCTCAGCGTCGTCGCCTACCACATTACGGGACAGTATACGATCCATCGTTTACGCCGATTCCGTGAGGAGATGATCGGCGTCATCAAGGGCACGGCGCTTCTGTCCTTGCTGGTGATGGCCACGACTTTTTACCGGCAGGACCCCTACGACTCGCGCGCCACCATGGTCCTGTTCACGATGCTCACCACATCGGGCATCCTGACCTGGCGTCGCCTGAGCTGGTACGCCATCCGCTACGTGCGGAGCTGCGGCTACAATCAGAGTCTTGCGATCATCGTCGGCACGGGGCGCGTCGCTCGGAAGACCGCCTGGGCCTTGCGTCATGCGAGTTGGATGGGCATCCGCAACTTGGGGTTCGTCGAGGATCAGCCAAACCGCTGGACCAGCGATCTTGATATTCTGGGAACGACGGCGGAGCTGCCCCGGCTCATCTCCCGCTACGGCATCGAGCATGTGTTCATCTCGTTGCCGTTGAGCAGGTATCATGAAGCGCGCCACGTCTTCGACACACTTTCGCAGACGTTGGCCGAAGTGCGCCTGGTAGCCGACGTACCCAATCTGGCCGGGCTGTCGCTGACAACGACCAATCTGGACGGACTGCCTGTGATCGGTTTGCGCGAGAGTCCACACTTCGGGCTCAACGTCGTGGTCAAGCGCGCCATGGATGTCGCCCTTTCGCTTGCAGCCCTTGCCCTGGTCTCGCCGCTGATGCTGATCATCGCCGCTCTGGTGAGGCTCACCAGTCCCGGTCCCATCTTCTACCGGCAGGAACGCTGCGGCTTGAACGGGCAGCCTTTTCAGATGCTCAAGTTTCGCAGCATGCGCGTCGACGCCGAGACGAAGACCGGTGCCGTCTGGACGACCAAAGACGATCCGCGGCGCACCGCCATTGGCGCTATTCTTCGCAGCACGAGCCTCGATGAATTGCCGCAGCTGATCAATGTGCTCAAGGGAGATATGAGCCTGGTTGGTCCGCGCCCGGAGCGGCCGGTGTTCATCCAGCAGTTCAGCAAGACCATACCAAACTACATGGCCCGCCACTGTGTGAAATCCGGCATTACGGGTTGGGCGCAGGTCCACGGCTGGCGCGGCAACACCTCGCTGCGTAAACGGGTCCAGTACGATCTCTATTACATCACCCACTGGACGCCGTGGTTGGACTTCCGCATCCTCTGGATGACCATCTTCAGGGGGCTATTCCACAGGAACGCCTACTAGGCCTCTTCGCAAGAACAACTCCTTTCCCTTGTGCCGAAGCTTCGACTGGGAACGCACCGCAGCACACTCCGTTTGTTGAACCGTACGGTTCATTCGCGAATCGATGTTTCGCGCTCGGCGTTCCCAAAAGTGGCAGACCGGCCGTCCGCGCCCGAGGGCAGGCAATGCTATATGATGATGTAACAGCGCTGGAACTGGTGCTTGCTGCGCGGATTCGTCATCTGCCTGCCGTAGGATAGGGCTGGATGCCAAACGCTGCCTCCGGGCTCTCGAACTCAAATTGCTAGCACTGGCTGTGTCTTATGTTCGTCGATCGCGTTGCAATCTATGTCAAGGGTGGTGACGGCGGCGGAGGGAGCTGCAGCTTCCGCCGGGAAAAGTACGTGCCGCGCGGCGGGCCCGACGGCGGCGACGGCGGCGACGGCGGCGATGTCATCGTCCGTGCCCAGCCCGGCACCGATAACCTGGCAGGGATCGCGCACAAGAAGCACTGGAAGGCTCAGGCGGGCGGGCCCGGTCGTGGAGATAATTGCCACGGCAGGCGCGGGCGTGAACTCATCATCGAGGTGCCGCCCGGGACGCTCATCTTCGATCGTGAGCGCGGCAACATCCTGCGCGATCTGACGGAACCGGGGCAAGAGGTGGTCGTCGCGCGCGGCGGGCGTGGCGGACGCGGCAACAAGGCATTTGCCACATCGACCAATCGGGCTCCGCGCGAGACGCAGCCGGGAACGCCGGGTGAAGAGCGCTGGATCGTTCTCGAACTCAAGATGATTGCCGACGCCGGGCTGATTGGGTTACCCAACGCCGGCAAATCGACGCTGTTGAGCAGGCTAACCCAGGCACAACCCGAAATTGCGGATTACCCCTTTACGACCAAGCACCCGAACCTGGGCCTTGTCACCGTCGGCGATGAGAGAGCATTTGTGCTCGCCGATCTGCCCGGCCTCATTGAAGGGGCCCATAGCGGCGTCGGTCTCGGGCACGAATTCTTGCGACACGTCGAACGAACGCGCGTGCTCATTCACCTTGTTGAGCCGTTACCGTCCGATGGCAGCGATCCCTTGCAAAACTATCAGGTCATTCGCCAGGAGCTGGAGAAACACAGTCGCGTGCTGACCACAAAGCCGGAAATCGTTGCCGTGAGCAAGGCGGAGCTGCCGGGGAGCGAGGAGGTTCGTGCCGGTTTGGAAGAGGCACTGGAGCGGGAGGTGCTGGGGGTGTCTGCGGTCACCGGCAAGGGACTGTCGCGGCTGGTTGCACGCGTCGTAGAGCTCCTCGATACCTTTGCTGTCGAGGCAAGATCATGAAGCCGGACCTGGTCGCGGACGTCGGCAACAGCCGGATCAAGTGGGGCCGCTGCCTGGGCGGATTCGTGACAGAGATTGCATCCCTGGAACCGGATGCGACCGCAACGTGGGAGCAACAGCTTGCTTTCTGGAACGCCACCGGCAAGAACCGCTGGGTCGTCTGCGGCGTGCATCCCCCAAGGCGCGATCGATTGACAGAATGGATCCGCGAGCGCGGTGACGAGGTCCTTCTCCTGCACTCCTGGGATCAGTTGCCCATCCGCATGGCGGTTCCTCATAAAGAACGCGTCGGTATCGATCGGCTGCTGAACGCGGTTGCCGCCAAGACGCGCGTGGCCCCCAAAACGCCCATCATCATTGTGGACGCGGGGACGGCGGTGACCGTCGATTGGGTGGATGAGACGGGCGCCTTTGCCGGCGGCGCCATCTTCCCAGGATTCCGGCTCATGGCGCAGGCGTTGCACGATTACACCGCGAAATTGCCGGTGGTCGAAGTGCCGCAATGGCCAAACCCACAAATGCCGGCCACCACTACCGCAATGGCTATCGAAGCCGGTGTGTTCTGGGCCGTGGCGGGCGGAATTCAGGCCCTGGTGCGCGAACTGCGCCGCCATTCCGAAACCAACGGCGACCCTGAGATCTTTCTGACGGGTGGCAATGGGTCTCTCATCGCGCCGGTACTCGATCACTCGGTGCAATTCTGGCGTGAGATGACGCTGGAAGGGCTCCGCATCAGTGCTGAAGCAATCCCATGAATGCATCCGAACCGGCAGATGAAACCTTCGTCTCCCGCCTGACACCGGTTGGAAATGCTGCCATCGCGACATTGGGCCTGTGCGGTCCGGCTGCGTACGTGGCAATCCGCACCTTGTTCCATCCGTCCGGGCAGCAATCGGGGCAGCTTCCAGAGTTTCCCGACCGCGGACGCATCTGGTTCGGCCGGCTCGGCGAAAAAACCGCGGACGAAGTCGTGGTGAGCATTCAGTCCAACCAGCCCGCCCCCTGGGTCGAGGTGCACTGCCATGGTGGCAACGAAGTCGTCCGAATGCTGCTCGATCTATTTGCGGCACACGGTATTCGGGAGTGTCCGTGGCAGCATTTCCAGCGAATTACGCTGGGCGATCCATACCAAGCCCTGGCGGCCCGCGCGCTTGCGGACGCATTGACTGCCAGGACCGCCGCTATCTTGCTCGACCAGTATCAAGGCGCCTTGATCAGGAGGCTCGACGAGATCCGCGCGGCCTGGGCGCGCGGAGATGCGGAGAAGGCTGGCAGGCTTCTTGGAGAGATGGCAGCCCACGCGGAACTGGGCAGGCATCTCACCACCCCCTGGCGGGTGGTTGTTGCGGGGGCTCCCAATGTCGGAAAGAGCAGCCTGGTGAACGCGCTGGCCGGTTACCAGCGCTGTGTGGTAGCTCCCAGCCCCGGCACGACGCGCGACGTCGTCCGCACGATCCTCGCCGTCGACGGCTGGCCGATCGAGCTGGCCGACACGGCCGGCCTGCGGGACGAGGCACTGCCTCTGGAGCTGCACGGCATCGACCTTGCTCGTGCGGCGGCTCGGACGGCGGACGTATGCCTGTGGCTCGTCGATGGGTCCACAGAGCCAGTTTGGCCGGACCATGCCGTGAAGGCCGGCAAATTGATCGTCAACAAGATTGATTTGCCTCCAGCCTGGGATTTTTCACGGGCGTCCGATGCCGTGTGTGTATCCGCGCTGACCGGTGAGGGAATGGGAGACCTATGTCAGGCGCTTTCGCGATGGCTGGTTCCAGAGCCTCCGGCTCCGGGAGCCGGCGTGCCATTTACTACCGAATTGTGCGACGCCGTGGATCTTGCCTGGCGCCTTTATCGTTCCGGGCAGATGGCCGATTCCCTGCGCGCGCTGGAGAGCATGATGTAGAAGCAATTCCATCTCTGACCTTTGTCGCTGGCGAATGGACCTGACTGGCTGCGGGAAAAGAAGCCAAAGCGGTGATACCGGGCCCCTTGCATGGTTCGCGGAGCACTGCAAAGAAGAACGGCGCGCCTGAAGTCGAATTCTATGAATGACTTTGCGGGTTCGGAGCGCGAGAGGAGAGCACATGAATCCCGTAAGTCTGGAATTCCTCACGGAGCAGCTCGAACTGGGCGAACAGCTCCTGGCCCATCGAGGAGAAATGCTTGAACCTCAAGATCTTCCAGGTCGCTATGGGCGAGTTGTCCGAGCCATCGATCATTTGCTCCAGGATTTGAATTGCGAATCAGTTCTTGCAGGGGGCTGGGCGGTCTGGCGCCATGGATACTTCGGCCGGATGACGCAGGATATCGATATCGTGCTGCCATCTGCGCGGATCGAGGAGTTCTTGCGGGTTGCGGCGGTATCAGGATTTGAAGTTTTCGTGCAGCCCGAGGGCCGCTGGCCCAAATTGTTGCACAAGGAGACTCACATCAAGGTCGATATTTTGCCCGAAGGCGGGCGCCCCGGCACTGCGAATAAACTGGCGCCGACGACCATCCCTCACCCGAAATCACTAGGTGCAATCGGCTCGACGCTTCGTTACATTGACTTGTCAGCCCTCATTGAGCTGAAACTTGCTGCCGGACGACCACGCGACGAGGGCAACGTGGCCGAGTTGCTACGGGTTCAGTTGGACCAGGCGGATGCAATTCGCGCGCATCTCGCCGGAGTACATCCCGACTACGTCGCCATGTTCAATGGATTGGTTGAGCGCGCTCGCGCGCAACGAGACGAATAACGGAACTTCCAAGGGCGCCGTCGAAACGACGTTTGCTCAGTTTGCAGAGGTGGGCAGGGGACGGGGGCCAAGCGATGCCTTGGCCTCTTCTGTCAACCTTTGTCCCGGCACTCCCTCTGCAAGGGAGTGCAGCACTTGGCGCGCTTCGGCACTGCCGATGCGCTCGAGTACTTCCAGGGCGCGCCAGTCGCGCAGTTGCTCGGGCGTCCATCCCTCCACGATTTCAAGCAACTGACGCAAGCGCCGTCCTGCCTCAATCGAATGCTTTTCTTGCAACGCCCCGCGGATAGTCGGCGCGACAACGCTACCCAGCTTTGCCAGTTCCTTATTGGCGGCATCGCGCGTTGCGAATTCCCGGGCATCAAGATCCGCAATGAGCTTGGCGATTCGTTTTGAATCGGGAATGTTTACGGGCCGTAAGCGTTGGCGTAACAGTGGAATGGCCTGGCTTGGAGCACCGGCCAGTCGGCAGACGGCCTGGTAAGCCCTGGCGGCGTTGTTGTCTGCGAGAGCGTCCCATTCGGCTTCGCACTCCTCGCGGGACTGCCTTGTGGGTGTTGCGGCCAGGTTCCAAACCAGGGCAATTCCATCGTCACCCAGCGAAACAAGCCGACGGCCATCCTGCGAAAAGCTCAAGGACGCAATTGAGTCTTCATGACCGCGAAGAATGCAGCGTTCCTTGCCGGTTGCCACTTCGAATAAGCTTACCGTGTGATCGCCGCCCCCGATAGCAAGAGTTCGGCCGTCAGCGCTGAACGCGCCTGAGAAGAATCCCCCGGGATGCCCTCTGAAGAGCATGATTTCTTTGCCTGACGCCGCGTCCAGGAGGTGTACTTCACCTGGCACGTCGGGATGTGTGGCCGCTCCCGGAATGCGACCAATCGTCACGATTAACCTGCTGTCGGGGGAGAACATGAACTGACGGACGCTTAAGTATCCACCCGGAAACTTCTGCCAGCGTTCTTTGCCAGTAGCTGCATCCCACACCCGCATGGTCCCGTCGCCCCCTACCACATCGATGCTGGCCGAGATAAGCGCACTGCCGTCGGGCGAGAGGGCTATAGGCAGAACGGGCCCGCGATGGCCTTCGAAGCGCTGCAATTCCTTGTGCGAGCCCACGTCCCACATGCAGAGTGTGCGAAGGTCCTTGCAAGTTGTCACCAGCCGTTTCCCTGTCGCGTCGAGAGCCATCGGGAATCTGCTTTCCTCCGGCACTATCCAAAGCTCTTTCCCGGTGGATACGTGCCATAAACGAACCTTCCTGTCAGGCCAATCGGCGACTACAGCAATCTCGCCATTGGCAGAAAGCTTTATCTGTCCCCAGTCCCTATAGCAAACAAAGTGGCGTCGCTCTTGCCCCGTGGCGGCATCCCAGAGTCGGACTGCATTGCCAAATCCCCTTGCGTTGGCGCCGCCATTCCCCGTCAGGACTGTTTTGCTGTCGGGAAGGAATAAGGCAGTCTCTCCTACGTCCGGTGGCCGATCGAACGGCAAGCTCTCCCGACCGGTAGCCGTGTCGAAAAGCTGAATCATTCCACGCGTTCCCGCTGCAGCCAGAGTTGTGCCGTCTGCCGAAAACGCCAGAGAGCGAATGATGTCCGGTCGACCCTGGCAGTGGTGCACCTCTTTACCGGTCGCCACCTCCCAAACGCGTACAGGGCAACCAAAGACAGCGGAGGCAAGCAATTTGCCATCAGGTGAGAAGGTAACAAGCGCTGCATATCCTGCACCGCCGACCGGGCCAATTCCCATGTCTTCCTCATTCCTCAACTGATAGCGCATCTTGCCGGTTACGGCGTCCCACAAGCGCGCGCTTAGATCGAAATCACCAGTGGCCAGCGTCTTGCCGTCGGGGGAAATTGCGAGAGAATTGGGCCGTCGCTTCTTGATCAGAACCAGGTCCCTGCCCGTCGCCAGATCAAGTAAATGAACATCCTCGCCGCTGAAGGCGATCTTCTTACTGTCCGCGGAGAATGCGAACGGGCATGCCAAGCCCCTGACCTGCCGTAGCTCCTTTGTCTCCTCCAGATCCCATAGAGTCAAAAGATCTCCGCCCCCCAAGGCGAGCGTTCTTCCGTCCGGAGCAAGCGCCATGTCTCGCAGGGACTTCGGGGCGATTGGCAGACGCCGCGTCACCTTTCCGTCGACGAGGTTCCAAACGTAAACGTCCTCGTCTCCTCCTGCCGTAATGAGGCTTCTCCCGTCGGGCGTGAAGGCGAGGAACCGTAGCCATCGCGACTTGTCATGTGTGAATCTGCGAAGCTCCTTGCCGGTTGCCCGGTCCCAGAGTCGCACGTCGTTGTTCCAACTGGCCGCGGCAACCGTTTTTCCGTCTGGTGAAAATCGTACTGTGCCGATGCTCCGGCCTTGCTGCAGGCGGATCGTGCCTAGCCGGGAGATGGCTCCTGGCGGCAACGGGTCGCCGAGAGCGTCGCGCGCCGATGTAGGCTTTTCGGGGACCTTCGCAGTATCCGATAGCTTCGTGTTTTGGGCATCCGCGCCCTGCTGCACAGTGACCGCTCCTACAGTCTGCTGTAGTGCCAGGCCAAGTCCGGTGCCTGCCGCACACAGGGCCAGAAGCGCAGCGACAAAGATCTTGATTTTCGCCGGCGCCGCATCCCTGATAGTCGCCTCGCAAAGTGCGGCCACCCGGGGCGAGGTCACAGCTTGAGGCACGTTCTTCACATAGGCGCTCGCGGCCTGTTCAATGGTCCGTGTCAGGCTCTGCAGCGCTGCGGCGCGGCGTGTTCCGTCCGCGACCAGGCCCGCAGCAAGCACTGCCGGCAATGTGTAACCGCGCCGTCTGAGTCGCTGCGCCAAAACCTGCCGGCCCCTTGCCAACCTTCGCTTCAAAGTTCCAAGTGGCCAGCCGAGCTGCGACGCTGCCTCATCGCGCGTGCGATCCTCCAGGCAACACAGCACCAGCGCCGCTCGGCAGAGTTCCGGCAAGCGGGCCAGCTCCTCGTCCAGCACGGCGCACAGTTCGCGGCCGCTTACCACCGCAAGTGGATCCGCATCAGCGCGCTCGTCTGACCTCTCAACCAAGGCGGACTGTTGTGCGGCCGAACGTCGCACGCGTAGCGCCGCGCGGTAGGCCACCTGGTGAAGCCAGGGAGCCACGTTCTCCTGCCAGCGGCCTGAGCGAGCCTTGCGGGCCAGCGCGAGGAAGCTCGCTTGACAGGCATCCTCCGCGTCCTGCTCGTGGCGCAGCACGCGCCGGCAGACTCCAAGCACCATTACCGCATGCCGCCGAACAAGGATGCTGAATGCGGCTTCCTCCCGTCCCTCGCTGTAGCGAATCAGCAGTTCGCAATCGGAAAGGGTCTTGAGATTCTCTCCAGCGAGATGATTGCGGACTTCTCCCAGGAGGCGCTGTAAAGACGAGACGGTCATGAGGTCCCCTTCCAATGGCTGGGCCAGCTCAATCTATATAAGACCATCCAGCGCCTTCGCGGCCCAGTTTTTTCGGGAAGACGTCTTGTCGCGACTCGCTTTCTGCGAATATCTCCCATCAACCTGGTTGCCTTCATACTCTACTCTGTGACTGGCCAACCGTGGCCAGGCCCCAACCATTCGCTCGGGGACTCGGAGGTGCGAATCCCAGGAGGTCGGCGATGCGGCTATGCAAGTTTCGGCTCGCTACGGGAGAAGTGCGCGTCGGTAGCCTTGAGCGCGGCGAAATCCGGCTCTTGCAGTCGGAGGATGCCATGAGGGCGCCTACGCTCAGCGACATTTTGCACGCCGACGAGCCGGCGAAGATGGCTCGAGGCCTTCTCACGGGGAACCAGGTCATCTCTGCTCGGGAGGTCACAATCTTGCCGCCTGTGGATGGGCAAGAAATCTGGGCCGCGGGTGTCACTTACAAGCGCAGCCAGGAGGCGCGCGAGCGCGAATCCGCCGGTGCCGCCCGGTTCTATGATCTCGTCTACTCCGCCGAGCGCCCGGAACTTTTCTTGAAGGCGACGGCCCGCAGAGCGGTTGGTGACGGAGCGTTTGTCCATATCCGTCGGGATAGCCGGTGGAGCGTTCCCGAGCCGGAATTCGCGCTGGTTCTGTCTCCAGCCATGCGAATCGCCGGGTACACGATCGGGAACGATATGAGTTCGCGCGACATTGAAGGCGAAAACCCCCTCTATCTCCCGCAAGCGAAGATCTACGACGGCTCATGCGCCTTGGGGCCCGCAATTACCCTGGCAGACAGCATGCCGCCGCTCGACGAGGTAGATATCCGCCTGAAGATCGAGCGCGGCGGCAGGGCGGTCTTCGTGGGTTCGACAAATCTGCGCGCGATGAAGCGCTCCTGCGAGGAGTTGGTGCAGTGGCTGGCCCGCGAGAATACGTTTCCCGAGGGCGCCGTCCTTCTCACCGGCACGGGAATCGTCCCCCCCGATGACTTTAGCCTCGCTGCGGATGATCTGGTTACGATCGAGATCACCGGCATTGGCGAACTCGTCAACCGCGTCAGGCAGCTACCTGAGTCCGCGGCAGCCCAGCTGCCGTAAGCCGTTCATCTTTTCCATCCTGCCAGGAAGGCCTCTGGAGAAGCCTTGCAGACTATGCGAGCGCGCATGGGCAGGCAGGGCAAGTTGTTTGGGGAATGGCTTCTCGGCGAACGCGGATCAGGCCGAAAGTAAGCGCTGGACATGCGCAAGTCCCGGCGTTGCCCGCCGCGGACCGAAGGCGTCAGGACGACGGTGGGAATGCTGGCGAAGCGCCAAGGAACTTGCGCTTTGCAATTCCGGTGACACTTGGTACACGCCACGGAGGGTGGTGCGATGCGAGGCATCTTGGCCGGAAGTTTTGTGTTATTGTTGGCGTTGTCGATGGGGGCAGCGGATGCCCAGGAGCCGCCCCGTGCGACGGTGACGGCGCTCTCGGACGAGATCCCAGTCGATAACTCACCGGTCGTGACCTTGGGCCGCCCCGTTGCAATCGATGCTCCGCCGATTCCTGACCAGACGGTTCGGCCCGTATCGTATAACGACCCGGTACCGCTTTCTAGTCCCGGCGTGGTTCAAGTCAGAGGTGGCGACGGTCCGCCTGCGGGAGGGGTGCAAGCTCCGCCGCCGGGCGCACCAATCCTACCGCCTTCCCCCAACGAACAGTACAACTGCGGGGTCGCGACTCAAAACCCTGCTCCGCAATCCTGGTGGGATAAGACCAAGGAGTTTTGCGGCGGTTTCCCCTGGTTCGGCAAGGGCAATGGTCTCGATTCCAATCCGAATCATCATCTGTTCGAGAGCGACCATTCTTTCGACGGTTTTATTTCGCCCGTGACCAATCCGTTCTACTTCGAAGACCCGCGCTCCTTGACAGAGCTTCGGCCGATCTTCATGTACGAGGCGACGCCGATCAAGAATGCCATTTTCCATGGCGGCGACATCGAGTTCGTCGGGCTGCAGGCACGCCTGGCGATCACCGATCAGTTTTCGTTCGTGATCAACGAGCTCGGCCTCATCTGGTCCGAGCCGAACGACCCGGTTGGAGATTTTCAAACGCACTCAGGATTTACCGAGCTGAAGCTTGGTCCAAAATTCACTTTCTACAGGAATGAGTCGAGTGGAACCGTCGCCGCGGGCGGTCTGACGTTTGATATTCCGGTCGGCGACCACAACGTTCTTCAGGACACCGGTGATCTGTCCTTGGTGCCTTACCTCAGTGTCGCGCAGAGGATCATCCGGACTCCGTACGGCACGCTCAATGGGATGGGAACACTTGGCTACAACTTCTCCATCGATAACCAGCGCAGCGACAATATCTTCCTCAGTTTGCACACCGACTTCGATGTCGGCGACTTGCACCGTATCTATCCACTGCTGGAATTGAACTCGTTCTATTACACCTCGAATGGCAAGCAGGAGGATGTCGGGTTCGAGGGGGCGGACCTGTTCAACTTCGGCTCGGAGCATGTTTCCGGGAAGGGTGAAGTGAGCCTGGCGCTCGGTGCCCGCTTCAAAATCAATGACCGAATCCAGTTCGGTGCTGCCTTTGAAACGCCGCTAACCTCGCACCGCGATCTGCAAGATTTCCGGATCACCATGGACCTGATCTTTCGCTACTAGCTCAGGCCGTTCTGGCGCGCAGGCCTTTGAAGCGCTGAACGCAGCTGGTGATGGCAATTTCGGTGGGTAGCCTTTCGATACTCGACGCACCAAAGAAGCCGACGATCCCGCGCGTGTGCTCCAGGATGTACTGGGCGTCCTCCGGTTCGGAGATGGGTCCTCCGTGGCAAAGCACGAGGACCTCGGGATTGATCTCCTTGGCGGCGTCGTGCAGGGTTTGAACCCGTGCGGCGGCATCTTCGAGTGTCAGGGCTGTCTTCGCGCCGATGCTGCCCTTGGTGGTGAGGCCCATGTGTGGAATGAGGACATCGGCTCCCGCGCGGGCCATCGCCCTGCTTTCATCCACGGTGAATACATAAGGACACGTCAACAACCCGAGCGCTCGGGCTTCTCGAATCATCTCGACTTCGCGGGCGAAGCCCATTTCAGTCTCTTCCAGTCCCTGGCGAAATCTCCCGTCGATGAGCCCCACGGTGGGAAAGTTCTGCACGCCGCTAAAACCCGCAGCCTGGATCTCGCGCAAGAACAATTTCATGATCCGAAACGGATCGGTGCCACAAACGCCCGCGAGGACCGGTGTAGCGCGCACGACGGGCAGGACTTCGCGGGCCATTTCCATGACGATCTGGTTGGCATCGCCATAGGGCATCATGCCGCTCAGGCTGCCGCGGCCGGCCATGCGAAAGCGACCCGAATTATAGATGATGATCAGGTCGATGCCGCCTGCTTCGGCGCACTTCGCACTGATGCCGGTGCCCGCGCCTCCGCCAATGATGGGCCGGCCGGCGGCCAACTGGCGGCGCAAGCGCTCGAGGCATTGCTCGCGTGTGAAAAAACTCATGGTCCTCGCAACCTTCGACTCGCCGCTCAAACCGGTCATTGTACTGGGCAGATACTTTTCCCTGAATTACTTCCCGTCGTTTGCAGGTAAATCCTTGTAGCTGAACTTGCGTTGGATCTTCTCTTGGGGATAAGCCTTTCCGTTCAGCTCCACATAGGGAAAGACAAAGAAGTTCAACGGTTTGCCGGCCTGGGGCGGAACAAGCGTCAGATCGCGTCCCGTGCTGAAAGCGACCCTGTCCTCCGTAAGGTTGCCAAAATAGTACTCGCGCATCTTCGGGTTTTTGTTCGCCTCAGAAATATCTACCGGGATCCAGCCGTGGCCGGCCGGATGAAATTTTGCCCAGCAATGGTAGCCGGCGATATCTCCCGACCCCCGCTTGGGTGGAAGCGGAAAACCAATCTCGAACTTGGAAGGAATCTTGTCTGCGCGTGCCAGCGAGATGAACAAACTGTGGAAATCGCTGCAATTCCCGTAGCCGCTCGCGCACGCCCAAACCGCATCGCCTTCGCCCCAGCCTGTGCCCTCTTTGCTGTAGCGCATGTGCTGGTTCACGACGTCGTACAGAGTGCGGGCGGCCTCTAGCTGGTCCGCCGGTAGGCTCTTACCCTTGAGCAACTCGAGCGGCTTACCGCCGACCGGGACCTTTGCGTCCGCCTGAAGGAAAGACTCAAGGTTGCCGTCCTCTTTTCCGTGGTCATCGAGATCGGCCTTCACCTCACGGCGTTTGACTTCGTAGGTCACGCTGAGGGGAATCTTTCCATCTGGGCCTGCCTTCGCTTCCACGTAAAGGATTTCATTGCCATATTTCGATTCCCGCCCAATGCGATTCTCCCCAGGAAACGTCTTGCTGATAATCCGAACCTTTTGGTCCTCTCCGGAAGGCGGCACCGGCAGCCAGATATGGGTTTTCTCGCCCGGAGGAACGCCCGTTACCGTGGCGCTGTACGTAAACAAAAACGTCCGTGTTTTGCCCGCCTCGTTCTTCGCCAGAGCACTGGGCCCGGCCCGATGGACCGACGCCGTCGTCCCGGCGTGGACGACACGCGCTTCCGCCTCCGCCTTCGGCACAAGCCCCGTTGCCTTGCCATGCCCAATGACGGAAAGCAGTCCGACGACCAGCCCGATCAACCTGTGTGGTGCTAGCTTCATAAATGACTCCAAAGTTTGACCTCGTCAACCCTGGTGCAAGAACATGACTCGCCCTGTCGCGGCAGCGGAAAGAATTCAGCCATTAGCGGGGCATGGTCACACAGCCGTAGGCCTGAACAAGAAGGTTCATGGTGCGCGCCCAGCATTTCTGGACGTCCTCGAAGGGAGCCTGCCGCGGTCACGCCGATGCTAAAGGGCGCGCCGTCAGGTGAAGCCATGATCGAAGATGGAATGAAAATGGATGTCGTCGGCAGACGGAAAAGTGTGGCGGCACGGAGAACGCAGCGGCCCAGGGGCCGTGCATCGTCCAGGGGAAATCGCGAATGTGGAGTGCACATACGAAACTTAGTCGTCGATGCCCGTACTTGTCAAGTGTGCGAAAAGATATGGTAGGTAGTAGCTCAGGCTGGTTGCTTGAGCCACGAGAAAATTGATGCCGGATTGGCAAATCGAGACGCTACCCAAAAATACGCGAAGCAAGAATTCCTTGCTGCTGAGAAGTGCTCCGCCCTTCTCATTGTCGCGCAAGAGGTCGCCCTTGGCGCGAGCATGACAGGTGACTCCCAAACTTTATGTTCCCTCCATCCGGCTTGCTTTCCAGAAGGGACTCGAAAGGTGCCAATCTCCAGCTCTTGTGTAACGCTGGCACAGTTTTTGCCCATTCCATATTCGGTAACCACGGCGGGTGGGGGGAGTTATGGGGCAGTCATCAAGATAAGCCTTTTCGTTGAAAGGAACCCACATATGACAGAGAAGAGTCTGCGGGGTTTCGCGGCGATGGATCAAGCGAAGCAAAGGGCCATTGCCAGCAAGGGCGGCAAGGCAGCACATGCGAAGGGGACCGCGCACGAGTTCACGCCTGAAGAGGCGCGAGAGGCCGGCAAGAAGGGAGGCCAGGCCGCTCATGCCAAGGGGACCGCGCACGAATTCACGCCTGAAGAGGCACGCGAAGCTGGCCGCAAGGGAGGTCAAACCACCCATACGCCGCAACAAGCTGCCCCTGGTCCACACCAGATGGGTGCGCCTCAGCACGACCCTCCGGTGCTGCAGGAGAAAGAGATGGTTCAGTTGGAGCAGCCCATGATGTAGGACTGGGCCGCCTCCGACATCGTAATAGGCTTCTATATGACTGTGCGTAATTCGGCAGCATCTGTGGGGCACGTTTTCAACGTGCCGGCCGGCGTCTGGGCATGTTACAAACGTGCCCCACAAACCGTAGCAGCCGATTCACGCACGGCCATATAGTGTCGCCGATTCACGTTGGCGGAGCAACGAGGCAGCTTCAAGATTGGCAGCAGCGGTTCACAGCAGGGATACGCGGTTTTCGTCCTCAGGTTGAGTATAGCTGATCTGGTTTGCAATAACGTCGGCATCCTGCAATGAGTTGGTGACTTGTGCTGCCCTGCGTGAGGTTGATTTCTCCTCGTGGCTGCCACACGATCCGCAACCGCCCGAGCCGCAGGATCCGCAGCCGCCTGCTCCGTGCCCGCATCCTTCCGCGCCGCATCCGCCCATTTCCACATCGTCCGGCTCGTCGGCAACGGGCAAAGCCAGATTATTAAGTATGGGGAGCAACTGGTAGTCGCCGGATAGGCGGTCGAGAAGCAAGCGAAAATCGCCGTCCGCCCAGCTGACGTAATGGAGGATGGCGCGACGCCCGTCCAGCAGAATCTCAGCATCGAGGATTTCAAGCGGCAGATTCAACTCCGTAGCGTCGCGACGTGCGTCGGTAAACAACCGCTGGCTCCGCGCGTGCATGCGTTCGGAGAGTTCCTCGTCGCCCGGCGTGGCCAAGCGCATCATCTGCCCAATCGGACGGTCGGCTAACAGCAACGCGTGGCCTTCGCTCACCGCTCGCATCACGACCCCGATCTCCTGGCCTCGGGCGCTGCGAACGACAACACGATCACCCCGCCGGCAACGGAAAGGCTCGGCAGATTCAAAACGGCCGAAGTCTCCGACCCTGCCGTAACTCAAGAGATAGCCGCGGTCACTCATCGACGGGAGCATTCCATTCTTTGTGGTCTTTCGTCCTATTCCAAACCGAGGTATTCACGCATGTAGCGGTCATATTCTTCCTGGCCGCGCTGCGTGCTGAGATCGAGGCGTAGCTCGTTGATCACCTTGATGCTGTAATTGCGCAGCCAGTCGTTCCAGCAATCGGCGCAAACGCGTTCGTAAACTTTCTGCCCAATTTCATCCGACATGGGAGCTTTGGCGAGACGCCGTGCCCGGCTTCCTGCCATGCAACCGGGCCGCAGACAGCGAAAGCCGTCGCCGGCCGACGAGGAACTCTTCTTGGAGGCGGGCAGGGGTTTCCCAAGTTCCGTCAGCATCTTGGCCATTTCGTCGCGCGGCATGTTGTCGCCTCGTTCGTCGGCAACGACATAGCCGTGTTCAAGGACTTGGCCCGCTTCATCCTTCTGGCCCAGCTTGAGAAGGCAGGCTGCCAGGAGCTGGTAGACCTTGGAAAACTGAGGGCTCAACTCCAGCGTGCGCCGAAAGGACCGGATCGCCTCCTCGTTCTGACCCGATTCCATGAACAGCTGACCGAGCCGAAAATGGCCCAGTTCATTCTCCGGGTCATCATGAGCCATCTTCTGAAACTGGGCGATTCGCTCTTGCAATTGACTCATTAGTCGCTTCCTGGGTCAGCGCCGTGGCATAGACCTAAACCAGCGCAGGCTCCGTATTTATTTATTTATTTTTGCTCAGTGACGCTCAGCGGGATGGATAGTTTTGCGGACTTCTTGCCGAGCCGATCTGTTCCCTCGAGCTCGATGGTGAATTTGCCGGGGCGGTTCAATGCCAGGGCAAAGCTCATCGGTATCGCCACGATGTTCTCGCCCACTTCCTCGCGCCGGGTATCGCCCACAAGCGGCTTCTCCACGGTCGCCTTGCCGCTTTCGTCCAGGACGCGCATCTGCAAGCGGACGTCGGGTTCCCGCTTGGCGTTCTTCTCGAAGCCGATGGCTGCAAAATTGACGTAAAGAAACTGCCCCACAACGCCACTCGAAGGAGCGGGAATCCTGCCGGCGCCGTCATAAGAGGTCATGAATCGTGCAAGCCCAAACGATTTGGGGAGCACTTCGAACTTGCGTTTGAAGGACTGGGCAGCCTTCGTCTTGCTATCCGTCACGGTGAGGTTGACGGTGTACTCGCCGGGCGGCTGGTTGAAGCCCACGTCGACGTAGGTCATTCCTTCCGTGCGGGTGCCGCCAAGTGAATTGTAGGCTTCCAGAGCATTGGGGTCGCGGGCATAGATGACCTTGTTTTTGCTGTCCGTAACTTCCATGGCCATGCTGTACTTGATTTTGCCGTCCTCCTCGACACTTAGGCCCTCGATGTCGAAGGCAAGGAAGTACGAATCGCCCGGCAGAAGCTGATTGTCGTGTCGTTGGGCGCCCAGGAAACCATAGGTCGCCCGAATGTTCTTCAACGTCAATTCGCCGGAGTCAGCGGCAACCGATCCCATGGTCGCCAGCAGAGCGAGAGTAGTCCACATAGTGCCGGATCCTTTTCGACAACAGTATGCATGGAAAGACCAAAAACTGCCGGTCGGGCGCTTGTTATTGTGCAACTTCGCATCCCGATTAGCCAGTGCAAAATCAAGGAAGCAGCCAGCAACCGGCCTCTGCTGGACTTTCCAATTGGTGCGCCGCAATCGCTGCGCTTTTGTTCTTGAACGAGCAAGTCGCGGTGGCTAAGCTAGCGAATATGTGGGTCGCGTTAACGTGGCGCGACGGGCTAGAGCCTGCGGGGATCGAGTTGGTTCGCGGTCTGCTGCAGGGCGGCTCTAGTGAAAGGAGGTGGTCTAGTGTGTAGTGGTAACCAGGTGCGGCTGCACTAAGGCAGCCGACGGGCTGCCGTCGGGTGCAGCCGCTTCTTAGTAGGGAACTCCGGCGCGTATCTCGCCGGAGTTCCCCTTTGTTCTCCCAAAATATCCGTTCCGGCAACTCCCTTGATGAATTCAGGCGCGAAGACCTTCTGTGTTTCCCAAACCCTGCCCGTGACGGCCCACTGCGTGGATGCCTCTTTTTTTGCCTATTGGTATTCGTTTTTTGCCCCGCTTGCAGGGGATTTCGGGGAGCTGGTCATTCGCTAAATCTTGACGAAGACAACCGCAAAGCCCTGAAACCCCGAAGGTTTCAGGGCTTTTTTTGTTCCCTGAAGGAGAGTTGTCGTTGAGCAGCGTCCGCGGTTGTGCTTGATGGGGTGTGAGAATCCGTAACAGTGACGCCCGTCGGCCACGCAGAGGAGCAGGCGTTTTGCCGGTTCCTCGGATGTGGCGACCAAATGAACGAGGAGTAACCATGATCGTTGTCATGAAGCCTGGCGCCAGCCAACGCCAGATCGATCACATCATCGAACGGGTCGAGCAGCTAGGCTTGCGCAGCCACGTCATCGTGGGGACGGAGCGTACCGTGGTCGCGGCCCTGGGCGAAAAACGCGACGGGGCCAAACAAGCTCTGGAAACCGGAGAAGGAGTGGAAAAAGTGGTTCCTATCCTCGCGCCCTACAAGATGGCCAGCACCGAGGTCAAGCAAGAGCGGACGCAGGTCACCGTGCGCGGGCTCAAAGTCGGCGACAATCATGTCGGGATCATCGCGGGCCCTTGCTCCGTGGAGAGCCGCGAACAAATCCTCGAGATCGCACAATTCGTCAAGGATGCCGGCGCGACGGGTTTGCGCGGCGGAGCCTTCAAGCCGCGGACCAGTCCCTACAGCTTCCAGGGCATGAAAGAGAAGGGCTTGGAGTTGCTCGCCGAGGCACGCGCCGCCACCGGTTTGGCCATCGTCACCGAGGTCATGGCACCCGAGCACGTACCGATGGTGGCCGCCTACGCCGACGTTCTTCAGGTCGGCGCCCGCAACATGCAAAACTATCCTCTTCTGGAGGCTGTGGGCGAATCAGGCTTACCGATTCTCTTGAAGCGCGGTCCCGCCGCCACGATCGACGAATTCCTGCTGGCAGCCGAATACGTTCTCAAGACAGGCAATTCCCAGGTCATGCTCTGCGAGCGGGGCATTCGCACCTTCGAAGATCACACTCGCTTTACCTTGCCCCTGGCGACTGTGCCCTATCTCCATCAGACCACGCACCTGCCCGTGGTCGTCGATCCCAGCCATGGGACCGGGAAAGCAAGCCTGGTCGCGACCATGGCCCGGGCGGCAATCGCTGCCGGGGCAGACGGCCTTATCGTTGAGGTGCATCCCGACCCGGAGAAGGCGCTCAGCGACGGCTTCCAGGCGCTCACGCCACATGCCTTCCGAGAGATGATGCAGGAATGTCGAAAGGTTGCTGCTGCGCTAGGCTTGGAAATCTGAAGGGAGTTCCGCCTGCTGAGGAATCAGGGCATTGCAGGTTCGAATCCCGCCCTTTCGATTCGGCCATTGCCAATGTCATGTTATGTCATGTAAACAGGGGGCACCCAGACTCAGCGTCTGACACGAATCGTGCATCCGCAACATCAACATTCACAATAGGTTATGTCGCTGTCGATTCGTCTGAATGGTCTCACGTAACCCTGACAAATGTCATGTGTTCTTTTGTTCAGATATTGATGCTTTTTTTCGAGACGATGATCGATTTGGCTAGGAACGCAGGGCGACGGAACGCCAACCACGAACGGGAGTGGCTTTTTCGAAGGGCTGCAGTGCCGGGGGTTCCTGGCAGCAAAGCGTGTACGCTCCGCAACGCGGGCAAGGGCATGATTCGATCGCCTGTTGCTCGTAAAGGGAAAAGTTACTTGCTACGGCCCAATCTTGGCCGCAGCTCATACATGCAATTGTGATTCGGCTCAAAGCGCACCTATTCCTGGAGACTGGGCAAGATATAAACAACAGCGTGACAACCCTGGTGCGCGTGCAAGCAAAGATGTTTCCGTCCTTATCGGCAGCATGTGGAGAAAACTTGAATGGCCTCTACCACAAAGAAGACCAAGTACCGCTTCACCTTTGGCCCCTGGAACATCAGTACAGGTGAAGATCCGTTCGGCCCGGCATCGCGCAAAGAAATGTCCTTCGCCGCCAAGATCCGCGAGTACAAGAACCTGGGTTTCGACGGCGTCCAGTTCCACGATGACGACGCCGTGCCACTCGATCTTGATCCGCAAGCGACAGCGCGCGAAGCCGCCAAGACGAAGAAGCTGCTGGACAATGAAGGCCTCTTTTGCGAGATCCTTGCTCCCCGCTTATGGATGCATCCCAAGACCGTCGACGGCGGCTACACCTCCAACAGCGCCGCCGACCGGCGTTACGCCCTGGAGCGTTCCAAGCGCTGCATCGATATAGGCAATGCGCTGGGCTGCCGCAATCTCGTTCTTTGGCTCGCTCGCGAGGGCACCTATATCCGCGAGGCCAAGGACCCCATTACCGCCACCGGCCGCATCCTCGACGCCATCAATGCCCTACTCGAATATGATCGCCATATCCGCATCCTCGGCGAAATGAAACCCAATGAACCGATGGACCAGGCGTATCTGCCGACGCCGGGGCATTTCCTCGGCCTGGCTTATCGTGCGAGCGAGCCGTCACGCGTGGGCTTACTCATCGAATCGGCCCACTCCATCCTGGCCGGCCTCGATCCTGCCGATGACATGGCCTACGCCTTGTGGCACGGCAAACTTTGGAGCGTCCATCTCAACGATCAGAATGGCCTGAAGTACGATCAGGACAAGGTCTTTGGCTCCGTTGACCTGCGCCGGGCCTTCAACACCATCTGGGTCCTCGAGCGCGGCGGCTACGATGGCTGCGTCGGCCTCGATGTCAAGCCGATGCGCACTACCAGGCCAGCCGACCAGACCAAGCACCTTGCCAATAGCCGGGAGATGTTCCTGCGCCTGCTCGAGGTCGTCCGCAGTCTCGACGACAAGAAGATCGAGGAATATCGGGGCGAGCGCGACTACGAAGCGCTTGAACTTCATATCCTGGGCAAGCTCATGGGCCGTTGACTTCGAAAGAGTTCAGTAAGCCCGGGCTGCGCGTCCCGGCTCCGAGTCCTGAAAACCTCGAAACCCATGGCAGACGGTTACGGTCAAGCGCGCGATGGGCTGTCCGCGCTCCTCATAGACCACTGCTCGAGGTTCCCCGACGCTTGCGAACGCTGCCGCGATGCTCGGATGCAAATCTCCCACGAACAAGAAAGTCCTGCCCACAAAGAGCGCGGAGTCCTCGACCGGATTGGGCCGCCAGAGATCGTACTGGCTGTGCCGATCACCCAGGATGAGGCCGACGGAATACACCACGGGGTTGCCACGGCAATAGAAAGCAAGCTCGCCCGGCAACGTCCAGGAAGCGGCCGCAATTACCGGCTCGGTACCCTCGGCTTCCACTTCCAGGCGCAAGCGATCCACTTCCGCCGCAAAGAATCGCCAGCCGCGCAACCTGCAGGTCGGATCCAGGCGGCGCAGCGGCAACGGCCGCGTCTGCGTGGGTGGCCCAACGATCGCGACCAGCACGGGCTGAAACCAGTCGCTATGGTGCAGCAACACCGTACCGCCAAGGCCGAGCCCGCAAGCGCTTGCGAGACACGCAACCGTTGCGAATCGGTACGGACGGTGGCGTGACCTTGCCTGCTGGATGATCCATGGGATTGTCAGTACAAGGCCCGAAAGGTACGCCGTCACGGGCCAGTTCGGCTCTTCCGACGTCTTCAAACTGAAGAGCAGGAAGAAAGCGAACATGGGCGCGGACAGCCACCACAAGTAGCGCATGCCAGGATCCGTTGCCTTCCAGGGCCTGTACGCGATCATGGCGCAAACCCACGCCATGAACCAGAAGCCCAGGAGCAGCGCCGCTTGAGTTCCAAGGTAGATGAAAGGTCCCGTCCAGCGAACCCCGCCGTTTTGCCGTAGTCCGGCCTGGCCTCGAACGTGCAGAAAGCTGACCCAGTCATGTTGCATGTTCCAAAGTAAGATCGGCAAGCAGCACAAGGCCGCGACGGCAGTCATGATCCAAAAGCCACGGCGCCAAAGCAACGCCCGGTGCATTGAACTTGCCAGAAGGAACAGACCCGCTGATGGGATGAATAGCACCATCGTGTACTTCGCCAGGATGCCCAGGCCGACTACCAGGCCCAGCACCGGATACGCCCACGCGGAACCTCGAATGAAGGCGATGTGCCCCAGGACCAGGGCCCATCCCCAGCAGCACGTGTAAGGCGAATCAATCGTCATGAGAGAAGCGCCGACGGCTATGAGTGGTGAGGTCAGCAGCAGTGCAACCACCGCACACGCGAGGCTCTCGCTGGCAAAGATTTGTACCGTCAAGATATATAGACTGACGAGCAATAGGGCGCCGCACCCCACGGCAGGTAAGCGCACGGCAAGCATATCGCTGGCCGTCAGGTGTTGCGACCATGATCCCGCCAAAAAGCAGCCGGCGCGGATCAAATAGGCCACCAGTGGGCCTTTGCTGTAATAGCTCCAGTCGAGGTGCCTCGACCAGTCCCAGTAATGGGCCTCGTCGGGAGCGAGATCGAGTGGGCATTTCAAGCCTAGGTAAGCAATGTGAAGAACTGCCGCCGCGGAGATCATCAGTGCGGCGAGGATGCGCCAGCGCCAGACCGGAGATTTGGAGATTGGTTCAATGACAAGCAAAGGCATGAAATCGTTCTCGGGCGCAGGAGGTAGCCAGGACGAGCGTCCAGCCGGTTGTCAGCTTCTAACGGGGAATTGGGGATGCGTCAAGGTGGGGCTGAAAACAGGATAAAAGCAGAAGAATAGGTAAGCTTGCCCGACACTTTTCAGCAGAATATCACAAAGGAATCATTCGCTAGGCGAGCGGCAGCGCTTGTTCTCCCCTCGCCCCGGTACTCCGGGGAGAGGGGTCGGGGGTGGGCTGATGAAATCCACGACATCCTTGCATTTGAAAAGCATTGCGCTCGAACTCCCCTCTCCCCCGTACTCGGGGGAGAGGGGTCGGGGGTGAGGGGGCGAACCCGAGAATGGCCCAATCCCGTAAGGATCTTGTGTAGCCACGGGGCACCATGTCGCCTCCCCCTCACCCCTGCCCCTCTCCCCCGAGTACAGGGGAGAGGGGAAAATGCGCAACATTCCAAGACAAGAGCACTAGCCGAGAATGGCCGTCTTTTCAGCGATTTTCATCAGCCCAGCGCCAGCCTCTACCGGCAAGGACTCCTGCCAGCCGGAGCACTCCGGAGGCGTCGCCAGTGCCGCGCCAACCCGGCACGGCCTGGGAGTGCGGGGCGATCGTGGCACAAGTAACCCTGACTTGCCGTACCTGACCACCGCGTTCATGCCCTGGT
>DATGZX010000027.1:0-5039 GCA_035296965.1 Gemmataceae bacterium
TGCCTCCCGTAGGAGTCTGGACCGTGTTTCAGTTCCAGTGTGGCCGTGCGCCCTCTCAGGCCGGCTACCGATCAAAGCCTTGGTGGGCCATTACCCCGCCAACTAGCTAATCAGCCGCGACCCCCTCTTCAAGCGAATTGCCCCTTTGATCTCGAGAATTTCCACTCCAAAGATGTTATGCGGTATTAGCCCAGGTTTCCCTAGGTTATCCCCCACTCGAAGGTAGGTTAGTCACGTGTTACTCACCCGGTCGCCACTTTACTCAGGGATTGCTCCCCTTTCTCGTTCGACTTGCATGTGTTAGGCACGCCGCCAGCGTTGATTCTGAGCCAGGATCAAACTCTCATTTGAAACCTGTTCGTCTGCCGACGGGTAGTTGGCAGACTGCCACCCTCACGCTCGAAGGCATGGGGTGGCCTATCTTGTGAGATCGCTCGGATTCGAACCCGAGACTTCCATCTCACGACTGGCACGTTCAACCTAGTTGTCAAAGACCGAATCGCATTCCGCCTGAGCGGCGCGCCTTCAGTCCAGGCGATCGGCACCGAAGTGCAAACCGACTGTCCTCGAAACTTGTAAGGAAAACCTGTCCAAGTTACTAGCCCTGCTGCGACCTGTCAACCCGGTGTGCGAACACGATTTCCACTGTTTATGCACATGCGGGGAGCTTCATCTGTGTGGAGCGGACGCCCTCGTCCGCTGCTCCATCGTGTAGCGACGGGCGCCCTCGCCCGTCTACCGAAGCTCTTTCTGAGCACGCAACAGAACGCATCTTCCGCACAACACGGGTGCCCTTTCGGCACAAAGCGCTTTCACGCACAGGCAGGCGGAAGACCATTCACTTGATAAAAGATCTTATGGAGGTTCTTGCGAAAAACGCTTAAACCCTTCGAGGAGCTTTGTCCCCGAATGAAACCCCGTGGCCGGGGCTAAATTACCGTACTGCCAATTCGATGCCGGGTCTGCGACGAGAGTTTCAGAAAAACGACCGGCTAGCCACGCACACTGCTCTCGGTGAATTGTTTATACCAGATGAATTTGGGAATTGCAAGCGGGTGTTTACAGGTATTAGTCGCGGAGGATAAGGAAAACTTCTCCAGGATGCGAGCGGCTTCGGCACTGGTATGGACAATAGTGGAGTCGCGTTGACACTATTGCAGCTTTGCGTACTCCGCCTTGGCCTGTTTCAGGATCGGGATATCCGGGTCGGCATCCTTCCAGAGTGTGAGGAAATCTTTGTAGGCGGCGAGCGCCCGGACGCGGGCGGCGTCGGCAACCGCTCCCTGCGCGGTTCTCGACTGCCACACGTTTGCACGAGCTACGCCAAGATGGGCCAACGCTCCCGTCCAACAGTTCCACACGATGCCGCTGTGGTCGAGAATCTTCTGAAACTCGGCAGCGGCAGCGTTGCCCTGTCCGGCTGCTAAATATGCCTCTCCGCGCACATACGTCGGATAGAGGCAGGAAATATTGTTGACGAACTGAATCTGGCCCAGTTCGATGGGGGAAGCAGCTTGCGGGGTATTCAAGGCGGCAGCCGGATTCTTTTGGTCCAGCGCCAATTGCGCCTGAATCGCGGGCAGCCAAAGCGCCTGCATCTGCGTGTCCAGCGGAAAGCGTTTCCCGAGGTCTTGGGCCAGTGATTCGGCTCGTGCCCTATCGCCTGCCATGGCAAACGCAAGCGCCGCTTCGACTTCGACGCCCTGACTCATGGGAACGAATTTCAAAGGTTCTGCCGCCAACTGCCGCGCTTCGGCAAGATTGCCGTAAGCGGCTTGTGCGATCGCAGCATTTTCCTGCCACATCGCCCCGACTTCCTTGCTGTCCGCTCGTACAGCGGAGTCCGCCGCCCGCTTGGTCAGTTCCCGAGCTTTGCCCAGATGCCCTCTATACGCCTCGGTGTCGGATGCGAGCGCCAGTCCAAAGTTCTCATATTCGGGCTTGCCCACAAACCACTGCTGCTGTTCCGCCATGGCCACGGCGTCCTCCCCGACGAAAGCCAGAGCGTAGAGAGCATCGTGTAAAATTACATTATCCAATTTTCGCGACTGGGCCTCGTGGATGATCCGCCGTGCCTCGTCGAAGCTTTGCAAGGCAAGGGCGTAGTTGGCGAGGTTGTCGTACAGCCCGACGTAATCTGGTGCAAAGCGCACGGCTCGCCTTGCGATCTCCGCGGCTGTCTCATAATGTCCCTGTAAGGAGAGCACTATGCCCAACCTGTTGTAAGCCGCATCCTCGCGCGGGTAGCTCTCAATCTCCTCCTGATTTATCTGGGCCGCCTTATCCAATTCTCCGGTGACACTCGAATAATAGTCGGAGCTGATCTCCAGCTTTTCCCGCTCGCTGGCATGTTCCCGCAAGTGGAACGCTTTGGTGTAGTACTCGCTGGCCCGCCCTATCTCGCCCAGACTGGTGTAGTCGGCGCCCACAGCCAAGTAGCCCATAGCAAAATTGGGATCAAGCTCGATGGCACGCTGATCGTAAGCCAGGGCTGCGGCTGCGCCTTTCTCACTATGGGCCCTGTGGCCGAGGCAGTACGCCTTCAGAGCTTCGAGCGAAGAGGTGGTGGCCGCTGCCAAGGGAACATCAAGTTTGTGCACCGTAGCCAGCGATTCGCCGAGTTCGCCCCGCAGCTTGGATGCCGCCTTGCCCAGGACATCCAGTACCTTCTCCTTGGATGCCGCCGTCACCTGCTCCACGGCCAGCGTATCTCCGCTCTGGCAATTCACCGCCTTCAAGTCCAGGACATATTCGCTGCCTAGACTGCCAATCACTCCGGCAATATAAGCCTTGCTGCCTGCCCGCTGGCAAAGCTCGCGGGCCACTTCGGGTGTGAGTTTGGTGGCGGCGGGACGGGTCATCAGTTGCAGTGTCCTGGCAGCCTGGCTGTCGGGGAGCACATTCAAGAAAGGCGATTGCCGCAGAGAAATGTTGAGCGCCGTCTTCAGCGTGTCATCAAATATTGCATCGCCTGTGCTGTTGGCGAAATCGGCGAGAACGACGGTGTCCTTTTCGGTCAGCTTGTGGGATTGCCGCTGGCGAAGTATGAAACCTATGGCAACGACGGCGGCGATGCCGAGTATGGCAAACGCCGCCCACAACTTTCGCCTTGACGCGGCGCTGCGGCCGCCCAGGTGAGCCTGCCTTCCAGCTGCAACGGCCTTCAAATCACCGAGAATCTCTGCCGCTGATTGATAGCGCGCCTGGCGGTCCTTCTGCAAAGCCTTGCAGACGATGGCTTCGAACCCGTCCGGCAAGTGGGGATTCAGGCGCGTCGGCGAGGCCGGATCGCGATTCAGTATGGCGTCAAAAACCACAGCAGCCGTGGTCCCCCCAAAAGCACGCTGCCCGGTCGCCATCTCATACAGCATCGCACCGAAGCTAAACAGATCGGTGCGCATATCCACCTCGTCGCCGCGTGCCTGCTCCGGTGACATATAAGCAATGGTCCCGATTACCATGCCCGGGTTGGTCAGCTGCTCCTCTATGCCCTCGTACGTAAGGCCGGGACCAGTCGCTGTGCTGGGACGCGTGGGGGCCAGTTTCGCCAGTCCGAAGTCCAGGATTTTGGTCTGACCGCGCTGGGTGACAAAAATGTTGGCCGGCTTTATATCCCGATGAACGATGCCTTGGCTGTGGGCGGCGTCCAAGGCCTCGGCAATTTGAGTGGCGAATTGAAGCAGCCGGTCCTCTGCCAAGGGGCGGGAGTCGATGGCATGTTTTAGGGTCTGTCCATCCAAATACTCCATGGCCATGAAGGCGCGCCCGCCGTCCTCGCCGATATCGTATATGGTGCAAATGTTGGGATGGTTGAGAGAGCTGGCGGCACGAGCCTCGCGCTGGAATCTGACGATTGCAGTTGGATTCGCGGCGAAGGTTTCAGGCAGGAACTTCAGCGCTACCCGGCGTCCCAGGCGGGTGTCGCTCGCTTCGTAGACTACGCCCATCCCGCCTCCGCCTAGCTGGCGGACGAGTTGAAAGTGCTGTGCGAAGATCTGCCCCGCTTCTAAGGCACCGACCACAGTGTGGGGATCTTTGTTCTCGCCATCCGCGCCCAATCTATCCGTTGCAGGCATAAAGCTGGAGCGGACATCTTCGTCCGCCAACAGAAGCGACTCCACCTCGGCGCGTAGCTCGGCATCGGAAGAACAGGCCCGGTCGAGGAAGCGGGCACGCTGTTCGGGGACAAGCTGCATGGCCTGGTGCAGCAGCTCTTTGACGCGATCCCAATGTGCGACGGTCATAGCTCGGCTGTCCTGTTCATTTGCCGATGCAGCCAGACGCGGGCGGTGGCCCAGTCGCGGTCAACGGTGGCGCGCGAGATTTTCAGCACATGGGATATTTCGGGAGCCGACAATCCCCCGAAGAACTTCATTTCTACGATTTTTCCCTGTCGCTGATCGATGCGAGAAAGTTCGTCCAGGGCGTCGTTCAGAGCCAGCAGCTCGGCATCTCCGGTAACCGGCAGGGCGGGCAAATCGTCATACTCGATCCTGCACCCCCCGTCACGTTTGGCCGCGCGACGTTCGCGAGCACAGTCCACCAGGACTTGACGCATAAGCCGGGAGGCCACGGCGATGAAATGAGAGCGGCTCTGCAGCGCCGCCGGTTGGCCTGCCAGAAGCCGGAGGTAGGCCTCGTGAACCAGGGCGGTGCTCTGCAGGGTGTGATCCGAGCGTTCGGATTGGAGGTGGTAGTGGGCGAGGCGGCGCAGCTCCTTGTACACCAGCGGTACCAGAGCGGCGAGGGCTTTCTCGTCGCCCTGCGTCCATTGCTGCAATAGCTCGGTGACCTGACCGGGTTGTTCCTCGGGCATGCACACCTCAGACACCCGCTGCGAATACGGGTAAGCCAGCATATTCGAGGACCCGCCGATCGTCAAACACCTTCGGCTACGTATGTAGATGCTCCAAGATAATGTCACCCCTTAACTGCAACCAGACTTTGTCACCCTAGAGGGATGGTGACATTGAGTCAGAAAGAGTTCCAACGGGTGAAAGTGATTGAGAATGCGGTGGCGGGGCGGCTGAGCGTGAGCG
>DATGZX010000028.1:0-26395 GCA_035296965.1 Gemmataceae bacterium
CGCCCGTTGCCGACGCGAAGCCGAGCGCATCGCTGCGGAAGACGAAGAGCGTGTCGCCCGCGGGAAGGAGCCCAAGAACGACTTCGTTCGTGAGATCCTGGCGACCAATCCCAACATCAGTTCCGACGACCTGAAGCGGGAGCTGTTCGGGATGCTCCTGGAAGAGGATGCAAGGAAGAGGCACGCACACCGTTTGAAGAACGACCCAGCCTACGTTCAGGGCATCAAGGATGTGCAGGCTTCCCAAAGGCAGGCGGAGCGGCAGCTAGCGATTCAGAAGATGTCCGGCGGCGAGCGCTTGGTGGAGGCCCTCGAACGATCCATAAGCAGCGGCAACCTCAGCTCGGAAATGCGCGAGCAAGTCAAGGAGATGATTGCCGCTTTAAAGGACCCAAGAAATCAGGCTATTCTCGGCAGCGTCCTGGCGACGGTGGGTATCGCGCAGTTCACACCGGCGGGGCCAGTGGTTGATTCGATCGTCGGCATTCTCGGCTATATCCTGGTCGGCAAGGCGGTCTTGGATGCGGCTCCGGATCTGGCGCGTTTCGAGACCATGGCGCTAGAGGCGAAGGATGACAGCGATTTTGACCAGGCTGGCCAATATTTCGCGCGCGGGATCTCTCCGCTTTTGGTTCAAGCAGGCACGACACTGGTTGGCATGGGCGTAGCCAAGGCGACTTCTGCGGGCGCGAAGCTAGTCGGCAAGCGCATCGCTGCCTTGAAGGTCTCCAAGAATCCCATCACGAGTGAAGGTGGAAAGCTCCGGGTCGATCCGGCTGTCATCGCGAACGCGGAGGCGGAAGGGGCGACGGCAGCGGCCGCAGGGAATCCGCCAACTGCACAAGCCAAAGGCTCTCCCGGTGCAACCAAGCCTCCAGCCTCGCCAGTGGAACCGGTGCCTGCGAATTCAAGGATTCAAGCTGACCATACCTATCCTACCGGCCAGCGACGTGGCAGCCCTGTTGGCAGACGCACACTGAATCGTGCGAACGCAAGTTCTGCAAATAAGAGGGGCATCGAACTAGAAAACTGGTCCGCGGACCGCCTTGCCGAATCAGGGTACAACGTCGAACAGAATCCCAGCATTCCCGGAAGCAAAAAACCTGATTTTGTGATAGAAGGAAGGGTGTTCGACAACTACGCACCTTCCACTTCAAATGCAAGAAGCATCGTTGATGGCGTAAATACCAAAGTGCGTGAAGGACAAGCAGACAGAATCGTGCTGAACTTGGCCGACTCTAATGTTACCCGCTTCGACCTTCGCCAAGCGTTGGCCCACTATGCAAGCACCAAGCTGACGGAGATTATCCTGATCGAGAAAACTGGCAAAGTGAGCAAGTTTTATCCATAATGCGGAAGAGGGACGGCCATGGCAATTGAATATACGCTGAGATGCGAAACAGACGCTACCGAAAGTGAAATTGGAAATACTCTTGTGGAACGGTGCAGTTTTGTTTTAGAGAGTGCTGAGGTGGTTCCTTTAGGACGCCACCCAGAATTGGCGGAAGAAGAAAGGGGAGTCGTGACCAGTTACCAAGCGCCGGGCCTACGTTGTGCTATTCACCCAGAATCGCACCTCGGCAGGGAGCTAATGGAGGAAGCGTTTGGCCTCCAATCGACATGCTGCATTACCTTTCGAATTGAAAAGTTCGAGGGGTACGACGACGGCATAACCAATATGATCTGCGCATGTATTTCTGTAATCAAGAAGCACGCCCGGCAATGCGTTTTACTCGAGAATTTCGATGTTCCTTTGTTGGTCAGAAAGTCACGCAACTTGACTCTGCAATCGACGGATCCTTTTTGGAAGGACAAGTTGCAGATAATCGCATCAGAAATAGGAGATCCCGCCTCTTTTGCACCGATTCCTATTTTATAATCCCGTCCACGCAATGCCTTCCTCCAAGGCAACCTGGCCGGACTTGGGGTAGCTCTGCTCAGAGCCGGAACAGTTGTGCTCAGTCGTGACACTAAGCCGGCATTTTGAAGGAGATTCTCTACCAGTTGTGCTTATGAGAAGCACACAAACACAGAAACAAAGACATCTGACCTCCGCTCGTACCCTGACCATAGATGACGTCGCTGGCAGCACTCGGCTCGGCTGGCAGACTCGTGGACTCAGGCCGGTTCTTGAGTCATCGTGCTCAGCTATTAATAGGACGGAAACTTGCCGACGGTGCGAAGAAGGGCGAGTGCCGAAGGTTGCTGTCTCCAGACCCCTGTGCGATGATTGCATTTCATGGTTCCAGAAACTCGCGCAGCGCAGGGGGCAAACTCAGGTCATTGCCGACCCTAAGTGGGTTCGCGTCTCCAGACCCGACGGAACAATCCTTGAAATTCCTAGATAGAAGGGACCTCATATGCCGGCGATTAGTGGACCTACTTTCTCTGATGAAAGCCCCGATGTAGCCACTTTTCTCGCGCAGCTCGAGAACATTGCCTGGTTCGGACAGATCGGTCAACGACTCCCTGCAAGCGACAAGTCGCACCAGATCTTCCGCTGGGTGGATTGGCCTGGTCCCGAAGAACCGTCTGTGTTTTCGATACATGACCGTCAACAAGCTCTTTACGATGAGCTTACGGAAACCGTTCCCCAACAAGACAAGGCAGCAGCCTCCGAGTTCTGGAATGCTGTGCAAGCCTCTGTGCTTCGGTCCGCATCGACAGCAGTTCCTTACGATCCAGGCCAGGACGCCTGGCATGCACCAACTACTGCCGTCGGGCATGCGGCCTGGACAGCAGGACTTGTAGGGTTGTGTCTGCTTCTCCAACATCCAATTCCCCAAGATGTACAGGCGCAATGGAATTATTTCCTTCAAGGGCATTGGCCATGTGCATGGGAAGGGGATTATCCGGAAGGGAACATGTTGGTGTACTGATTCTCTGAGCGGTTCTAGTACGAGCCACAATAGGGCGCTGCTTGTTGGAGAGGGCTTGTTTTGGGGGGATCTCTGCTGTCTTGCCGCATCCGGACTAAACTGCGGCGTGGTCGTGACCGCGGCGCTAGAGGCGAAGGACGACAGCGATTTTGACCAGGCTGGCCAGTACTTCGCGCGCGGGATCTCTCCGCTCTTAATTCAAGCAGGCACGACACTGGTTGGCATGGGGGTAGCCAAGGCGACTTCCGCGGGCGCGAAGCTAGTCGGCACGCGCATCGCTGCCTTGAAAGTCTCCAAGAATCCCATCACGAGTGAAGGTGGAAAGCTTCGAGTTGATCCGGCTATAATTGCGGATGCAGAGGCGGATGGCGCGACGGCAGCGACCGGAAAGCTCAAAGACGCGGATGCTCTCAAGCCGGCCAAAGCGGCTGGGGTGCCGAAGGAGGGCCCGTCTCTCGGTGAGCCCCGAGTCGGGGTGCCGGCCAAGGCTGTTGCCCCCGCCGCAGAGGCGCCCGAGTACGCAGGAGCGGCAGCAAAGGGTTATCCCGGAATAAAGATCACGCCAAATGGTGGTCCCGATTTTGCCGGAACGAAATATCTCTATGACAAGCTCCAGCCCGGACAGAAGAACATCGTGAGAATCAAATTGCAAGGGAGTCGTTACAAGGATTTCAAAGAAGCCAACAGATTGGCTGGCTTCGAAGGCGCTAAACCTCCGAAGGGCTACAGCTGGCATCATATTGACGATTTTAACACCACTACCGGTGAGGCAACTATGCAGTTAATTGAAACAGGCGCTCACAAAGCTGCCTATATCCACAAAGGTGGGGTTTGGCAGTATGAGCGATTTCACGGTGTTAAGTACAAATAAAGGAGCATCGTAATGGACAATAATACATTCGTCGACACAGAAAAGGACATCTCGGATGCCGATCTGAGCCGAGTCGAAGAGACTTTTGGCTTCTCATTTCCTTCGGCGGTCAGGTTGCATTGCCTGAAGTATAACGGTGGCTCGCCGCAGAAGTATCTTTACAAAGCCGGCGACACAATCTTCGTCGTGCATGAGTTCTTGCCCATACGCTACGGAAAAGATCGACTCGAGGACACGATTCAGAGCCTGAAACACGACGACGAAATTCTCCCGAAACATCTCGTGCCGTTCGCAGTCGATCCGGGAGGGGACTATTACTGTTTCAGCGTCCGGAGCCAGGACCAGGGCACGATCTGGTTTTATATCGGTGACTATCACGATGAACCTGAGAAAGCTGCTGTCTACGTGGCCGAATCGCTTCCTGAGTTCATCCAAGGAATGACTGAGGAGGAGTGACGTTTCACCGCACAAGGCGAATACTCGATCTTTACGTTTTTGCCCCAGAAAGTGACTTGCCTGCCCCCGACTCAGGATGCTTCGACGCACAAGTTTGCACCTCAAGTCCAGATCCAGAACTTCCTGAACACGCAGCAAATCGACTTCACGCCACTTCCCTGACAGGTCAGCAAATCAACTATTAGCAATTCGAGCCCGGCACCATCGCCGACATCCCGCGCGGCATGCAATACGTACAACCGCCAGGAGCCGGCAATGCCTCGGGATTCATCGACATCCTGCACGCAACGCTACGAGGCGCCGGCTGCCGCTGGAATGCCCCCGAATGGCTCGCGACCGGCAGCGGCGCCGACATGGCCGCCTACACCGCCAGCCTGACCGCACATGCCCCGTTCGTGCGCAGCGCCACGCAAAAGCAGAACGCCTACAAGAAAGCGTTCACGCAAGTTCTGTGGGAAGCGATCGAGTACGCCATCGACTACGGCCGGCTGCCGCTGGACACGCCCCACCTGATCGATATCCAGTGCGAAGCCCCAAGCATCCTCGCGCGTGACGAGCGCGACGAAGCCCAAGCGAACCAAATCCGCGTGACCGGCGGCTGGAAAAGCCGGCAAACCGTGCAGCAGGAAGAAGGCCTCGATCCCGAGCAGGAGGTGAACGCAAATGCCCGTGGCCTTGTACCACTGCATGTGGAACCGAATGATTACGCGGGATTTGATCACAAGGACAGTTGGACCTGCGGCGCAGCCAGCTCACTTGACGGCGGTTTTTCCCCTCAGCCCTTCCTCGGGCGCTGCCCAGCGGTTGCCCCAGCCTGCGTACAAATCGTGCAGGAACCTGTTCCATTCGGCGGCGGTGCGCGTGTTGGGATAGGGCATGGGCGCCACGGGCTGCGGGGCGCTCCAGACGATCTGAAACTGACCGTCGGGCTGGATGCGGCCGATGCGCGGCGTCTTGAAGCAATGTTGGGTTTCGGGGTCGATGCGCACTTCGCCGTCGGGCGCCAGCAGGCGCTGGTTGAGCATGGCCCGGCGGATCTTTTTGGGATCGAGACTTTGCGCTTCCTCCACCGCGCGGGCCCATAGCTTCACGCCCACATAGGCGGCTTCCATCGGATCCGTAACGCTCCGCTGGGGGTACAACTTGTGAAAGCGGCTGAGGAACTCTTGGTTTTCAGGCGTGGCCAGCGATTGAAAATAGGTCCAGGCGGCATAATCTCCTTCCACCTCGGTCAGCTCCAGACCGCGCAACTCCTGTTCGCCGACGCTGAAGGAAACCGTCGGGATCTTGTCGGGCGTGATGCCTGCCGCCCGCAGCGCCCTGAAGAAGGCGATGTTGGAATCGCCGTTGAGCGAATTGACGATCATGTCCGGGTTAGACTGCACGATACTGTCGACAAGAGCTTGAAACTTTTGGCAGCCGAGCACAAGGTACTTTTCCCCGACGACGGCGCCCTCCGCAAACTTGAGATGGTCCTTGATGATCGCATTGGCGGTGCGCGGGAAAACGTAGTCCGAGCCGACCAGGAAGAAGCGCTTCTTGTGCAGCGCCGTCATGGCCCAGTCCACGGCCGGGATGATCTGCTGATTGGGAGCCGCGCCCATGTAGACGATGCACGGCGAAGTTTCCAGGCCCTCGTACTGCACGGGATAGACGAGGAGATGGTCGTACTTCTCGACAACCGGCTTGACCATTTTCCGGCTGGACGAAGTCCAACACCCGAAGATCGTGCAGACCTTCTCGTCGACGATGAGCCGTTCCGCTTCGCGGGCAAACAGCTCCCAGTCCGAGCGGCCATCGACCACCACCGGTTGGACCGGCCTTCCCAAAACGCCGCCCTCGTTATTGATCTGATCGATGGCAAAGATGGTAGCATCGACGACTACCGTCCCGCTGCTTGCCATGGTGCCGCTGAGCGAGTGCAGCACGCCGACCTTGATCGGCTCGCCGGAAAGCAGCGGCACGCCGTTCTGCCCCGAGCTGCTTCCGGGCGCTCGCTGCCCTGACCGCCAGAAGAGGGCCAGGACAAACAGCATGGCCAGGATCATGCCCCCGGCGATTGTAAGCGCAATGCGTCGGTGCAGACCCGCGCGAGGCCCTTGCACTTTCGAGGGGAGTGCCGCTTGCCCGAAAACGCGCTCGCTGGGCAGCAAGATCTGCGTTTTACCCGAGAGCGTGGCGGCGACAGCCAGCAGGTCCGCCTGCAGTTCGTTGGCCGATTGATATCGAGCGGCTGGGTCCTTGGCCATGGCGCGCGCGATGATCTGCGCGCACGCTTCCGGAATCGCCGGGTTGACCTGCCGCGGATCGGGAACCGGCGCGTGACACTGGGAGTACATGACCTGCACCACGGTGGTCGTGTCCCCATAGGGGTATTTGCCGGTCAACAAGGCGTAGTAAGTACCGCCCAGAGCATAAATATCGCTCCGGGCATCGATCAGCTTGGCCTCGCATTGCTCCGGGCTCATGAAGGAGGGCGTACCGACGACGATGCCATACTGAGTGAGCTGTTGCGCGTTAGCTGCGGAAAACTTGGCCAGCCCGAAATCCATGACCTTGATCGTACCGTCCGCGGCGCGCAGGAGGTTTTCCGGTTTGAGGTCGCGATGGAAGATTCCGGCGGCGTGCGCTGCAGCAACTCCCTTGCATGCGTCGATCATCACCTGCGTGGCGGCAAACACCGAGCAGGGGCCCTGCCTATCGAGTTGATCGCCAAGGGTCCCGCCAGGCAGGAATTCCATGACCAGGAAATACGTCGATCCTTCCTGGCAGATCTCATAAATCCCCAGGACATTCGGATGGTTGAGCTTGCCGATCGCTCTGGCCTCGGCAAGGAAACGGGCCAGGGAGGAGTCGTCCTCGGCCAGGTCCTGAGCCAGGAGCTTGATCGCCACGTCGCGATCGATCATGGGATCATGTGCCTTGAAGACGACCCCCATGCCTCCCTCGCCGAGGAAGGCGGTGATTGTGTATTTGCCGAGCAGCCTGCCAATCCACGCCTGAGCTTGACTTCGACCCATCGGCGTGCGTGGCCGGGGCGCGGGCGTATCCCTGCCGACAGTGACAGTTTCCGGGACATCGACCGGCGGCTGCACCTTTTCCAGGTCCGCGTCCGTCAACGAACTGTTTTTGTCCTGTGCCACCGTGAATCTCCCTGCCCAGCGCTAGCCGCTTCGCGTAGAGCAGCCCATATGGGACTTTAGCATCTTCTCCGGCTCGTCGATGTCCACACCGGGACATTTGTTCCTTGTCTAGCAATCCTTCACAGGCATTGTTGCCCAGCATCGGCACTGCGTGTCTCCCAGGAAGTTCATAAAATGAGCTAACTTTCTTCCCTTGCAACGGGAGGGCGCATGGACATTACACGCCCGGTCATCGACGTATGGATGCAACACCCAACAGCGCGCTTCCTGGCGCAGCCGTTCTTCGCATCCTTGCAGCGCTGGATGAAGGGCAGCGGGCGCTCCGGTGAGGTGCCCCTCGATGCCACGATTGGGGCCATGGACCAGGGCGGAGTGCGCCTCGGGCTGCTGGCTGCCTGGTGGGGGCCGCAGGGGCCGCTCATCAGCAACGATGAAGTGGCTGAGTTTGTGCGCACTTATCCAGACAGGTTGGTTGGCGTTGCCGCCGTGGATCTGCAGCAACCGATGTCGGCCGTGCGCGAATTGCGGCGCTGCGTCCGCGAGCTAGGCTTTCGTGCGCTGCGCATCGTTCCCTGGCTGTGGAACCTGCCGCCCGACGATCGCCGGTATTATCCCTTGTATGCCGAGTGCATCGAGCTGAACGTGCCGGTTTGCCTGCAGGTGGGGCACACGGGGCCGTTGTGTCCTTCGGAACCGGGCAGGCCGATTCCCTACCTGGAGCACGTGGCCCTCGAGTTCCCCGAGCTGCGCATCGTGGCCGGACATATCGGCTTTCCATGGACGGCGGAGATGATCTCGCTGGCGACCAAGTTCCCAAACGTCCACATCGACAGCTCCGCTTACAAGCCGCGTCGCTATCCGCCGGATTTTGTGGACTACCTGCGCGGCCACGGCCGGAAGAAGATCCTTTTCGGCACGAACTATCCCATGCTCACGGCGGCCGACTGCTTGCGCGAGCTGGATGACTTGCACCTCGACGAGCCGACCAAACGGCTGTTTCTTGAAGAGAACGCGCGCCGGGTGTTTGGATTGAAAAGCGAGGCTTAGAAACGCTGATGCTTACTCTATCATCATTCACGATTCCTGATACTAGCCCGACGCGTAAGCGAGGTCCTCGCTAACGACGTGTAAGCGAGGTCCTCGCTAACGACGCGTAAGCGAGAACCTCGCTAACGACGCGTAAGCGAGAACCTCGCTAACGCTTCGGGCTAGTATGAGGGGTTGGGCGCGCGATGACCGGTATTTTTCACATCCCTCGTGGTCTGCGCCCTGAGATCAGCGAAATCACAAAGATTATTAGGAAAACGATGAAGAGCACCTTCGCAATCCACATGGCGGTGCCCTCCAGACTGAAGAACCCGAAAAAGCCGGCGATCAAGGCGATTACCAGGAAGATCACGGCCCAGCGCAGCATAAGAACCTCCAAATCTGAGCGTGAGAGAAGATGCGATAGCCCGCGGCTTTTCTCCTGAGACCACGCATGTCTCATTTTATCACGGCGGCTCTGGATTTCTGCCTGACAAAGAGATTTTTCGTCGAGCAGGGCCGACCGAATCGAGGGAATTCGATTGCGGTGCGACGGAGAGATGTGTTTGTCGAGACGGGACCTTCTTCAACGGGTCCTTGAATGAGATGCAAAGCGCGCCTGCGTGATCCCCGATTGCCCGCACGCCAATGCAACAAATGGAATGACAGGTACAGTTGAGTGTTGAACATTCCCCTTCCGGCGGGCGTAATTAGTGAGCGCCGATTTTTTGAGCTGGCTGCATTTAGGAAGCCCGCTGCGGGCAGTAAACAGGAGGCGGTCGCTGTGAAGACGCATGCATGCGAGCAGAAGATGATCGGACCGAAAACCGGGGATTTCCTTTCCGACGGCCAGTTGCTGCAACGCTATCTGGCACGCCGCGATGAAGCTGCGTTTGCAACCCTGGTGCAACGCTACGCCGGGCTGGTGCTCGGCGTCTGCCGGCGCGTGCTCCGCGATGGGCATGCCGCGGAGGATGCCTTCCAGGCGACTTTCCTCGTGCTCGTGCGCCGCGCAGCCTCCCTGGATAAGACAGGTTCGCTGAGCAGCTGGTTGTATGGCGTCGCCTACCGCACGGCCTTGAAAGCACGTGGAAAAGAAACTCGACAGCGCATCCGCGACAGGCAGGCCGTGCGCAGTGCCGCAGTGCAGGCCAACGGCGAGAGGGTCTGGAGCGATCTCCAGCCGGTGCTCGATGAAGAGCTTCATCGCTTGCCCAGTAAATATAGACTGCCGCTCGTGCTCTGTTATTTGGAGGGTAAAACGCACCAACAGGCTGCCCGGGAACTGGGTTGGCCGAGCGGATCGATGTCACGCCGGGTCGAACGGGCCCGCGAAATCCTGCGCGGCCACCTGGAGAAACGCGGACTCCTGCTGTCGACGGGTATACTATTCGCCTTGATCGGCAAGCAGCAGACGGTGGCCGCGGGGGAATTGGTCGTCCGAACGGCGCAGGCGGCCATGCATTTCGGGGCCGGAAGCTCAACCAGAGCGGCCGCCATCTCCCCCGGCGTGGCTGCGCTGGCCGAGAAGATTCTGCTAACTTTCAGTGTGTCCAAGTTGAAGATCAGCGTCATCGCCGGTGTCGCCTTGCTGCTTGGCCTGGTTGGCCTGTTTGGCGGAAGCGGCAAGAGTGCCGGCTTCTTCGCACTCAACTTGCAACTGAGTGACCACCAGGCTGGGCTCTGCGCCTCAAGCCAGCTCTTGACCGAGTCGACCTCGGTCGTGACGCTGAACTGGAAGCTGCGTCACACATTCCCCACTCCGGGGGAAGCAGTGCAGGCTGTCGCGTTCTCTCCCGACGGCGCGACCGTGGCAGTCGGCGGCCAATCGAACGTGATCCACCTTCGGGACGTGGCCCAGGGGAAGGAACGTGGCAACCTCCGCGGCCATGAAGGCATGATTGCCGCCCTGGCATTCGCGCCCCAAGCCCGGACGCTCGCCTCGGCGAGCCATGACCAGACTGTCAGGCTCTGGGACCTGGCAACCGGGCGGGGTGCCGCCGTCCTGCGCGGCCATCGCGCGGAAGTGCTGAGCGCGGCCTTTGCCAACGACGGACGCACGCTTGTCTCCGCTGGTGCCGACGAGACCATCAGGCTTTGGGACCGGGCGACAGGCCATGAGCTCGCGAGTTGGACAAATACCCCCGGTCCCGTCGTCACCGTGGCCTGTGCGCCGGCAAGAAATATCGTCGCCTCGGCCGGCGCGGACGGCAGCCTGATCTTATGGGACCGGGCCAACGGCAGCCAACTCAAGCGTCTCTCGGGGCACCGCGGCGGAGTCCACAGCGTGGCCTTTTCCAGCGACGGCCAATTCCTGGCCAGCGGCGGCGCAGACGGCACCGTGAGGCTTTGGGACCAGGCTGGAAAACCCGTGGCGGTCCTCGCTGGGCATGAGGGAGCAGTCAACGCGCTGGCGTTTCTGCGCCAGTCCGAAATGCTCGTTTCGGCCAGCGCCGACCACACGCTCCGGGTCTGGGATGTCAAGACGCGCGCTTGCCAGGCCATCCTCAAAGGGCACACGAGTGCGGTTCTGGCAGTCGCCTGCGCTGCGAACGACTTGACAATCGCCTCCGGCAGTTCGGATGGCACCGCGCGTATCTGGCAAGCAGAACTGCGCACCACCACAACACCCTGACCAGTGCCGCGGCCCATCTCGCTTTCCACAGCCTGCGAGAGATGAGCACCGTGGCGAATTCGGTCCTCGGGCTTCTGCTTGTGCCGCGCCCGCTGTTTTTCTATTGCTTCGGAAATTGTGTCACGATTTTCCAGAGCTGAATCGTCCCATCAGCACTGCCGGTCAAAGCGAAGCGGCCGTCCGGTGAGAAGGCCACGCTCAGGATCCGACCGTTGTGGCTTTGGGCGAGCAACCGTTTCCCTTCTTGCAGGTCCCAGACGCAGATATTGTCAGAGTCCCCCGTGACGAGGAGACGGCCGTCCGGCGAAAACGCCAGGCCTTGCTTCACCTTGGCGATGTGACCTTCCAAGACCGGTAGGGGAGTGTTCAACATAAATAGCGCTTTGCCGGTAGCTGCGTCCCACAGGTGGATTGTCCCATCCGCGCCGCAACTCACCAATCGTTGACCATCAGGGGAGAACGCAACGCACAGCGCCCGGCCAGATTGCGACCGCGACTCGTACAGTTTCTTGGTCTTCGCCTCCTCGGCCTTCGCCACATCATAAACGGACACTCTCCCGTCGGCACAGCCCACCGCCAGGCGCAGGCCGTTTGTCGACAACGCAAGCGTCAGCACGGGCGAGGAGACACCAATAGGAAAGAATACTGCCCCTGATTCCACGTCCCAGATGCGGACGTTGCCATCCTCTCCACCAGCGAAAAGCTGCCTGCCGTTCGGCGTAAAGGCCACGCTGTTGATCCTGATCGGTAAGCCATGCACGTGCTTGTTGTCATTTGCGGAACCGGAGTTCCCAGCGTCTCCATGCGCTTTCAGCTCGATGCGGCTGAGGAGTTGGCCACTAACCAGGTCCGAGAGCGTGATGACGCCGTCGTAGCCGGCGGAAGCGATCAGTTTGCCGTCCGGAGAAATGGCCACGCTCTGCACCTCGGCATCGTGCTCTTGCAGGCGCCGAATTTCTTTTCCTGTCGCCATGTCCCAGAGTCGAACCGTCGCGTCAGCGCCGCCGGAAGCCGCGATTTTGCCATCGGGAGACCAGGCCACGCTATTCACGGCCAAGCCATGCCCGGCGAAAACAGCAGCGGGTCGGAAGGCGCTCCTGAGTTGACTCGCTCGGAAAGACGGCAACGGGCCAGCCTGAGACACATGGCGCATTACTGCCAATTCCTCGCGCACGGCGTCGAGCTGCGCTTCAAGCTTTGCCAGCTTGTCCGCAGGCGCCGCGATCTGCTTGTCCTTAGGCGGTTCGGCTTTCGGACCCGGACCTTGCATTGCCTCGCCTGCGGCATTCATGAATTCCTGCAGCCGTCGTTGCGCTTCCTCCAAGTTTGCCAGGGCGATCTTGAGCTGAGCCTGCTGCAACTCCACCTGCTTGCGAAGCACGGCGATGTTATCAAGTTTACGTCTGAACTCTGCCTTTCGAGCCGCGGTTGACTCAGGTGACTCAGGTTGCTGTTCCGCACGAGGTTCCTCGGCCGACAAAGACGTTTCGGGCCGGCCCCAGGAAGGAACCAAGGGTAACAGCACAACGCCCAGGCCCAAAACGGCCAGAAGGCCGGCGCCAGAGAGCGCTTTCGGGGCAGTTCCGCGCATGATCATGGTCAGTCTCCTCCGCAAAAAGTGTGCGTGCCCGATCGCGCTGGCCGCGGGAGGCAGAACGGGCCGGGCCCCGGAAAGAAAGTCCAAGGTTGCCAGGAGCGCATCTGCGTAAACCCGCGAGGCAGCAGGCAGCGTCCAAAGCACCCAGGCGTCGCAGCATTGTTCCTCGGCGTCTCTGATCTCTCGCCGTGCCCACCAGACTACGGGATGCCACCAGTACAGTCCGGTCACCAGCAGTTCCAAAACGCGCACCCAGTGGTCGTGGCGCCGCAGATGAGCCAGCTCGTGCGCCAGCAGTGTCGCTTGCTGTTCCTCGGTGAGCCGGCTGAACAGGTCTCCCGGAAGCAGTAAGCAAGGCTTGCCGCCCATCGCCCAAAGCATGGGCGGCACCGATCCCGGCACCAGGACAAGATTCGGCAAATTTCTCATCCCAAGACGATGGGCCAATGCCTGTGCCTGTCCGCGAACCTCCGGGGGCGCCGGCAAGCCAAAGCGGAGCAGACGCTGGAAGCGATAGATCGAGAGACCTGTCAGAAGAAACCAAACGACAGAGCCCGCCAACCAAATTCCAGCAAGGAGAGAGCTGGGCGAAACCACGGGCCTGGTCGGCGCCGGCAGCAGGATTTCTTCCTCTGCCCGCACGGGAACAATGGCACTGGCATCCGTCGCCCTGACTTCTTCGTGCAGATCTTCAGGCGGCGGCCAGTGCATGAGTACAGGTTCGACCGGGGCCGGTGGGATAGCGGCTTCTGGTGCCGATTGAACGATCATCTCAGTCTCTTCGGGCAGTTGGGCAGGAAGCGTTGGCGCGTTCGGCGCAATCTCGCCAAGGCCGGGCCAGGTTATCAGTAGCGGAACGAGCGGCGGCGTGATCAGTTTGAGAAGCACGAGCAGCCACAAGGCGTGCGCCAGTGCCGGCCGGCGGAACACGCGCCCCACACACGCCGCCAGCAAGGCCAGAATGATGGCTGCAACAGCATTACTGAGACCCGTTTGCAGGACCGTGTGCATGGCGGGCTCCTGTCAACGCCGGTTCTTCTTCGGTTGATTTTGTTGGTCCAGATCTTCAACGAGCGCACGCAAGGCCTGACGCTCCTTGGCATCAAGCCCCTTGCCCTGGACGAGGTAGGTCAATAGAGGCGTGAGCGAGCCGTTGCAAAGTTTCTCGGCGACGACCCGCAGCCAGCGGCCTATCAACTCGTCGCGATCGATGGCTGCCTGAAAGACCTGGGACGCGCCGCCCCGGTCGCGGAGGACGCAACGCTTGCCCTCAAGCCGTTCGAGGAGCTTCTGCACCGTAGCGAAGTCCGAAGCGCTACCCACCGGATAGAGCCGCTCAGTGAGCTGCCGGATAGTGGCTGGCCCATGCTCCCACAGCGCCTGCAACACCGTTAGCTCTGCATCCGTCACATTTTGAGGGGTTCCGCCCATGACAATGGCTCCCTACGAGACAAGCTGTCTTGATAGATCATAAGACGGCTTGTCTTGTATGTCAAGCGCAGTAACCGTAGCGGCGGTCCCGTCAGGCATTGGCCGCCATCGATCATTCTCTCGCCCCTCGCCCCTCGTCCCTCGCCCTCACCACTGCGTGCCGTCGATGACCTCGCCGCCGTTGCGCGTGCACAGGGCCTGATAGGTGTTGGGGTCGATATTGTTGTTGATGCTCTGGATCGAGCCGTCCCCAAACAGGAAATTCACGCCCGCAATGTGATAGCTTGCCGTCGCGTCCGCGTCGAACACCAGCGGATTATTGGGAAGGTGGGTCGTGCTGCCGTGCGCCAGCACGAGGGCTGAATCTCCTTCGGCATTGGCCAGCTGGTCGGCCAAATCGCTATAGCGGAGGTCGGGGACGACCGCTCCCTGCACGGCCCCCACCCAGGTCGTATTCGACATGTTCGTGCAGCGCTCGCCGATGAACAGCGTGTTGCTGAGGCCATCGGTTATGTCCCTGATCTTCAGACTCTTGTTGCGAATAAAGGCTCCGTTGTTGTCGTAGGCGTCGCTGGTCACGCCGTTGGGCGCCCCGTTCATGCCGACGTAGCTGCTATGAGCCACGCGCACTGGTTGGCCGTTGACATCCAGCACGGGATTGCCATTGGCATCCACTACCGTGAAGTTGTCGGGGTTTATTTCGGACGGACAGATGAAAATCTTCAGCTTGGTGGTACGGGGCACCGCGTTGGCGGGGTCCTTGATTTCGAGATCGAAACGGATGTTTTGAAACAGCGGTCCCTGCTCCAGGTCGGCAAGCAAATAGGAACCCCAACCCCAGCCCGGCCCAATCTCATTCCAGGTGCAGTCGCCATTGGCATTTTGACTCGGCACCGTATTCGGTAGGAGGTTTGAGAAGTAGGCGGGCGGGAAGGAGCCAAACGTGCCCTCGTAGTTGTGCAGCGCCAGACCAATTTGCTTGAGGTTGTTCTTGCAGGAAATGCGGTTTGCGGCCTCGCGGACCTTCTGAACAGCCGGCAGCAGCAGGCCGACCAGAATGGCAATGATGGCGATGACCACCAGCAATTCGATCAGTGTAAAACCACGGCGCGTATTCATGATTGAATCTCTTTCAAGAGGGTAATGTCTTTGAGGCGCGTTGAAGAGGGGTCAGACCATTGCGGAATCGAAGCCCCTGTATCAACTGGCATTTACGAATTTTGTCAATTCATGGAGACGGCGGCATGGGCTCGGTCGGTCGCGCGACGGGCGCGCGAAGGTCGGGTTCATGCCAGGCTCAAAGCGGTTACATCAGGAAGCGCTGGCACAGGAGCAAGGCAAAACCAAGCACCCGCTGCAGCGCGCAACGCTTTCTCGAAGGAACGGTTTCGAGCGGATCAGACTGGGACCAGCCGTGGAGGTGGGGCAGGGGGGGACAAGCGCACGTTCCAGCCGATCTCATTCACCGGCCGGACGCGCGAGACAGTCAGCCAAACCGCAGACAAGCCATTCGTTGGAGGCATGAACAGGACCGCACCGACGCTTATCCACAGCGTCGCCAATCCCTGGCAATGCCGAGCGGCAATGCCGGCAAACCACGGGGACGACTTCCCCTCGGGGGAGGTTGGTTTGGTGGAGTGGTCGGAGTCTTTCTGACAACAAGGCCGGCGTTCCTCGTGATTGGAGCAGCAGCTCTTCGCCGGCTGCGTGGCTTCCACGCCGGCCTGGTCGCGGAGTCGAACATTGTTCCAAGCGAGGCCGCGAGGTTTCTCCGCGTAAGCGGGGGGCTCGACTTCGTGCTCGCGAGCCCAGGCCCAGCGTTCCTCAGGTGTAAAGCAGCAGCAATGCTGCCAGCATTGCTCGGCACTTTGGCAACCGCAAGGATGGTTCTGGCAAGGGAAAGGCTGACCGGCATCCCTTTTGGCGAAGGCGGGCAGCGGCAAGCCGAGGGTGGCCACCAGGTAAGAAAGCAAAGTCACGGCAGCACACAAGCGGTGACGCACGGCTCGCCAAATCCTGGACCATTGCGACCTAAATGACCGCGCGGGATTTGGCTGTAGGCCAGGATTCCAACCTGACTGGACAGATTGGAAATCTGTCCTACGCAGCTGCCGAATCAGGCACGGTGATATAGACATGGCATGGAAACTCTGCCCGCTCGAGGATCCCAAGAAATTCTATCTTATGCTCCGCTCTTGCCGCCGGCCAACGGAATAAAGTGCCGTCACCTGAAACGCCCAGCGAATACAATGGCGTTGCGGCGGCCGGGGTCTCGATCTGGGAAGGGAATCGAACGATGAGAGCTGCGAGATTTGACGCGTCCACGCGGAAGCTGGAACTGGTCGAGATGCCGGTGCCGGAGCCCGGCCCTCTGGAAGTACTGGTACGGGTGCAGGCGTGCGGCATCTGCCTCTCCGATGTGCACCTGCTCGACGGGACACTGCCGACGCCCCTGGCGCAGGTCGTGCCGGGCCACGAGGCTGCGGGAGCTATCGAGAAGGTTGGAGCATTGGTGCCTTCTTGGCGCCCCGGTCAACGCGTCACGATCGCAGGCGGTAGAGCATGCGGGCGCTGCCGCCATTGCGCGCGCGGCAGAGTGGAGGAATGCTTGCGTCCGGAGGTTATGGGCTTCGCATACAACGGGGCCTGGGCTGAATACGTCGTCGTGCCGTACGTCGTGCTAAGCGCGGTCCCCGATTCGATTCCCATCGAGCAGGCCGCAATTCTGGCCGACGCCGTCGCCACGCCGTATGCGGCACTCACGGACCGCTCTGAATTGCGGCCGGGGGAAGCCATCGGCATCTGGGGCATCGGGGGCCTCGGAGTTCATGCCGTGCAGATCGCCCGCATGATCGGCGCCACCCCAATCATTGCTCTCGATCCGTTGGCGGCGGCGCGCACGCGCGCCCTGGCCGTGGGCGCCGATCATGCCCTGGATCCCACTGCCGCCGACGTGAAAAAGCGAATACTCGAACTCACAGGCGGGCTCGGCCTCGCAGTGGCTGTCGACGTGGTTGGCTCGAACCGGGTTCTCGCTCAAGCGGACGAATGTCTCGCTCGATTCGGCCGACTGATTATGGTGGGCCTCTCGCTCGATCCGATTGCCCTTGGCCCGGGGTTGTTGTTCGGATTGAACTCGCATGCGCTGCTTGGGCACCTGGGCTATCAGAAGCGCCATCTCGATGAGCTGGTGAAGCTCGTCACAGCGCGACGTCTCGACGTGTCGCGCTCGGTCAGCGACGTGATCCCGCTGGAGGACATCCATGACGGCGTCGAGCGGTTGGCGAAGAAGATAGGCAATCCCATTCGCATCGTCGTCAAACCGACGGAAGCTTGATCAGGCCTGAAAGTCACCATCGCGAAACCAACATGACGCAGAGAAGATAGTAGGTGACGAGACCTTTGGTAGACCAGATCTCGATGCATGTCAGCTCCTGAGGTGCCCGGCGGAAATCAGTTCGGGTATCGCCTTGCCATTCTGGACGATGTGTACCGGCCTGCCGGTCCAATCGGGGAGAGTGACCTTTTCGTAATCAATGCCGAGATGATGGTAGAGCGTTGCCAGGAAGTCATGCGGGCCGACACGGCGATCAACCACATACTCGCCGCGGCGGTCGGTGGCCCCGATGACCCGACCGGTGGCGATGCCGCCACCCGCCCAGAGCATCGAGTTGGCCTGCGGCCAGTGGTCGCGACCAGGCTGGACCGTACCGACTGTCCCGCTCGCCACTCCGCCGCCGCTGCTGGCCACATAGGAGATCTTCGGCGTCCGCCCAAACTCGCCGGTCACCACGACCAGCACGCGCCGATCCAGACCGCGCGCGTAGATGTCTTCGATGAGGGCCGTCACGGCCTGGTCGAAGAACGGCGCCCGATACTTCAGGGCCTCGAAGACGTGGTGATTGACGGCGTGGTCGTCCCAGTTCTGGACCCGGCCGCACAATGGACCGGTCAACTCCGTGGTGATGATCTCCACACCTGCCTCGACCAGACGGCGTGCCATGAGGAGTTGCTGTCCCCAGGTGTTCCGCCCATAGCGATCACGCACCTTTGAACTCTCCAGGTTCAAGTCGAAGGCCCGCGCCGCCTCGCGACTGGTGAGGAGATTGAGCGCCTGTCCCTGAAAGCGGTCCATGGCCTCGATGGCCCGGGAGCGGTCGAGTTGGCGACGCAGCGTATCCAGACTCTTGTGGAGACTGGCCCGCTCGGCCAATTGTTTTTCCTGTCGGGAATCGGCGAGGCCGATGTTCGGAACGCGAAAGTTGGGTGCGTTCGGATCGCCCGTCACCGCAAACGGTCCGTACGATTCCCCAAGGTAGGCCGGTCCGGCGATGGTGAAATTGTCGTAGCGCACGACCGGGTTGACGCCGATGTAGTTGGGTAGCGGACGGCGCGGATCAAAGCGCAGGCGGTTGGCGACGCTCATGAAGTCGGGGTAAAGCGGCTTGAGCTTATCTTGAGCGTCCGGATCGCCCGACAAGAGTTGCAACGACCCAGCCGGGTGTCCGCCGCCCGTATGGGCCATCGAGCGAAGGAGGGTAAAACGATCCGAGATCTGCGCATGTCGTGGCAACAGTTCGGAGACGCGAAGACCGGGTGTCTGGGTCGCCAGGGTTTTGAACGGCCCGCGATACTCGGCAGGTGCGTCGGGCTTCGGGTCGTAGGTATCCAGGTGGCTGCCGCCGCCACGCAACCAGACAACGATCACGGCAGTCCGCTCACGGCCCGCGCCTGCTACCTCGGCGCGCAGCCGAAATAGACCCGGCAGCGACAGGGAGCCGAACGCGGCCAGGCCGAAACGCAGAAACTCGCGGCGCGGCAGTTCTCGGGTGGCAGGAGTTCGACCTTCGACTGGCATGGAGCCTCTCATTGCAAGAGCTGGTTCTCGGTCAAGGCGGCGATTGCGTCGGATCAACTCAGTTCCGGAATCGGTCGGCCGCCCTCGGTCACGATCGGGATCGGACGGCCCTGTGGGTCTTGCCAGTGCGCATTCAAGTCGATCCCCAGGTACTGAAAGACCGTCGCCGCCAGGTCGGACGCTGTCACTCGGCGTTCCTTGATGTCGTAGCCTTTCGCATCCGTGCTGCCGATGACCTGTCCGCAAGCCAGTCCCCCGCCCGCAACCAGCATCGACATGCAATTCGTCCAGTGGTCTCGGCCCGCGTTCTTGTTGATTACCGGCGCGCGACCGAACTCGCCCATCATCAGCACCAGCGTCGTCTCCAGCAGGCCGCGAGCCTGCAAGTCGTTCACGAGGGCGTAGAGAACCTGATCGACCCGAGGCAACAGAGGCTTCAACCCCTTCACGATCCCACCCCAGCGGACGTCGTCGCCGTGGTGATCAAAGTAGCCCCAGGCCCCGCTGACCAGTACATAGGTGGACCCGGCCTCGACCAACCGGCGCGCGAGCAGAGCTTTTTCGCCCAGACTGTCGCGTCCGTAGCTATCCCGCACCCGGTCCGCTTCCTCGTCCAGACGGAACGCCTTCTGGGCCTTCCCCGAAACGACCATTTCAACAGCCTGCAAGCCGTATCGATCCATGCGCGCCATGGTGGTACCGGTGTCCAAGTCGGCCTGCAAGCGGTCGAATTGATGACGAAGGTTCTCTCGGTCCTGGAGCCGGGAAACCGAAATGCCTGGTGGAAGAGCCATCCGTCCTGCCAGCTTCGTACCCTGGACCGGCTCGAACGCTGTCCCCAGGTGCCCCGCTCCCCACACGTCGGCCTTCCAACTGTCCGCTAGTCCGACGAAGGCGGGCAGGGCCGGATCGTTGGAGCCACGGAAGCGTGCGGTTACCGACCCCATCGACGGATAGCCGCCGCCGTCCTTGCCATCGTTGGTGCGGCGGGCCAGCGGGTTGCCGGCCTGCATCGTAATGGGCGTATGATCGCTGGCCCGGCAGTCCACCGAACGGATCAGCGTGAGACGATCCATGATGCGCGCCTGAAGCGGCAAGTGTTCACAGAGATGCACTCCCGGCACGCGCGTGGCGATGGTCCCGAAAGGCCCGCGCACCTCAATGGGCGCAGCAGGTTTGGGATCCCACATGTCCAGATGGCTAGGGCCACCCGAGAGCCAGAAGAGGATCACGGAGGTCCGTCGCGCGGAGGTGCCGGGCATGGTTGCTTTGTCGCGGGCCTGCAAGAGCGCGGGCACGGACAGCCCCGCCAGCCCGGCGATTCCGGTTTGCAGAAACCAGCGCCTGCATCCCACGCGGACGAGGTCCGTTGCCACGCCAACGGACCCCAAGCCGGCGTATTGGGAAGCCAGAACATGCTGTTTCCTGTGCGGAATGGGATCTTTCATCAGTTTCCTTCCGTGCGAGGTAGATTCATCGGAGTCTCGCAAGGTGCGAAGCCAAGAATCATCGATCCTCATGAGTGCATTCAAAATAACTCCGTGAGTGGCCTGCCGTCCTCCATGAGGTTGAAGGGGCGTCCTTCGCGGTCGCTGGCGTGGAGATTGTCGATCCCCATTGCATGGTACACGGTTCTAGCGACGTGTTCGGGGCCGATGGGGTTGTCGGCAGGGTACTCGGCCCGCTTGTCGCTGGTGCCGAAGACCTGACCACCCTTGATGCCGCCGCCCGCGAGTAACACCGACTGGCACGCGGTCCAGTGATCACGGCCGGCACCGCCTCGGCCGCCCGAACGCGGGTCACCGATTTTCGGCCGGCGGCCCATCTCGCTCGAGACGAGCACCAGCGTCGATTCCAGCAAGCCACGCTCGTACAAATCGTCGAGTAGGGCGGCGAAAGGCCGGTCGAACTCCGGCAACAGGCGGTCTTTCAGGCAGTTGAAGTTGTTGCCGTGGGTGTCCCAGCCGCCGCCGCTCTTGCACAATGTGTCGAGTTCCTTGTCGCCCTTCCAGAAGACCGTCACGAACGGCACACCGGCCTCGACGAGACGACGCGCCATCAGCATCGACATGGCGTTTATCCCGGGGCCGTACTTCGCCCGCATCGCCTCGGGCTCGGCGCGGAGGTCGAAAGCGGCCTTCGTCTGCCGCGACGACAGGAGCGTGAACGCCTTGTGCTGGTGCTTGGCGTAGTCACGGGCAGGCAGCGAAAGTTCGGCCAAGCGCTGGGCCTGGTCGAGGGCTCGCAGCAGGCTGCGTCGGTCCAGCATTCGGTCGGCGGGAATATCACCCTGAAGACTCAATGCTGGAACGGTAAAGTCCAGCGGCCGTTCGCGCGTCCCCTCGACGAAGACCGGATCGTAGTCGATTCCCAGGCGTGCGGCAAATTGCCCGGGACGCGTGTAATCGGGCGCGCCCTCCTTGTGCGGAAGCGTGATGGCCGAGGGCAGGTGCGGGTGCGGCGGCCTCTTGAGGGCGACGACGGAGGCCATCGACGGCCAGTCGGTGACGTAGGGCGTGCGTGCGTTGAGGAGTTGGTGAAACGTCCGATCCGGCGCATGGCCGGTGAGGTTGTAGTAGTAGCCGGCATGGTGATCGCCGGTGCCGCGGCCCTGGTCGCCCACAGAGCGGAGAATGGCCAGGTGGTGCGCCTGGTTGGCCAAATGCGGCAGGTGTTCGCAGAGCTGGATTCCAGGTGCTGAAGTCGCGACTGGCCTGAAAGGGCCGCGGTACTCGGCCTGCGCGGCCGGCTTCATATCCCAGGTGTCGATGTGCGAGGCTCCGCCGCTCAGCCAGATCATGAGCGCCGACTTGGCGACCTTCCGCTTGCCCGTATCGACCTGCCCGTTCGCGTAACTCGCCCCGCGGGCGAGGTTGAACCCGAAGCAGCTGAGCCCGCCAGCTACAAGGAAGGTCCGGCGGTCTAGAGGATAATGGATCGTCATTATAACCCTTCTCGGGCAGGCAAGACCCTTCTTCCGCCATCCGCTCGCGCGCTCGAAGGAGCCCATTCCCCCTAGCTCAGAATCGCTTGAATCGGCCCGTCCCCTTCTTCCACCAGCCGCATCGTTCGACCGAATACCGGAATTTCCATTTTCTTGTAGTCCAGCCCCATCTGCTGGAGAATCGTGGCATGCAGATCACTGTAATAATGCCGGTGTTCGACCGCCTGAAAGCCAACATCGTCGGTGGCGCCGTGAACGATACCGCCCTTCACTCCGCCACCAGCGAGCCAGGCCGTATAGCCACGCGGGTTGTGGTCCCGCCCGGTCGTGTTTTGAGACCATGGGCTTCTGCCGAACTCGCTGGACCAAACTATTAACGTGTCCTTGAGCATGCCGCGCTGTTTTAGGTCGCGGATCAGCCCGGCGATCGGTTTGTCGGTGGCCCGGCACAGCGGTGCGTGGCTCTTCATATCACCGTGCGCGTCCCAGGCGCCATTGCCACCGCCGGCATGACAAATCTGGATATAGCGAACGCCTCTTTCCGCCAGCCGGCGCGCCAGCAAGAGCTGCCGGCCAAAATCGTCGGTTTCCTTGGTGCCGATCCCATAGAGATCGAGCACGTGCTTGGGCTCTTTCGAGAAATCGACAACCTGGGGCGCCGCCAACTGCATGCGGCCTGCCAATTCGTAGGCCTGCGCCCTGGCTGCGATGTCCGAGTTCAGTGCGTAGTCGCGGCGGAATTTCCGGTTTAGCTCCAGTAGCGCCTGCATCTGCCGGTCGCGTTCGACCGCGCTGCCACCGCTGGGCGGCTTCAGATTCGGGATGGGCGTTTCACCTGGCTGGAACGGAGTGGCGGCCACTGTTGCGCCCAGGTAACCGCCTGTCAGTTGCACGGGCGAGGAAGGCCTGCCAATATTCACAAAAGTCGGCAGGTCCTTGTTCGCAGTGCCCAGGGCATACGAGACCCAGCTGCCGAGGGTCGGATGATCGAACTGCCGGCCGCGGTGTCCGGTACATATTTCAATCGCGGCCGGGAAATGGTTCGATTCGTGGCACCACATCGACCGGACAACGGCGATCTCGTCCATGACGTTGCCGACGTTAGGAAACCAGTCGGAAACCGCAATACCGGACTGGCCATAGCGCGTAAACGTGCGCTGGCAAGGAATGACGGGCCGGCGCATCTCCGCGAGATTGTCGCCGAAGCCGACCACATCGATCATCTTGCCCGCCCATTTGTTGTCTTTGGGATCGAAGGTGTCGATATGGCTGACGCCGCCACACATGAACAGGAAGATGACGGATTTCGCTTTGGGCGGGAAGTGGGGCCCGAGGATGGCATTTTGCACCTCGCCTGCCTCGGCCCACAGAGCGCCAAGTGCGACTCCCACGAATCCGCCGCCGGCCTGGTGGAGGAATCGGCGACGGGAAACTCGGCCGCAAGGATAGAGGCTACTCTTCATGGTGGGTTAACGCACGTAAATGAATTCGTCCAGATTAAACAACAGCCAGGCGAAGCTTTTCAACCTGGCCGGGTTCTCTTCAAGGTAAGCCAGCGCGTGAGCCATTTCCGAGGGCGACGGCTGGCGCGCCAGGGTGATGCGATAGCCCAGATCCACCGCATGCGCGAGATCTCCTCCGGACTCTTTCTTGAGGCGCTCCGCGAGTTGCCCGCAGGCTTGTTCAATGGCGTCGCTATTCATCATGAACAGGGCTTGCGGCGCCGTGACCGTCTGCGTTCGGAGGGGACAAGAGGCTCGACCGTCGTCCACGTCGAAGGCCTGCAGGAATTGGGGAGTGACATCGCGTTGGCTCGAATAGCCACGCACCATGTAGGCGGCGCGACGCATCTTGTGACTCTGGGCAGGAACAGCTCGCCGAGACCGGCTCTGATCTTTTCCCCGTCGAGCGCCGATGTCGAAGGAAGGGCCGCCCACGGAGGCATCCAGCGCTTGGGCCGCGCTGAAGATCGAATCCCAAACAGGCTCAGCTTCGAGCCGTTGCAGGCGAAAGTGCCAAAGATAGGCGTTGCTCGGATCGGCCTTCAAATTAGACTTTGCCACTACAGGATCGAAGCTTGATGCCAACTTGTATGCATCCGACGTGACCATGAGCCGGTGCATCTGCTTCATGCTGAAGTTGCGCTCGACAAACTCGGCTGCCAGCCAGTCAAGTAGTTGCCGCTGTTCCGGCTTACCTCCCAAGTTGCCAAAATCGTTGGGCGTCTTGTGCAATCCTTCGTCGAAGTGCCACTGCCACAGACGATTGACGGCTACGCGAGCGAACATGGGATTGGCGGGGGCGGTCAGCCAGTCGGAGAACGCTTTGATCCTGCCCTCGTGGAACTCGATCTTGGCAGGTGCAAAGGGCCAGCCTGGCATCACCTCGTGGTTCTTCTCGGGCCGATCGGGATCGCCGCTCGTCAAAATGTAGCTCTTCTGCGACTCCCTTTGCGGGTCAACTTCCACCGTCCAGAAGACTGGATAAGCGGCGTCCAGGGCATCGCGTTCCACCTGATGGAGATGATCTTGCAGCCGCTGGTACTCTTGGCGCCCCGCCGCGGGCATGACCTCCATGATCTTCGCCGGATCGATACGCAGCACTGGGAAATAGTCGTCGGCGATCTTTTGCTCGCTGGCGGTGCGCTCTTGCTCCGGTTTCTGGACGAGCGCACGCACCTCGGGCGGCAAGAGTGCGACGCGGTCTTCGTACAGCTTCTTCTTGTAAGGGGCGATCAATATGCGGATCGACTCCTCTAGCGCTGCGTGCCTTTTTTCAACCTCGTCGAGGGCCCGGCCATGGGCGAACATATCCGCCGGCGTTCCCAGGGTCACCTTCTTGAGCGCGAGCGGATCAAAAAGCGCCTTCATCGCATAGAAATCGCGCTGGGTGATCGGATCGTACATGTGATCGTGACACTTGGCGCAACCGACGGTCAGTCCCATGAAAGCGGTGGAAACCGTTTCAGCAGCAGCGATGGACAGCTCTTTGGGATGCATGGGATCGCCGCTAACGTGACCACGTGCAAGCAAGCCCCGTGCGTACATGTCTTCTGGACGGGGTTCCAGACGTTCCCGTGTACCAAGAGGTGAGACTTTTATACGCGCCGTCGATCGATACCCCGTCAATTGGGCACGCACGAACTGGTCGTAGGGAAGATCCTGATTCAGGGCGTTGATAACCCAATCACGCCAGAGATAAATCCCCGGCTCGGCTGTCATGCTCTCGTCGACATCGGCGTAGCGGAGAACGTCGAGCCAATGTCGAGCGTAGCGGACACCGTGCTGAGCGTCGGCAAGAAGCTGGTCGACGACCTTTTCGTAGGCATCGGGAGAGGAATCTTGGAGAAAGGCGTCTTGTTCGGCAGGTGTAGGTGGTATTCCCAGAAGGTCGAGATAGACCCGCCGCAGGAGCGTCCGTTTGTCTGCGCGAGCGACCGGTTGCAAACCTCTTGCCTTGTAACCGGCCGCGATGAACGCATCGATGGGGTTGGGCGACCGCGTCGTCCCTGCCGGGATCGCGGGGCGGACAAGCGGTTGGAGGACCCATAGGGTCTCTTGCTTTCCCTTGGTCTCGGCCAGTGCCGGAGAGGAGATCAAAACAGGCAGCAACCACGCCAAGCGGAAGGTTATTGACACTTTGGGAGCTCTCGAGGCAGGATGAAGTAGCCAGCTTCTTCAATGGTAACCGCTAGCCAAGACCGGATCAATGCTTGGATGGGCCGCGCCCTTTCCATAGGGTTGGAGCGGAAATCGGCCGGCAACCTTACGATGGTCAATGTTGTAATAGGGGCGCACGTGGGGCCGGAGCTAGCCTGGCGATCCTCGGTTTATGGATTGCCTGTCGGCTGCAGCGCCCGGATCAGCCGGAGTTGCTGTCTCAAGGAGGTAGCTGAGCGCTGTGGTTCAGATACCACCACGCGCGAGCGTTCATCGTCTCCCAACTTTCGCCCCAGGGATCATCGGAAGAGGTTCCCATCCGCTGTCTTCCTCGCTGCCCGAACGACCCGGCTCAGCCGCCGGGCCGGCCTAGTGAGACGGAAGTTTGCCAGAAACCGTTGGGGCTGGCCCTGTCGGCTGCAGCGCCTTGTTCGGCTCGACTCCGGTGGAATTCTCGGCATAAGAGACGATCTTGCGACCGCTGCGCTTCTCTTGCGCCTTCAAATCGCGGTAAATAGCTCGCAGATCGTAGTTGAAACGGGCGGCGTACGCATCGCGCGCTCTTCGGACTTCGTCAACGATCGGGTCGGACCACGTCATGGCTTAACCTCCATAATTTCTTCCGGGGTACAAATGATCGAGGCCTTGAACCCCTTCCGGGCGCAGATGCTTTCAATCTGAACCCGCATAGCACGTTCCGCCGCGGACCGTCACCTTCATGCGTTCGGCTCGGTTCCTTTGCGGTATAAGCCTTCCCCTTAACGTGGGCTTCGCCCACCGCCCTGCAATGTGCGCAGTTTCCTTGCGCCCGGCAGGAGGGTGATGGGGGAGTTGATCCTCATATTGCAAGCCAGCGATGTTCTTTTCCCTGCCTGCTGGCCCGCTTGATAGAGTGA
>DATGZX010000029.1:0-42389 GCA_035296965.1 Gemmataceae bacterium
ACCTGTGTTTCGCGGAGCGACCAGCGCTGGCGTTGCTGCCGCCGGCAGCGCCCGCGCTGCCCGGCCTGACCACGTTCGCGCTGCCGCAGCCCGGACACAGGTATGTCATCGGCGCCGATCTGGCGGAGGGCAACCCGAGCAGCGACGACAGCGCCCTGTGCGTGCTCGACGTCGACTCTGGTGCGCATGCGGCGGAGTTGGCCGGCAAATTCGAGCCGGGCGTTTTTGCCGGCTACGCCCAGCAACTTGCCGGGTGGTTCAACAAGGCCGGCATTCTCGTGGAGCGCAACAACCACGGTCACGCGGTCCTGCTGTGGCTGCGCGACAACGGGTCGAGCATGCAATTGCTGCGTGGACACGATGGCAGGCCTGGCTGGCTATCCTCGACGCTGGGCAAAAGGCGGATGTATGACACGTGTGCCGAGGCCTGCAAGGATGCTGTGGTAGCGCTGCATTCCTTCGCCACGTATATCCAACTGGCTTCCATAGAGGGCTCGACGCTGCGCGCCCCCGATGGGCAGTCCGTCGACCGCGCCGACGCCTTCGCGTTGGCGTGCACGGCGCGCACGACGCCGAGGGGAAACCTTGGCGTCGTTTCGGAGGGGAGGACTTTCGCTGATGACCTTGCTTGATGAGCGCGTTTGCCGGCGACGATGCCGAATTGGCATCAGGAAGGAGTTGACGATTCAGCGGGCACGCCGCGGCGGCGTACCTTCGGCGCACTTTCGGCGCACCACGACGTCGAAGCTGTGGTGCGCCGGAGGATGGCTGGGAAAAGACGACGATGGCTACAGGGCCGTTGCCGAAGAGTTTGACCGTCGGCGCGGCGAATTACGGATCGCGGAGAATGAGTTGCAAGCCAAGCGACGGGCGCGGGCAATGCCCCAGATAGGCTTCCGGCTCGGATTGAACTTTGGCAGCGCGGTCAAAGGCAAGAAGCGGATCGACCGGCGGTTGCTAGGTGGTGTACTGACGTTTGGCGAGCGGGATTTCCCGGTTCCTCCCGATGGCTCCAGCAACCGCCAGGGACCGGATGGGTGCTGTGATCATCTGGCCGGACTAGATCTCGAGAAAATCAGTCTTCGTTCGGAAGATGCGGTGCCCACCGACAAAGACATGCAAAACGGTGGCGAAAGAGAATCGGCCGGAACCGATGCCTTGGCACGAATTCCGGCCGATTCCGATCAGGAACGAAGCGCCCGAGGTGGCTCGGAACCAACCCCAAACATTTCGTTCACAAAGGGTAGTCGGGGCGACTGGATTCGAACCAGCGACCTCACGGTCCCGAACCGTGCGCTCTAGCCAAACTGAGCTACGCCCCGTGGTTTCTGTATCGTATTAGGGGGTGTCGCTTTGTCAACGGCAATGGTTGCCTCGCGCTGCTGCACGAATCGCCGATGACTCGTACGCGCAAGGAATCTACGGCGGAGCTGCCCCGGGCACGAGTTGCAACTGGACAACCGAACGGAAATCGCTCTTATGCGAACAACCGCTCAGGTGGGTAATGCCTTGTTAACATCGTTAAGAATGCTAGCGAGCTGTTTTCGTGTGTTGCTATTCATGACGCCTTGCTGGCTGCCAGTTTGAAAAACCTGGAGCAATGCTTGCTGCGACGCAGGCTGGTTGGGACCGTAGGCCCCTTGCACGCGGTTGAGGACCTCTTTCGGCTGCAATTGTGACAGGTCGCCATTCTGGGCCACGGTCTGGAACTTGGCCGCCAAATTGGAGAGGAGTTCTCCTTCCGGCGTCGAGCCCTCCTGCTTGGCCGCGGCGGTCAATTGGTCGGCAATCTGGCCAATCACCTGCTTGAACTTCGCGGGATCCTTTTGCTGCAGTTGCTGGAGCTTCGCATAGAGCTGTGCTGCCTCCGCGATGCTGTGAGAAGTATCGCCCAGCGGTTTGGTTGCGCTGGCCGCGCCGTTGGCACGAGCCGGGGCTGATTTTATTATCTGATTTAAGCTCTGCATGCCGCTGACTTGCAAGCCACTTGCTATGGAATTGCTGGCCCCAACACTGGCACTATTCATTTCTGACTCCCCTATACCCGCTGGGATGGGATGAACGACCAGGGCGCGCACTTTGCGCCGCCTCACGCTTCCTGCTGTTGATTTTTTCGGCATTATCGGGCCTATTCTGGAGTTTTTCAGATCAATCCTGCAGATTGGTGTGATCTCCGCGAACTTGAAGAAACTGTAGCTATGCTTAATTGAACAGTATTGCGGTTGAATGAAATGGGTTCCAACAGAGAAGAGAGAGCGCCCGAAGAGGACCTGTCATGCAGACTGATCCACATCCTCCGTTGACCGGCATTCGGGTTCTGGATTCCTCCCGAGTGCTGGCGGGTCCGTTTTGCGGCCAGATCCTTGGGGACTTGGGTGCGGAAGTCATCAAGGTGGAACGGCCCGGCGGAGGGGACGAAACGCGCACCTGGGGCCCGCCATTCGTCGGACCGCTCAGCGCCTACTACCTCTCGTGCAATCGGAACAAGCAGGCCATCGCTCTCGACCTGGGCAAGGAGGAGGGACTGGAGCTTTTCCAGGGAATCGTCCGCCGCAGCGACGTGCTCCTGGAGAATTTTCGCCCGGACAGCAGCGATCGTCTTGGGCTAAGTCCTGCAAAGCTGCTGGCGATCAATCCGCGCTTGATCGTCTGTTCCATCAGCGGCTTTGGCCGCACCGGCCCTTTCAGCGATTTGCCGGGCTACGACTTCGCCGTGCAGGCGCTCAGCGGGCTGATGAGCGTGACCGGGCCGGTGGAGGGACCGCCCTACAAAGTCGGGGTGGCGGTGACCGACGTCACCACCGGACTTTATGCAGCGATCGCGGTGCTGGCGTGCTTGCATGCTCGGAAGCAATCGGGGCACGGCTATGCCATCGACCTGGCTCTTCTCGATTGTGCCGTGTCGATCCAGGTCAATCTGGCGCAGGCCTACCTGGCCAGTGGCTGTGTCCCCGCACGCCAGGGCAACGCCCATTTTCAAATTGTCCCTTATCAACTGTTTGCCACCGCGGATAGTTGGCTGGTTCTTGCCGTTGGGAATGACGGCCAATGGCAGCGATTTTGCAATGCGGCGAACCATCCTGAGCTGATCGGCGATCCCCGGTTCTTGACGAATGAACAGCGCGTGCAGCATCGGGCGGTGCTTGTGCCCATTCTGGAAACCATTCTCAAGCAGAGCAGCACGCAGACCTGGCAAGATCGGCTGCGCGCGGTGGGCGTGCCGCACGCTCCCGTCTGGGATTATGCAGCCCTGTTCGCTCACCCCCAGGCAGTCGAGCGAGGGCTGCGCGTGACCGTCCGTGACCCGCAAGGCCGTCCTGTAGACCTGGTCGGCACACCCTTTCACATAACCGGCGCAACCCTCGGTCCGCCAGCTTGCCCGCCGCCCCTGGGGCAACACACCGACGCAGTACTGGGAGATATCCTCGGATTAAAACCCGACCGTCTCGCAGAGCTGCGCGCGCGCCATGTGATCGAGTGACCTCCATCGACTCACGTCAGCAGCGAATGGACCGCCTTGCAAACCCCTTGCGTGACCTTGGCCAAGAACTGGTAATCGAGCGTGTCGGGCTTGTCGCTCACCTGGTGGTAGTGAGGATTGCGGAAGAACGACGTGTCTGTGATCATCAGCGCGTGGTAGCCATGATCCCAAAAGGAACTGTGATCGCTTAGCCGTACTTCCGGGAAAGACTCCCCATTGCCTGGCACGGCCAACGATTCGACCGGCAACTCCTCGATGGTGCGCATGGCGTCCGTGACCGTGCGCAAGAGGCTCTGTGACGCTTCGTTGCCGCAAATGCCGATGAAATTGCCGATGCGAGGGTACATTTTCGCCAAGTGCGGCGGCAACTGCTGGCTGCCTGAGTGTGGGCTGGTGTAAGCCAGCATTTCGAGAGAGAGCATACCGAGAACCGCAGAGCCGGCGTTTCGCACCTCGCGGCAATGGACGAAGCTGCCAATCATGCCGCACTCTTCCAGGTCGTACGCAGCCAGCTGAAGTCTGGCGCTCATCGTTTCGTGAGTGCGCAGGCGCGGGCCAATCCATTTTGCCAGTTCAAGAAGTGCAGCGACCGCGCTTGCGTTGTCATCCGCGCCGGGAGAGCCCGGGATGGAATCATAGTGCGCACCTACGATAAGAAGCGGTAATTCCATTCGGTCCGGCTGAGGTCGGCTCAGCAAGTTGACGCCAGCGATGCCCGCTTCGTGAAACGGCACATCGTGCGCGGGAAAGCCAAATTCTCCGAGCTGTGCACGGATGTACTCCGCGGCCCGGCGGTGGCCCGCGCTCCCTGGCGGTCGGGGGCGCTCCGCCAACTTTAAAACGTGTCGGTGCAGTCGCTCCGCCAGGACGTCGATTTCAGCGGGAGCATCCATCTCCGATGCCCTTACTAGTGGGTTAGCTTCCTGTAGCGCAGCCGGTGCGGTTGTTCCGCTTCGCCGCCGAGCCGCTGGCGCCGCTGCGCTTCGTAAGTCTGGTAATTCCCTTCGCACCAGACCGTCTTGCTATCGCCTTCGAAGGCGAGAATGTGGGTGGCAATGCGATCGAGGAACCAGCGATCGTGGCTGATAACCACGGCGCAACCGCCAAAGTTCAGGAGGGCCTCCTCCAGGGCGCGTAGGGTATCGACATCGAGGTCGTTGGTTGGCTCGTCCAGGAGCAGCAGGTTGCCGCCACGGCGCAGCAGCTTTGCGAGATGGACGCGGTTGCGTTCGCCGCCGGAAAGTTCGCCGACCTTGCGTTGCTGATCGGGGCCCTTGAAGTTGAAGCGCGAAACGTAGCCGCGCGAAGCGACGCGGCGCTTGCCGAGCATCAAAAACTCCGCGCCCCCGGTGATTTCCTCGAACACGGTTTTCGTGTTGTCCAGCGCATCCCGGTTCTGGTCGACGTAGGCAAAGACGACGGTGTCGCCGACACGCAGAGCGCCGCTGTCCGGCTTCTCCTGGCCGACGATCATGCGAAACAAAGTGGTCTTCCCGGCGCCGTTGGCGCCGATAATGCCAACGATCCCGCCGCGCGGCAAGTCGAAGCTGAGGTCTTCCATCAGGAGGTTCTCGCCGTAGCCCTTGCGGACATTCTCGGCCCGGACGACCAGGTCGCCGAGGTGCGGACCGGGCGGCACCTGGAGCACCAATTCATCCTCGCGTTCCTCGTATTCCTGCGCTGCCAGTTTCTCGTACTGGTTCAGACGTGCCTTGCTCTTGGCGACACGCGCGCGCGGCGCCATGTGTGCCCATTCCAGCTCGCGTACCAGGGCCTTGCGGCGGGCTGATTCTTGCTTCTCCTCGTTCGCCAGGCGTTGCTGTTTCTGGTCCAACCAGGATGAGTAATTCCCCTTCCACGGAATGCCTTGGCCCCGGTCCAGCTCCAGTATCCACTGGGCCACGTTGTCGAGGAAGTAACGATCGTGCGTGACTGCCACCACCGTGCCAGGGTATTCCTGCAAGTGGCGCTCGAGCCATGCGACCGACTCCGCATCGAGATGGTTGGTCGGCTCATCGAGAAGAAGCAACTTGGGACGCTGCAGCAGGACCTTGCACAGGGCTACGCGCCGGCGTTCCCCGCCGGAGAGCGTGGCTGCGGAGGCATCCCCAGGCGGAAGGCGCATCGCGTCCATGGCGATTTCCAGGTGGCGATCGAGTTCCCACGCGTCGGCCGCCTCGATGGCGTCCTGGGCCTTCCCGAGGTCTTCCAGGACCTTTTCCATCTCGTCGGGTTCGAGGGGTTCGCCCAACTTGGCGCTCAATTCTTCATAGCGATGCAGCAGGGACCGAGTCGAGGCAACCGCCTCCTCCAGGTTGCCTTTGACGTCTTTCGTCTCGTCGAGACGCGGCTCTTGCGGCACAAAACCAATGGTGATCCCGTCCGCAGGCCTAGCACTGCCGACAAAATCCTTCTCCAGCAAGGCCATGACGCGCAGCAGCGTGCTCTTGCCGGCGCCGTTGCTGCCGATCACGCCGATCTTGGCGCCCGGGTAGAACGCGAGCCAGATGTTCTTGAGCACTTCGCGCTTGCCGTACGCCTTGCTGAGTTTCTCTATCGTGAAAATGTATTGCTCGCCCATGGATTACTCCGTTCAGATCTGCGGAGACGATCGCTGAAAGAGATTGGTGAACTCCGCCTGTCCTGTGCGGTCCGATAGACGCCGATTTCCGGCTCTGCTACACTTCCTTTCTACTACGCACCGTTGATTCGTGGGAGTGGCATCCGTGGCGGTCATCATAACCGAAGACCTCGACAAGCAGTACGGCAAGATTGAGGCCCTGAAGGGTGTCACGCTTCGCGTCGAAGAAGGAGAAATCTTCGGCCTGCTCGGTCAGAACGGCGCCGGCAAGACCACCCTGATCAAAATCCTTCTGGGCATCACGAAGGCATCCGGCGGCCGCGCCACACTCCTTGGGGAATCGACGGCCACGGCCGGCGTCCGCAAACGCGTCGGTTACTTGCCCGAGGATCATCGTTTTCCCGAGTACCACACCGCCTTCAGCCTCCTCGAATTCTATGGAACTCTGCTGGGGGTTCCTTATCGTGAAAACAGGCGGCGCATCCCCGAAATCCTCGGGCGCGTCGGCCTCAAAGGCCGGATGCACTCCAAAGTCCGCACCTATTCCAAGGGGATGAAGCAGCGCCTGGGAATTGCCCAAGCGATCTCTCACAATCCGGATTTGATTTTTCTCGACGAGCCCACCGATGGCGTCGACCCGGTGGGGCGGCGTGAGATCCGAGCCATCTTGCAACAGTTGAAGGACGAAGGCAAAACGATTTTCCTGAATTCGCACCTGCTCAGTGAGGTCGAGCTTATCTGCGACCGGGTCGCGATCATGCAGGCAGGCGAAATCGTTCGCCAGGGAGACATTGCCAGCCTCACGCGCCGGCAGGGCCTGTTCCTTGTGGGCCTGGCACCGGGGCAGCTATTCCCGCGCGAGGAGGTTGCAGGCAAGGGCTTCGAAGTCAATGCAAACGGCGAGTTTTGGGAGGTTGGACTGACGACCGGGCAGACCATTGATCCCGTCGTCGATTTGCTCAGGGCACGAGGGCTGAACATTCGTCATCTCGTGGAAAAGCGCCAGTCATTGGAAGAGTTGTTCATGGAGACCGTAGTCGCGCCGGAGCCGGGAGTGGATCGGCCCCTCGGACGACGCAGACAGCGGTCATAGCCGGAGACGCGTTTGTGAAATACCTGGCGATATTGAAGGATTCGCTGCTCGAGGCCATCGACACGAAGGTCTTTTACGTGATGGTCGGGCTGTCCTGTCTGTTGACGCTCGTGGTGGCCAGCGTTTCCTTTCAGGCGGTACCTGCGGAGGAGGCGCTGAAAAGAATCGCCAATGGATCCGCCAGGGTGTACCGTGACCGAGGCCGAAGCTTGCACGGCGACGACCGCCCTATCCGGTATACCTTTGAGGGTCTTGAACAGCTCAACGACGCAACCCAACCTCAGGCCGGAGACTACCAGTTTACACTCATCGCACCAGAGATGGAGCTTCGCAAAGCCGCTTCGGTTTGGTCCTTGCCGGCTGACTCCGAGGCCACGGCGCCCCCGTTTGGTGCGTTGACCGACGATGTACTTCAGGATTTCGTCAAGAGCCAATTCTCGATGTATGGCGGAGTCGAATTCACCAAAGTGGAAAGAGCCAAAACCTCCAAACCCGGTGATGTAGCGTTTCTGGTTGAAACGAAGGGAAGCAAGGGCGCTCGCGGCTGGCTACATGATCCATGTCTCTTCTTCGGGGCAGTCCCTATCACGTCCTTGGGGCAGAGCCTGGGTGTATATATCTACTTCATCGAGGGCCTACTCGTAAACGGCATCGGAGCGTGGGTGGGTATATTGATCGGGGTGGTGATCACCGCCTTTTTCATTCCCAATATGTTGCGCAAGGGCACGATCGATCTTCTCCTGGCCAAACCAATACACCGCACGACGCTTTTGATCTACAAATACATCGGCGGCTTGACATTTGTCTTCCTGAACTCGCTGGTCGCCGTCGGTGGGATGTGGCTCGCGATTGGGTTTCGCTCCGGTATCTGGGCAACCGGTTTCTTACTTACTATCTTTGTGCTCACCTTCTTTTTCGCCGTCCTCTACGCGGTCTCCGCATTGTTCAGCGTCTTGACCCGCAGCGCGATCGTGTCGATCCTGATGACTTTTGCTGCCTGGTTCCTTCTTTGGATAGTCGGGACTGGGTATACCCAGCTAGAGGTGATCCGGAACGACGCGGTTCTCAGCAAACAAATGCCAGTGCCCGGTTGGATCTATGCTACTGTCAGTAAGATTCATTATGTCCTTCCGCGCACCAAAGACCTGGACATCTTGACCACGAAGCTCTTATTGCGGGGGGTTATGACCGAGGGGGAAATCCGCACTCAGAAACTTGATGTTCTGCCGCAGGTTACCTGGGGCGAGAGCCTTGCAGTTTCCGCAATCTTTATCGCCGTGATGTTGGGACTGGCCTGCTGGCGCTTTGCCAGGGCGGACTACTGAGCGGGGGATTTTCAATCTCAAGCCGGCGCCAGTCCGCGGCTTGAGTGCGAACCTGTCCATGGATGCCGTCTTTCAGCGCTGTATTGTCCCCGATTGTGCCGCCACTTGTTCGTTGGACGACACGACATTTGTCTGCCCGCGCTGCGGCGGCCTCTTGGACGTGGCCTATGATTGGAGCAGGCTTGCTCCGCCAAGTTCTCTCCGCGAGTTTGAAGCCAAGTGGGCCGGGCGGAGCGATCCGCTCAATTTCAGCGGCGTCTGGCGATTCCACGAGCTGCTGCCGTTCGCACCGCCCGCACAAATTCTGACAATAGGCGAGGGACAAACCATCCTGCAAAAGGCTGATGGCGTGGCCGGCTTCGTCGGCCTCGAGCCCGGCAGGTTCTTTCTCCAATACGAAGGGATGAACCCTTCGGGCAGCTTCAAAGACAACGGCATGACTGCTGCCTTTACGCATGCGCGCGGCGTCGGGGCGCGTCGGGCCGCTTGCGCCAGCACCGGCAACACCAGTGCGTCGCTGGCAGTTTTCTGCTCGGCCACAGGCCTGATGCGTGCGCTTATCTTCATCGGAAGCGGCAAGATCTCATACGGCAAACTGGCGCAGGCACTCGACCATGGCGCGTTAACGGTGCAGATCGCGGGCGATTTTGATGATGCCATGCAGCGCGTGCAGCAGGTCGCCAAGCGCCTGGGCATCTACCTGGTCAACAGTTTGAACCCGTTTCGACTCGAGGGCCAGAAGACGATCATGTATCGCGTGCTCGAGTCGCTGCGCTGGGAAGTGCCTGATTGGATCGTCGTGCCGGGCGGCAACCTGGGCAATGTTAGTGCCTTTGGCAAAGCGTTCCTGGAATTGAAGGAATTAGGGCTGGTGTCGCGTGTGCCGCGCCTGGCGGTCATCAATGCTGCCGGGGCCGACACATTTTTCCAGCTTTACGAACAATCAGGTATGCGCTGGAATCATGGTCGACCGGAGACGAAGCTGGCGAGCGATTACTACCTAGGCCTCGATGCAGGCCATCTTCGGGCCGCAACCATCGCCAGCGCGATTGAAATCAATCGTCCCGTAAACTTGTACAAGGCATTGCGGGCTTTGGAGTTCTGTGGCGGCGTCGTGCGTGAAGTCGCCGATCAAGAAATTCTCGATGCCAAGGCCAAGGTCGGCGCCGGCGGCCTTGGCTGCGAACCTGCTTCCGCGGCCAGCGTGGCAGGCACGAAGAAGCTTCGTCAAGAAGGGATTATCGAGCGTGGCGAACGTGTCGTCTGTATCCTCACCGGGCATCAACTCAAAGATCCCACGGCCACAGTCGCCTATCACAGCGCCGACCAGAAAATGTTCGACGAAGTACTGGGACAACGCGGTGTCCGGCGGGCGACTTTTGCCAACCGCGCCGTACAGGTGCCGAACGATCTTGATGAGATTATCAAAGCTATCGAAGTGTATTCTTGAATTTGACGGGGCTGGTGGTGGGTGCGGGGCATCCCTCAGATTTATCAGTATTATTCCTCCTCCTCTAGCGTCCCGGGAGAGCGGGAGCCTGGCCCCGTCCTGGGGAGTGTCTGAAATATCCCATTTGAGCGAGGACAGCCATGAAAACCACGATTGGCATCAACGGAGTCTGCGGGCGGATGGGATTGCGCATCGTCCAGCTTGCCCACGAAGACAAGGACCTTGTCATTGGCGCCGCGCTCGACTCGCCGCGCCATCCACAGTTAGGCCAGGATATTGGCGATATGGCGGGGCTGGGCAAGCTTGGGGTGCCGGTCAGCGCCGAATTGCCGATCGATATTCGCCTCGATGTCTTAATTGATTTCTCCACGCCGGAGGGGACCATGAGCATCTTGCCGCAATGCGTCGGCCGGCGCATCCCGCTCGTTGTCGCGACGACCGGCCACACGCCCGAGCAGTGTCGCGAAATCGAAGCGGCGGCCCATGAAACAGCTCTCCTCTATGCCCCGAATATGAGCCTGGCGGTGAACGTTCTCATGAAGCTGGTGGCCCAGGCGGCGGCGGCCTTGCATCATAGGGGATTCGACGTGGAGATCCTGGAACGGCATCACCGTTTCAAGAAGGATTCACCCAGCGGTACGGCCTTGTACTTCGCGCGCATTATTCAGGAGGTGATGGGGCAGGTGCACATCCGTCATGGGCGTGAGGGGTTGGTTGGGGAGCGGCCCGCCAACGAAATCGGCATTCATGCCATTCGGGTGGGCGACAATGTTGGTGAGCACACGACTATCTTCAGCACTCTCGGCGAGACCCTGGAGTTGACCCACCGTGCGCATTCCCGTGATTGCTATGCCCGAGGTGCTTTACAGGCCGCCAAGTTCCTTGCCGATCGTCCGCCGGGAAGGTACACGATGGACGACGTGCTGGGGCTCTAACAGGGGCGGCCCCGCCCCTAGGCGGTGGGCGCGCTCTGCCGAGGCCAATAGCGCCAGGCCAAGCCTCCAAGAATCAGGGCGCCCCCGGCAAACGTGAAAATCGAAGGCACTTCTTTTTCGGGAGCTACCAAGTACGCCCACAGTGGATTAAGGAGCGGTTCGAGGAGTGTGATAGTGCCGGCCTCCTGGGGGCTGACGACGCGCAGGCCCCGGGCCACCAGCCAATAGGGCAATGCCATTTGCACAGCGCCGAATAAGACAAGGATTCCTAGCTGGCTCCATGCCGGCGCCGGCATGGCGAAATACCACAGGGCAGGGACCAAAACCAAAGCGCTGCAGAGGTGATTGATCACAGTTAGCCAGCGCGACGACGCTTTGCGCAAGACGCGCAGACAGAGAATGACGCCTGCGTAGGCCACTCCGCTACCCAGTGCGATCACGATGACGGAGAGTTGGGCCTTCTGCCACCCGCCCCAGATGATGACTGCAATGCCGCCAAGACCGACGACCAGTGCGACCGAACTGCGCCGCTCGGCCGGCTCACCTAACCACCAGATGCTGGCCAGGTACATCCACATCGGCGCCGTGTACTGCAGGAGCACAGCATTCGCTGCCGACCCCCAAGCCATCGCCAGTACATAAAGCACATTCATGACGGCAAAGCAGCCGGCCATGACAAGCATCATGGGACGGAAGGAAATGTCTTGCGCGCGTACAAGCGGCAAAAGGGTGAGGCCCGCGAACAGGACTCGGTAAAACGCGATGAGCAGCCCAGGGACCGGGGCAGTGCCGATATGGATGATGGAAGAATCGTGTGTCAATATCTTGGTAAACGCCCCGCTCAGGCTCCACAGCACGGCGGCCAGGGCCACGCACAGGCGTCCCTGAGCTAACGATGGCTGCGATAGATGTGGCGCGACAGCAGACTCCATGAGCGTGGCAGGATCTGGTCCCGCTCTCCTCTCGTCAACCGGGCGTCCGATCCATCGGCCTGGCGCGACCGCCCATTCCGGCACATTACGTCTCGCTGGCTCCGGCTCTTTATGATACGTTTCTTACGTATCCCAGAAACACGAATCCACTGAAAGCCGTGGTCCAGTAAGACTTTTTATAAAAATGGCGCACTTCCAGCGGAGACTCATCCTTGCCTTGGTTATTTGCCGTCACGATGTTTGTCAGCGCTACGCTGTTGTTCCTCATCCAGCCAATGATCGCCAAAATGATCTTGCCCCTTTTGGGCGGCACGCCGGCCGTCTGGAACACCTGCATGGTCTTCTTCCAGGCAGCGCTATTGGCCGGTTACGCTTATGCTCACGCCATGACGACCTGGCTCGGGACCCGCCGTCAAGTACTGCTCCATACCGTCCTAATATTCTTGCCCCTGGTGGTGCTCCCCATTGGCCTAGTCAGCGGTTGGGTGCCACCGGATAACAGCAATCCCATCCCGTGGCTGCTGGGGCTTTTGACCGTGTCCATAGGGTTGCCGTTCTTCGTGCTTTCGAGCAGCGCCCCTCTTCTGCAAAAGTGGTTTGCAAACACGGACCATCCCTCCGCGAAGGATCCATATTTCCTCTATGCTGCCAGCAACCTGGGTAGCATGCTCGCGCTGCTGAGCTACCCGACTCTGGTGGAACCCTGGCTGCCGCTCAAGGCTTTGCACTGGTTCTCGCAGAGCTATCTTTGGGCGTTTGGTTACGTACTGCTCGTGATCCTATTGCTTTACTGCGCTCGGGTCGTGTGGCGCGCACAGCCGAAAGCCGGCGTAGCACCCCCCAAGCGGTTGGCTTCATCCTCGAAGTCCGCCATCACGGAAGTGGAAGCGCTCGCCCCGACGACATGGCAATGCCTCCACTGGATCGGGCTTGCCCTCGTTCCGTCGAGCCTGATGCTCGGCGTGACCACCTTCATCACGCTTGATATTGCAGCAGTCCCTCTGTTCTGGGTGATTCCGTTAGCGCTCTATTTGCTCAGCTTTATCATCGTATTCGCTTGGTGGCCCCCCATCATGCACAAGATAATGATCCTGGCCATGCCCCTCGTTGTTCTGCTCCTGGTCTTCGCCACGACTGCCGAGGTCAGACTCAGCATTGGCCCGAAAATCCTTCTCCATCTGCTTGCGTTCTTCATGGTGGCAATGGTTTGCCACGGTGAGTTGGCAAAGACTCGGCCCGCGCCACGGTACCTCACAATGTTCTATCTGTTCATGTCGCTGGGTGGTGTGCTTGGCGGCCTCTTCAATGCACTCATCGCACCGCTGGTGTTTTCAACCGTCCTCGAGTATCAGCTTGCCATCGTGTTCGGCTGCTTGCTTCTGCCGTCGGTCGTCCCCGGGGGGAAGACCTGGATCAGCCAGTTCTTTCCGGATTCTCTGGCGGTTCCAGTCAGCATCGCTCTTGACGTGGTCCTGGCGGTCGTCCTGGGCGTGGCTGCACTCACGATTATCCAATTCTTGGCCGGCCCAGGTCTAAATGCGCCCTGGTCTGCAGAGGCCCAGAAATGGGCCAGACAGCGTCTGGAATGGGTTTGCACGAGAGACGGCAAGTTCGATAATGACATGTACGGCCGCCTCGAGTCGGTCATCATGTTTGGCTTGCCCACGCTACTTTGTTATGCCTACGTCGTCAGGCCTCTTCGTTTTGGTCTCAGCGTGGCGGCTTTACTCCTTGTCGGAGCCATCTGGGACGCTTCGAAGCACTCCACATCTGAGGTTGTGCATCAAGAACGGAGCTTTTTTGGCGTGCTCAGGGTCGAGCATTCCACCTACAACACCATCTTTGATGTTTATACCTTACTTCACGGGACGACTCTGCACGGAGAACAGATCCGCTCCCCCGATTTACAAGACCAGCCTCTGACTTACTATTACAAAACCGGGCCCATCGGTCAGGCATTCGCCAGTTTTCAGGGAAAGTATGCCAAGAAGAATATCGCGCTCATTGGGCTGGGCACCGGCACGATGGCGTGCTACAGCGAACCGGGACGGCAGCTGACTTTCTACGACATCGATCCCGCAGTTGTCCGAATCGCGCAGAACCCGAAGTACTTCACCTACTGGCAGGATTGCCGTCCAACGCCGGATTTGATCTTGGGCGACGCTCGACTCAAGCTGGAACATGCGGCCAACAAACAATATGACGTGATCCTTCTCGACGCATTCAGCTCGGACGCAATCCCCATTCACCTCATCACCCGCGAGGCCATCGAGCTATATTTCCGAAAGTTGACGGATAACGGTGTACTGATGGTTCATATCTCGAACCGCTACCTCGATCTGGAGCCCGTTCTCGGAAACCTCGCTGAGAACCTCGACTTATTTACTCTTCTACTGAGCGACGAAATCGGCGAAGACGAGGGGGGAGGAGCCGGCAAGCGTCCCTCGAAGTGGGTAATCCTTGCGCGCCGCCGCGAAGACCTTGGTGAGCTCCGCGAAGCACCTCGTGGAACCCATGGCTGGAGGCAAGCCAAAACCAATCCCAAAGTAGGCATCTGGACTGACGACTTCTCAAACGTGTTGCGAGTGATGGACTGGTGAAAAAACGCTGGATGGAAGTGTGTGGCACAGTGGTGCGACTGCGGATGCAGCGCTTGCGGAGGGCACGCTAACGGTGCTTCAGGATCTCGCGTGCCGCATTGGCACCCGCCGCCCCCATGACGCCTCCGCCGGGGTGTGCCGCAGCCCCGCAGAGATACAGGCCGCGAATCGGCGTGCGGTATCCTGCGAATCCCGGCACCGGCCGAAAACAAAAGAGCTGATTCAAGGGCATTGCCCCCTGGAAGATATTCCCGCCTGTGAGGTTGAACGTTCGCTCCAGATCGAGGGGCGTGAGCACCTGCCGCGCCAGCACAGACTTTTTGAAATTCGGCGCGTACTCGTTGAGCAGATCAAAACACCTGTCGGCAAACGCATCGCCTACCTGGTCCCAGCTGGCGTTACGCAGTTTGAACGGCGCGTACTGGATAAACATCGACATCAGATGCTTGCCAGGTGGAGCAACAGTGGGGTCCACAACCGACGGGATGGTGCACTCGAGCACGGGGGTCTGCGACGGTTGGCCATACTTGGCATCATCGTAGGCCCGCTCGATAGTGTCTTGATCGGGGCAGATGTGAATAGTTCCGCGGTGGTGCGCTTGTGCCCCCAACCCGGGCAGCGCGCGAAAATTCGGCAGCTCGGAAAGGGCTACGTTGATCTTGAGGGAAGCGCTGTCATAGCTGATCCGGCCTATCGCCTCGGCAAACTCAGGCGGCAGCAGCTTCGAGTCGAGCAGACGCGTGAACGTGATGTGCGCATCAGCGTTGCTCGCCACGATGGGAGCGCTGTACTCGTTCCCATTCGTCAACGTCACGCCGCGCACCTTGCCATCTTGCAACAGGATCTCGGCTACCTCGGCGTCGCAGCGAATTTCCACCTGCAGATCACGGGCCGCAGCAGCTAGGGCCTGAGACAACCCGCCCATGCCGCCGCGCACATAACCCCAGACGCCACGTTTCCCATTGGTCTCACCCATGACGTGGTGGAAGAGCACATAGGCAGTCCCGGGCATCGAGGGGGAAGCCATGGCCCCAATGATGGCGTCCGTCGCGAGCGTTCCCTTCAGTTGTTCCGACTCGAACCAGCGGTCCAGGATGGGCCGTGCTGCTCCCGTGAGGACCTCCACAGCTTCGCCCATTGCGGGTCCCAGCCGGCGAAAGGACCTGCCCAGTTGAAAGAGGCCCCAAAGGTCGCGGATGCCCGGGCGCAACAGGTTGGGGGGCGTCATGGTCAACGTCGGCTCGATGACGGCCGACACGCGCTCCAACATTTTTTCGTATTTCGGATATGCCTCGGCATCGCGAGTGCTGAACTTGGCGATCTCTCGTTGAGTCGAGCCGGCATCCGCTCCCAGCAAGAGGTAACGCTCGTCCGGAAATGGAGTGAACGATGAAGGATTTCGCTCAAGGATTGCCAACCCATAATCATGTAAACGGAAATCGCGAATGATCTCCTTGCGGAAAAGGCTATTCACATAGGCAGCAGTGGACACCTTGAAACCTGGGAATACTTCTTCCGTAACGCAAGCACCGCCGACAAGATAGCGGCGCTCCAAAACCAGCACCTTCCAACCGGCCCTCGCAAGGTAACACGCGGTGACAAGCCCATTATGCCCTGCACCGATAATGATTGCGTCGTAGTTTCCAGCCATCTTCAAGTGTCCCATCGCCTTGGAGCCCACCCTTTTTGGATAATACCCACGCGGCCAGCTGACTCCGAACCAGTAATCGCGTTGCCTGGTCCGAGACGTGTGGATACCTCACTTCCGTGCTCTGCGTCGCCGCGGGTATAGTTATGAAGACCTTCACCGGGCGGCACGTAGACTCCGTGGAGTCGGGGTTCCAACAGAAAAACGACCATGCCTGAAACGCTCATCATTGAAAGTGCCTCGACCGAGCATTTGGCGCCGGCGCTTGGACTAGTTTTTCAGCGGATTGGCAGGCACGATGAGCGTGAGTCTCTTATCAACAACGCTTTACGCTTGATTCGTCAGGGCGAGTTGGACCCCGCCGGAGTCCTTGTGGCGCGGCAGGGTGTGCGAATTTGCGGGGCAATGATCTGCTTGCTCACTCCGGGTGCAGCGGGTTTGGTCTGGCCGCCACAAGTTGCTTCGACCCCCCACAGAGTGGCGATCGAGGACCTCCTGGTTCAGCACGCCAAAAGATCGATGAAGCAGCGCGGCGCCAAGCTTGGACAGGCGCTCCTCGCGCCTGCAGATCGATCTCTCGGTGTTCCTCTGGAACGAAACGGCTTCGCACATGTTACCAGCTTGTGGTATCTGCGTCACGAGCTGGAGCTGCCGCCTGGTATCCACTTGCCCCGAGATGCAATCGTCTATGAGTCCTACGACCGTTGCGACCAGGACAGTTTCCAGAATACGCTTCTCCGGACTTATGAGGCAACTTGCGATTGCCCGGAAGTGAACGGCGTGCGCACCATCTCTGAGATTCTACAGGGACACCGTGCCCAGGGCATGCACGATCCATCCCGCTGGTGGCTGGCGCGGGTCGCAGGCAAGCCGGTCGGCGTGCTCCTGCTCACCGCCATCCCTGAATGGCGCGCCTGGGACGTATCGTACCTGGGAATCGTACCGGAAGCCCGGAGACGCGGCCTGGGTAGGGAGTTGACGCGTAAGGCGATTCAGGAGACGCGCACGGCGGGAGCGGGCCAGCTGACGTTAGCAGTAGATTCCCGCAACGACGCCGCTTCGGACTTGTACCTGAGTGTCGGTTTTGAGCGCTACGACCAAAGAGAAGTATACCTGGCCATCTGGAAGAACTCAGCTGGCCATTAATCCGGAATTGCGACCTGAAACTTTGCGGCGTGGAGACGAGCGCGGGGTGTCCAATGGAGAAGATGCGCCGCAGCCAAGGACGGCACGAAGGAGCGCGGGGCTATCGAGTGACAGGTTTTCCACGAGACTGCGAAGGATGCCAGAATACTTCACGAATCTCTTCGTGAGGGAAGTGCATGGATGATGGGCGGTTAGGCGCGGAGACCAAGAATAGTTGGATGCACCTCCAGAATTTTTAGTGGCAACCACGGCCACTCGCCTCTACAATCTCCCCTCTCCGAGTATGACGGTTCGGGACAGGACTTCCCACCTGGCACCGGACACCTCCTCTCTTGAGATTGAACGACTACTTACCCACGGAAAGCGACTGCGCCTCGGGGAGGATTCCTTGACGACCAGCGAGCGCGAAGTCGTGGCGGCACTGGGCCAGGAGATTGCCCAGCGCATCGGGGAGCCACGCTACGACGTATGGTTTGCACGTTGGACCAAAATAAGAATTGACGGCGACCGAATCGTAATCGGTGTGCCCAACCGTTTTTATCAAGAGTGGCTGCAAAAAACCTTTGCGGAGGACGTGGCGGCGGCAGCTGCCTCCGTGTTCGGCCAGGTCTTGCAGGCTCACTTTGTCATTGATGGCGAACTGTTCCGCGCTTCCAGGCAGGCTCAAGTGGAAGCGGGCGGCGAGCCCGGCAGTCCGCCAAAGAAACCCGAAACCCACGTTCAGGATCAGACTGCGTCCGTGATTTCGGAAATGCGTCAGCCCGGTTCCCGGCCGGGCCCTCGGCCTCAGAAAGCCATACGTCGCTGGCACCGGCTCAGTGACTTTGTGGTTGGGGCCTGTAACCGGGTCGCGCATGCATCCGCCTTGAGTATTGTGGAAGACGGCGGGCTGTGCGCGAACCCGCTGGTGCTGCACGGAACGGTCGGCACGGGCAAGACGCACCTGCTCGAGGGCGTCTATGCCGGGCTGCGTAAAGGCCACCCGGACTGGCGCGTCTGCTATGTGACTGCGGAGGATTTTACGAACCGCTTCGTTCAGGCGATGCGGTTGGGGAAACTGAGCGGATTCCGCAGACATTTTCGCGACTGCGACGCTCTCCTGCTTGACGACCTTCATTTCCTCAGCAGCAAGCCCGCCACACAGGAAGAATTCCTGCACACGTTCGACGCGCTGCTGGCGAACGGAAAACAACTTGTCGTAACGTGTGACTGCCATCCTCGGCTGGCAGGAGAATTCGGTCCAGAATTGACCGACCGTCTCCTGGGTGGAGCGGTCTGGGGACTGATGCCGCCCGACGGAGAAACGCGATTGGGCATCCTAAGAAGCAAGACCGCGCGAGCAGCATTTCCACTCACCGAGGATGTCCTGCGTTACATTGCCGAGCAATTGCGCGGCAATGTTCGAGAATTGGAGGGAGCGGTTCACAGCGTGCAACACTATAGCCGGGTTTCTGGCCGACCTGCCGATCTCCAGCTGACTCGCGAGGCGCTTGGCGACCACTTGCGTCACGCCGTCCGGCTCGTGCAACTGGCAGACATTGATAGCGCGGTGTGTAAGGCTCTGCGTTTGGATTCGGGGTCTCTCCAGTCAAGGCAGCGGAGTTGGGCTGTGAGCCATCCGCGGATGCTCGCCATCTATTTGGCACGGAAACACACCTCCGCGGCTTACAGCGAAATTGGGCATTACTTCGGCAAGAGGAACCACAGCACGGCCGTCGCCGCCGAGAAAAAAATTCGCCAATGGTTGCAAGACGATAGCGAACTCGTCCTGGGCGAGCGGCGTCTGCGGGTCAGCGATGTCATCCTGCTGGTTGAGAGGGAACTTGAAGCTTGATACCCAAGAGAGAGTGAGTGCCTTTCCGCAAGAGGTCGGCCAGCGGATGTTAAACGGGGTAATTTGACAATTCTGCGCTCAGTTTATCGATTTTACGTTCCGTATCGAAAACGTAGGTTCCTCCAGAGAACCACCTGGTGGAATTCGTCGCATTTTGCAGAGCCTTCAGCCGATTCTAAATGTGCCGGATGCGGCGCTCCTATCAGGGATAAGGCCGCATCGCGTTAAACCTTTCCTCCGCAGGTACCGGGGCGGGTAACCCGGCCAACCGAGGGGATGACCGTGGCCCGGCCGGACCTAGAGCGGTTTCGGGGGCAACCTGTTAAAGGAGTCGCGATGAAACGGTACGCCTTGATCGTCTGCGCCGCACTGGGGATGGCCCTGTGCAGCGGCACGGCCCGCGCCGACTGGGGCTCACTCACGTACAGCGGCTACCAACCGTGGTGGAACATCTTTGCCCACCGGCCGAAGTGCACGACTGCTGAGGAAGAGCGTCTGCAGCACTTCTGGCACGACTACTACAACGCGCTGAAGAATTACTACTGCGCGTTGGACCACATCGACTGGGTAGCCTACTACAAGAACCACGGCTACCAGATCAATGCGGGTTGCGGCGGCCCGAACGGCGCTTGCCGGATCAACTACGCTCCAGTGTTTGTCAGCCCGACCATGCAGTGGGCAGTGCCCAGTGGGTGCATGAACGGACCCCCGTGTGTGGCAGGTGGCGGCTACTAATCTCGGTTCGAACTGCGACCCGTACCGCTGCAATCACGACCGAGGCCGGAACTCCTTGACGGGAAGTCCGGCCTCGGTGCCATTTTCATGCCTTCCTGCATCTCAAGCACCACCGCTTTCCTTGGTGCTTATCCCCCCGCAATCCTGTCGACTACTTTTTTTCTTCGCCGCCAAGCGCCATCGCATGGGTTACGTTTAGAACGGACGGCGACTTCCGCCGCCCTGTTGAATTGGATTTCACGAACAAAGGAGTCGCCATGAAAGCGACGCTGCCCTGGCTGTGCGCCTTGTTCGTGGCTGTCGCGGCCACGTCGTTGGCGCAAGCCGATCCTCCTTACTACTACTATCCGCGCCTGCCCCAGGCGCCCGATGCCTGTGGTACGGGCTATTTCTGCTCGAATGCGTGCGGAACAGTCTACGGCCCCAATTACTGTGTCCGTCCCCCATTCCCCCCGTTCAATGGCATCCGGCCCTGCATGTCTGAAATGCAGCAGAGCCAGATCCCGGGCTTCCCCGTGCGCCCTTTCGTCCGCAGCCCGCGCGATTACTTCATGGTGGAATGGTAAAATCAACGAACGTTCGGATGAGAACCCCGGTTTGCCCCGGGGTTCTCTTTCACCTAGTTGACGGATTCGCCGCCAGGCCTGGCCGCTTCTAACTGGGCAATGCGATTACGCAATTCTTCGGGGAGCGGCACTTTTCTTCTCTCCGCGTAGTGATAGGACACGATCGTTGCGTGCCCTTCCGCAGCAACAGCCTCAAGGCGCTTGCTGATAAGGCTGTAATCCATGGTTAGACGGTCCACGGCGATCGCCGAGATGCGCGACCCCACCCAGATGGTGTCCGGATAGGTCAGAGGCCGGCGAAACCGGGCCTGGGTCGCTGATAGAATTGGGCCAATCCCAGTCTGTTTCTCGTACTCGAACCAGTCCATGCGCCGAAAGTATTCGAGGCGCGCCCCCTCGAAGTAGCGAAAGTAGACGGCATTGTTGACGTGGCGGTACGAGTCCATCTCGCCCCAGACGACTGGCAGCTCGATGACCACGGGGTAAGCCGCCAAGAGTTCCTTGACGTGTGCCGCTTGCTGTTGAAATTCGGACATGTAACCCTCGTCCATGTGTGGCCGGCACCGCCGCCCTGAGAGCGGCGGCTAAACGCGCTGTCACCCGTTCTGACGGGCGAGTTCCTTGATGAAATCCAGCGCCTCGTCCACGGTGCCGACGACGGCGCCCGAAACTCGACCGGCGTCATCCAGCTCGCGCAAGAACATTAGATCCTCAAAATCGGGCGACCTTGCCAGTTCACGCTGCAGCTTGGGAGGCAGTGAACCGGCTCGGTAATCATGGGCATCCATGTGGTGCTCGATCAAGAAGCGCGTCCGCTCGGTAATCAACCCGTCGAGCGCCGATAGTGCTGCCCTCACGTGATCCGCCGGATCCAACCCTTTGCCGACATCGTGCAGCAGAGCCGCCAGTAAAAACTCCTCGTCATAATGTCGGTGCTCGCGCGCTAATTCGAAGACCTGAAGGGAATGATAGAGCGCATCTCCCTCCGGATGATACCGGGCCGATTGCTGGACTTCCTCCAGAGGTAGCAAGAGCATGCGGAAGATCTGGAACGGATCGACCACTGTGGCCGAGGCCTCCAGTTCCTCATCGATGTTCTTGCCCGGGTATTCGCGGGCAAGAAGTTCCTCCAACTCCCGGATCGAAGCCCGCTCGATCGGTTTGCCCGTGATCGAGCTTTTGAATACGTAGTGGGCCTTGTCTTCCGCATAGACCGTCATCTCGATATTGAAGCGGTCGTAAACGTGGATGTGCGTAAAAACGCGCGCTTCCTCTAACTTGACGATCTGCTTGCGCTGCACGTCAAACTGATAGCCCTCGCTCTCAAGGAGATTCGTGATGAGTTCCGCACTGTCGGCGAAGACGTGAATGTCGATGTCGGAGCCCTTGCGAACGTGCCCGGTCATGACGCTGCCGATCAGGCGCGGCCGGAACGCACGCACGAGGCGCATGATGCGCAATGCCTCCATGCGCATCTCGAACAAATGCACGGTTCGTCTCTCGCCTTCGTGGATGCGGGCAAAGACTTGGATTTGATCGCGGATTTCCGCGTTGGACGGGAGGTCTTCCGGTTTGACTCCTCGACGGCACAAGCGCTTGGCGGCCTTGCGCTTGGCGGTGTAATACTCCGACTCGGCACGCTCGTACATCAGGCGAGCGGCTTCCAGTGCGATCGCCTGACGAAGCTTATCATTAGCCATCCTTTCTTGCGCCGTTACCAAGCCCATCAATGCGGCGCGGGGCTGATGGAAGAAGAAACCAAAGGTAATAATAACAAAAACTCTGCCTGGTCTTCTTTCTTTATGTCACTCCTGTTCCCAAATCGGAGGTTGGGCCTCACGCGTAGACGCGATAGTCGATGTCTGGGAAGAGGTTATGGCGACGCTCGACCTCGCTCAGCCAGGGTTCATCGATGTCATTACGTTTGATCTGTTCATACAAGTGATTGAAGTTGAGGACATGCACGCGGGTTCGCTCATAAGCGTATTCGACCATCGTGCCGGTTTTCATGATGAAAGCCCAGTCGCTCGATTGTGCTAGCAGCAGCTCGCGTGCAGCCTGGTTGAGGGCTCGACGCTGCAAGCCGCCCGGCTGCGGGTAGCTCTGTGCCAATTCGACCATGCGGTCGGCGCCTTCGTGCAGATGGCGATAAATCCAGTCGTTGGAGCCTTCCAGCCAAACTTCCGCATAGCCCTTGTAGCCCCAGCTCGACATCGTCGGTTGGCTGACCTGGACCTTGGCATGACGGTCCAAATACTCCGGCACGGTGACCGTCTTCACGGTTTGCTGATCGTAGTGCAGCTTGCGGAGCAGGAAATTGATCCAGTCGGGCCCTTCGAACCACCAATGGCCGAACAGCTCGGCGTCATAAGGCGCGACAATCAGGGATGGCCTGCCCTCCATGGCGCCGCTGAGCCATTCCGCCTGCTTCTCGCGGTTGAACATGAAATTGCCGGCATGTTCGGCCGCCTTGTCGAGGGCCGCCTTGGGCTCGTACGGCTGCTTGTGATCGGTGCGTCCTGTTATTTTGTAATACTTGATCCCAAGAAGACTGCGGATGCCGCTTTGATGCAGATGGGGACGGAGATATTCATAATCCAAATCGAAACCAACGTCGCGGTAGAAATCGCGATAGTTATAGTCGCCCGGATAGCCTTCGACGGCGCTCCACACCTGTTTGGAGGATTCTGTATCACGGGCCAGGGCGGCCACGTTGCTATTCGGGCAAAGGATGGGCGCGTACACGCCGAACTTGGGCCGAGGCTCCGCATAGAGGATGCCGTGCGTATCGGTGAAAAAGTAGCGGATGCCGGAGTCGCGGAGGTGCTTGTCCACGCTCGGCACGTAGCCGCATTCCGGTAGCCAGATTCCCTGCGGCCTTTTGCCGAAGTGTCTGTGGAACTCGCGGGCGCCGACTTCAACTTGAGCGCGCACCGCGTTTTCATTGAGATCCATCAGGGGCAGGAAGCCGTGCGTCGCCCCGCAGGTAATGAGTTCCAGTTTCCCCGACTCGAAGAAGCGCCGGAAGCCGTTGAGAAGATTATTCGCGTACTGCTTCACAAAGATGTCACGGGCCCGCTGGAAGCGTTCATGATACATCCGCGCCAGCTGGTTGAATTCCGGTTGCCAACGCGTGCGTTCGACTTCCTTGCCGGCCAGGGCAATGAGGTTGTCGATGTGCCGGACGTAGCGGTACTGGAGCAATGGGTCGGAAAGCATGGCGGCCAGCGTCGGCGTCACCGACATGGTCATTCGCCAGTCGACGCCGTCGCGGTCCAGACCGTCGAAGACTTCCAGAAGAGGGATGTATGTTTCGGTGATGGCCTCGTAGAGCCAGTCCTCTTCGAGGAAATCGTCATACTCCGGATGACGGACGAAGGGCAGATGGGCATGAAGTACCAGGCAGAGGTAACCAAGAGGCATTGGCGCAATCGCTCAAGGGCGCTCGGCGTGCAGCAGCCGTCCACCGGCCAGCCGGAAGCCGTGATCAGAGGGCTTTCATACAAGTTGCAGGTCCCTTCTTCAAGGTTGCCGGCGAGAAGGCGTGCGCAGGCGCGCAGCCGCAGCTGTCGCATCCGCTTGATATACTTTCTCGCCGCGAATGTACACTTGGTCCACGGCCGCGGCCGCGGAGAAGATTAAATCGTGAGGATTCCCCGCATCCGTGTTGGGCAGCTTGAGCACGGTAAAGTCTGCTGACTTGCCCACCGCCAGGCTGCCCGTTTCGTCCTGCCAGCCCAGGGCCTCCGCACCGCTCAAGGTCGCCATGCGCAAGATCGCCTCACCGGAAAGGTCTGGAAATTCTTCATGAAGATAGCGGGCCTCGTTCAGCACGCTGAGATCGGGATTTGACGCCAGGCTGTCCGTACCCAGCGCCACGCGCACTCCCGCTGCGAGGAACTCACAAAATGGATGTGGCTTATGTCCGAATGCGGCATGCGTGCGCGGGCAATAAACGACCGTTGCGCCTTGCGGGATCGTCGTGCTCGGATGCAAATAGTTGGCGTGTACGAAAAGAGCGGCGGACGCCTTTGCGTGTAGGTCGATCACGGTTTCCGGCTTGTCGACGAGTCCTTCGGAGTCCCACACGCCCAGATCCTTAAGAAAAGTCACGAACGGGCCCTGCTGCTGCGTGAGCAGCCTCAGTTCCGCAAACGATTCCGCGAGATGAGTGGCCAAGGGGAGATGATACTGTTGCGCTAAACTGGCCGCCGCGCGAAAAAGGGAAGTCCGCACACTGTATGGCGCATGTGTACTCAGACCGGGTCTGCAGGCGGACGTTGGTCTGTGCTGCCGGACCCATGCACATGCTGCGGCCCACGCCTGGTGTGCACGCGCTCGCGGCAAACCCAAAAGCTCATAGAAGACGACCGAACGCAAGGGCGCCCCGCAGAGTGCCGGCCAGCTTAGACCTTGTGCTGCGATATCGCCAAGGAGGGTCGTCCCTGAGGCCAGCGATTCGGCCAAGCCGTGCTCGATGTCCTTCTGGATCTGCTCGCGAGTTTGGCTGCGCCGGTGCTGGATGACTGCACGCAACCAGTCGGTGAAATCCGCTCGGGGCGGGGTTTTGTTGCGCAGGCCGCTCAAATCGAGATGAGTGTGGGCGTTGGCAAACCCCGGCACGAGCGCGGCATTCCCGATATCGGTGTCGGGCGTTCGACTGCCACAAGGCTCCACCGCGAGAATGCGGCCGCCACGCAGCGTGAGCGTGCCGTGTTCTAACGGTTGGCCATCAATTGGAAAGACCCAGCGCGCGCCGAGCGTCCAAGAAGATTCACCATTCTGGCACACCGATTTGCTCACTTTCATAGTTTATTGCCAAGGCGGCCGTCGTGCGCACGCACCGGGCGGACTTGTTACGTGGCGTCGTGCTAATTCCCATTCTTAGGCGTGGGTTGTCAGGTCTTTCGTGTCCCTACGGTTCGTGCTAAGATCACCTTACCCGCCGGTTCGCCCCGACCCACCCAAGCCTTCCTAGGCTTCTGATCGAATAAACTCGCCGGGATTTGAGGAATGTCTCTGTGAAACGATCTGGATCGAGCCCGGCCATCCTGATGCTTCTCCTTCTTGTCGGCGTCTCCGTGCCAGTTCAGGCGGCGGAGCCCGAGGCCGCAAAACAAACGAAGTTCTTCGAAACGCAGGTTCGACCGATCCTCCAGGCCCACTGCCTGGCATGCCATGGCGGGGAAAAGAAAGTCAAAGGCGGCTTGCGGCTCACCAGCCGGGAAAACCTCCTGAAGGGCGGCAACAGTGGGCCGGCCGTTTCTCAGGAGAAGCCGCACGAGAGTCTGCTCTTGCAAGCGATCAATTATCAGGATCTGAAAATGCCCCCCAAGGGTAAGCTGGGGAAGGGGCAGATCGATATTCTCACGCGCTGGGTCAAGATGGGGGTTCCTTGGGCAGCCGGCGGCGCAGAAATCGCCGTGAAACGCAGCGGTCCACCACCAGTGGATGATCAGGCAAGAAGGTTCTGGTCTTTCCAGCCCGTGAAACGCCCACCTGTGCCGGCTGTGCAAAACAAGACCTGGGTGCGCACTCCTATCGATGCCTTCGTGCTGGCCAAGATCGAAGCCGCCGGCTTGCAGCCTGCGCCGCCGGCAGACAAGGTTGGACTGCTGCGCCGAGTCCATTACGCCGTGACTGGGCTGCCGCCTACGCCCGATGAAGTGAAAGCGTTCCTGGCGGACGATGCGCCTGATGCCTATGAGAAGGTGGTCGACAAGCTGCTCGCTTCCCGACAGTATGCCGAGCATTGGGCCCGGCACTGGCTCGATCTGGTTCGCTACGCCGAGACTAATAGCTTCGAGCGCGACGCGGCCAAGCCATTTGTCTGGCGCTATCGCGACTATGTCATTCGCTCGTTCAACCAGGACAAGCCGTACGATCGCTTCCTCCGTGAGCAATTGGCGGGCGACGAGCTGGACGATGTTACGCCCGAGAGCATCATCGCCACTGGTTATTACCGGCTTGGCACCTGGGACGACGAACCGGTCGACCGCACGCAAGCGTACTACGATGAACTGGACGACGTGGTCGCGACGACCGGCCAGGTTTTCCTCGGGCTCACGGTCAATTGTGCCCGCTGCCACGATCACAAGATCGATCCCTTCCCGCAGCGAGATTATTACCGCCTGTTGGCGTTTTTCCATGGCATCCGCCGTTATGGCAATGGAGCAGATTCGCTTCGGTCCATTGGCGACGGGAATGAACACGATCCCCGATTGGCAAACTATCGGACCAGGCTGGCCGACCTCGACCGCCAGATGGCTGCCATCGAGCAGAGCGTATTGCCACGTCTTTCCGGCGGAGAACGCGACGACTTCAAGCGCGAGACAAGCCGGGCAGTGATCCTCAAGAAGCATGTGCCAGGCCTGGTCGATTCGAAGAGCTACGGACGCTACACGGCCCTGCAAAAGCAGAGGGAGGGGCTGCGAAATAATCCGCCGGCCGCCGCGGCGCTGACGCTGTGCGTAGCCGAGGAGGGGTCTTATGCGAAAGACACCTTCGTCTTTCTGCGGGGCAGCCCTCAGAGTCATGGCGCGAAGGTTGAGCCAGGCTTTCCCGCGGTGCTCGTCGCGCCCGGCGCGCCCGAGCTCAAGATTCCCTTGCCAAGCAAGGATGCGAGGACTTCCGGTCGTCGACGCATGCTGGCGAATTGGCTGGCGGATGCGCGCAACCCGCTGACGGCGCGCGTGATAGTCAACCGAGTTTGGCAGTATGTTTTCGGTCGCGGGATTGTCCGCTCGGCCAATGACTTTGGCTATCAAGGATCGCCGCCGACGCATCCGGAGTTGCTGGACTGGCTGGCGAGCGAATTCGTCGCGGGCGGCTGGCAGCTCAAACCGTTGCAGAGGCTGTTGTTGACCTCCAACGCTTTTCGCATGAGCAGCAACGCAGATCCAGCTGTGCTGACAAAGGATCCGGAGAACGATCTCCTGGCGCGCTTCGGCATCCGCCGGTTGACGGCCGAGGAGCTGCGCGATTCGATATTGGCAGTGAGCGGCGATCTCAACCTGAACAAGACCGAGGGGCCAAGCGTTTATCCGGTCATTCCGCGCGAGGTCTTGGCTGGCCAGTCGATGCCGGGCAATGGTTGGGGGAGGTCCACGCCGCAGGAGGCGGCGGCACGCAGCATCTTCGTTCACGTAAAACGGTCGTTGGCTGTACCCATCTTGAATGCCTTCGATGCTGCGGATACCGACGCCACTTGTCCGGTGCGGTTCACGACAACGCAACCGACCCAGGCACTGGCGATGATCAACGGCGAGTTCGTCAATTCCCAGGCCCGGAGTTTCGCAGGCAGCCTGCACCAGCATGCGGGGACGGAGACGACTGGCCAGGTGCGCACGGCGCTATGGCGCGTGCTGCAGCGGCCGCCGGCGCAAATCGAAATCAATCGCGGCGTTCGCTTCCTCACGGAAATGCACGACAAGGACAATCTATCGCAGGAGGAAGCTTTGCGCCGTTTTTGCTTGCTTGCTCTTAACTTGAACGAGTTCGTTTTCCTGCACTAAGTCCGAGCTTCGCAGATTTTGAAGGGTTGAGGAAGTGACTTGTTGGGGAAGGGAAAACAAAAGCGGCGGAAAAGCGCCGCACTCCAAAAAATGACTTCTATGGACTGCGGCGCTTTTCCGCCGCTTTTGTTTCCTCTATTTTGCACGGCCCCAAAGCGCGAATGGTTCTGAGTGGCAGTCAGCCACCTCTTATAGGACGGCTCCGATGATGCAACGAACGGGTAGCAACGGGAACTTCTGCGGCCGCACGCGGCGTGAATTCCTCTGGCAAGCGGGCGGCGGCTTCACCAGCGTTGCACTTACCGCCTTGCTTGGCGAAGATTTCTTTCGGTCCCAAGTGGTGGCGGCCGACGGCCAGACGCCTTTCGCGAATCCTCTCGCACCGAAGAAGCCGCACCGTCAGGCAAAGGCGAAAAGTGTCATCTTCCTGTACATGTACGGCGGCCCAAGTCACATCGACACGTTCGATTATAAACCGGGGATGATAGGCCGAGACAACCAGACGATCCAGGTGAAGACCTTCGGCCGCGGCGGCCATAAGAACGAAGGTCGCATCGTCGAGCCGCGCTGGAAGTTCCACCAATATGGCCAAAGTGGCAAATGGGTCAGCGACCTGTTCCCGCGCCTGGCCCAACGCGTCGATGACATCGCATTTATCCACTCGATGACCGCTGATTCACCGATCCATGGCTCGGCCATGCTGCAAATGAACACGGGAAAAATCCAGAGCGGAAGCCCCTGCCTGGGCTCGTGGGTCAATTACGGGTTGGGAACCGAAAATGGCAACTTGCCCGGCTTCGTGGTGATGCTCGATCCACGTGGCGGGCCGATCAGCGGCGCCAAGAATTGGTCCAGCGGCTACATGCCCGCCTACTACGAAGGGACGATGTTCCGTTCGCAAGGGATGCCGATACTGGACCTGGCCCGCACGGAGGGCACGACCAGGGATTCGCAGCGCCGCTTGCTCGACTCGTTACGGGAGTACAACGAGGAACATGCAGCCTTGCACGACCACAACCCGGCCCTGGCGGCGCGCATCGCAAGCTACGAGCTGGCATTTAAGATGCAGGCATCCACACCTGAGGCGACGGATCTGAGCAAGGAATCGCCGGCAGTGAAGGAAATGTATGGTCTGAACGACAAGCGCAGCGCCGTCTTCGGCCGGCAATGCCTGATGGCTCGCCGCATGGTGGAACGCGGCGTGCGTTTCATTCAGGTTTATTCCGGCGGCGCGCACAATGATGATAACTGGGATGCGCACGGCGACCTGGTACGCAATCATGAATTACACGCCGGCGAAACCGACCGGCCCATTGCCGGGTTGATCCAGGATTTGCAGCAACGCGGGCTCTTTGATTCCACGCTGATTGTCTGGGGCGGAGAATTCGGCCGGCAGCCCACGGCCGAATACGCCATGGGCACAGGCCGGGACCACAACGCCTATGGCTTCACGATGTGGCTGGCGGGCGGCGCCATCAAGGGCGGCATCAGTGTCGGCACTACCGACGAACTGGGCAGCAAAGCCGTGGACAAGCCCTTCCACGTCAAGCACCTGCACGCCACAATTCTTTACCAGCTAGGGCTGGATCCTGAGCGCCTGACCTATTTCTACGGAGGGTTGAACCAGAAACTGGTCGGTGTGCAGGGAGCCGAGCCAATTCACGAGATTATTAGCTAAAGATCGCGCCAATGAAGTTCGTCAAGGGAGATGAGGGAATGGCCTGCAGACAATTTGTACTTTCGGCGAGGGCGCTCGGTCTTGGTGCCCTGGCAATTATTGTGACTTTCTTTGGCGCCCTTGCGCGCGCGGAGGCAGGCGAGAAGCCATCCTATCGAGTCCTTGCAGCGGACAATGGTCACGTTGCCATAGTCAATGCGCAAGGCAACATCGAATGGGAAATCCCCAACCAGGCCGAGGTTCACGACCTGGCGCTACTCGCCAACGGCAACATTCTGTTTCCCACTAGTCCGACGACTGTTGTCGAAATGACTCCGGACAAAAAGATCGTCTGGCAGCATGTCGCCAAGCCCAGAAAAGGAATCGCCGATCGAGTTGAGATCCACGCGTTTCAGCGCCTGGAGAATGGCCTCACCATGATTGCCGAAAGCGGTAACCGGCGGATCATCGAGGTGGACGAGAATGACAGGATTGTTCGCGAAGTACCACTGACCGTGGAGCACCCCAATCCACACCGCGACACGCGCATGGCGCGCAAGCTGGAAAACGGGAACTATCTTGTCTGCCACGAAGGCGATGGCAAGGTACGCGAGTACGATCCCTCGGGCAAGGTGGTCTGGAACTATGCCCTCGACCTTGCTGGCCGGCCTCGCTCCTCGGGCCATGGTCCCGAAGGGCATGGCGTCGAAGTCTTTGGTGCGCTTCGTCTGCCAAGCGGCAACACGCTGATCGCGGCCGGGAATGGCAACCGCGTCATCGAGGTCACACCCGAAGGCAAGAGTGTCTGGAGCATCGAACAGCGCGAGTTGCCGGACATTTGCCTTGCCTGGGTAACCACACTTCAGGTGCTGCCCAATGGTAACTTGATCTTCGGGAACTGTCATGCAGGACCGGGAAACCCGCAGCTCATTGAGGTTACGCGCGACAAGAAAGTTGTCTGGACGTTCAAGGACTTCAAGAACTTCGGCAACAGCACCGCCGTCGCTCGAGTCCTGGATATCAAGGGCAAGGTCATTCGTTAGTGATCTGATCCATAGCCGAGAAGAAATATGAAGAAGGTTCGCTGGGGCATCCTGAGCACAGCCAAAATCGGTGTCGAAAAAGTTATCCCCGCCATGCAGAAGGGGAAGTTTTCCGAAGTGGTTGCCATTGCTTCGCGATCTGCGGAAAAAGCACGTGCGACCGCCAGCCAGCTGAATATTCCTCGATGGCATGGATCTTACTCTGCACTACTCGCGGACCCCGACGTGGATGCCGTCTATAACCCGCTGCCCAACGATCAGCACGTTCCCTGGTCGATCAAGGCCCTTGAGGCGGGCAAGCATGTTCTGTGCGAGAAACCCATCGCCTTGGCGGCAGCAGAGGCCCGGCAATTAGTCGAGTTCGGCAAACGTAAACCAGAATTGAAATTGATGGAGGCGTTCATGTATCGCCACCATCCCCAGTGGCAAAAGGCCAAGGAATTGGTCGACTCCCGCCAGATTGGCCGGCTGCGCGCGATTCAGACCTTCTTTTCCTTCTACAACGACGATCCTGCCAACATCCGTCACGACCCCGCTCTGGGCGGCGGCGGGCTCATGGATATCGGTTGCTACCCGATCTCGCTCTCGCGGTGGATCTTTGCCACCGAGCCGCGGCGCGTGCTAGGCCTGGTCGAGTACGATCCGTCCTTTCACGTGGACCGTCTGGCATCCGCCATTCTCGACTTTGGTGTAGGGCATGCCACGTTCACCTGCTCCATGCAGGTGGCGCCCTTTCAGCAAGTTAACATCGTTGGCACAGCCGGCCGTATAGAACTTTCCGACGTGCCGTTCAATGCGCCAAATCATCGGCCCTGTGTCGTCCGTTTGCAGAAGGGAGAGCAAGTCAGTCAGCTCCAGATGGAGATCTGCGATCAGTACACGATTCAAGGCGATCTGTTCTCTCAGGCGATTCTCAACAATACCCCAGTGCCGACGCCCATTGAGGATGCTGTGCGCAACATGGAAGTAATCGAAGCGATTGTCGCTTCCGGACGCAGCGGCCACTGGGAGCAGGTGCCGGCGCAATGACCGCTTGCCGGGGCAGTTTGCAGGAAGGCGACTTTATGTGTCTGGTCGAGCTGGACTTGCCCGCGCATTCGACTGAGCTGCCGAGAAGCGTGCAGTCTCTTTTGAAGGAAGCCGATCGACGGATCCAACGCTTTCAGCGCGATTGTAGGGTCCCAGGTTTTGTCCCCAGCGATTTCGCGAAAGCTTACGCGGCTCTTCGAGGTTTGGCGGCCGCGGAGTTAGCTCCCGGCAACATCTTCTGCGAATGGGGCAGTGGCTTCGGCGTGGTCACCTGTATTGCTGCCATGCTCGACTTCGATGCCTACGGCATCGAGATCGAAGGCGAGCTTGTAGAAGCCTCCCGGCAGCTCGCGGAAGACTTCGGTTTATCCGCGGAGTTTGTGCGCGGCAGCTTCATTCCCAGTGGTGGCGAAGTCATACTCCGTGGCAACGACGGATTCTCCTGGCTCTCGACGGAGGCCGGCACTGCCCACGATGAGCTAGGAATGGGACCCGACGATTTCGACCTGATCTTCGCCTACCCCTGGCCGGACGAAGAGCATTTGATGCTGCGTCTTTTTGATCGCTACGCCCGCGCTGGCGCAGTGCTGTTGACCTACCGTGCCGACGACAGCCTACAGGCACACCGCAAGTTGAACGGAAGATCAAAGAGAAGGTGAACTTCGACTCACAAACTGAAACAGCAAGTCATGGAGCTGTACGCATCATGGCAAGCCCGTCAGACCATGGCGCGCCTTGCAGGCTTGGAGTGACCACCCATTTACTTGGCGAGACGTTGAGGAAAAACATGCAGCATGTTCCTGTTCGCGCAGCGTTAGCTCTGCTGCTTTTCGTCACCACCCTGAGCGTTCACGCGAACGACCTTCCCTCGAACCATCCGGTTGCGCCAATTGTCCCTGGCTTTGCGCGTCTCCATTCTGCCGGCCACCCCGACGCAATCGCGAGCGGTCGCCTGTTATTGGGAGAATTGCTCTGCATCCGCTGCCACCAACCAGGCGCCGCCCAGGAAAACTTCCTCACGCACAAAGCCGCGCCTGTGCTCGATGACGTGGCGAGCCGGGTACAGCGCAACTACATTAAGAAATTCTTGAGCGATCCCCAGGCCGTCAAACCAGGCACAACCATGCCGCAGATGTTCGCCGGTATGGCGGAATCCGAGAAGCAACGGACCATTGAGGCGCTGGTGCAATTCCTGGCCTCGACCGGCCCGCTCCGTCAGGAACGCATGGACAGAAGGCTGATCGCGGGAGGCAAGGGGCTGTATCACCGCGTCGGCTGCGTCGCCTGTCACGGTACTCGCGATGCCGCCGGCAACGCCGACAAGACCATCGCCACTTCGGTCCCTCTAGGCGATCTGAATGCCAAGTATTCGCTTGGCGGGCTGCGGGCGTTTCTGGGAGACCCGCAGCATGTCCGGCCCTCGGGGAGAATGCCCGGACTGCTCGACGGAGAAGAAGCCAGGCAGGTCGCCCACTATCTTTTGCAGGGAACCGTTTTTGCAGCCCTTCCCCCGAACATGACCTACGCCTACTACGAGGGCGACTGGGAAATGCTGCCTGAATTCGAACAATTGAAGCCGATTGCGACCGGGCAGGTCGGCGGTTTCGATCTCTCCGTGGCGCGGCGCATCAACAACATGGCAATGCGCTTTGAAGGGTATCTGCGCATCGATCACGAGGATGACTACCGGTTCCATCTGATGAGCGACGACGGCAGCAAGCTTTTCCTGGACGACAAACTGGTTGTCAACAATGACGGTATTCACCCGCCCACGACTCTTACGGGAAGTACTCACCTCACTCCAGGGATGCACAAGCTGGTTGCCGCGGTGTTCAATTCAGGCGGAGGGGTGGATCTGGAGGTGGAGATCGAAGGGCCGAGAGTGCCGCGGCAGCCTATTACGGACCTGATCTCCCTGACAAGAGCTGGGCATCCCAAGAAGCGTCAAGCATCAGCCGAAAAGACCGACGAGAATTCCGACCTGCAACCCGAACTCGTTGCCCGGGGCCGCGAATTATTCGGCACGCTTGGTTGTTCCAATTGCCACACAATGACGGTCCATGGACGAATAATCGAAGCAAAACGCGTCACGCCTTCACTGCCAAAGCTTCGTCCCAGCGAGGGCTGCCTTGGCAGTCAATCTCGGAATGGAGTCCCCTGGTTCGCTCTTAGTTCGGAAGAGCGTGCGGCGCTCGCGGCTGCCGTGAAGGCGCCGACGCCCAGGGAACGTCCCAATCCACGGGAGGTCATCGCCCAGAATTTGAACATCTTCAACTGCTATGCCTGCCATGAGCGGGACAAGGCAGGCGGCGTCGACGAGGCACTCAACTCCTCGTTTGCCAGCGTGCAGCCGGAAATGGGGGACGAGGGGCGTATCCCGCCCTCACTGAACGGCGTCGGAGCAAAACTGAGCAGCCGTTACCTGAGGCAGATACTCGACCGCGGGTCCAAGGATCGGCCGTACATGTACACCCGCATGCCTCGATTTGGCGACGTCAATGTGGGTCAGTTGGTTCAAGCTTTCGAGGCGGTGGACACGCTTCCTCCGGGCCCCAAGGTTTCTTTCCACGAGCCGTCGGCGCGTGTAAAGGCAGATGCCCGCAACCTGGTCAGCGGTCAGAGCCTGGGCTGCGTCAAGTGCCATACGTTTGCCGGCCACCAAGCCGAAGGTATCCAGGCAATCGATCTGACGCTGCTGCCGCGCCGCCTCAGGCGGGAATGGTTCCACTACTATTTACTGAATCCACAAGGCGTTCGACCGGGAACGCGCATGCCCGCCGCCTGGCCCAACGGCAAGACCTTCTACGCTGACATTCTCGAGGGCAGCACAACGAAGCAGATCGAAGGCATGTGGATCTATCTATCGGATGGCAGCAAAGCCCAGGTGCCTCCGGGGATGAACAAACAATCGATCCCGCTCGTGCCCGACACAAAAGCAATCATCTATCGCAATTTCATCGAAGGTGCTGGACCGCGGGCCATTGCAGTCGGCTATCCCGAGAAAGCGCATCTGGCATTCGATGCCAACTACCTGCGTCTGGCCGTCATCTGGCAGGGTGCATTCATTGATGCTGCACGGCACTGGACCGACCGCGGCGAAGGGTTTGAACCTCCCCTTGGGGACAACATTCTCCGGCTGCCCACCAAGGTCAGCTTCGCAATCCTGAACGGAGACGACGAGCCCTGGCCCAGCAAGAGGGCCAAGGAACTGGGTTTCAAGTTTCGGGGTTATGTGCTCGCAGAAGACGAACGGCCGACGTTTCATTATTCCCACGGCGATATCCAGATCGCCGATTTCCCGAACGCCCTGGCAGGCAAGTCCAAGGAGGCCCCGTCCATTCAACGCACGCTGACTGTGACGTCGCCGACTCCGGTGGCAAACCTGTTCTTCCTGGCTGCGGCCGCCAACAAGATCGAGGCCGCTTCGGACGGCTGGTACAAAATCGACGGCGAATGGAAACTCCACATCCAGGCGGCGGCCTCGCCCCAAATTCGGCACATGGGCGCCAAGATGGAACTCCTGGTGCCGGTTCGCATTCAGAACGGTCGGGCCACGATTGTCCAGGAGTTTGTGTGGTGATCGGACGCCGGCCGATGTTCGATCAGGGCAGGCAAGTAAGTACGTCGCGCAGGATCCAACGATGAAGCAAACCGTATTTGCAATAAGTGTTTGTGCCCTTTGGACCGTATCCGCAACCCAGGCGCAGACTCCTCAGAAGCTGCCGGCAGAAGAGGATTATTACAAGCTGCTGCGCTATGATCTTCCCAAGGGCGAAGTTCTGGAGGTCGGCGCTTTGGAGTGGATGCCAGATGGCAGGTTGGCCGTCGGCACGCGCCGCGGCGAGATCTGGCTGGTGGCCAACGCGCTTGCCGCCGATCCGAAGCAGGCCAGGTTCTCGCGCTTTGCCCACGGCCTGCACGAGATTCTCGGCCTCGCTGCCAAGGACGACTGGCTTTATGTCACGCAGCGTTGCGATATCACGCGCATCAAGGACACGAATGGCGACAACCGGGCCGACCTGTTTGAAGTTATCAATGACGACTGGGAAATCGGCGGCGACTATCACGAATATGCCTTCGGCTCGCGCTTCGACAAGGAGGGCAATCTCTGGGTGGTGTTGTGCCTGACTGGCTCGTTCACCAGCGATAACAAATTCCGTGGCTGGTGCGTGCGCATCACTCCCGAGGGCAAAATGATCCCGACCTGCAGCGGTATTCGATCACCGGGCGGCATCGGCATGAACGCCGTGGGAGACATGTTCTACACGGACAACCAGGGAACATGGAACGGCACTTGCGGCCTCAAGCACCTGATCCCCGGTAGGTTTATGGGCCATCCCGATAGCCTACGCTGGTATTCGTTTGCCCCGGAACTTGGCCCAGCTCCTCTGGCACCGAAAAGTGGCAGCCGGCTGATGATCGAGGCCAAGCGTATCCCCCAGTTTGTCCCACCTGCGGTTCTCTTCCCTTATGGCAAAATGGGACAGTCGGCCAGCGGCATTGAGTGCGATCTATCCGGAGGCAAGTTCGGTCCTTTCGCCAAACAGCTTTTCGTCAATGACCAGACCCACAGCACTGTCATGCGTGTGTTTCTGGAGAAAGTGCAGGGCCACTATCAGGGCGCCTGCTTCCCCTTCCGCCAGGGGTTTGGCTCCGGCAACGTCCCCTTGAGGTTTGGCGCGGATGGATCTCTTGTTGTGGGCGGGACAAGCCGTGGTTGGGGCTCGCGTGGCAACAAGTCATTCGCCCTCGAACGCCTGCTATGGACGGGCAAGACGCCGTTCGAAATCCTCGAAATGCATGCGAAGCCCGACGGTTTCGAGCTGACCTTCACTCATCCTGTCGACCCCGCGACGGCGGGTTCGCGGGCTTCTTACCAGATCAAGACTTACGCGTATATCTACCAGTCTTCGTATGGCAGCCCGGAAGTGGACCAGACCTACCCACTCATCGAGCGCGTGGATGTCGGCAGAGATCACAAAAGCGTCCGACTCTACGTCAGCAAACTTGAGGAGGGCAACATCCACGAATTGACAGCGCCCGGTGTGCGCTCGGCGTCAGGTCTGCCGTTGTTGCATCCCGAGGCCTATTACACGCTTAATTACATCCCAAAAATTAGACAATAGCGCACTTGGTAAATGACCGTGCGTGGCCTTGCAGCAGCCGGCGAACTGTCCCCTTGCGTTGGGGCACGACATGCTTTCGCGGCCCCGGCAGGTAGGCATCATTGGGTTAGGTCCTGCCTTGGGCCGCGAAAGCATGGCACCCAAGTTCAATCGCTTCCCGGTTCTCGGCGCGAGGCGCTCAAAGCCCCTCAACTTCCCACCCCTTACGGTACACCTTGCGCACCAACCGATTCGCCTCCGCAACATTGCTGACTTTCAGGCTCGCAGCCTCCCACTTTAGAGTCGTCTGCGGATACCGCGTGGACAGGCAGCCGAGCAAGATGGATTCGGTCAGCGGCCCTGCATAATCAAAAGATGCGGCCGTGCGCCCGTTGCCGCGACAAGCCTCGACAAACTGGAGGTAGTGGTCCTCTGATCCAGGGTTGGGCAACTTGTAATCCTTGAATTTGTCGACCGGAAACAGCACCGGTGCGGCGATATAAGGCGAATAGAGTACGCCCTCCGAACCGATATAGATCGATCCCTGGTATTCCAGACCAGTCTTGCCTATCAAGGCATGCACTTCGGTCGGCGGCCGCCTGTCGCCGTCGTACCAGTGCAGGATCAACATGTCGGTCGTGTACTTCGTGCCTGGGAAAGTGTAACGCACCTGGGAGTCGAGTCCCCAATTGCTGGCGTTGGGCGCTCCGCCCTCTGACCGGACTTCCAGTGGCGAGGTCAAAGCCAGGGAAGTGAACACCGGGTCGAGAATGTGGCAACCCATGTCCCCAAACGTGCCAGTGCCAAAATCGAGCCGTTTTCGCCACTCGGCGGGATGGTAATATCCGCTGGCAAGAAACGGTCTCTGGGCCGCCACGCCTAGCCAAAAATCCCAGTTGAAGCCGGAGGGGACTGGGTCACTCCGGTTGGGCCGCGGGTTGCGGTCTCCCCACTGCTTGCCGCTCCAGCTATGGACCTCTCTCACTTTCCCGATGGCTCCGCGCTGAATGGTCTGAACGACAGCCCTGTGTACCTCATGGGCGTGAATTTGAATACCCATTTGCGTGACGCGTTTGCGCGCGCGGGCCGCATCCGTCACCTGCCTGGCTTCATAGATCGTCTGGGTCAGCGGCTTTTGCGTGTACGTGTGCAGACCCTGCTGCAATGCCCGCATCGTGATCGACGCATGCATGTGATCGGGCGTGGAGATGTTGACGGAGTTCAGGTGCTTCTCTTTGTCCAGGAGCTGGCGCCAGTCCTGATAAACCCGCACGTCTGGGAACAGCTTCCTAACGTCTGCGGTCCGGCTCAGGTCTACGTCGGCGACAGCCACAAGCTTGAGGTGCTTGCTAGCTGACAGCGATTGGATGTCGGACCAGGCCATGCCGCTAGCGCCGAAGCTGGCGTGGTAAATTGTCTCACTCGGCGCCGCGGTAGCATGACGGCGAAATACGAACGGACCGGTCAACCCCGCAGCCGCGAGGTGTTTGAGTGCCGCCCGGCGAGTGATGCGTGCAGTAGTCATCGCGTTCAGTCCTTTTCCAATGCCAGGCTGCTATTTGTCCAGACGCTTGATCTCGATCGCTCGGAAGGCGACCGGGTCATTGTGGCCGCAAAAACCGAAATGGCCTGAAGAAAGGTCCTTGCCTGGGTGCGGGTGATTGGCCATGTACTCGGTTACCTTGCTTAGGTCGGTATCAAGGATGCGCGTGCCATTTAGTTCGACCAGAATGGTCGGACCGCGCACGGTCACTTCGACGAAATTCCATTCACCGGTTGGACGGAGATAACCGCGGTGGGCCGGCACCATGCCGTAGGCCGAGCAGTTATACTGGCGTTTATCGAGTTTTGCGTATACAGGAGCAGTGTCGTCGAGGATCTGGACCTCGCACATCCCCAGGTAGGCTCCATCTCCGTGCCCGGGATAGCGGATCGCCAGGCCGTTGTTCCCTGCCGGCGGCAGCCGGTATTCAAGCCGCGCCGCGAAGTCCGTGAACTCTTCGCTTGTGTAGACCGTGCCGCCCTTATTGGGCCTGCACATGATGGCCTCGTCCTTTATTTCATACTGGTCGACGGGACCGGCCCAGCCAGTGAAATCCTTGCCATTGAACACCGACTTGAAGCCAGCGCCGCTGTGCTTGCGCAGGTAGGCGTCGGCCTCATGTGACGGGATATGGCGGATGAACATATTTCGCCAGCGGATTTCACCGCCGTGGGTTTGCAGCTGGATGGGTCCCTTCTTCAGAAGCGGTATCTTGCGGTTCCAGAAGTTTTCCAGACGGGCATGATCGACCACCAATTTGTCGTTGAGGTAGACGGTGGTGCGCTCGCCGATCTGGATGATGTGAAAATGGTTCCACTGCCCAAACGGCTTGTCGGCCAGAACGAGGGGGTCTTTGCCGGGAGCGCCGGGGCTATTGTTCCAAAGGCCGCCGCTGCCCTTGTCGGCCCCCAGGTCCCATTTCCCGCCTTCCTTGGTGTAGTCCCAGATCTGCACCTGAGGAGTGGCGCGCAGATAAATGCCGCTGTCGGCCTGCGGAACCGTCCGATAGTCCACAAGGAATTCGATGTCGCCAAAATCCTGGTCGGTGGTCAGGTAGGCGCCGTTGCCGTCGTTGACCAAGTCGCCCTTCTCCACCTTCCAGTGCTTCTTCGCGTCCTCCGTCCACTCTTTTACGTGCTTGGCCTTCTCTTCAGGCTTCATTGACTGCAGTTCATAGGGGTCGAAGTGAGGCATTCCGTGCCAGCCGGTCAGGTCCTGACCGTTGAACAGGGCGACAAACCCCTTGGGTGGCTTCACGCCTTCGGTGTGAGCGTTGACGTCCACGGCCGCGAAAGCCGCAGCAATCAACCAATGCGGGAGCACGAAAAACAAGCAAGGTGTGTAATGCATGGCAAAATCCTTAGTGGGATGATGGTGGCAGGCGGGCTGTCGGCGAGGCCGGCGGCTGGCAGTTTGCACGGGCTTGATTGTGCCAGGAGGCTATCCTTATGCATTCCTACCGACTTCGAAGCACCGAGTCTACCCCTGAAGGAGAGCAGCCGCAACGATTGTTTGTTTTTTTCAGAAGGGCTGCTTCAGGCGGGTTATCGATCTGGTCGCCGTTTCTGTTGCATTAGTGCATCCCGACGAGTCTCGCTTTTTCTCCACCGGCCCGCCAGGGAAGCATGGTTGTCAAGCCTTGCATCCGCCGTCGCCGTCTTGAATAATGCGCAGAGCACACTCTGATTGGCACCCTTGCCTACGCATGGGCAAAGGTATTCGCTTGCGGAGAGATAAATGCCTACGGTCATCAATGGCATCGGCACCTGGTACTACGGGAGGCGGCGCATTCATCGACTCAAGAACACCTGCGAGTTCTGCAACCGCATGGGCGAGTTGGAATCCTACGATACGACGCTTTACTTCACGGTGCTCTATATCCCGATAGTACCTTTAAGCCAAAAACGCATCCTGTATTCGTGCCCTTACTGCAGGAAGCACCGCGTAACGAATCTTAAGCAATGGGAGGCGGCCAAGGCACAAGCGATTGCGCAACTGATGGATAAGCTGGGGAAGGCCCCCGATGATCGCGAAACCATTCGCGAGGCAATTGCCCTGGCGCACTCTTATCAGGACGAAGCACTCTTCGATAGATTGGCGGACGGACTTGCCAGCCATTGGCTGGAAGACGCAACCATCCAGGCGCAGCTTGGCGCTGCCTACTCCTATTTCGCGCGCCGTAAAGAAGCGGAGGCCGCGTTTCGTGCATCGTTGGCAGTCGAGGACAATCCCGAGACCCGGCGTCAGCTGGGGCTTACCTTGATGCGGCAGGGACGACCGGAGGATGCTCTGCCTTATCTGCGGCATATCCTCGATGAGAAGATCCGCGACCGAGCCGGGCTGATTTACCTACTTGTCGAGGCTTACCAGGCGCAGGGCCTGCATGAGACAGCGCTCGAACTCATGGATCGGCGCGACGCAGCGTTTCCCGACCTGGTGGACGACAAGGACGTCAAGAAGCAGCGAAAGGTTTCGGAGCGTTACCAGTCCTCCGGCAAAAAGGTCGCGGCTCCGCACCTGGACGAGTCGGGCAAGACAGGCTACCGCGAAGGGAATTGGACGGCGCGCCTGCCGCGCATCATCGCGCCACTCGTAATTCTTGGATTGGTCGTTTGCTACCTGGGAGCAGCGATCTGGACCGGCCAGGCACGCCAGGTGTACCTAGTCAATGGCTGGGATCTGCCATACACGGTTGCCATCAACGGCCGGCAGGAATCGCTGCTGCCGGGCAAACCCAAGGCGATTCGCGTGGCGGAAGGGGACATCTCGATCGAGTTTCCCGACGGTAAGATTGCCTTGGAGCCGATTCATTGCCATATAGAAACTCCGTTTTTCTCCAGGCCGTTTGCACGTCAGACCTTTGTCATCAACCCCGACCAGGTGGCGGTTCTTTCCTGGGAAGAGCTCGTGTATGCACTGCCGCCGCTGCCGCCGCCGCCGCCGTCCGCTCCGCCTAGATATTACGCCGGCAATCTGCTGCACACCTTCAAGGGCATCGATTATGAATTCACGGATTTCCCGCAGAACGTCAAGAGTGAGCATGGTGCCCCAGTAAAGAAGACGCGGGTATCGGTAGTCTCAAACTTCAACCAGGAGCAGCGGCTGGACCTGGCAGCAGAAGTGCTCGACCAGAAACAACAGATCCAGTTCGGTAAGAATCTGCTGAAGCTGAACCCCGACGACTTCTATTCTCTTTCCTGGTTGATCGGTCGACTGCCGGCTCAGGAGGGGATTGATTTTCTCAGCACGCGACTCGGCGCTCGCCCAATCCTCGTGGAATGGCATCGCCATTACCAGAGCTTGATGGAGAAAAAGCATCCCGAAGTGGATTTGCTCCCCAAATACCGTCAACTGGCGGCGGAGAACAAGGGCAATGCGGACGCCCTCTATTTGCTGGGCAGGATAGACCAGCAGGATCTGGACGAATCCGAAAAACTACTCAAGCAGGCCGCCGCTTCACGGCCGCCCTCTGTCTATGCAATCAATGCCTTGGGCTATAACGCGCTTGTGCAGGGCGAGTTTGCCGACGCCGTGCGTTGGACCCAAGACGCGCACAAATTAGCTCCCCAGAACCCTTCGATTGGGATTGCCTACCAGAAGGCGCTCATGGCCGCGGGCAAATTCGATGCGCTCCTCGAGCAGCTCCGCATTTCTCAGGCTTTGCCCGGCATGTGGCTAAGTGCTTTGATGGAACGGCTGAAGGTCTACGCCCGCAAGGGGGATAAGAAAAACACTCAAGCAACGATCGAGGAAATGCTGCAGCTTATGGGCCCTTCGGCAAATGCTCAGCAACGGCGCTCTGTCCAGAATGCACTGGAGTCTACCGTTTGCTGTTGCAACGGCGACGTGCCCGGCTACCTCAAGCTCGCTTCGGAATTCTCGAACGGTCTTGATTTGCACTCGGCCATATTGCAAGGAAAGCTTTCGGTCGCTGCTGGCTTGGCAGCCAATCAAAAGGACGACGCCAGCCACTTGAATTCTCACGCACTCCTCCACCTAACGGCACTGAAAGCTGGAGATAAGAAGATCGCGGACAGGGCGAACGCATCAAACTTTCTCTAGGTTTCGTGCCCCAGCCAAGGTTTCCTCGAGAAAACCCGTGTCCAAGGCAGCCGCCTTGCGTTTCCGTGCGATGCTCGTTTTGGCCGGATTCCGCTTGAGCAGGCTTAACG
>DATGZX010000030.1:0-19475 GCA_035296965.1 Gemmataceae bacterium
GGACACGTGCCATATATAAGAACACCCTGGATACACCAACGGTGGGACCTACAAGACACTACGTTCGTTCCCCAGCAGGGGCGCGACCTGGGCAATACTCTGCGCTGACTGCGCAGTCGAATACCACTGTGAACGCTTACCGAACTTCGTTCATTCGTCCGGCTTTGGCCTCTGTGCGAATGTAGTCGAGTGTGATTGGTGATTCGGAAAGCAGGCACCTCGCACCTGATCGGATGACGGTTCCTCGTTTTGGATCAAAACCGGTCGGCGGTGATCCAATCCGAACGGCGAAGCGATAAGAAGTGCCTTTACTGATTTCAGGATATGCGAACGCCTGCCTTCCTTTCTTTGTAGATAACATGAAGGACCGAACTAGCGGTACATGCGTACCAGCACAAACAGGATTTGGACTAGCTACAGTTCGCGCCCAAAGCCACGCTATTACCGGTAATTCGTGCCCTACCTGTTCCTTCAGGTCAGGGCGCTCCTTGGCCATCGCGGACGTGATCTTGACCTTGGGATATAGGTGGCCGATCCGCTTCTCGGCTTCATTGCGCATCCACTGGCCGTAGTAGCGAACGTCTTCGGCAAGCCCCTGCGCGCCCTGCCAGACGACGGCAGCCTTCTCATTTGCCGATTTCTGCTGCCATTCCGGATTGACAGGTGGCCTGCCTGCGAATTTGGGCGGGATTTCGATGAGAGCCTTCGTGATGAGCACTGGCACCGGGTTTAGGTCCGACGCATATGTCCGCAAGCCCAGGCGCTGCGCCTCCAGAGGAATCGACCCGCCTCCACAGAACGGATCGAGTACCGGCGGGGCATTCTCAGCCAGGAAGGCGTTGACTACGTCTGGCCGTGCCTTCATGAGCAGCATTTCCCATGCGGTGACACCGTGACCGGAAACCGCCCCCTTCGGATGTTTTTTGCCCTTCCGATCGCCGAAGATGATCGTTTCTTTGGTGAATTCTCCCAGTTCAATCTTGTGGGAGGCAACGCACCGGGCGATCTCGGCACGGGCCGCGTTGATGACTCGGGCATTGTTGGAGTTCTCCCAAAGGACGAGTTCTTCGATCAGGTTGAAGAGTTCCGCCCGCTTGATGCCGGCGCGATCTTCGTCAACAGAACCGTCCGCTTTCTGGTAGACTGGGTCGCTGTCTGGATCATCGACGAGCGACGCAAACAATACCGCTCGGCATGCAGCAAGAGGACGCTGTGCCCACCATTTGTGCAGTGTGGTTGGATACCCGCCAGGAGCCTTTCGCTTACGGAGCGCAGACTCGTCGTTGATGGCCTTCAGCGGCAATGCGACTTCGATTAGTTTCTTGCGGTAGGTGAACATTTATTAGTTTCCACGGGCCGGCAGCCAGCTTTGATCCTGAAGGCGATTCCAGGCGATGCGAATATGCTCCGGCTTAAACATGCGGCGTTTGCGATCATTCCACTGGTGGACAATCTGGATTGCTTCATTGGCTTCCCTTGCCGGAGGGGTATGGCGATTCGCGACCCAATGCACTGAGGAAATCAATTCCATTCCATAGGGCGTCTCAAAACCGTCGATGAGGTCAGCCACGCGGTCCAGGCGTAACTTAGAATCCTCGTGTTCAGCGATAAACGTTTCGGCTTCCTCGCTCGCGCCGGGGAGGAGTTCAATCTCCACGTCAGGCTCTTGTGTATCGCCATAGCCGCGGATGAAGTGCCCCTCTAAAGTCTCAAGGACCTTATTCAGGTTGTGCGCATAAGGTCCATAGAGGTGTGCAACATAATTCAGGCGTAGTGGTTCGCCAGACTCCTGCAGAAAGTAGGCGAGTTTTTGGATTTCAAGCAGGGTGAGACGGTACGCCATCTGCGCGTACAGGTGCATCAGCCGGATGAAAAGAGCGCGTGGTAGTGTCAGGGCCGGCCGCTTCGTGCCTACGGGCATGGCCTTGGCCTCAGGTGCACCGACAGGCTCGAATAGGGAAACTCGCACGTCAGGTAGTGCAGCGAAGGCGCTCTCAATCATCGGTCGCACTGCCTGCCAATCCAGACCACCGAGGCCACAGCCGAGCGGCGGTACGGCAATAGAGGAGATGTTCAGCTTCCGGACCTCCTCGATCAGAGCCTTGAGACCGGAGTCGATGTCTTCGATCTTCGACTTCGCGCGCCACTTGCGTTTGGTGGGGAAGTTAAGGATGTATTTGGGGTTCACCATTGAGCCCGTGGAAAACACAAGCATCCGGCCGGGTTCAACTTCGCCTGCGCGGCAGGCCCGTTCATACGCCTTGTTGTTTTCTGGGAACGCCTTCTTGAATTGAAGGGCGATACCTTTGCCCATGAAGCCTTCGCAATTGACCGTGTTGACGAGGGCCTCGGCATCAGTGTCGAGCAAGTTCCCTTTAGCGATGGTTATCATGTCGGCTCCCTCCATTTAGTAGTACCATTCCGGTCGAACATTTACGGGCCGCCGCACCTTCCCAGGAAAACCCGCAAGTTTTTGCTCGACCTCCTTCTTTACTGCCTTGTTGAGAACACCAATCTCTTCGATCAGGTCCCAAGCGCACTGCTGGTGGACAAGGAATTCAGCCTGCTTCCGTCGCTGGCGGTCCATGTCGTCTACCGTGTCTTTCCAAATCGTGGCGTAGACTGCGTCCCAGTCAACCTTGTCCAAGTCAGAGAGCTTGTCAAACCAATTGGTGAATCTGGCAATGCCGTGGCCATCCGAAAACACGAAGCCGGTTCCACTGCTGCGGACGGCTTGTGCCGTTGATACAAGGTAAATCAGCGGGTCTTGCCTTTCCGTGTAGCCGGTGACTCTGCCCGTGTGGAGTTGTAGGAGCATTGGAGATCTCGGTCCAAAGTAGAAGGCGACATAGTCGTGAATGACCCCGGCAGGCCCGCATGGAATTGGGGTAATCTGTCGTTGTCGCTGGATGTCCAGATTATGAATCGTCTTGTACACCAGCTTGTCCTTTGGCCTATGGTTCGGGGCATGGAGCGCTTCACGGCGCAAGCAGATTTCCAGGTTGCCAATGTGAAGAAAGCGAAATATCGGCGTTGGCTTTGGTAGATTCATGCCGGCTCCTTTGCCTGGGCCAGCAAGGTGTCCAGCTCGTAATTAACGCTCGTGGCCCCGAAGTCCGGTTCGCGGACGAAGGGCTTGCGAATATGGCGCACCTCCACGTTCTGGCCGTCGATGATGCAAACGGCAAGAATGAATTCATCCGGTTTATTCAGGCCCGTGAGAATCTCGTTCTTCGTGATGGTCACGGTCTTGGCGCCGCGCACGCGGCCCTTGACCTCGATGAAGCGAAGCAGCCCGGTGCCGGGAATCGCCGACTCGATGTCATAGCCCAGGTTCTGGTCGCTCACGTCACGCGGCACATTGCCTAGTTTGCGTTCTGCGTCCATGGCTGCCTGCATAGCCAGGCGCTCCGATTGCTCGGTGTCTTGGGCAAAAGTAGGTGGAACGGAGTCCCCCTTCCCTTGCAGTTTGCGAAGCAAGCCAGCTGGGACGATCAATGCTCCGCCCAGGACAACCGGCGGAAGCGGCGAGAGCTTGCGTTCCTGCTCCAGTTCGGTTAGCCGCTTTTGCAAGCGGGCTGTCAGGTCGTCAGCCCGCTGTCGGGCCAGGCCGGAATTCAGCTTGGCGTTGACCTTGCCGGCCAGCTCCTGATCCTTGAGCTGGGCGGCCCGGTGGTCCCAGTAGTTGATTTCCTTCGTCAGCCTGTCCTGTACGGCCGCCCTGGTCTTGTCGATCAGTTCTTCCTTGCGGTGGCGCACTTCGTCGAGGTGCTGTGGCACAAGATGAATCGCGGCATGTTCCATTGCCCGTGCTTCGAGGTCGTTGCGCATCCAGTCAGGTGACTGAAGACGCTGAATTGCGGCATTTTCGTCGGCAGCCGGGGGCCGGTAGTCGAGATACGGGGCCGGCCCGGCGTTGGTGGTTTGGCCGTCCGCCTTCACTTCCACGAATTGCAGCCGTTTCGACACAATCCGGCGGTTGCCGGCCCGGTCAGTGCGGGCGTCCTGGATGCCGTGTTCCAGGTACAGCAATGCACGGGGCTGGTCGCCTTCGTCAGTGTCGTCGATGAGGATGGCGCCGCGCTTGAGGAGGTCGCGATGTCGCTCGATGATGATGTCCAGCGTTGCGTCGAGAAGCGGGTGGCCGGGGCAGACAAACCCGGCCAGTGGCTTGCCGGGTACACTAATGAGGCTTTTCTCGAAGGTAATGCGTTCATATCGCTGCAAGACTGCCTCGCCCCGGCCGATTTCGCGGTCGCGATTTCGGATGACGGCTGGGACGTGTTTCACTTCGTAGCGCTTGGGCTCCCGTTCGTGGATGGTGCCGCCCAGCAGCTTGAAGGCTTCCATAAAAAAGGACGCGATGAAATGCGGCTGGAGACGGCGTGCGTCGGCGCGTTCCATATCCTCGCGAATCTGCCGGACTTTGGTCACGTCCATCGAATCGTGCGTGAGGGCGCGGCTTTCAACCAGTTCACGGAGGTGCTCGCGGTCGAGTGCCTTGTCTACGACCTGAAACAGGCGGGCCTTCACTTCGGGCTTGTCTCCGTAGCGGATGGCATCCAGCAGAAGATCACGGAGCGGCCTATCCTCAAAGGTCAGCTGTCCGAGCACATCGAATACTTGCCCGCCAAGGGCCTTTCGCTCCTCGTCGAGCTTTTCCAGCAGGCGGAAATATACCTCGCCTTCGCGGGTGTCCTTGGCGACAAGGTTCCACAGGTGGCAAACCTCGGTCTGGCCGATGCGGTGAATACGGCCGAAGCGCTGCTCCAGGCGGTTTGGGTTCCAGGGCAGGTCGTAATTCACCATCAGGTGCGCGCGCTGAAGGTTGATGCCCTCTCCGGCGGCGTCCGTGGCGACAAGGATTTCGACTTCCTTGTCGTGAGTGAACGACTCCTGAGCCTTGCGGCGGTCTTCGCGGCCGATACCCCCGTGAATGATGACAATAGCTTCGGGCTTCCCGACAAGAGCACGAATTCTTTCCGCGAGGTAATTCAAGGTGTCGCGGTGCTCGGTGAAGATGACCAGCTTGCGGCGGCTCCCTTCGGAATCGAACATGGCGGAGTTGTTCTGCAGAAGCCGGGAAAGTTCGTCCCACTTTCGGTCGGTGGCAGACTGACGGACACGCAGGGCCGCGCGCTCCAGATCTTGCAGTTGAGCAATTTCGGCCTGCAGCTCGGTGATGGTGCGGGCGGCGGATGCCTGGTCCACGACGCGCTCTTCGGTTTCTTCGATCTCCGTGTCCGGCGCGTCATCCAGGTCTTCGAGGTCGTCCTGGGTGAGAACTGGAAGCCCGGCGTTGAGATCAACAGCGACTTCCGCACCGCGCTTGAGCAATTGCTCCTCGCGGAGTCTCTTTTCAAGCCGTTCGCGGCGGCGGCGCAACGATTGGTAGATCGCTTCCGGCGAGGACGCGAGCCGGCGTTGCAGGATTGTCAGGGCGAACCCAACGGTGCCCTTGCGGCCATCGTTTTCGAGGGCCTCGGCCCTGTTGAATTCCTCGCGCACGTAGCCGGTCACCTCCTTGTACAGCTCGGCTTCCGCGTCGGAAAGGGCGTAGTTGACCGTGTATGCTCGCCGTTCTGGGAACAGGGGAGTGCCATCGAATTTGAGGAGGTGCTCCTTCACTAACCGGCGCATCATGTCCGATGCGTCAGCCAGGTGGACGCCATCGCGGAACTTGCCCTCGAAACGGTCCCCGTCGAGCAGGGCCATGAACAGCTGGAAGTCAGCCTCCTTGCCGTTGTGAGGCGTCGCAGTCAGCAGCAGGAAATGCCGCGTGAGCGTCGAGAGCAGTTGCCCCAGGCGGTAGCGCTTCGTGTATTTGACTTCGTTGCCGAAGTACGTGGCACTCAGCTTGTGGGCCTCGTCGCAGACAATGAGGTCCCAATCGGTTTGCCGGAGCTTTGATTGCACGTCCTCGTTGCGGCTGAGCTTGTCGAGCCGGCAGATGGCCAGAGGATTTTCGGAGAACCAATTGCCGGTTCGTGCGGCCTCCAGGGCATCGTTCGTCATGATCTCGAACGGCAGGTGGAACCGGCGGTCCATTTCGTCCTGCCACTGCTCGACCAAATTGCCGGGGCAGACGATCAGGCAGCGCTGCAGGTCGCCGCGGGCACTCAGCTCCTTGGTGAGCAAGCCGGTCATGATGGTTTTGCCTGCTCCTGGATCGTCGGCAAGCAGAAAGCGGAGCGGTTGCCTGGACAGCATCTCGCCGTAAACGGCGGTGATCTGGTGCGGCAGGGGATCGACAAGGGAGGTGTGGACAGCCAGAAGCGGATCGAAAAGGTACGCCAGGCGGATGCGGTTGGCTTCCGACAGGAGGCGGAAGAGCCCGCCGTCACCATCGAAGCTCCACGGCCGTCCACCGGCGGCGATTTCCAGCGTGGCCTCGCGATCCCGGTAGAGCAACTCGTTGCCCAGGCGGCCTGAAGTGTCCTTGTACGTCACTTCGATGGCAACGGTGCCGATCCAACGCACGTCGCTGATCGTCACCAGCCCTTCGGGCAGGATGCCTTTAACTGCTGCGCCACGAGTGATCTCTTCCAAGGTTGCCATCTGTCTCTCATTTGCAATGTCAGCTGGTTGCTTGAGCGAAGGGACCTGATATTGGCTTCGGGTTTCCGGCTGTTTTGCGTGCGAGCACGTACCGCCATTCCCTCGCCTGCCTTTCTGCCCTGATGTCGTATCCCCTCTCCCGCAATGCAGTTACGTAGCGGGATACGGTCGGGATGGAAACGCCCAGCCGTTCGGCAAGCTTCGGCGTCGAGTACCGACCGGTGCGGATCAGACGCACGACGGTGCCTAGCCTCTGTTCAATCTCCAAGGATCGCTGGTAAAGCATGAATCCTCCTGGATTTACCACTGCTTTGCCTATCGACCAGTGATAGACTTGTCAAGTAGGATGGTAGAAATTCGTTCAGGCTGATCGAAGTGCGAGAGAAAAAAAGGCCGATGGGAAGCTCGCAGAGATGTGAAAGTGATGCTCGGCTGGGTAGGCTGCCCCCTGCCCCCGAAACGCCCCTGCTGATCGTTAGCAAGGCGATTCTGGCGGGGATGTTTTTCTAACCTTCCTTCTTCATCCAACAAATCTATCCACTGTTGCGTGCTGATAAACTATCGGTAAGTAAGATATAGGTATTCTTACTATATAGGTTTGTGCGACCAACTTACCGCTCTGCAATCCGCAGTTTCCTGTTCATGCCGCGACCAAGTTACCGAACAGGCCGCGACCAAGTTACCGTGAATAACCTGTCAAATCCTGCCAGTTATCCACAGAAAGACCGCGACTAACTTACCGTAGCTGCTCACGGTATTTCAAAAGCTTAGCCGTCCCCTCCTCCCCTTGCTTCCGTCTCTCCACAACGCGAGAACCCTGAACTTCGCATGATCCGGCGCGCGACCATCTTACCGTGGATACTTCAAGACGGAGACGGGAGCGACTAACTTACCGTGGCGGTCTCACCGTGAATCAATGGCTTATCGGACTCCTCGCCTTCCCTGCCCGCTTCGACTTTTTCTACAGCGGCTGCGGGCTGCGTTGTGGTGACGGGCGCGACCAACTTACCGTTGCCTTGTTTGACTCCCGCCTGGGATAGCCCGGACAGTATGCTGGTGTATCGGGGCGGAACCGGCGGCGGACTATTCTGCAAGGTGATCCCCACTTCATCACCGGATAACCGGGCGGTTGGGTAGGCGGCCTGCACCTGGTGAAGCGTCTGGAGGAATTGACGGCGGAAGTCCCGCACGCGGGCAAATCCCTGACCGAATTGCTCGTGCAGGGCGGCCCAGGTGATGCGTTGGGGCTTCCCGGCCGGCACGCGGTGCAGGCGTTGGGCGAGCCAAACATACACGTCGAGCGCCATCGACGAGGATGCCAGGACCGCCACGGCACGGTGGTCGAGCGGCACTGCGTGTTTACCCAGGGTATGAAAATACTCCTCGCTTAAGCGGACGTTGGAGGGCCACAGAACCCGCTGGTCCGGCTGCTTGGGAAACCACAGGTCGAAGGCGGAGACAAACTGGGTGTTTACCTGGACGGCTCTCCCCTCTTCCACCACGCTCATGCGCACGGTGGCCGAGGCCAGCCGGGCAAGCTGGTCTTTCAGGGATTTGAGCTGCTGCCCGTTGGTCTCCATGCCGAGTGAGCGCCCGAAGGCGGTCATCGAGCCTTCGACATCGACCACGGGCGTGCCTGTCCTCACGGCTTCGCTTGCCAGGTGAATCAGCACCAAGCGGGGTTTCTCACCGTAGGGCAACCCGAGCTTGACATATTCTTCCGTTCGCGGGTCGATGGCAGAACCCGCCTCGATGCGAAGCGCCGCTCCGCCCTGTTTGCGGTCCCATTCGCGGACATGGTCGCCTGGATTCTTGTAGGGAATTCCGCACTGGCACTGGATGCTATGCAGGAAATCAATCCGTTCCGGCGGCTCGGCACGAATCGCCGCCGCGGCGTCGATCAGCCGTTCCATGCTGCGGGTCAGGGTGAGATGTTCGTGCTGTTTAGTCATCTGCTCGGCTTACAGGTAGCCGTGTTTGCGCAGCCACGGCTCCAGCGCTTCTTCAAGGATGGCCTGAAGCGTGTTTGGCAGCACGCCATTCAGCTGCCGTTCCAGGGAAGCCCGTTTCAAAGCGGTGGAAAAGTCCGAGCGAATGCGTGTGGTAAGCGGCGCGCGGCTAAGCGGCTTGGTGGCCTGGCCCTTTGCCTCGCGCGGTGGGGTGGCCTCCGCCGGGGGGGAGCCCGGCGGGGTGGCCTTAACTCTTCCTGTGCGGACGAATTCGTCCTCGACGGCGGGGTCCGCCTTCAATCCTTCAGCCAGTTTCCTGCGTGGTGCCATAGGTCCCTCCCCCTCTCCTTTCAGCCGACAGCCCGGCGTTGTTTGCGTCGCACGGGCTTGGCTTCGCATGCTTCGGGCAGCACGGCGCGGAAGAGCGCTTCCACTTCGTGCGCCGCTTCCCGGCCACGGCTTCCCAGCTGCCAGACCACGGCGCCCTGGCCGGGTGCGTCAGCGTAAATCTGCTTCAGAGTCAGTGCGTTCTTGGCCAGTGGCAATTTGAGTGCTGCTGCGGCATCCTTCATGTCCTGGGTCAGCCGATAATTCTTGCCCACCATGCTGAGCACGATGATCGCCTTGGGCCTGCCCTTGCGGATGTCCTGGGCGTGCTTCAGCACTTTGGTCGCCTGAGCCAGCGCCCGGACCTCCAGCATGCTCGCCTTGCAGGGCACTATCGCCAGGTCGCCTCGGAGCAGCAGCGCGCGGCTGATTTCCGTGTTGCCGCCCGGCCCGTCGGCCACGACATAATCAGCTTGCTTGCCGAGAACCGGCAACCGGTCCAGAATGTCGTCGGCATTCTCCAGGCGTACTGTCTTCACGCCCGGCATGGCCTCTTTGGTCCAGTCGGATGAGGAATGCTGCGTGTCGCAGTCGGCGAGCGTCACCGTATGCCCCTGCTCGTGCAGCCAGGCAGCCAGATGAACGGCGATTGTCGATTTACCGACACCGCCTTTGGAATTGGCGACCACGATAATCATGTGCCGGACCATACACCACTTGCTTTCAGGCTTTCAAGCAATATGTGCATCAGGCTGGCGTGGCGACATGAAAGTGTGTAATCGTGCCGTCATGACAGCCAGCCTGACAGCAAGCCGTCATGCCTTCCTGCCAACATGTCGTCAAGTCAGTATGTGAGCAGGCTGTCACGTAACCAGCTTTGCAAGCCGTCAAGATTGCTAGCATTACGGAAAGCAAGCTGTCATGACGGAAGTACAGCAGGATTACAAGCAAGAATGCTTGCATGAATACCTGCTGCAAAGATTGCCGCGCAGCAATCCCGTTTGCTTGTATGCAAGACGGGTGGCCAGCCCGTCAACCGGAAACCATGAAGGATGGCTGGCTCGCCTGCAAGTCAGGCATCTGGCTAACCGGCAGGCTTTCCCGGTGAAATCATGCTGGCCAGAACTGCCTAAGCTGTGCATAGGGGAGACGCCTGTAAACTTTCTTAACCGCGCTATTGGGCACGGATGCCCCACGATATATGCATCAATGGCGGCTGCTTCCGGGCAAGGATTTGGGCAGCCGGAGGAGGGGGCTGCATCGGGGCCAATGAGGGCAGCGCGGGCAATAAAACAACCCGCTCCGATGAAGGGGCGCGGTCGGCCAATGGACAATTCGTCGCCGTGTGAGCGACCAACTTACCGTGTATTCGCACCAGGGGGCCGCAGGGGGCGATAGCCGTCGCAGCAGCGACCGAGCGGAGCGGAGCCCGGAGTCACCCGGTCGCCTGGACGGCGAGGTGCCCGGAGATTGATGCAATTGGAGCTGGACGGTCCTTACAAGCGCAATCGACCCGGAGTGGTTGTCAGAAGACGATTTCAGTGGCGAATGAGCAAATCCGCCTTGCTGAACTGGCTATTGACCAAGTCAATGTCAGTAACACACTTCAGTAGCAGGTAGATTATCCAACTAACGACTTCAGTGAACAGCCGGCATGGGCAACGAGATGCGCCTTAGTTGGAAAACCTAGAGAAGGCCGTAGCTTATTTGTCAGAAGTTGCTGCAGCAGCCTGTTCAAGAGTTATTGCAGCGGCGACCAGACCCTACTTGCTCACTGAAGGCATCATCCTTGTAAAGATCATAGGCCAGTTGCCGCACCTAGAGCGCGTCATGCAGCCTATCCTCAATGGCAACGATAAACCCTGCCGCCAGCGCGCACCAATGGAATCTGTTCGTCCGAAAATCATCATGCGGCATTGCGGATTGCCTTCGCGATGGCAGCGATTGCCTCCCGGTAAGCGACACCTTCTTCCCCGTCCGACTCGTCGTAATCAGCAAGAAGCCTGGCACATTCCAGTAACGAGGCAAGCAGTCTCGGGCTTGCCGCGATCAGGAAGGCATCCGCCTCTCTGTTGATTATCCCGGTGATCTCGACCTCATTGTCGGCCGTGGTCACGATCAGTTTGCCCGCGTTGCTCCCATAGGTCTCAGCATCATCCGCTAGGCGGTACACTGCCCAGGGGCCGGGTGTGGAGCCGCTGGTATTGATAGGGCTGTAGATTGCTGCCTCTTCTCGAATGTCGAGAATGTCCACGGGATTCGCCATCGCGGTAAGGTCTTCCCCGAACGCCTCGGGGAGGGCTGCCCTGACATATGTCACGATGTCGTCCTGGTCCATCGCGGCATCCAGCCAGAGGGATAGCTTCAACCTGATATCGACTTGCTGTTTCATGCTGCCCTCCCGGTCGCTGTCTCGATGGCGACCTTGGCTTGTTTCATGGCCTGCTGCACGTAGCCCTTCTCAATGCTGCTCTCATAATCGTGCATGATGGTAAAGAAATAGGTGAGGGCGTCGAGCAATTCGGGGGCCGCTGCACCGAGGCATGCGTTTGCCTCCTGCAGCTCAGCCGGGGTGTCTTCATTCGTCTCAAAGACTTTGTCGCATTCGGCGTCGAGGACCTGGAAGGCGGGGATCTCGCTGCCGTCGTGGCCGGTGTATGGGTTGTAGTCGTATGCCCACGGCTCCGGTGAGTGTTTCGTCTGTGTCATGGTCAATATCCTTTCTGCAAAGGGCGGCCCGGCTGGACCGGACCGCCCGGTTGATATCCGGCAGTTAACTGTTCTTCGGCTCCGGCACGCGGAGGACGATCTTGCCGTCCAGCGGCAGGGCATTGAGCTGGATCGTGTAGCCCTTGCCATCCTTGGTGGCCCAGGCGACGCCGATTCGCGTCCAATAGCTGTCGTTGTCCTTGCCTTCACGGACGTTATACGCGACGTGGCTCGGCTGCTTCTTGCTGTGGTCGATTCGCGATGCTTCAGACATAACTTTTCTCCTTTACTGTTTAGGTCGCGACCATTCGCGGCCTTTCCGGGTGTCGATCCAAAGCCGCCAGAGACGGCCCGCGAGCCAGAGGCGACAAGCGAAAGGCCGAAGGCTTCCTTTAAGGAAAGCGGCCTTGGCAGCTTGCGCGGTCGGCGGCGGCTTTACACACCTCGGAAACAAAGGCCGCCCTGGTCGGGTGAAGATCAGGAAGGAGAAACTGTCTGATTCAGCAAGAGAACCGTCGAGGCAAATGCAAAGACGCCGAGCCTGGCTGAACGATCCTGGGGCGAGGGCAGGGAGAAGCAACTGAAGGCGGGGCGTGGAGCCGTCTGGCCGCAAGGCAGGGGCGACAGGCACAGTTCTTGCTCGCCCGGCGACCAGCCCGCAAAGGGTGTTCGGGGAAACCCGGTTTCCCGAGAACGCGCGCGGGATGCTTCAATTGCGACCGTAGAATGTTGCATGCTCAGAATCACGCAACAAGAAAGTGCAAAGGACGCCAAGCGGTATTACTCCAGCGCTGACTATCTCAGCGAGGGTCAAGAAATTGTTGGCTCCTGGGGAGGCGAGGGGGCTCGCCTGCTCGGATTGGAAGGCGTGGTGGACAAACTCGCCTTCGACAGCCTGTGCGACAACCTCGACCCGAGAAATGGCAAGCCACTCACGGTCCGCACGCGGTCGGACCGCAGGGTCGGGTATGACTTTACCTTCTCGGTGCCCAAATCCGTGTCGATGCTCTATGCGTTGAGCGGGGACCAGCAGATCCTGGAGGCGTTCCGTTCCGCCGTCGATGAAACCATGCGGGACATCGAATCAGAAATGAAAACCCGTGTCCGCAGATTCAACAAGGATTTGGACCGCACGACCGGCAACATGGTCTGGGCGGAATTCATCCACACCACCTCGCGGCCGGTGGATGGCGTGCCCGATCCGCAGTTGCACGCCCATTGTTTTGCGTTGAATTCCACCTGGGACGAGCAGGAGGGCCGTTGGAAGGCGGGCCAGTTCGGTCAGCTAAAAGCCGATGCACCGTATTTCCAGGCGGCCTTCCGGGTGCGGCTGGCCAATAAGTTGCAGGACCTGGGCTTTGGCGTAGAACGGAAGCGGGATGATTTCGAGCTTACGGGCGTATCGGCGGCGGCGATCAGGCGATTCTCTCGGCGTACCGAGGAAATCGAGAAGGTGGCCGCAGAGCGCGGCATCACCGACCCGAAACGGAAAGCCGAGCTGGGAGCGGAAACCCGCGAGAACAAGAACAAGGAGCTGCCCTGGCACGAGCTTCAAAAGGAATGGGATAGTCGCCTGACTGATGCCGAACGTCAGGCCCTGGCCGCCGTTCATCGTCGCGAGAAACATCACGAGCGATCTGTAGGCGGTGAGAAGCAGGCGGTCGATTATGCCCTGGAGCACTGCTTTACCCGCGAAGCCGTGGTCCCGGAGCGGAAACTGCTGACGGAAGCTATGAAACGTGGCGTCGCTGGTGTCACGGTGGAAGGCGTGCAACGCGAGCTGGCTCGCCGCTCTCTGATACGCGGCGAGAAGGACGGAAGGAAAATCGTCACTACGGATGCGGTGCTGACCGAAGAACGCCGGGTGATTGACTTTGCTCGCAAGGGGCGGGGGCGGTTCCGCCCGCTGGGTAAGGCCGACCGGCAGTTTACTCGCGATTGGCTGAACGATGGTCAGAAATCTGCGGTGCGGCATGTGCTGGGATCGCGGGACCGGGTGACGATTATTCGCGGCGCCGCCGGCACGGGCAAAACCAAATTGATGCAGGAGGCCGTCGAGGCGATTGAGCAAGCGGGCAAGAGCGTTGTTGTGCTGGCGCCGTCGGTGAACGCAAGCCACGATGTGCTGCGTACCGAAGGCTTCTCCAAAGCTGATACGCTCGCACGTTTCCTGAAAGATCCGGACATGCAAGAGCAGGCGAGAGGCAACGTGATTTGGGTGGATGAGGCCGGATTGCTCGGCACACAGGACATGGCCAGGCTGTTTGACACTGCCGGCCAGCTGAATGCCCGCGTCATTCTGTCCGGTGACCGAAAGCAGCATCACGCGGTTGCCCGCGGCGAACCGCTGAAGTTGCTGGAGACGAAGGCGGGCTTGCCGGTTAAGGAAGTGACCGAGATCATGCGGCAGGAACCGGCGGATTACCGCAAGGCAGTGGAGCAACTGAGCGCGGGCAGGACGGTGGAGGGCTTTGCCGAACTCGACAAGCTCGGTTGGATAAAGCAGGTGGCCGACAGCGACCGCTACAAGGAAATGGCTGCCGCGTACCTGGCGGCCGTCAAAGAGAAGAAATCCAACGGCGATCCGGCGACGGCGATAGTTGTCAGCCCAACGCACGCGGAGGGGGCGCGGATTACGGGCACCATCCGCGCTAGCCTCAAGGCAGACAAGAAGCTGGGAGAGGACCACACGCTTCCGGCCTGGCTGCCGGCCAACCTGACCGGCGCCCAGAAGGCCGACGCGGTCAATTATGAAGCGGGCGACCTCCTGGAATTCAGCCAGAACGTGCCCGGTCACAAGAAAGGCTCCCGCCTGGTCTTGACGGAAGGGGATAAACTGCCGCTGGAATACGCGGATCGCTTCGAGGTCTACCGCCCGGCCCAGCTTAGCCTGGCCGTGGGGGACCGTATCCGCGTCACTGCCAACGGCTGGAGCAAGGACCGCAAGCACCGCTTGAGCAACGGGGCGCTGCTTTCGGTGCAGGGCTTCACCCGGCAGGGCGATCTGATCGTCGATCATGGCTGGGTCGTTTCCAAGGAGTTCGGTCACCTGGCCCACGGCTATGTGGTGACCAGCCATGCCAGCCAGGGCAAGAGCGTAGACAAGGTGTTCATCGGCCAGTCGAGCCAGTCCTTCCCGGCTACGAACCGCCGGCAGTTCTACGTTTCAGTGTCACGCGGGAAAAAACAGGCGATTGTCTTCACCGACGACAAGGAGCAGTTGCAGAAGGCCGTGGAACGGGCGGACGAGCCGATGTCGGCAACCGAGCTGGCGGAGTCCAGGCGGCGGAGACCGGCGTTCCGTCAGCGCTTACGCAAGCACGCTGCTTACCTGCGTCGGCTTGCGACATTCGCCCAGACACACGCGCCTCGTTTGCCTGATCCGAGCAGAACACCACCATTGGATAGGGAGCATGCCTATGTCTGATGAAAACGGAGTGCTGGATTTCCCAGCACGGAAGCCCCACCGTGGCCTTGCGGCCCTCACTCAGGAGAAGGAAAAAACGACCGATGAGGCACGCTGCGCAGCCTTTGGCTTCCTGCGTGGGCTGGACCAGCGCGCCCTGGCGGTGGAGTTTCGCTTTCGCGACGGGAACTCTGACTGGTTTCCGTACAGCCTGCTCGCTCTGTGGCGGCACAACCCGTCAGTCGGGCTGCTGCTGAAGTTTACCGGCGACCTGGTGACGCTGGTGCTGATTCGCGGCAGCAATCTCGACGCGGTGCTGCGGGACAAGGAAATCAACTTGACTGACCGGGGGTTTCAGCGGCACCGCATCACCTTTGTTCGCGAGATGGACGAGGACGAATTGGGTAAGGCCGGGGAGGGGGAGCCGACCATTGACCGGATCGAGGTTGCGGAATGCGAGTCAAATGAGGAAGTGCAAGCTTGGCTGAAGAAGGTCGCCCCGGCGTTTATCCGTGGGCACAATTGAGGCGGGCATCCCTGACGGCGGGAAGTCGGTATTGGGTCAGTTTGAATCCAGTGCCAGTATTTAATTGCTCGTCCAGTGCTCCTTCGCAACGGCATCTGTCCATGCCGAGCCTAGTGGTTGAAACATAAGCCAGGTTTCCGCGAGTTTTCCAGCCTCGATCCGGTAGACCTGCATACCTGCCCGGGTGCGCGTCTCACCGGTGTTCGAGTCCGTCCATTTGAGCGTAAAGCGGAACCATGCGCGGTCGCCCTCGAATGTGTGATCATACACAACGAACCGTAAATGCGGTCGCTCCTGTCGCGTTTTGGAAATCTCCGCAGCGTAGGCTTCGCGTGTTACCGTCCGGTCACCTGCTTCGTCGTGCCGGATGTAGTTCGGCTGGATGCAACCGGCGATCAGGTCGTATTGGCCCTCATGCCAAACCCGCTCCCATCGGTCGAAGAGGTCGCGTAGCATGGTCTCTTGTGACATCAATAAGTTTCCTTCTTCTCGTGTATCAGTCGCAGTCAGCTTCTGCCAATCCGCTAGTTTATCAGGGCATCCGCGTTTTGCACTACGCAATTTCAAACCGACCTACTACCGGGAAGTCCGGGAAGTCGTGCCAGTTGCACAAAGGCCGCAATTCTGCTAGACTGGTCGAATAGACAGGTCTATTCAAGAGGTGCTTATGACTTCCATCAGCTACTACGAAGCAAGGACGCATTTCTCGGCCCTGCTCGACCAGGTGGCCAGGGGCAAGAAGATTCTCATTACCCGGCGCGGCCGGCCGGCAGCTCTGCTCAGTCCGCCTCCGGGAGAGGCCCGCAGGGATGTCAAGCAGGTGATCGGGGAAATGAAGGCCCTGCGGCGTGGGAACACGCTGGGCAAGGGCATGTCGATCCGTGAAATGATTGAGGCAGGCCGCCGCTTCTGAAGCGGCGGGTCTGCGGAGAGGATTTGCAGGCATGGCCAAGAAGAAAAGCAAACCCAAGGCAAAATCGTTTGTCCTGGATTGTTCACTTACCGTATCCTGGTTCTTCGAGGATGAAGCGGATAAGTATGCGGAGGCAGTCGAGGATTCCTTAACCTCTGCCTCGGCCGTCGTACCCACGCTCTGGCCGCTGGAAGTCGCCAACGCATTACTGGTTGGCGAGCGCCGGAAACGCGCGACCGAAGCAAAAGTCACCACGTTTTTTGGCCTGCTGAGTTCTCTGCCGATTTCAATTGACGATGAAACGGCCAGCCGGGCATGGCAGGAATCTATCCGTTTGGCCCGGACATACCAGCTGTCCGTGTACGACGCCGCATATCTGGAACTTGCCCTCCGGCGTGGCCTCCCGCTGGCCACGCTCGACGACAGACTGAAGGCTGCCGCCGCTGCGGCCGGGGTTGCTGAATTCACTCCATGACGACAGGAAACGTGGGCTGCTACCGCGTCCTGCCCTGATCCTTGCCATTGAGTATCTCATTCAACACAGCCAGCACTAAGACGGTTCCCAACATAACAGTTACGCCAGTAACAAACGGATCGCCTTTCGGACACTGCTTGCGGATTTGGTTGGAAATCTCCCTACGCACCTGATACTTAAACTCGCGCTCTGCGTAGGTCGTAAGGGGAGTGCCACTCATTGGAATACTCCTTCAAAATACAGGATAGCGCAGCACGGGGGAGCCATCCCGGCGAACTCTGAGCGTTGCATCCAGTGACGGCGTAAGTACGGATACGCGGAGCCGATCATCACCGCCCCCCCTCTCAGCACATTCCTGGTAAGCCATCTCAGGCGAGGAGGACCAGCGTCGCGTAGAGCTGGAATCGTAAGAGGGCATTTCAGAAATAGGAAGCTGTCCGGGATTGGCCGGCAGCGACGCCTTCGGCGGCAGGTCGGCAGCATTAGCTTCCGTGCCGTGGTCGGAGGCGGGCAGGGCCTCTGCCCGCCGGCGAATGCGCGCGGTGACGGGCTCCTCGGCCGTGGAACGGCGTTTGGTGACGCGCTCAGGCGTTGCCTCGACGGTGTGGGCGGATTTCAGGGCCTTGATCTGCTCGGCCAGCTCGGCAACAGTGGGTTGGCCGTCCTTCGGCTCGGCGCCGGACAGGCCAATTCTCAACTGGTCGCGTAAGTCAGCTAACTGTTTCAGGTAGGCATCATGGGCAAATGGCTGGCCGGCCCTTGCCTGATAATCATGCAGCTGCGAGCTGGCGATCTGCAAGTCTTGCTCTGTACGCTCGGATTCAACGCGGTATCCCTTGGCAATCCGCTCCACGGCATTAAGGATAGCGCGCGGCCCCTGGTGATCGGACAGGTCGCCCAGCCGCGTAACCTTGCCTTCGAGATAAACTTCGGGGTGCCATTGCGGATGCCGGATGATGCCGAAGGCCAGACCGTGGTACGTGCCAAGTGCGAAGCGCTTGGTAGCATTTACATATTGGGGGATAGCCTCAAGCGCGTTGCCAAGCACGCCCAGCGTGTCATCCTGCAGCACGCGGCGTCCGCTAATGGTGATGGGTTCACCAGCATGCTCGTCGATAGTGGCTTGATCGGCTGCCAGGCCGTCAAGGCGCTTGCTCAGGCGTTCGATCTTGTCGGGCAGCTCCTTGAGATTCCTGCGGGCAAGGAACTGTTCGTCCATGTAGGCTCTACGCAATACAGAAAGACGCTGGATCTCGGCGTCGGCCTCGGCCAGCGTGAGCACCGCAGGATTGCCGGATGCGATGGCTTTCACCTCGGCATAGGAGAGCTCCTGCCCGCCGATGTCCTCGGCACGCCGGGAGGCGTTTTCTCCCGTGATTACCTGAGAAATAAACCGCGCTTTCGTTTCCAATGCCTGCCACATATAGGCGTCGAAACTTCCCTTCGTGACGTAACGGTAGATAGCGACTTCCTCATTCTCGTTACCCTGGCGGAGGATGCGACCCTCGCGCTGCTCCACCTCGGCGGGTTTCCAGGGAGCATCGAGGTGATGCAGACCAACCAGGCGTTTCTGCACGTTGGTGCCGGTGCCCATCTTCTGCGTGCTGCCCAGCAGCACGCGGACCTGGCCGCTGCGCACCTGGTCAAACAGGGCACGCTTCTTGGCGTCGGAGTCGGCCTCGCCGATGGCGGCGATCTGGCTGCGGGGGATTCCGCCGGCGATGAGTTTCTCGGTGATCTCGTCATAAGCGGAATAGCCCCACGGCGTCGGATGCACGCCCATGTCGCAAAAAATCATCTGCGTGCCGCGTTTACCGGTTGTGTCCCGCCAGATGCGGGTGACATTCTCCACCAGGGCGTTGATCTTTGATTCCGGAGAATCCGGCGCTCCGGCCGACAGCATCCGGGCATCGAGGGCGAGCTTGCGGCCGTCCGTGGTAATGGCAAGGGCGTTGTCGTCCCTGGGGTCCACCTTCTGTGAACGCAGCCGCTCATAGCGGGCAACTAATTGCTGCTGGATGGCGTGCTGCTCCTCCGACATCGGGCAGGCGACAATGACAGGCTTGCCGGTTTCCAGGCGGGGCCGTGGCAGGTCCAGCATCTCGGCCGTTTGCACGTCTGCGAAGGCCCGGAACATCATTTGCAATTCCGGCAGGTTGACGAATTTCGAGAAGCGGCTCCTGGGCTTCAATGTTTTCCCGTCCGGCGATATCTCCATCGTGTCCACCACTTCGCCGAAATTAGCCGCCCAGGCGTCAAAGTGGTCGATGCCACGTGCCTTGAGCCCTTCCGGGTCGAGGAATCGCTGCATCGTATAAAGCTCGCACATGGTGTTGGAAATCGGCGTGCCGGTGGCAAACGTCACGCCATGCCCGGCGTGTTGCTGGTCCAGGTAGCGGGCTTTCATGTAAAGATCGAAGGCGCGCTCGGAACCGCCGGTCTGGATACCGGCGACGCGCTCTATCTTGGTCGGCGTCTCCAGGTTCTTCTAAGCATGCACACACTACACAGGAAGTGAGCAGCTGTTCGGCGTCAGCTGGACCCGGTATCATTTCCTTTGCGGCCCTTTTTGATTTGGCCCGCTGGATGGAATCCTGGAAACTGTTGAAAGG
>DATGZX010000031.1:0-3267 GCA_035296965.1 Gemmataceae bacterium
CATCGAATTGCCGAAGAAGCTTAGGCGCCGGGCCGGTTTCAAACGTAGATATCGCTACGTCCTTGAAAAGGACGTGGAGCAGGTGAAAACGGCAATGGGTGAGAACATGCCTCGGGGGCAAGGGAAGGCTGGCTGGCTCGATAAATGGCAGGTCCGGGAACGGTTTAACTACAGCCTGTGCAAGGTGAAACGTCTAACCTCCACGGGCCAGGACGCGTTGAACGGCAAGCCTGTAAGGATGGAGCATGAGCAGCATTTTCGGAATGGAACGATTAGGAAGACGCGCATTTGGAACGAAGCGGATCTCAATGCGGTCGCGGCGGCAGAGAAGGCGGCGAAGGCGGCATTGGAGAGAAAAAGCACGGCAGACCTACTCAGCGATCGGGAGGCCGTGGCGGAGGGGATCATCACACGCGGCCAGATTGCCGGCGGGGTTCGTAGAGAAGAGCTGGCGGTCCCACAATACAAACTGGTGCCACTAGGAGACGGCCGTCATAGGAAATTGCGCTCATTCCGGCGCGACGCACTTACGAGGCAGGCCGCCAGGTACGCGCGGGGCCCTGCCGCGGCAACGCAAGCCGACAGGATCACGGAAAGGGAAGCGGAGGCTCTCGGCTTAACAGGTCTGCGACATTACAGCAAAAGCCGCGGCGGCCGAGCACACCCGGCCTTGGACCGTTGCGTCGAAGATTGGCCTGTGGAGGCGGATGGCCGGCGCGCTTGGTACGAGTTCAGCAGAGCCGATTGTGAAAAAATCATCGCTTGGCGGCAGTCCCGATCATTGGACGTCGCGAAGCAGTTCTTAATCGACAATCTCCCAAGAGAAGCGAAGGAGCTTCGCGCGCTGGCGCAGACGAAGGGGATTCCGGGCAGAACATTGAAAGTGGCAATGATCAAGCTGCAGGTACAGGTTAGCTACGTCGGCCAGGTCGGTCGCCAGAAATGCTATTGGCATCTGGCCGGCCAGAAGCTGCCGGCCGCCGAGGCGGCGCCTCGGCCGGCACGTGCCAAGGCGCTGACTCTTGTGCGATCAAATCCCGGACTCAGCCTTTCCGCATTGGCCTCCAAAGCGGCGGCGAAGGGCATCAAGCCAACGACACTAAGGAGGGCCTGGGAGGAAACGATCGCCCCGAGAGCCACACCGAGCCCAGTGATACCTGTTGACGCGGTGAAGCCAGTGGCGGCGACGGTGCCGCAAACTCCTCGGAAAAAGATTGGAAGGCCGAAAGGCAAGAAGGACGAGGAGGCGGAGTACAGGGACAAACAGATTCTGGCCGCCTACCTCGCCGATAAGGGGAAACCGGCCAACCAGAGAAGGAGCAAGCAAGAGCTAGCAGACGAGTTCGAAGTGCACCGGACGCATGTGAGCAGGTTAACCTGCACAGTAGAGCGTGAAAAGAACGCTCGGCAGGAGAAGACAGTCAAGCCCTCTTAGTTTTTTTCACGGAAGGCCCACGTCGGCGGCCTGTTCAATCCAATACGCAGTTACACGCCACATCCCCGCTAATCTTGCGTGAAAAAAACTCGGCCTAAATGGGCCGAGTTTTTTTCACGCTTACAATTTCACCGATCTTTTTTTTTGAGGTCGGGGACTGCGATCAATGGCTGGCTTGAATCTGCAACTAGATGACAACGCGCTAGAGCCCCTCGTTCGCCGCGTGGCGGAGGAGGTCATCCGCCAGACGCAGGCGGAGAGTGCCCAGTTTGGAAAGCTGGCATACGGCGAGGCCGAGGCGGCCGCCCTGCTCAGCCTGGCACCGCACCAGCTCCGCGATGAACGCCTGAAGCGGAGGATCGAAGCCAGCGTAGGCCCCGGAAGGAAGGTGCTCTACTCTCGCCAGCAGCTCCTCGATTACCTCGCCTCGAGGAGGTGGCGAGGGAAATAGATGGGAGGCCAGCCCCGGCCGATGCGGGGCTGAAATCGCGGGTTGGCGCCGGCCTGGCAGCCGGCGCCCGGCCGCATTGGTGAGGCCCTAGACCCCCTCATCATAGCGGCAATCCCCGCATCGACAATCGGTCGGACAGGCCTGGCTAGCGGGCGTGTGCCGATCATCGCGTGAACGAAAAAAAGCCGGTTTGGAGCGGCCGCGGAGACGGTGCGTATTGGCGGTTTTTTCACAGCGAGCGCGCACTGGGTGTTGGTGTTTAGTGTTGGTGTGAGTGTTGGTACCAACAAAAACACCAGCACAAAACACCAACACTGTGCGCGGGCCGGGGACTGATCATGGACGAATTCTGGAGCGACGCCTCGCCAGCAGGGGGTAAGGACCAAACGCTAAGGATCCCGATTCGCTCGGCAACGAGGTATCCGTGTCCCTTTGTGCTCCTGGACGCTCCGAGACCCGTGCCCACGCACTGGGATGCCGGCTATGGGCCCAGAGGTCGATCGAGGCTTTGCCTTGGACGGAGGAATTGCACGTACTGCCATCAAGGCAGGCCGGTTGTCTGGCACTATTATTTCGCAAGCCTTGTCTGGGAACTTCGGGCCTGCAGGCAGGACTGGCATAAGACCGTCCTCGATCTTCCGGAGCAAGCTGCGAAGGCAGTAGCACGACACGAGCAGGTGGGCCTAAAGGTGAGGATTGTGAGGCGTCCCGGCTGCGAGGTCGAGCTCGAGATAGTGGGCCCCGCGAAATTTGCCAGGGGTCTACCCAACGCATGGGACATTCAACCAAAACTCGCCCAACTGTTCGGAGTCGACGTATCTGTGCAAACCCAGCAGGTCAGTAGCGATGAAGGCGAGCCGTCAGTGCTCGCGTTCCCAGGCAGCGAGGATCCGAACCCATGGGCCACGCGAAAGAGCATGGAGTCGGGGGCCGGCATCGCATCGCCGGCGGCACCGATGAGTGACCACGGAGCAGCTCGATCGTCCGGAGTTCCGGACGAAATAAATTGGCGCCAACGTTGGAACGAAGCAGGCCCAGAAATGCGGCGGGCGATTCTTGCTCGCGTGATGGCTAGGTACCCCACGCTCGATGAGAACGGCCACACGGTGGAAACTGCCTGCGTGATGGAACTGAGGCGCTTGACGGAGCAGAGACGCGCGGCGGGCGGGGACTAGTCTGGGTGCAAACGTCTGCACTGGCAGCTCAAGCCGACTGACCGACCGCGAGGACCTGCAACGGCACGCCCAGGGCGGTTGCGATGCAAACAACGGTGGAGATTGGAGGATTTGGACAGGGATCGGCTTCGAGCCGTTCGATGGTGCGTTTGTTGAGTCCGGCGCGCCGAGCGAGATCTCGCTGCGTGAAACCGGCTCGGCAGCGA
>DATGZX010000032.1:0-2467 GCA_035296965.1 Gemmataceae bacterium
AGGCCTAGCAGGCTGCGGAAAAACGACTTTTCAGCCATTTTCGGACGCGCAGGTATGAGCTATCATATCGTGGAGCCTCCACCGGCGGTCAGTTCCGCCGCTTTAGACGGGTTAAAACATCGGTCTGGCCGCTTTGCGGAAAACGGAATCCGGGCTTGGACTCGGCACGCCGCCGGGCTCCGCCTTGGAGACGCTGCCCGGCGGAGCCGGAATGGGTGGAACGAAAGCAACTCTCACCAAACGGTGTTGACCAGATTGCTGTCCCGAATGTTCCGAATGCGGGTTATTAGACCGTTATGCGGGCGGTAACGAGGATTTTGTTCTCGTTGCGAAGCTCAGGCGGCGAGCTTGAGGCCGACAGCGCTGAGGAGTTGATCGAGGTCGTCAACGACGCGCTGATAGAGGCGGTCAAGTTGGGATTGTCTTTGCTGCTGTAGTTTACGGTCGCCGGGAACTGGGCGGAGGAGGCCGGCAGTAAGTGGCGCATAGACCCGCTCGAAGAGTTTGAGGAAGACCAGGCAGAGCGAATAGCCTTGGGGGGTTAACTGATAGCGGCGTGAGCGTGGGAGTTTGTGTACCAAGCCTTTGGCCCGGAGCTTGTAGAGGTCGTAACGCAGAGAGGCCAAGCTGTAGTCGCCGGGTGCGGAGCCGAGAGCCCTCAGGGTGTGGGGGTAGACCTCTTGGGTGGTGAAAGTATTGGAGGCCGCGATGTTGGCGAAGCGCACTAGGGCGTGCATGAGAGCGAGTTGTCGCGGATGGTCAAGTTTCAGGCCGGGGATACGTCTGCCGTTGGGCAGCACGGTGGGCTGAGCGAGCTGGCGGAGCTGGCCACGATCCACGAAGGTCTCCAGGATGTCTTGCTGGACGTTGAGGTAGCTGTCGATGATGGAGGACAGCTTGGCCCGCAGTGCGGGGAGATGCTCGACGGCCTTCTTGATGCCGTAGTCGGCGACGTTGTTGGTCGCCGGCTCGGTGCGCAGGTTGAGATGATCGCGGACGTATTGCTTGATAAAGCCATTGCCGTAGTGGCTGCGGATGACAGGGTTGGGCAGCTGGATGTCTTCAATGACGGTCTGCAGCTTGCCCCGATACTGCCTGGTCACCTTGCGTCCGAAGATGGTTGTGATCTTGTTGGGTTGACCGATGGTGCGGTTGGCATCCAGGAGACGCTCGCCGAGTTGGTCCAGAGCGGCACGACGATGGAAGATCAGGTTGTCGCAGTATTCCACTTGAGCGAAAAACAAGCGGTGTTGGCACCCCGCCTGTCGGCGCTCTTGGTCGGTGAAGAACGGCGTGAAGGCAGCCAACCACTTGTGGGCACAGGTCAACAGGTCTCGGCTGGTCAGGGAATCGGCCAGCTCTTGCAGGCGCTGGGGATCCTTGCAGTTCAGGAAGGCATTGGAACACTGCTGAAATGCGATTGCTTCTTGCCGTAGGTGGTTGGCCAGCCAGTGATGCTGATTCAGATAGACCCGTGCCGAGAAGGGAAGGTAGGGACACAGGCGCACGAACATCCGTCCCCAGCGGCGGTCGTTGACGTAGAAATTGTACTGCTGGACCCAGCGCTGCGCGATCTGGAGATGCCAGCGGTTTTCCTGTTTGTTTCCGATCGCAATCATAATACGAGCGGGTTCGCGGGCCTTGAGGATGACCACTACTTGATCAGGTTTGGCCCGCCTGAAGTATGGCTCGACGAACTCGTCGCGCCGGCCGCGCGGGGCCTCCACGATCGGAGCGCCCCACTTCTGCGCCCGATTCGTCACCCATTTCTGGAACTGGTCGGCGATACCGCGCAGGATATCCCGGCTTACCGGGTACAGCTTGCGGTAGCTGCCAAAGAAACCGACCACCCGCTCGGGCTGTTGAAAGGGTTGGATCAATGCGTTGAGCAGGATGCGGTCGAAGCACCGGTAACGGAACCGAATGCTGTTGCGGTGATGCTCAAAAAAAGCGTCCATGGTACTTCTCCCACGGTCGTGAATGCCGGCCAGGTTACTCCATCAACGCCCTCAGCGACCAAGGGTGTTCCTTTGCTCAGGAGGGATATCAAGGGCGAAGCCCTTGGCTAGTTAGGTCCATCCGAAACGTGGGTTTATCGGGACAATGCGCGGATCGAGACGTGCTGCATGCGTTTCTGGCTGCCGATAGACGCGATGGAACGAATCGGACAGACGCGGACTCCGGCGGAATGCCTGAGCCGCCTTCCAAGGATTTGAGGCAGAGTAACGTTGACCTTCTCGACCACTGGAGCCCGACAACCCGAATTGCCGGCTTCTGAAATTCCCTGCCCTGACCTTTCTTCAAAAACTTCCTTTCTTAACATATTGCCCCAATTTGGGGTCAAATCTGATAACTATTCTATTCGCTGTAGGTGTATATCCAGAGACAGGCCTGCGCGGAAGGAAAGCGTCCCTGGCTCCTCGACCGGCAAGATTCCACCGCCACGATGTCGATCTCGGCGCCGGCG
>DATGZX010000033.1:0-12524 GCA_035296965.1 Gemmataceae bacterium
GAGGGAGTAAGTTCCATGAGTCGGCTTCCTTGCCCGGGCGATTTTGTGTTTTGAGCGACCTAAGTCTGCCCAAAACCGGCAAAGAAGCCGACACCAATTTACTCCGCCGACACTTAAAAATCTGCGAAACACGAACTTAGCGGAGGCCAAGTAAAGCGTGCGAGCCTCGCCAACGAGCTAATTTCCCGCCCGAGCCTGCTTTTCCTGGACGAGGTCACCTCCGGGCTGGACGAGCAAACCGACCGCGAAATGATGGAACTGTTCCGGCAGGTGGCGGATGGCGGCAAGACCGTCGTCTGTATCACCCATAGTCTGGCGAACGTGGAGGCCACATGCCATTTAGTTGTCATGTTGGCCGAAGGGGGCAGATTAGCATTCGTAGGGACGCCGGAAGAAGCCAAAACGTATTTCGGTGTTCCGCGTCTCGGCGACGTCTATCGCAAGTTGGCCGATCGTACACCGGAGGACTGGCAAACAGCATTTCGCGCAAATTCCTTATATGCCCGGTACATTCGCAGTCGGTTCTCCGAGGGTGCGGACACAGAAGCAGAGAGGCCGGCGGGATATGAATTGGACAGCCGCGTTCGAGTGAACCCGCTCCGACAGGCATGGGCGCTGACGCGCCGTTACGTCGCAATCTGGCGCGGGAATCCTCAGGCTCTGCTGACCATGCTGGGCCAAAGTCTTCTCGTAGCGGTTTTGCTGGGGACTGTGTTCGGCAGGAATGGAGATGTCGACAGCCGGCTCGAGCGCGCCCAACGGACGGTAAACTTGCTTTTCCTGTTAGCGGTAGGCTGCTTCTGGTTCGGGTGCAACAATGCGGCGAAGGAGATCGTGAAGGAACGTCGGATCTACACCCGCGAACGTGGCTTCAACCTGCGCATCGACAGCTATCTCGCCTCCAAACTCCTCGTGCTCGCGCCGATCGCCCTGATCCAAATCTCCATGTTGCTCGGCATCGTGCGCGGGTGGTGTGCGTTGCCAGGTACTTTATGGTGGCAATGGGTAGCGCTGGCCTGCATCGCGCTGGCCGGAACGGCGTTGGGTCTGATGATCTCCGCCTGCGCTCGGACTGAGGAGGTGGCCCTGGCCCTGGTGCCCATCGCGGTGATGCCGCAAATCATTCTCGCCGGCGTCATCGCCCCCTTGAGCGGATTCGCCGGGATTCTAGCGCGGGCTGCCGTTACAGTCTATTGGGGCCAGCAAGCCCTCCAAGGATCGCTGCCGGAAGGCGAACTAACAATCCTCAAGCTGAACGAGAAGACGGGTGGTTTGCCCTTGGCAGTCGTGGTCCTACACGCCGCGCTGTTTGGCAGCGCAGCCTTGCTCGCTCTTTGGCGCCAGGACGCCCTGAAGGAAACCAGCTAGCACCAAACAGGTTTTCAGCGTTTGCGCGTTCCATGCTTCAGACACGACGCTTTGATGTATGATGGACATCTCCTGCCGAGAAGGTTTGCACGCCATGGGTCACAGTAGGGAGCAGTTTTCGGTGGACGGCGTGCGTCCGACAATTACGCAACGGCGAGGTGGTCATCATGCGGTCTCTGTCCGGCCTGGTCTATTCTGTCTTGGCTTTCCTTGTTGGGGCCTGCGTGGCGGCGCCGCTGCCGGCGCGGGCTGCGCCGCTCTACGAGGCGGAGCTGGTTTTTCCCCCCGAACATTGGCACAACCACGCCTCGTGCATCGTCGAGTGCCCGAATGGGGACTTGCTCGTTTGTTGGTATAACGGCTCCGGCGAGCGGTCGGCGGACGATGTGAAGGTGGAGGGGGCACGAAAGACGCACGGGACCGCCGGGTGGAGCGAGCGCTTCCTCCTGGCGGACACGCCTGGGTTTCCGGATACCAATCCCTGCATGTTCGTGGACCCGCGCAATCGGCTCTGGCTGGTGTGGCAGACCATCATCGCCAACGAATGGCACACGGCCCTCATCAAATACAAAATCGCGAATTTGTATGAGCAGCCCGGGCCGCCGCGCTGGGAAGTTGCCGATACGATCCTGCTGAAGCCGGGGCCGGAGTTCGCGGACATCGTCAGGCGGCAGTGCGACATCGACGACGTGAAGGTGGAGGGCCTTCCTGCGGAGCAGCGCGCTCGGGCTCGCATCTGGTTGGCGGAACGGCGTCGGCGCGCCGGCGACAAGTACTTTAGCCGGCTGGGCTGGATGACACGCGTGCACCCGTTCGTTCTCGACGGCAAACGGCTCATCCTGCCGCTTTATTCCGACGGGTATAACTGTTCCCTCATGGCCCTGAGCGACGACTGGGGCGCGACCTGGACCACGAGTCAGCCGCTCGTCGGCCTGGCCAACGTGCAGCCGAGCCTGGTGCGCAAGCGCGACGGCGCGCTCGTCGCCTACATGCGCAACAACGGGCCGCCGCCCAAGCGTATGTTTCAAAGCGAATCGCACGACCAGGGAAAGACATGGAGCGCCGTGACCACGACCGCATTGCCGAACCCGGGTTCCGGAGTGGAGGTTCTCGGGCTACGCGACGGGCACTGGGTGCTGATCTACAACGACACGGAGCGCGGCCGACATAGCCTGGCGGTGTCGCTCTCGGAGGACGAAGGCCGGACTTGGGGATGGACGCGCCATCTCGAAGTTAGCGAGCCGGGGCCCGACGCGACCCACGCGAGCTATCCTTCGATCATCCAGGCACGCGACGGCAGCCTGCACGCCAGCTACACGTATACGCTGCACGGCAAGAATGTGCACAAGGACGCCAAGGGGCAGCCCCAGAGCGAATGCATCAAGCACGTGCACTTCGACGAGGAATGGATTCGCGCGGGGGATGGCGCGAAGAGTGCAATGGATCCCGCAGCGGGGACGCCGTAGGTCGGCGACGGAGGAAGCTTGCCAAGGACGAACACAAATGTGCACCAACGAATTTGCATAATGTCATACAAGCCCGAAGCGTTAGCGAGGATTTTGGCGAGATCCTCGCTAACGCTTCGGGCTTGTATGCTGCTGATTCCGGCAGGGCAAATCCGGTCACTTCAATTCTTTGAGACGAAGATTGCGGAAGCGGACCTCCAGTGGCTCAGTTCTCTTGCCTACGCCGTGGACCTGGAGGCCGATGAAGCCGGCAGGGGTCAGCGCGTCCGTCAGGTCGGCGGCGGGAACGCCGTTGAGCCAGGTCTTGATCGAAGGGCCTCGGCACTCGATGCGAAAATGGTTCCAGTCGTTCTGTTTGAAGGCCTTGCGGGCGGGTTCGTTGTGCGTGAGATCGACGAGCCAGCCGCGGCGGCCCTCGTCGTAGATGCCGGCGGTCCAGGCGCGGGCCGAGGGGTCGATCTCCACCTGGTAGCCATGGACGCGGCCGGCCGGGATGGTAATCTTCTTGCCGGGCAGCTCGAGCTGCTTGGCATGGTCAAAACACTCGCTGCGGATCTGGACGCCGGAGTTCAGGCGGGGGTCGACCTTGAAATCGAGTTCCAGGATGAAGTCGGCGAAATTGCGCCGCGTGCACAGGAAAGAATTCGAGGTGTTGGGCACGGAGGCGCCGACGATGTCACCGCTGTCGACGCGGTAAGTTGCCTTGCCGCCGCGCTGCACCCAACCATCCAGGTTTTTGCCGTTGCAGAGGTTGATCCAGCCGTCGTCGGCGGAATCTGCGGCATGGGCGGAGGCAAGGTTCGTCGCCAGACATACGATGATTGCCAGGCCGGCCCGAAAGAAATGTTTGCGCATCGGTTTTCCTTATTCAGCAGGGCTCCGAACGAGAGTAGCTTAACAGGATTGCACGCGAACGAGAAGAACTAGGCGACTGGCGTCGGATGCCGCATAATAGGACATCAACCCAAGGAGCTTGCCGATGAGCGATCCATTGCCACGCACGATCTCGCGGCCGATCCAGTTCAAGAACGGATGTGCGATAGGTATCAGCAACCGCTGGCAGAAAGGGCAATACTGCGTGATCCTGACGGAAGCGGGGCTGGTCGGCTGCGGCATCTACGACGTGAAGACCGCGGCCGAGTTTGGGCAGGCCATAGCTATTGCACGCGGTACGCCGCAGAACCCGCTCGTCAATCCTGAGGATCTCTTCGATGCCAAGATCGTCGATGCCACGCCGCAGGCCAAGAAGTTCGGCATTCACATTGGCATGGCCGGCCGAGATGCGGTGGAGCTGATGCTCGCTGCGTCGAAGTCGAGTTAGGACGACTCGTTCAACCAGGGAATGCGTTAGTCCGTTTTCCGCCGTTGAGGACTAGTGATATGAAAACACGATGGCTGATTGCCGCGCTTGCCGTAGCTGTGCTGGCGACGGGATCTGTGTTGCCAGCCCTGGCTCGAGATTCTGCCATGCCCAAGAAAACGGAGCTGGACGACTATATCGCCCGTCCCGATGCGACCTATTCCTGGAAGCTGGTCAAGAAGATTCCGGGCGACGGCTACACAACCTTCGTCCTTGATCTGAAGTCGCAGACGTGGCGATCTGTTCCGGAAGTCGATCGTCCGGTGTGGCAGCACTGGCTGGTCATCGTGAAGCCGGACGTGGTCAAGCACGACACCGCGCTTTTGTGGATCGACGGCGGCAAGAACGGCTCGGAACCGCCGGCGAAACCCAGTGCGGAAACACTATATCTCGCCAAGAACAGCAATACCGTCGTCGCGGATCTTCGGATGATCCCGAACCAGCCGCTCATCTTCGATAAGGACGGCAAGCAGCGCAGCGAGGACGACCTCATCGCCTACTGCTGGAACCGGTTCATGGCAACCGGCGACGCGACCTGGCTGCCGCGGCTGCCGATGGTCAAGAGCGCCGTCCGTGCCATGGATGCCGTCACGGAGTTCCTCGCCAGCGTTGCCGGCGGCAAGGTGCCGGTAAGTCATTTCGTCGTGGCCGGCGGCTCCAAGCGCGGCTGGACAACCTGGCTTACGGGGGTCGTGGACAAGAGGGTGTCCGCGATTATTCCAATCGTCATTGACGTGTTGAATATCCGGGCGTGCAAGACGAACCACTTTGCCGCCTACGGCTTCTGGGCCCCAGCGGTCGGCGATTATACCCGGCACAGGATCCACGAGAAGATGGACACGCCGCAGTATGCCGAGATCCTGCGCATCGTCGATCCCTACTCTTACCGCGATCGGCTCACCATGCCCAAGTTCATCGTCAATTCTGCCGGCGATCAGTATTTTCCGCCGGATTCGTCGAAGTTCTATTTCGGCGATCTGCTGGGGGTGAAATATCTACGTTACGTCCCCAATACCAACCACTCGCTCAAGAAATCGGACGCCCTCCAGAGCGTTTTGGCCTTCTACCAGGCAATCTTGGAGGGAGCTTCGCTGCCGCAGTTTTCCTGGAAGATGCCAGACGACGGCTCGATCCGCGTCGAGACCAAGGAGACGCCGCTGGAGGTCAACCTCTGGCAAGCGCGCAACCCCACGGCACGCGATTTTCGACTGGATTCTATTGGACCTGTTTACACGAAATCCGCATTGTCTCCCCAGGAAAAAGGGGTCTACCTGGCGAAGGTCGTCAGGCCATTCAAGGGCTGGACAGCGTTCTTTGTCGAGCTGGTTTTCGATAGCGGCGACAAGGTCCCGTACAAGTTCACGACGCAGGTGCAAATCGTTCCTGATGTGTTGCCGCACAGCATTGAGGAATTTCGCAAGACCCTGAAGTAACGATCTTATCGGGGCGCTCACGGATCCTATCGCGAGCGCCCCCTATTGAGGACTGCGCAACCAATGTAACGAGCCTGCTTTCTCCCCTCTCCCTTGTACTCAAGGGAGAGGGGCAGGGGGTGAGGGTTTTAGACTCTTGAAGGTTTGCTCATCCCCCTCACCCCAAACCCCTCTCCCCCGAGTACGGGGGCGAGGGGCTTACGAAGCATGAGCCATTGGGTGCGCAGCAATCAATAACTAATCGTCTTGCTGCAATCATTTTTAGCCGCTACTCTATCGAAAGCCGATATCGTCATTCAACATTGAGTTTCCTTGCCATGGCCGACGACCCCATCAGCCGGCATTTCTTTCACGGTTTCATCCGGCTGCACATTCTCTATCACGCAGCTAAGGACGCCATCTATGGAGCGGAGATTGCCGAGGAACTGGTCCGGCACGGCTACCGGATCGGACCTGGTACTCTTTATCCCACCCTTCATCTCCTGGAAAAGCTCGGTTATCTGCGCTCTTACCCCGAAACCGTCGAGGGACGCCGTCGGAAGTATTATCGAGCTACGGCCCCCGGTCGGAAGGTCGTAACCAAGGCACGCGAAAAACTCCTCGAGCTTGTGGCCGAGGTAGTCGAGGACCAGGACCAGCCCTTTCAGACCATGCGGGAAAAACGCCGCCATCGCTAACACGGTGTCTGTCCGATGACCTTCAACCCGATCGTTTTTGCCCTTCGCCATCCCGTCACCGTCATGGTGGCGATCCTCGCCATCCTTCTCGGCAGCGTGCTGGCCGTTTCCCGGATGAAAATCGACATCTTTCCCAGCCTCAATTTGCCGGTGATTTACGTGGCCCAGCCCTATGGCGGCCTCGACCCCGCCCAGATGGAAGGACTCATCACCAATTACTACGAGTACCACTTCCTCTACATCTCGGGCATTGAGCACGTCGAGTCGAAGAACGTCCAGGGCGTCGCCCTGATGAAGCTCTTCTTCCATACCGACACCAACATGTCCCAGGCGATGGCCGAGACGGTTCAATATGTCAACCGCGCGCGGGCGTTCATGCCGCCGGGAACGGTTGGGCCATTCGTCATGCGCTTCGACACCGGCAGCGTGCCGGTTGGCTACCTGGTGCTGTCGAGCAAGACGAGGTCGATCGGCGAGATCCAAAACCTGGCCCTGTTCAGCGTCCGCCCGAAGTTCTCCAGCTTGCCCGGCGTGTCGGCGCCGCCGCCCTTCGGCGGCAACCAGCGCACGATCGTCGTGCAGGTGGACCCGAACGGTCTGCGTGCCCACAACGCTTCCCCGGAGGACGTGGTCGCGGCCCTGACCGCCGGCAACACGATCAGTCCTTCAGGCAACGCACGCATCAAGGATCAGATGCCCATTGTCCCGACCAACGCGATGGTCAAGGACCCCAAGGAACTGGGCAATATTCCGCTCCGGCCGGGCGAGAACGTCTATCTGCGCGACATTGCCCGCATTGAAGACAGCACCGATATCCCCACCGGCTACGCCCTCGTGGACGGCCGCAGGGCCGTCTATCTTCTCGTGAACAAACGTGCCGACGCCTCGACTCTTTCCGTGATCAAGGCCGTGAAAGACAACCTCGACGAGATGCGCAAAGCCATTCCCGAGGACATTGAGGTCCACCTCGAATTCGACCAGTCGCCTTATGTGACAGGTGCAATGTGGGGCGTCGTCACCGAGGGTTTGCTGGGGGCGTTCCTCACTGGGCTCATGGTGCTGCTGTTCCTGCGTGACTGGCGCAGCGTCATCGTCGTCGTCCTGAACATCCCTTTCGCGTTGCTGGGTTCCGTGATTGCCTTGTCGCTCACGGGGCAGTCGATCAACCTGATGACGCTGGGCGGGCTGGCACTTGCCGTCGGCATCCTGGTGGACGAATCGACGGTGGAGGTGGAGAACATCCATACTCAGATGGACAAATCGAGCAACATCGCGCGGGCGACGCGGCTGGGCAATGCCGAGACCGCCGTGCCTCGGCTTTTGGCCATGCTGTGCGTGCTCGCCGTCTTCATCCCGTCCTTCTTCATGCAAGGCGCAGCCCAGGCTCTGTTCGTACCGCTGGCGCTGGCGGTCGGCTTTTCCATGGTCACCTCTTATCTTCTGTCCAGTACGTTCGTGCCGGTAATGTCGGTCTGGGTGCTGCGACACTACCACCCGGACGCCCACGGTAGCGCCGGGCGATTCTCATTCGACCGGATGCGAGCTGGATTTGCGCGATTCTTGCGGGCGGCTATGCCGCTGCGTTGGGCACTGGTCGGCGCGTATGTCGTTGGTGCCGGGCTTGTGATCTGGCTGATTGGCGGCCGTCTTGGCACCGAGATTTTCCCCCAGGTTGACACAGGGCAATTCCAGCTTCGGCTGCGCGCTCCAGACGGCACGCGCATCGAGCGCACCGAGGAGATCGCCAAGCAGGCGCTGGGCATCATCAAGGAAGCTGCGGGCAAGAACAAGCAGGGCGAAGACAATCTGGCCATTTCGCTGGGATATGTCGGCCTCATCGGCTCGAGCTACCCCATCAACAATATCTACCTCTGGACGCGCGGTCCGGAAGAGGCGGTCCTGCGTTTTGGGCTGAAGAATCACAGCGGCGTTCGCGTGGAGGACCTGAAACACCGGCTTCGTGAAGAGCTACCGCGCCGCCTGGGTGATTGGCTGGCCCAGCGACTCCGCTCGGATAATCTGTCCGAGGACGAGATCGCCCAGCGCGTGCGCGGGCTGAAGTTTTCCTTCGAGCCGGCGGATATTGTCAATGAAGTCATGAGCTTCGGCTCACCGACGCCGGTCGAGGTGGCCGTCAGCGGGCTTGCCTTCACCGGTCCCAAGGCGGCGGAGCATCGGGCCTATGTGGACAAGGTCCGGGCAGAATTGGCGAAGATTCCCTCGCTGCGCGATTTACAATTTGCGCAGTCGCTCGACTACCCGGCCGTCTCCATCGATGTGGACCGCGAGCGCGCCGGCCTGAGCGGGGCGACCACGAGCGAAGTGGCCCGTTCCCTGGTGTCGGCCACGTCATCGAGCCGCTTCGTCGTGCCCAACTTCTGGGCCGCCCCGGACACGGGGATCGGCTACCAGGTGCAGGTGGAGATCCCACCGTTTCGCATGAACTCGGCCGCAGAAATCGGCATGGTTCCAGTCAAGGGAGACGGCAAGACGCAGCTTCTTCTTCGAGACGTGGCCCAAATTCGCGAAGGCACGGTGCCCGGGGAATACGACCGCTATAACATGCGGCGACTTCTGAGCATGACCGCGAACATTGAAGGTGAAGACCTGAGCCGCGTAGCCGTCCAGGTCGGCCAGGCCCTGACGGCCGCCGGCGAACGGCCCCGAGGCGTGCAAGTGGATGTCCGCGGTCAGGTAGTGCCCATGCAGCAGATGTTCGGCTGGCTGGCCGGCGGCAAGATTTACGAAGGTCTCACCTTGGGTCTGAGTCTCGCTGTGGTCGCCATCTTCCTTTTGTTGACCGCCTACTTCCAGTCGGTGCGGCTCGCGCTCATTTCCGTTGCGGCGGTGCCGGCCGTCGTTGCCGGGGTAGCGCTGGCGCTGTTGCTGACCGGCACGACGCTGAATATCCAGTCGTTCATGGGGGCGATCATGGCCATCGGCGTGGCCGTGGCCAATGCCATTCTGCTGGTAACCTTTGCCGAGCGCAGCCGGCTGTCTGGCGTTGCTGCGCGTGAAGCCGCGGTAGAAGGAGCCCAGAGCCGGCTTCGACCCATTTTGATGACGGCCTGCGCCATGATCGCAGGCATGGTGCCGCTGGCCCTGGGCCTTGGCGAGGGGGGTGAACAAACGGCCCCGCTTGGCCGGGCCGTGATCGGCGGGTTGGCCGCCGCGACTTGCGCAACACTCCTGGTGCTGCCGGCCGTGTTCGCCGTCGTGCAAGGCCGGAGCGCCACGCGCTCCGCGTCGCTGGACCCGGACGATTCGGGAAGCACGTATTTCGATGGGACCGCAGCATCTGTGGTCGACAGAGTATGAGGCAAACGATGAAACCAAGGCAACTGGGTTGGAATCGAGTGTGTCGAGATACTGGGGTTTTCCTGGAGGATGGCGCTCAGCCACTGGGCACAGTGGCTCCTCCCCCTCACCCCTGCCCCTCTCCCCCGAGTACAGGGGAGAGGGGAACAAGCAGGCTCACCCTTCTGACCAGCTTGAAAGTCAGGGGCAATCTCTCCCCTCGCCCCCGTACTCGGGGGAGAGGGGTCGGGGGTGAGGGGGCGAACCCAATAAGAGCCCTAGCCCATTCAGCAAGCGCAATTACAATCGCGATATTTCTGCCATTCCTGGCCATTGGCTGCGACCGCCCTCTATCCAACTCACCGCAAACGACGTCAACCGACCAAGCTGTTGCCTCCGTGACCACGGTGAAACCCGAGCGCGGCGTCATCCGCCGTTCGATCAGCCAGCCGGGTACCATCCAGGCATTCGAGCAAACGCCCGTCTTCAGCAAGATTGCCGGCTACGTTCAAAAGGTGAAGGTCGATATCGGCGATCGTGTGGCCAAGGGAGATGCGCTCGCGGAATTGTGGGTACCGGAGATGGAGGTCGAAGTCGCGCAGAAAAACGCGCTTGTGGGGCAGGCGGAAGCGGAAGTCAAGCAAGCGCGGGAAGCGGTTGCCGTCGCGGAGGCGGATTACAAGAGTGCCGATGCCAAAGTGCAAGCCACGGAGGCGACGCGCCTGCGTGCCGACGCCCAGCTCCAGCGCGCCCAATCGCAATACGAACGCCTGGCAAAGGCCGGCCGCGGCGGCGCGATCGGTCAAGAAGATGTCGAAGAGACGCGCCTCGGGTTCGAAGCTGCCAAGGCGGGGTTGGAAGAGGTGAAGGCCCAAGTGCGCTCTGCAAAGGCGGAACGCGACGCAAGCCGGTCGAAATGGGACAAGACCAAGGTCGACGTGCTGGTCTCCGAGGCGCACTGGGAAGTGGCCAAGAAGAATCGCGACATGGCCCAGACCATGTTGGGTTATCGACAGCTCAGCGCGCCTTTTGACGGTGTCGTGACACAACGCAGTGTGGATACGGGCCATTTTGTTCAGCCGGCAACCGGCCCCAACGGGCAGGCATTATTCACCGTGATGCGCAGGGATATGATGCGTATTCGAGTTCAGGTGCCGGAGGCCGACGCAGACTGGGTGAACCAGGAGTCTACCGCCCACATCCGCATCCCGGCACTAAAGACCTACGAAATGACCGGCAAGTTGACGCGAACTTCCTGGTCGTTGGACCGTACCGCGCGAACGCTCCTGGCCGAGATCGACGTGCCCGATCCCCAGGCCGAGATTGACGTGCCCGATCCCCAGGGCAAGCTTCGGCCCGGCATGTACGTTACTGCCACGATCACCGCGGAACGGATCGGCGCGCGGACGCTGCCTCTCTCGGCTGTCGTTACTGAAGGGGACGTCACCGTTGGCTATCGCACTTATTGTTTCATCGTCGATGGCGGCAAAGCAGTGCGCACGTTGATCGAAACGGGTGTGCGTGACAGTCAGCGAGTCGAACTATTGAGAATGCAAACGAAGGCAACCGCACCAGGTGCCGGTGAGAAGTGGGAAGACTTCACCGGCAAGGAAGATGTGATCTTGAACCCATCCGGCGTGGCAGATGGTCAACGGGTCCATCAGTCTGCGTCCGAGACCAAGTAGCTCGGTATGCCAGCCATTCTCGTTTCGAGGCAGAGCCTTGAACCCAGTGGGCCTGGAAGTCTCCTGCCGTTCTCGAACCTTCCAGAAGCCTTGCTCCACTGGCCGGTGTGGTTCTTGTCGGTGATTGCGCCTTGCCTCCGAAATGGCAGGGCTCGCGATTGGCATCCAGCTGGCTCGAAATCCGCACTGTCGCTCTCGGCTGAGATGGTGTACCAATTTCTACCGCGGGCACTGTGAAAACGAGCGCAAAGTGCGATGGGTCTCTTGCTTTCCTGGCGCTCACCAAGGTATATGAACGTAACGTATCTAGGCTCTAGTTAGTCGCAGAGGCAAGTGGTGCGAGGCCAATAATTCTGGTAATTTATTATGCGGCCTGGGGACCTCGTCAAAAAACCAGTTAAGGGTTAAACCACCATGGTTGAATGGATCGCCCCCGTCTTTACCGCCTATGAGAATCGAACCACGATCAGTGAATTCCTGAGCGCGGGGCTGAATTTGTTCTTGGGTCAAAGAACAGCCATCGCCATCACTGGCGTGGCAGGCGTTGGGAAGACCGTATTGCTCGACTACCTTTGCGGAAAGGGCTACCATGCCCAGTACAAAGTACCCCCGCAGTCTCAGAAGCTTGAACGTCCTAAGCTCAGAAACTCTGGTAAGCGACTGTCGTTCCTTATCGTTCCGGGTCAGCTTGACGCAGGCCCACGGGGAGAAGCTCTCGATAAAGTCTTCAGGAACAAGAAATGTGTACATGGGATAATCCACGTCGCTGCCTATGGCTATGCAAGCGTTCGCGGGGAATCCAGCCGTAGAATCCTGCTTGAGGATCTAGAGATCGATGATATTGAGAAGTACCGCGCCTATCACCTTGAACAAGAAATAAGAGAACTCCAGGAGACATGTAGAGCAATTGTGGATTCCCATAGAAAGAGGCATACACCTTCATGGCTGCTGCTGGCAGTTGACAAGGTTGACCTATATCACGATCAATTAGTGTCTTCCCTCTGAACTTCTATGCAACTTGCGGAGAAGTTTCTTGTTCATAAGATGAACTTCTACCAACGTCGCAATGGCGACTATTTCCCGGTTTTTCCGGGAAAACCTCACTCTATCAAGCGGACCAGCAGGCAGGGAAAAGAACATCGCTGGTTTGCAATATGAGGCTCCGCTTCTCTACACCCTCCTGCCGGGCACAGGGATACTATGCGCATTTCAGGGCGGTGGGCGAAGCCCACGTTAAG
>DATGZX010000034.1:0-26016 GCA_035296965.1 Gemmataceae bacterium
CCTAAGCTTCTTCGGCAATTCGATGACCTCTAGGGGCCGGTCGATCCAGATGCAGTATTTTCGGTCGAGCCAAGCGAGGAGGGTCTGTACCTCGATTTCGATGGTCTTGGCTGCCTCCCTGGTCCAAACATACCACTTGCCGCTGCGACGGATCTTGGGGGGCAGTTTTGCGATGGAAATCGACATGGCCGATGCTTCCTCTTGGCAGCTTCAGAAAAGAAGGTGGCGGGGGGTGACCACTGAAGCTGAGAGGTCAGGGAGCTACCCTTTCCCCCGCCATGCTCGCAATCTAGGAAGGCGATTCGAAGTGTTCAAGGTCCCCAATGGCGAAAATCCCTGTCAGCGCCAACACTCCAAAAACACTCCATAGAAGCGCGGCGCATGGCTCGATGGCATTCGACCCGAAAACTCGATTCACCGCATAAAACACGGGATTTTCATCGCTTCGGATCGTGTGGCGTAGTGTGAAACAAGCCTACCTACGGGCTTTTAATCCGTAGGTCGAGGGTTCGAGTCCCTCCGCCTTCAATGACTTACGTCGCATAAGCCTTGCCTAAGGGCCTCAGGCGTCGCTAGAAACATCGAGAGTGGGATACCAGGCTGCCGGATGCAATGGGGAACTGATTACAAATGGGGGTTCAGGCACCCGTTCGTATCTAACTTTGCGCGCGTCGCGGCAGCGTAGATGGAGCGCCGCCTGCTAACAGCTTGACCGTGAATGGCTCTGCCTGACTTGAAAACTCCACTTCGATCACGGGCCGCGCAGAAGGCACGCAGACCGAATAGTCCGACCCGTCGACGACGGCAGGCAAGCAGAGAAAACTGGGGCCCGGTAACAGTGCTTTGAGATTGCCGCCAACCATGTTGGTCAATTCGCCGAGCGCGTCGTGGAGCAATTCGACCGTGAGCGCATCTGGATTCATCCCGAACATCACCCCTCCGGCCCGGCGGACTAACGATTCGGAGCTGATGCATACAATGGCCCCTTCCCAGGCGCCGGCGATTTGAACGAATCCTGTTTTGCAGCCAGGGTCTTTGCGAGAGGGTTCCGACGGAGAACTCGGTTGGATATCCCAGCCGAGCACCGTTTCCCAAATGCTTCGCACTACCTCGTGAATCTCGTGCGTGCCGATATCCATTAGAAGTCCCCTAGGGTTTTCGTAAGCGGTAGCAGCCGGACCGTTCGAAACTAATGCGCTCGAAAGAGTCATCAAGGTTTAGGGTGGTTTCCGCTCCACCCAGGAACAAGTAGCCGTCAGGGCGAAGGAGCTGGCGGATTTTCTGCAGGATGACCTTCTTGGTTGGCACATCGAAGTAGATGAGGACGTTGCGTATGAATACGATGTCAGTCGCCGCGATCCCCCAGGCTCCATCAATCAGGTTGAGCTGTCGGAACTCGACCAAACGGCGTACCTCCTCCTTGAGCTGCCACTCGGTCCCCTGGCGCTGAAAATACTTCACGAGCAAGGGGGCCGGCAAACCACGGTTGACCTCCAATTGGCTGTAACAGCCTTTCCGAGCGCGGGCGAGGACGTCGGTGGACAGGTCGCTAGCGACGATGCCGATTTTCCAGTCCGCGAAGCCAGGGAAGTGCTCGCGCAAGATGAGCGAAATGCTGTAAGGCTCCTGCCCGGTCGAACTCGCGCTACACCAGATTTGCAGGCGCCGTTCGGCGGCCCGGCGTTGAAACATTTCCGGGAGCACCACCTTGCGCAATGCCTCGAAGGGATTCAGATCACGAAAGAACGAGGTCTCATTGGTGGTCATCGCTTCGACGACCTTCTGCTGCAGGCCGTTCATCGAATCGGCGCGCATTCGGGCCACCAGCTCGGCGACCGAGGAAAGACCTTCGCGCCGCGCCAGCGGCAACAGGCGCGACTCCACGAGGTAGTTCTTCTCCGGTTCCAGCACAATAGCGGAGCGTTTCAGCACCAGGCTGCTCACAAACTCAAAATCCGTCGAATCCAGTGGCACCGCCCACTCCTTGTGCTTCCTTAAGCGTCAACCCCCGGCGGAAGGACCCATCGGGCTGTTTTGACACCATGATTCAAGGACTCTCTCAGTCTAATTGGCTGGACAAAGCTTGCAGACCCTTTTGAACCTCATCGCTAACGCTACGCAAACTCTCCTCGGCCAGCCCTAACCACTCCAGAGCGGGGTCAACTTTAGCGAGCACCGTCGGTTGCGAACCAGGTCTCTCTTCTCGCGGGTCGGACTCTAGCCGGTGCGCCACCACGTTTGCCAAATAAGTCACATAACAGATCCCATCCTCACCATTTTCGGGATCATGATGGTGGGCGATTCCTCTAACGATGCTGTCCGGCAACCCCCAGTGCTGGGCAATGACTCCGCCCGCTTCGCCGTGGTGCAGGGAGAGGATTTCGGCTTCCGCCTGAAAAGCGGCCTGTTTTCCGTCAGTGACGGCTCGTTCTAACCAGGCGAGTAGCTCCGGGGTCAGGAACTGACCTAATACCAATTTGCCAATGTCGTGCAGAAGGGCGGCGGTAAATGCAAGTCGACCGGTCCAATTTGCGGAATGAGCCTGAATTGCCTCCGCCGCGAACGCGGCCGCCAGCGAATGCTTCCAGAACTCTGTTTCGGGAATGTTGTATCCAGGAATTCTTTTGCCCAATAGGGGGCGAACGGAAGAAGCGACCACGAAACCGACCACGGTTCCCGTCCCCAGGCGAATCAAGGCCTCTCGAACGGTGCCGATACGGTGGCGCGAACCACCGATTGCCGAATTTGCCACACGGAGCAATTTCATCGTCAGGGTTGGATCATATTCAATAACGCTGATAATCTCGCGAATGTCGGAATCATCCGTGGTAAGGAGATGTGCCAAGCGCGCGGCGCTCTGGGGCAGCGGAGGTAACTGATAAGCGCTCCGGACCAGGAGGTCGTGATCGACACTCAAGTACATCGCGTAGTCCACCCTGCGTTATTAGTACGGCCTTTCTGAACTCGGCGCACGATTTCGCCCGCAACTTCGCCGAGCGGCACGACTGCGTCCGCAAGGCCGGCCCTGGCGACGAACCCCGGCATGCCCCAGACAACGCTGCTCGCCTCGTCCTGCGCGAGAATCTGCCCGCCCACCTCGCGAATACATTCGCAGCCACGCAGGCCGTCCTGCCCCATGCCGGTGAGAATGACGCCCAAGGTTCCGGGCCCGTAGACATCCACGACCGACCGAAACAATACATCGACGGCTGGGCGACAGGAATTCTCCTGTGGTTCTTGATTGGTCCGGATTCGTTTCGCGACCCCTTCGCTTTTGACGACCATGTGGTAGTCGCCCGGCGCCACGTAGACATGGCCGGGGCGGACTTCGCTGCCGGGAACCGCTTCGGACACCTTGAGTGCCGACTGTGTCGCTAGGCGTTCGGCCAGTAGCTTCGTGAAAACCGGCGGCATGTGCTGCACGATGAAAGTCGGGACCGGAAGATCGCCGGGCAACTGTGGCAACAAGGCAGATAGGGCATTCGGCCCTCCGGTGGAAACGCCAATCGCCAGGGCGTCGACCAAAGGTGCTTGCACCGCGCCTTTTCGAGGTGCGGCCAGGTAGGCAAAACTGGCGCCGGGCCGAAGCGCCACGGTGTCGTGACGCGACATGCGCGTGCACCAGAGCTTTACTTTCGGGACCAGTTGATCCCGGAGACATTGGAGAGCCTCGGCCACACTGCCCACGTTGGCCGGCTTGGTCACGTAGTCGTTAGCACCCAGGCTTAAAGCGTCGATGGTGGTGGCCGCGCCCCTTTCGGTCAGCGTGCTGAACATGATCACCGGCAAGAGCGGGTATAGCTTGCGAATGGCGGCCAGGGTCTCCAAGCCGTTCATCTCGGGCATTTCCACGTCCAGCGTCACGATATCCGGGTTTACCTGGGGAATCTTCGCCAGGGCGATGCGGCCATTGGCCGCCGTGCCCGCCACTTCCAACGCGGGATCGGCCGCCAGAACGTCGGTCACCATGCGCCGCACGACGACAGCGTCGTCAACCACCAGAACGCGAATTTTGCCCATGGACGTGACAACCTCTATTTGCACCAAGGTTTCAGCAATTCCGCCACGGCGGTGGCAGTAGGAATGCGCTTCAGTGGGTCCTTTTCATGCATCTTCTCGATGACTTCAGCTAAACCTTCGGGGATGTTCGGATTGAGCCCCCGGATGGGCGTGGGGCTTCTCTCCGCCACTGCGCAAAGCAATCCCGACATGGTTTCCGCTTGGAAAGGGAGTTCACCCGTGCACAGGGTGTAAAGAACGCTGCCCAAGCCAAACAGATCGGATGCCGGTGTCAGAGTCTTGCCGTCAACCTGCTCAGGCGACATAAAGTTGGGAGTGCCGATCAACAGTCCTTTTTGCGAAAGATGAAAATCCTCGTCCATGGCCCGGGCTAATCCGAAATCGGTGATGCGAACCTTGTGGGTGCCCTCTTCCAAGAGGATATTGGCGGGCTTTATGTCTCGATGGATGAGGCGGAGAGCGTGAGCGGCGGCCAGCCCCAGGGCGCTTTGGCGGCCGATTTGCGCGATTTCCCTGATACTGAATGTTTTGCTGGCTTCAAGCTGATCTTCGAGTGATGTGCCGCGAACATATTCCATGATAAGAGACGGAATCCCATCGAATTCGCTTACGGCAAAGATGGTCACGACATGTTCATGGCGTATGGCGGCAGCATAGCGAGCTTCCAAGGCAAAGCGTTGGCGCGCCTTCTCGCTGCTAGCCAGTTCCGGGGCTAGCAGTTTGATGGCCACGTGCCGAGCTAGCCCCGGGTCCAGCGCCTTGAGCACAATCCCCATGGCCCCACGGCCGATGAATTCCATCACCTCATACTTGTGGATTAGAAACCCAGGGGCCAGTTTCCCTGGGTCGTCGAGCAAGTCTTGCACTAGGTTTGAGACCGCCGCTAAGGATTGATCCACCGTTTTGGGTAATCCAGTCGTTGTCCGGTTCGGAGTCGTGACTGATGCGGCTTCCAGCGAAAGCCGGACCATTTCCTCGCATTGGGTCGCCAGAAGTTCGTCAAAATCAGGGCAGGCACCGATGTCCACTCCCAGAATGCTCGTGAATTCCTCGATTTTGGGGCGAACCGCGCTAAGGAACTGCTCCAGATCGACTCGCTCCAAACCGAAGCGTTCGCGAGCCCTTTGCAGGATTCCTTCCATGCCAAGGGCGACTTTGCGCGGCTCTTCAAGGTCGGTCAGGCGCGTGATAAAATCCAGGAGATACGCTCGGTCCACTAGGAGTTGAACCACGGGCGGCACAAGCTCGGGATGGTGGTGAAAGCGAATCGGTTCCACGAACTCCATCGGTAGCCGCCAGCGCTCCAACAAGGCGGCACTCACCTCGGCATGATGCACGCCGAAATGCCGCTCCTCCCAGACGCACTGCTCGTCGGCGAAGATCTCGCCCTCAACCGTCCATATCGGACGGTACATTTCCTGGAACATTTGGCGGAGCAGGATCATACCCAGGTCGCGGAGCAAGCAAGCAGCCAACTCATCGTCTGGCGCGGGGAAGTTGCAGCGTGTCGCCAGTTCTCGGGCCATGACGGCGCCCGCGACCGATTTCCTCCAGAACCGGCGCAAACCCGCGTCGGCCTCGACGCTCTTCTGCATGACGGGCAGCGCCAGTCCCAAGATCAAAGAGCGCAGCGGCCGGCTGCCCATCATGGTCACGGCTTGCCGCACACTCGTCACGGGATGGGAGCGACCATAAACGGCTGAATTCAGCGCCTTGAGGATCTTGGCGGACAATCCGGGGTCATGCGTCAACAGCTCGCTGATTTCTTGAATCGTGCTGTCCTCTTGTCCCGTTTTCTGGAAGATCTGCAGAGCCAAGTTCGGAGGGGATGGAATGCGCGGATTCTGCAGGATGCGTTCCAGGAGCACTTCTTGTCCGTCTCCGCTGGACCGAGTCTCAACGGGCGAAGGAGCAATAGATGCGCGCGTGCTTATCACAATAGTTGACTCCCACCCCCTACGGGGGATCGCAGCACGGCTTCATGCAAGCTCTTGGTTTGCCTCAAGAATCCCGAGCAACTGGAGTTTCTCACGCATCACATCCCGCGTGAACGGCTTCATCACGTACTCGTTGGCCCCTGTCTCCAGGGCCCGAATCATTTGCGACGTTTCCGTCTCGGTGGTGACCATGACGATGCGCATGTCGTCGTAAGCCCGATCGGCCCGGAGCTTCTGCAAGAGTTCAAAACCATTCATCTCCGGCATGTTCCAATCGAGCAGCGCCAGCGCAGGGGGGGGGTGCGCTTTCAGCCGCTCGAGCGCATCCCGGCCATTGACGGCCTCGCCGACCTCAAATCCCATCTCCCGAAGCATGCCGCCGAGGATGGTCCGCATTGCCCGAGAGTCGTCAATTACGATTGCGCGCACTGGCGTCTCCTTGATTCGATTCAAGACTTGGCACCGGGAGGACAGCCGACTCCGCGGATCGACTCCCTGCGAAACGCAGATCCCTAGGCTTGTCTTTGCTGGTCCCGCAAGGCCCCAAAACCGCCCGGATTTTGCGGAGCAAGTCGTCCAAGGAGAAGGGCTTGCCGATGAAGTTGGCTGTCGCTTCTTCAACGCCCTGGCGCAGGATGACGTCGTCGGTGTGGCCTGACATATAGAGCACCCTGGCTTTAGGATGAAGCGCGCTTAGTTGTTCCGCCAAAGCTCGCCCGCTCATCTCGGGCATAACGACGTCGGTCAGGAGGAGGTGAATCGGCCCTACATGGTAGCGGGCGAGACAAAGGGCATCCTGCCCACACAAGGCGTGTAGCACTTTGTAGCCAGCATCCTCGAGTGTGGAACGGAGCAGGTCCAGGACGCCTTCCTCGTCCTCGACCATGAGCACGGTTTCGACTCCCCCCTGGACGGGAGTGAGCTCGGCTTGAAGCACGGAATTCGGGTCGTCGATGAGAGGCAAGTAGATTCTGAAGGAGGTGCCCTGGCCGAGTTGGCTATCGGCGTAAATATAGCCATTAGACTGTTTGACGATGCCATATGCCGTGGCCAGGCCCAGTCCCGCCCCCTTTCCCACCGGTTTGGTGGTAAAGAACGGCTCGAAGATGCGTGCCAGGGTCGCCTGGTCCATGCCACAGCCGTTGTCCCTTACCAGCAGCAGTGCGTAGCGTCCCGGCAACATCTCCGGGCGAAAACCGTTGCTGCCCTGGTGCATCTCGACGTTCTTGGTCTCGATGGTGATGCCCCCTCCCGCGGGCATGGCGTCGCGCGCGTTGACCACCAGATTCATCAGCACGTGCTCGATCTGGCCGGCGTCTGCTTTCACGTTCCCCAACTCAGGGCTCAAGCTCAGCACGAGCTTAATGGGCTCGCCGAGCAGGCGTTTAGCCATACGGTGGAAGTCGGTGACGAGGTCATTGAGGCAAAGCGTGCGCGGCGCAAGGATCTGCTGGCGGCTGAACGCCAGGAGCTGGCGGGTGAGGCTCGCGGCCCTTTCCCCAGCCTTGGCGATTTCCTGAACGCGTTGGCAGGCTCGGAAGTCGGCGCGCAGACTGCGGAACAATTCTTCGGAGTGGCCATTGATAATCGTCAGAAGGTTATTGAAATCATGGGCGATCCCACCGGCCAGGTGACCGATGGCTTCCATCTTTTGGACCTGCGAAAGTCTGTTCTCGATCTGCTGAACGCGCGTCATGTCGCGGATGAAGCAAACCACCAAGATGCCCTCGGGAGTCGTGACCGGACCGATGGAGATCCCGGCCGGAAACTCCGTGCCGTTCTTTCGACGGGCGGCAAGCAGGCGGTCTTCCTTCATCTGGCGAACGTACGGATCGGCAACATATCTAATCCGATCCTCCACGTGCCTCTTCCGAACATGCTCAGGTAAAAGTACCTCTACCGGCTGGCCGAGAAGTTCTGACCGGACATAGCCAAACATTTCCTCCACGCGCGCGTTGACGTAGACGATTCGCCCATGCGCGTCTGTCGCCAAAACACTGTCAGGAGCTTGTTCGACTATTGCTTTTGCCAAGGCTTGCATGGCTTCAGAATCCTCACGTGACAAGGCGATCGTGAGCGCACCCTTTGGAACGAATTCCGTCGCTGGGATACTACTCAGTCAACACACCCCTGCTCGTATCCGCGCCCAATGCGCGCAGGCGCCGGACGTGCAAATGCAGTACGTGCCACAGGTGTTTCCGTACTATGCGGTGCGCATGATCCAGGGCAACAGTGCTGCTGGACACCGCGAATTGCCGAGTCATTTCGCGCCGATGATGGCCGTCGCCCTGATAGTGCTGCGTGAGCCAAGGGTAGTGGACGCTGACTCCTAACAAGTAAAACTGCTTTGTCCAGGGCATTGCCGGGTTCTCCCCAAGAGTTCCAAGAGTCCAAGAACACTTCAGGCCCGGCCTCCCTTACCGCTGTCACGTCCCAGGGAGCGTGAAAGAGAAGTGCGGAGATCGGGCCTGAAATCCGACTCGTGGACCGAGACAACCTTATCCTTTTTTCCCGACCCTCCCAGCGGCGGCCACGGGCTTTTTCCCACCTTGGCTCGTCGGTTTGCCCTGGGCATCGCCTTCGCTCTGGCCAGCATTGAACTCGCTAACCACTCCTTGAAGCTCCGCCGCCATGCGTGCAAGCTCCGCAGCCGCCTTCTGGCTGCTGCCGGCGCCTTCCGACGTGCTCCGGGCAGCTTGCGCCACCGACGTGATGTTCTGAGCGATTTCCGCCGTCCCCTTCGAGGTTTCCGCCACATTGCGGCTAATCTCGTTGGTGGTCGCGGTTTGTTCCTCGACGGCGCTGGCAATGCTGTTGGAAATGTCGTTGATTTGAGCGATCACCGTGCTGATCTGGGCGATGGCCGAGACGGCGCCCTTGGTATCGCCTTGGATTGCTTCGATTTTCTGGCTGATGTCCTCGGTCGCCTTGGCGGTCTCCTTGGCCAATTCCTTGACTTCGTTGGCGACAACCGCGAATCCCTTGCCCGCCTCGCCGGCGCGAGCGGCCTCGATCGTGGCGTTCAAGGCCAGCAAGTTCGTCTGCTGAGCGATCGAGGTGATGACCTTGATGACCTTGCCGATCTCGGCGCTCGACTCGCCCAGCTTGCCGATGGTGGTGTTCGTGGACTCGGCCACCTTGACAGCCCCCGTGGCCACTCTGGCGGCCTCGGTTGCGTTCTTGGCGATTTCCTTGATGCTGGCGCTCATTTCCTCGATGCCGGTAGCTACGGTCTGCGTGTTCTTGCTGACCTGCTCGGACGCCGCCGACACGACGTTGGCCTGGGCCGACGTCTCCTCGGCATTGGCGCTCATCTGCGTGCTCACCGCCGACAACTCCTCCGAAGCGGCTGCCATGGAGGCGGAATTCTCTGCGACTTTGGAGAGGACGACACGCAGGTTCTCTGTCATTTCCTTCTCGCGCTGTTGCATCGCGAGTTTATCGGTGATCACTTCCCAGGTGACCATCGCGCCCAGGTAGCTCTTGTTCTGGTCGTAAACCGGGCTGACCAGCAGGTTGAGCGTATCCTCGCCAAGCGAAATGTTCGCCTGGTGCGGCAGATTGCTCGGATCGGACAGGATCTTGCGCTGATATTCCGGCCGCTTGTGGAAGATATCGACCGACTGCCCGATGATCTGCTCCACCTTGACTGGCAGCATCGATTCCAAGGTCTTCAGCGTCTTAGCCGAGGCCGGGTTCATATACTGAATCTTCAAATCCCGGTCGGCAAACATGATGTTAATGGGCGCCTGCTCAAGCATGGAGGTCATGCGGCCGGCTTCGATTTTGAACTTGACAACCGCCGTGATATCGCTGGCGTACTTGACGACCTTGAATGGCCGGCCATTGAGATCGAGAATTGGATTATAGGAAGCCTGGATCCACACCTCACGGCCGCCCTTGGCAATGCGCTTGAACTCACCGGCCTGGAATTCACCCCGGCCCAGTTTCGCCCAGAACTCCTTGTACTCGTAGCTCTGGCGAAATGCCTCATCGACAAACATGCTGTGATGGCGCCCCTTGATCTCGTCCAGGGTATAGCCTAGGGTCTTGAGGAAATTCTCGTTGGCGTTCAGGATCGAGCCATCGAGGTTGAACTCGATGACGGCCATCGACTTGCCGATGGCGGCGACCTGGCCGGCCAGATCAGCGTACTGCTCTTGATCGAGCATTTCCTTCGATGGTTCCGTTTCGACGGGATTGTCTTTCCGCTGGTTGGGTTTGCCGTTGGGACGGCGAGTCATCTGCGCCTGCATCTTGGGGTCCTTTCGTTGGTGCCCATTGGCACCGCGAGGGGATTGAGTGTTGACGATGTCTACAGCAAGGGGGGCGACCACCGCCACCACCTCATCAATCAGTTCGAGAGCGACATCCAATGACTGCAAAACGGCGATCAGGTGCTCGGCGACCCGATCGAAATGCTTTTGCTCGATGGGCAAACTGGCATGGGCTTCCTTCATCGGCCGGCCCTTGTATTTTTCGGGTCCGCCCAGCGCTTGGCCGAAGAACTGCTTTGACCTCGCCTTGAGCCATTGCAGGTTGGTTTCGGCGAAGAAGGAGCGCAAGCTCCCGTCCGCCAGTACGCGTTCGTAGAATGCATCGACCAGGACGGCAATTGCCGGGGCGCCGCCCAGCCGCTCGTACAACGAAGACGGTAGCCTGTGTTTCTTGGCGGGGGCCTTGGCTCTCGGCTTGGTGTCTTGGATCACTGGTGTTTCCTCTGGCTCAGACCATGAAAGCGGTTACATAGTTGAGAACCCGGAGCGCGCAAAATGCCATACCCAGATTGCGATGCAGGTTGCGCGTCTGGCTCAGATGGCCGGTCGCGATCGGGCCAGCGCTGGTTACCGCGTTGGCTGCAGGGGCCGCCGCCAAGCGCCTTCCCAGCGCCAACATGACTACGTAGAGAACCAGCACCGAGGTCGAGACGGTAGCGTGGAACCAGAGCAAAGGCTTGGTCTGGGTCGCCACGGTTTCCACCGCATGTCGCGTCAATTCAATGTAAAGAACCAGGGCCAGGTCGATGGCAAAGGCGCTGGTCATCAGCTTCATGTGAATCTCGCGCCGACGGCGGAAATAGATGCCGACGGCCAGCATCAACAAGACAAGGGTCGATATCGCGTGCAGCATGTCACACCTTGGGTTCCGAGTTCAGCTGGACCGCCCGTTCGGTGTCCAGCGTCAAGAGCAGCCGATTTTTGAGCTTGTACGAGCCGCGAATCAGTTCGCGGGCGACCCCGCGCAGCGTTTCCGGTGGGCGCTCGAAGCCGTCCGCGTCCATTTCCAGCACGTCGCCAATTTCGTCCACCAGCAGGCTCATGGGGCCGTCATCGGTGCGGACGACGACGTTCATCGGCAGTTGGCCCTCCGGTCGGGGCTTCAGCTCCAGGCGGCGGCGCAGGTCGATGGCGGTGACGATCTGCCCGCGCAGATTGATCAGTCCTTGCACGACCGGAGAGGCGAGTGGCACCCGTGTCATCTCCTGGTAGCGAATCACTTCCTGGACCTTCTGGACCTCGACGCCGAAGAACAGGCCGTCCAGGTTAAACGTGCAGTATTGATTGCTGGTGGACATCATGTGCTCCTTGGTGAGGCAGGCATTCCTGCCTGCCGCGGTCGAGGTAGGCTGGAATGAATGGCCCGCTAAGATTTCCGGTCAAACGGCCACAGCCGCCTCGAAAAAACTCGGGTCGACGCCGCGAATAATGCCGTGAACGTCGAGCAGATCCGTAACGCGTTGCTGAATGACGGCCGAGGCGATGATGCCCTCGCGCCGTGTCGCCCGCTGGACCTCCAGCGAAGTCTCGACAATGTCGAGAATGCGATCGACGACCAGGCCGACGCTGCGGCCATGATCGGAGTAAACCACAACTTGCATCAGGTCTCCGTGGTTGTCGCTTCCCTCGGCCGCGAGCACGCCCGACAAGCGGATCAGCGGCAGGATCTGACCGCGATATTGAACGACCTCCTGGCTGTCGGCCATTTCGATATCGCTGTTCGGAATTTCCTCCAGGCGGGCAACCATCGACAACGGAATGGCCGCGCGCCGATCCTTGCCCACGCCCAAGAGTAAGAGCGTCTGGCTATCGCTCTTCTGGTCCGTTGACCTCTCGGCAAGGTCGGCCAGCGTACGGTCGCGGACCCCGGAAACCACGCCGGACTGCTGGGCGATGCCGAGCACGTCCAGAATCAGGGCTACCCTGCCGTCTCCCATGATGGTAGCGCCGGCAAACACGGGGATGCCCTTAAGGAGCTTGCCCAGCGGCTTGACCACGATCTCTTCGGTGTCGTTGATCCCCTCGACGACCAGGCCGAATTGGCGGTCGTCGGCGCGCAGCACGACAATGTTTATCGTGTCGTTCGCGGCGCTGTTGGCCGTGCCTTCGTTGCCCAGTTCGTGGTTGAGGTAGACCAGCGGCAGAAGATTGCCGCGCAGCCGATACACCGGGGCGCCGTGGATGCGCTCGATTCCCTTCCTGGCCAGCTCGCCTTCCAGCCGCACCAGTTCGAGCAAACTGACCTGGGGAATGGCGAAACGGTCGCCGCTCGAGGTCACGATCAGAGCTGGAATGATTGCCAGGGTCAGGGGAATCTTGATCTTGAGCGTCGTGCCCTTGCCGGGTTGGCTTTGCAAGTCGACCGTACCGCCGATCTTCTCAATGTTGGTTTTGACGACGTCCATGCCGACTCCACGACCGGAGACGTTCGTCACCTTTTCCGCGGTCGAGAAACCGGGAAGGAAAAGTAGATGGGTGGCTTCGCGGTCGGTCATGCGGGCCGCCTGCTCGTGGTTGATGAGGCCTCGCTCGAGCGCCTTGGCCTTGACGCGCTCGGTATTGACGCCGGCGCCGTCGTCGATAATCTCGATGTTGACCTGGCCCCCTTCATGAAAGGCGCGCAAAAGCAACGTGCCGGCGGCCGGCTTACCCCGCGCCACGCGCGTATCCGATTTTTCGATGCCGTGGTCCACCGAGTTGCGCACGATGTGCGTGAGCGGGTCCTTGATCGCCTCGATGATCGTCTTGTCGAGTTCAGTCTCCTTGCCCTCCATTTCCAGGCGCACTTCCTTGCCGCAGGTGACGGCCAAGTCGCGCACGACGCGCGGAAAGCGATTCCAGATATTGCCGATTGGCTGCATGCGCGTCTTCATGACGCCTTCTTGCAGTTCGGTGGTGATTAGGTTGAGCCGCTGGGTGGTGCTCAGGAAGGTGGTATCCTTCTGCGTCGCGTTGAATTGCAGGATTTGGTTGCGCGCGAGGACCAGCTCGCCCACGAGGTTCATGAGTTTGTCGAGCAGACTGACATCGACGCGGATGCTGGTGTCGGCGACCGCTACGCCCTTGGATTCCTGGAGCGTCGTGACGGCTTCGCGAATATCCTGCGTTTGCACTATCCCTTTTTCGACCAGGATCTCGCCCACGCGGAGCGGGTCGCCATCGATTTGCTGCTGAACGGCATCGAGAATTTCCTCGGGCTCCGCTTTGCCGGCGCGAACGAGCGCTTCTCCCAGACTTTGCGGAGCTTCGGGGAGCACAACTGCAGGGGAGGAGGCTTCGATGGCTGGAGAGGCAGGAGAAGCTTGCTGGGCTTCTTGCAGCCGCGTCAGCCGATCGATCAGCTCCCGATAGTCGCCGTCGCCGTCACCGCCGGTGTTCTCGATGTTGGCAAGCATGACGCGAACCGCGTCGAGAAGGGCCAAGAGAGCGCTCGTCCGCTCGGGATCGAGCAGGAGCAGCCCGTCGCGCAAGCGACTGAGTAGACTCTCGCCGACGTGCGTGACCGACTCAAGTTTCGAGAAACCGAAGAACCCGCACGTACCCTTGATGGTATGAATCGTGCGAAAGACGCTGCTCAACCGATCGCGATTCTGGGGGTCTTTTTCCAGGGCCACTAGGTCCCGATCGAGTTGGTCAAGGTTCTCGTAGCTTTCAACCAAAAACTCCTTGACAACGGAATCAAGCTCAATCATCGTGCATTCCTGCTTTCTCAGAACAATGGATGCAGGGAGGACTGCAACACCTATTTTCCGGGCACGCGCGCAGAATAATTCTTGGCCGCGGCCAGTCGAAACCAGAAAACTCCTTCCTTCGACGTGTATTCCAGATATGCAATGGAGGGGCCTTTATCGGGTACCAACTCCAGGGGCCTTCCGCGGGCGACGGTCGGCAGGGACATCTGGGACTTGATGCGCCGCTTCTCCAGCTGGGCGACGATTTCTCCAGCGATTACATTGACCAGTTCACCCGCCATGTCGCCCATGTCCGAGCTGTCAAAAGGAATCTCGAAACCGGTGAATTTCTGGGCAAGCCGGGGGGCGGTCTCCTCCGACAGGATCCATGACAGGGACCAGGGCACCTCACCGAGAAAAGAGATGATGCCGGCAATGCATGGCCCGTTGTGATGGTCCTGCCCGTTAGCCCTGGGGATTGGCTTTTCGCTAAAAAACGCGGCATATGTCTTGTCGAGAGACGCTTGCACAGCATCGATGATTGCCGGGGGCAAGGCGCTGTCATTGTTGGTGGCTGAGTTCGTCATCCGTATTTCTTTCGTCGTTTGGGAATGTGCGGTGACTCGAGGCATCAACTGAACATCTTGCCAAGCCAGCCGCCCGACGATTGCGGCTGCGACTGAGCGGCGTCTTGCTTCCTGTTCGCCTGGTCTTTGCGAAATCGAATCAACTGAGCTTTGTCTACACACTTCTTCAGCTTCCGCTGAAGTTCTTCGACGGTGAATGGTTTGGAGATGAACGCATCAGCCCCCGCTTCATCAAGGGCAGCCTCAATCTTGCCCATGGTTTTTTCGCTGGTGACCATGACCAGAGGAATTGCCGGGTCGTCGTTGGTCCTCTCTAGTTTTCGAACCTCCTTGACGAAGTCGATGCCGGTCATGTTGGGCATGTTCCAATCCACGAAGGCAATGTCGATCTCATTGGCCTTCAGTTTGTCTAGAGCGACCTGGCCATCCTCCGCCTCGATGAATTCGAACTCCGCAAGCTTGGATTCGGTGAGCGATTTCATCACCATCTTTCGCATGACGCCGGAGTCGTCGATGACGAGTGCTTTGAGCTGCATTGCAAAATCCCCCAATTGTCAATTACCGAACCGGTCGTACGTAGGGCGAAATTGCACTTGGACCGCGCGGCGAATCTATCCAACTTCAACTGTTGTCGAAGCAAACTCGAAAAACTTGATCTGTTTTTCCAAGTTCGTGCCGTTGTCATTGTTTCGTCTGTCGTTACAACCCGCGCTTCCGTATTTTTGCGACTTGCACCGCAAATCGTTCGGACTGTGCGTCTGGAGGTTGGCCAATAGCGGTAGTCGCACTTGATAAGTCTGGGCGCGCAATTCCGGAACCGAACTCACCTCCCAAACAGTGCCTTCAGAAGGGGGCCTCCTGCGCCTTGGAGGCTGTCCCTCTGGTCCACGACAGCGAAAATAGAGATCGGAGTTCAGGAGACGCTCTGCTTCGTCGCCATGGCGCTCGGCTAAGGTCTGGTCTTCAAGGACGACGAGCACGACATGCTGGCCGAAGCAATGACTGCTCTCAACAAACCGACTGCGCTTGTGAGAGCGAACCCTGACCTCCGCTTCTCAGCCTCAAAATTCACGCTCCCCTTGTTTTTCGCGACTTTTGCCGACGATACTGAGATGAGCGCGGCACGTCGATTCTCAAAATCTCGCATATACTTCCATCGGGCGCGAATTTAACCGGCGAGATTTGCAAATATGGCTGAAGCCAAGGAGATCGTCATCAAGACCGTCGAGGATGAGATAACGAGCCGGTTGGCCAGGCTGACCAGCCGCAGGGCCGCCGACCTGCGCAGCCTGCGCCGCGAGTACTCCAAACGCCTTGCCAAGGCGCCGGCCAAGGCGGTGATCGAATTGGCGTTGCGCCTTCTGGATCGACCGGGTTTCCAGCACCGGTTTCTGTCTTATGAATTGGTCGCTCACCATCGTGGGGCTCTGGGGAGCCTGCGTGCACGATTGTTATCGCGTTTTGGTCGCGGCATTGCCAGTTGGGAGGCGGTGGACTCGTATGCGTGCTACCTCGCCGGGCCGGCGTGGCGAGAGCGGCAGGTGCCGGACCGACTCATCCGGCGCTGGGCGGCCTCGGCGGATCGCTGGTGGCGGCGTGCGGCCCTGGTGAGCACCGTCCCGCTCAATAACAAGGCCCGCGGCGGCCAAGGCGATACGCAGCGAACTCTCGACATCTGCCGCATCCTGGTCAGAGATCGCGATGACATGGTTGTAAAGTCCCTGTCGTGGGCCCTGCGCGAGCTGGCCAAGCGAGACGCCGGCGCAGCGAGCGCCTTCCTTGCGGAGCATCGAGTGAGCCTGGCCAGCAGGGTACTCCGCGAGGTAGGCAACAAGCTTGCCACGGGTCTGAAAAACCCACGAGGCTCGTCGCAGGCACAGTCGGTCTTGCGGTAGGGGACGCTGATTGAACGGGTTTGATTCTTGCTGCCCTTGTCTTCCCAGAGTTACAATAGCCAAAAGCGCAATGCGTTCTCGAGGCTCATCCTCAATTTAATGAAGGCGTGAACTAATGCCTGCCAGCACGGTCGTCTGTCCCGAATGCCAAACCGTCCTCAAGTTGGCCAGTACAATCCATGCGGGAAAGAAGATCAAATGCCCCAAATGCGAAAGCGTTTTTTCACTGGGGGAGGGTGATGATCAGGGGAATTGTTCATTCACGCGTCATGATAAAGCGGCGCCGACGAAGCCGCCTCGGGGCCGGCGCGAGGTAGATGAGGACCTGGAGGATGAACCCGAATCGGCTCGCGAGAGCGGCGGCAGGGCAGCACCGCCGGCCGAGCTTGAGGAGGAACCCGACGACGACCGGGAGACCGAGGAGGAATTCCAACCCCGCCGAAAAGTGCAACGCAAGAGGTTCAAAGCAAAGAAGAAGGAAACCTCCCGCGGCACGATCCTCGCGATCGTGCTCGGCGCCTTGTTCCTCTTTTTGCTCGCTGGCGGCGGCCTCGGCTTTTATCTGTTCATGACCTGGGATAAGAATCGCGGCCGGGGCGACGAAGATCTCCTGGCCTATGTGCCGGCTGATAGCCAGGTGATTTGTGGCTTCGATTTCAAGACAATGATGAGTGAGCCATCAATCGCTTCCTGGGCTCGCGGACTGGCGCAGGACACCCGCAACAATGCCTTTTTCGAAGCATGCCGAAAGGAGACCGGTCTAGAGTTCGAGCAGCTCTTCGATCATGCCGTCCTTGCCATCAAGAATCCTGATCCCAAGAACCAGCGGGGAGCACAGCAAGTGAGCCCGGCTACATATACGCTGGTTGCCAGGTCCAGTGTCCCTTTCGATCAAAACAAGGTTAGCAAGGCTGCACGGGAAGCCAAGGCCAAAAAGAATGGATGGAAGACCTATTTCCAGATCAGCGAGCCTCCCTACTCCTTTCTCTTCATGCCATCTAATCGAACGATGGTTCTCAGCAGCGTGAGCGAAGGGCAGATGGAAACGATGATCAATACGGGGGGCGCGAACCCAGTCCTTCCCGCCACTGCGCTCGAACTTATCAGGTCGGTAGAGCATGACCATTTCTGGGCAATCTTTCCAAATCCTTCGGGGGCCGGGTCGGCTCTGTTCGGTGGGCAGCAAGGTCCGGAATTTCTACCACCAAATGTCAAAGAAATGTTGGAGATAGTGGCTAAAGCAAAGGGCCTGCTTCTTCGGGGCAATTTTGGCGGCAGCAAGGCAAAGCTGAGCCTGCATCTTCACTGCGCCGACAAGGAGTCGGCTGTCAGAGGAGCCGAGCTGGCACAGTCGTTATGGGATCAAGATTTGAAGGGAGCCGCCAACCCGTTCGTGATGGCAACCATTCCTGCGGAGGTGCGGCCGCTCATCGATGAATTCCTCCAGAGCACCCAGTTCGCCACACAGGGGACAACCGCGCAGATGACCAGCGAAATCAGCCTCGCATCCCTCGCCGCTGCAATGAAGTATCAGCAGAAGCAAAACCTGCAAGTATTGCAGCGCTTCGGTAATGCTCAGTAGCACGAGGGAGCTGCGCTTGCAAGTCGACGCATCCTGAGCGATGTTCGGGCTTGCCGCCAGAGTCCTCCGCGCCATGACGACGTCCAGCACCTTTGTGGCTATTTTTCATTCCATTCCGGCAATCGGCCCGGAGTCCACGGCGCTCCAATTGCATCGAGGTGTTTCTCGACGGCACGGAGATCGACGTCAATCAGCCTGCGCAACTTGGCCAACTCCTGCGCGAATTCCGCGCCTGCCACCTGGAATTGCTCGCGCTGCGTCGTCGTTGGTCTGGCAAGCGAGAGGCGCCGGCTGCCGACAATTTCTTGCACGCGTTCGACGATGGCAGGGGGAGTATTCTCGTTGCGCCCTCTCATTACCACGTCGCCGCGCAAGGCCTTCAGGATCTCCCGGTTATGCTTCTCCAGGCTGCGGGCCTCTTCTTTCCACTTCTCCTCCGCGCCCGGCGTATGATCCAGCGCCCGCTTGATCTGTTCGATGCGCTGACTCAGGGCGTTGGCCGCTTCGAGCGATCCGGAAACGGCGCGCTGCAGACGGGTCACCTTCTGCTGGAATTCAAACAGGGCCTTGCTGTCAGCCGGAGCTAATGCCTCCATCCCATCCACGCCAACTGCGAACTCTTGCGGTCTGCCGAGCGGTGTTACCACGCCGTCTACCCTTTTGGCCAGTTGCACCTTGTAAACACCGGGCATTACGAGTGGCCCAGCCGGCTCCTCAAAGAACAGATCATCATCTGTCTCGGGCGGGCGCGGCCTGGGCAAGGCTGCCGCCGGCTCGCGCAGGTTCCAGGTCACGCGATGGAATCCCTGTTTCACCGGGCCCGTCAGCGTGCGCACGACGGTGCCCGTAACGTCGGCTACCGTAAGCAAGATGGCCGGTGCCTCCTCATCTGCCTCGGCCCGCAATTGGTCGCCGGAAGGATAAGAAGACTTGCCCGATTTCTTGGCCGCCTCTTTCTCAGCTTCGCGCCGCCTCTCCTTGCGCGTCTTGATGTCGTCCTTCAGGTAGTAGGTCAGGGTAGCCCCATAGGGCGGGTTGTTTGCCGTGTAAAAGGCCGCCCCCTGGAATGCTTTGTCGCGCAATCCATACCGGCGCGTCTGGATGTACAGGAGAGCATTGCGCACAGGGAACAGCACGTTCTCCCGTGCCAGCATCTCCGGTTTGACGCTGCGCAGCAGAGCATAGTCATCCAGGATATAGATGCCTCGCCCAAATGTGCCGACGGCAAGATCATTCATCTGTTTCTGGATGGCCAGGTCACGGACGGCAATGGTTGGCAGCCCACCCTTGAGCCGGATCCATTTTTGGCCGCCGTCCACGGTGAAATAGAGCCCAAATTCAGTGCCGACAAACAGCAATTGCGGGTTTTCGTGATCCTCGGCGATGGCAAGCACCGGCCCATTGGCAGGCAAATCCCCCTTGATCATCGTCCATGTCGCTCCAGCATCGACGCTCTTCAACAAGTACGGCGCAAAGTCGGCATTCTTGTGATTTTCGAAAGCTGCGTAGATGGTGTTCATTTCATGCTGCGACGCCAGCAGCCGGCTCACGTAGGTCCGCTCGGGGACGCCGGGAAACTTGTCGATCTTTTTCCAGGCTGCGCCGCCGTTCTGCGTGACCTGGATCAGGCCGTCGTCCGTGCCGACATAAATGAGCCCTTCCTTCTTGAGGGATTCTGTCAGGGCGACGATGTTACCGTAGAACGAGGTCGACACGCTCTTGGAAACGGCGTCCGCCGCCCAGACCTTGCCCATGACCGGCAAAGTGTTGCGATCGATTTTCCGGGTCAAGTCGCCGCTGACGGCCTTCCAGGTATCGCCGCGATCGTCGCTGCGAAACAGGATGTTGGCCGCAAAATAGAGTCGCGTGTGTGCGTGCGGGCTGATGATGAGGGGCGAATCCCAATTCCAGCGCAACGGCGGCTCGCCTCGACCCGGTTGCGGCTGAAGGCCCATGCTCTGGCCGGTACGGCGGTCGTAGCGAATGAGTGCACCGTACTGGGCCTCGGAGTAAACCGTGTTGGCATCCTGAGGATCAACGCGCGAGTGGAACCCGTCGCCGCCCTGCGTTACGAACCAGTCGGCATTGGTGATGCCGTGAACACTCCGGTTGCGCGCGGTTCCGCCAAGCGTAAAGTTGTCCTGCGTCCCGCCGTACACATGGTAGAACGGCCCAGCACTATCGACAGTGACATCGTAGAACTGAGTAATCGGCAGGTTGGCTACGAAGCGCCAGTTCCTCCCCCGGTCCCAGCTCTCGTACACGCCGCCGTCGCAACCGACGCGGTAAAAGTTTGCATCCCTGGGATCGATCCAGATTGTGTGATTGTCCACATGCTTGAAACGCTCGCCCAAGTTGCGCAGAGTCTTGCCGCCGTCGTCGGATACCTGGAGGTATACATTCATCACGTAAACGCGCTCAGAATTCTTCGGATCCACGACAAGGTGCGCATAGTACTGAGCCTGTTGGTCAAAATCATTGCGCTTTTCCCAGGTGATGCCGAAGTCCGAGGAGCGGAAAATACCACCCTTTTTGTCGATCGACTCGATGATCGCATAAACCAGATCTGGGTCGCTCGGCGCGAGGGCCAGGCCGATGCGGCCCAGTTCCTCGGTCGGCAAACCAGTCTTCAATTTCGTCCAGGTTGCCCCGGCATCCGTGCTCCTGTAGATGGCGCTCTCGGGGCCGCCGTTGATCAAGGTCCAGACATGCCGGCGACGCTGGTAGGCAGCAGCGATCAACTGGTCGGGGTTGCGCGGGTCCATGACGACATCGGTCACGCCCGTGTTCTCGCTGATTGATAACACCTTCTTCCAGGTTTTGCCGCCGTCTGTCGTCTTGAATAAACCGCGATCTCCTCCCGGCCCCCAGAGCGGCCCCTGGGCGGCAACATAGACGGTATTGGAATCACGCGGGTCGATGATGAGCTTACCGATATGCTCCGAAGCCTTGAGGCCCATGTTCTTCCAGCTCTTGCCGCCGTCATCGGAGCGGTAGACGCCGTCCCCGTAACCGACGCTGCGCTGGCTGTTGTTCTCGCCCGTGCCTACCCAGACGACGTGTGGGTTTTTAGGATCGATGACCACCACGCCAATCGAATAGGAACCTTCGCTGTCAAAGACGGGCGTCCAGGTTGTGCCAGCATTGGTTGTCTTCCAGACGCCGCCGGAGGCCGCAGCGACGTAGTACTGCTTCGGGTCTTTCGGATGGACGGCAAAGCCAACGACCCGCCCGGAGGTCACGGCAGGACCGATCGAACGCAGGCTCAATCCGCTGAACGTACCCGACGACGTTCGATCAGCCGGCTTGTTCTCGTCCTCTGCTGCCGCATGAGCGATCCCGGCAACTAGAAGTACGATGGGGAACGCGCTGAACTTTGCGAGATGTCTCATCGAGGCCTACTCCTCTAGATGCAATATCAATGGGAGATTCTTGAGAAGAGTTAGGATAACGGATTGGGTGCCAGTGTGGAAGCAAGCGGCGCGCAAAAAAGACCACGGATGAACGCGAATTCGGCAGATCAGCACAGCTTGAGCTTCGTTCGCGCTAATCTACCGAATTCATGTTGCTCCGCGGTCTGATTATTTTCAAAACACCCAATCAGCGTGTCAGTAGGGAAGAATCGTCAATGGCTCGAACCTCACCGGAGGCCAGCCTTTGTCGCTCCGCCGCGATTTCGCGCTCAGCGACAAGATCTACCGCCGCGCGCAAACGGTCCATGAAGAATGTGCGCGGATGTCGTAGATACCCCGTGGCCACCAGAAGACCCAGTAACAACCCTGCCACCAAGGCGCGGGGCACGTCGCCCTGCCATACGTGGAGCAGGAGCGCTCCGGTCATCAAGAGACTGAGGCTGCCGGCCGCGTACCAGGCGATGCGTGGCACAAGCAACGTAAGGCCGGCACATATCTCAATCAGGGCCACGCCAAGGCGCAGCCAATCCGGGAATCCGAACCGAGCAAATTTTTCAGCTGCCTCAGGAGGGCTGAACAGAGCTACCCCACCAAGCAGCACAAATAAAGAAGCCAGCGCAATTGTTAGAAACCAACCGGTGATTCTCATCGTTTTCTTCATGGCCTACCACCTTCTATGCCAAGTTCCGCGTGGCCTCTCCCTGTTCTTAGACGAGCGAGCCGGCCAAATGTCTCTTAAAATTTTGATTAAATCTTTCTGAGAAGTCTGCTAATAGAGGACCCTGGGTTGCGGGCGCGGCAGCCGATGGCCATCGTCCAGCACGAGCAAGGGTGCCTGCTCGGCCGGGATTTGCATGGGCACGACGACCTTTTTCCGGCATACGGGGCAAGCCAGGCTCTTTGCGGCCAACCGAACCGAGGCCCGCAACTTGGCCTTGCAAGTGGGGCATGGGAACGAGATTCTGCTGGTCATTTCACCGACCTCCTCTCTGAGGCGCAACCACGCTCCTGGACGGGTTGGGCCATCCTTACCGCTTGTTTTGCCAAATGTTGCGGGTTCTTCCCTGTCCGCAAGGGGGATAGCTGCAGTCACGAGGCGGGCAACGGGAGCTTGAGTTGCCGGGCTGCCATTCCGAGGGATGGCATTGCGAGACGCCCAATTCAAGAGGTTATTCGCCGGGAAAGGTTCGGGATTTACCTGGACGGAGGGCAGGGCGTGAAGATGAACGATTATTCATTGATGGCGGGGCCACGGAGGGCGAGAGGCCGCCCGTCGTGATCATCGCTGCAACCAGAAAAATGGTCGGTGTCGAGGAGGATCATGAATGGGCTTGCCGCTTTTTCCCGCTCCGACGTTGGGCTCGCTTTCTTTCCGCATTGCGAATCTTGTCTCATCTTGTAGCCTCTATTCCAATCAGCCTACTGCTGCACCGTTCTATAGTTTCCCTTGTGCCCAGACGGGTATACTGGATGACAGATAAGTTAGGCGGCGGGGTGGACACGCGGTTCGGGCGAAGGCGGGGTAAGGAGGGTCTATGGTGCGGAGGGCGGTGTCTTGAATAGGGCCCAGCCACGGCAGCTGGCCGAGGACCGGATTCTCGACGCGGCATGCTTGCTGGCTGGCGGGAGGCCAGCCGGCGCTTATTACCTGGCCGGATACGCGGCCGAGGGCGGGCTGAAGGCTTGCATCATGGCCCACGTCGAGGCCGTGGGTGCTATCTTTCAGGACAGGAAGTTTTCCGAGAAATGCTGGACGCATGACCTCGAAGAACTGCTCAAATTGGCGAACTTGAAGCCGACGCTTGACGCCGACGCAGCCGTGAACGCCGCACTGTTCGCCAATTGGGGCCTAGCCACGGACTGGAAGGAGACGAGCCGGTACGAGCAGAGAACGCAGCCGGAAGCGCAGGCCCTGCTCGACGCGATTGATGGTAAACCTGACGGAGTACTCGAATGGATACGGAATCACTGGTAGAGAAGCTGATCGACGACGGGGAGAAACTCGTTGAGAGAATATCGCTAGGCGGGTTCCCCGTGACGGCCGCCTTCTGGCTTAGGGCCAGCGAAAATGAGAGATGGTATTTCTACATCGTATCGCCGCTCGTGGATGACGAAGGGCTCGCGCAGGCCTACAGACGGTTGCACCCGTTTGTCTGGGGAGTATCGGAACCGTTATGGATCGACCCGCTGGAGATCAAGCTAATTGGGCCGAGCAACCCAATCGCCCAGGACGTGCTCGCCATCCATCGTCGCGCGCCCGGCTCGCGGGTATCCCCCATCCGTTGGGGCGGCAAGATGCTGGGCAATCTAAGTGTGGAAGGTGCCTACCTCTACCCGCTTCCGGTGACCACGCCCTAGCACGAGCGCGGAAGCAGCAGTCTACTCCGTCTGACTTACCCGCTCGAGCTTCTCATCGTAATGGAACAGACCTTCCTCTTCGTCGAACCAGACCCTGCGGTGCTTTGGGAGGATGACATACCGGAGGTCGAGGATCTCTTCCACCTCAAGGCCGAGGTCGATATGCGCGACGATTTTCTTGACAAGGGCAGACGGATCCTTCTTGGCCTCGTCCTCGGTGGTGGGCTTTCCCGGGAAAAGTTCGTTATGGATCTCGACGAGATCGTCATGAGGGGCCACTTTGACCGCTTGGGTGAGCCGATCAACAGCTTGCTGCTTCGTGATTGTTGCCATGATCGGTTCTCCAGCGCCGGTTTGTGGGATGGCGAAACTACCACGATCAATTGTAGCCGAAAGGCCATGCCTCCAGCTCGCCGATTTGCCACCTAGTCTTTCTTCAAGCACTCACGGAATACCTTATCGAGCACAGGCACGAAACGCGCCATCATGTCGAATTGGGAGACGAATAGCTCCACAAACCTCTGGCCATCGCCGTTAGAAAGCGCACTCAGCAATTCCCTCTTTGATGGGGCGGGCAGGTAGAGCAACATTTGTTCGTCTACCGTCATGGCGCCCTCGAAGTCTTCCGGGGCGAGCAGCTCCCTCGCCGCCTCGTTCACAACAAGCCGCGCTGGAGCAAATTCGAGATTGGTCTTCTTTGGAACCCAGATGCAGGCATAGGGCGGCTCGGAATCCTCTGCTGTCAGCACCTCGAGTCGCAGGTTCTCCACCCACAGCCCCGATGGCCAGTTGCTCTCGCCGCTTGGCCACGACCTTCGACCGAAGCCGATGGAGCCCTGACCCCAAAACTGCGTCACAGCGCTGCGTGATGCATCGAGTTCGCGATGACTCTCTGTGACCGACTGAGTGATTCCCTCGAACAATTCCTTGTATTTCGTGCGAATGTCGTCCATCGATTCTTCGAGGAGTCGGGCGTCTTGCCAATGGTCAAGCAGGAAGCGCTCAGCTTCGTTCATGAGTTCTTTCGGCATTGTCGCCCTCGCTTATATCCTGAAGCACGATGAATCGCCTCAGCGCCCGCGCGTAGTGTGCCGTGAAGAGCTTCACGTCCGGCGGTTTCGCTTGATGTGCAAACGCCTCAAGCACGCGCACGATGTTTCCCCACGAAATGGCATCAAATTTCGGGTATGCAGGTTTGGTTCCATGCGGAGTAAGGAAGAGGGCATGTACGTCAGATGCGGGAACCTCAAGACTTGCCGCCTTGCGCTGCAGGTCAGACCATTCGCGCTCGGTTTGGTTGGTGCCCTCCCCGGACCAAATCTTGTTCTCAATGTGAATGAGGAATCGGCCTCGGCATCCAACCTCGATATCGACGATCGATTCATCACCGGCCACCTCCCGCCGGACCCAATAATTGCAGTCGGCGTAGTCGATTGGCAGGCCGAACTTACTGAGGAACAGCCGAAAACCAAGGTTCCCCTGTGCGTGCGTACCGAGCTTGCGCAAGTCGTGATCTAAGAGCCAAGCCAGCACCATACTGTGCCGAATTTCCTTGCCGGTCAGCCGCATAACGTCTAGCAAATTGAAGTCATCGGCGACTTGCTCCTGCTGGTGGCTGTAATCTTCTATTGCCTGGGTGTAGCCATTCAGCAAGGTGCGGATCTGTTCGCGATCAGCTATCGTCCGTGCCTGCTCCAACTTATCGGCCCGGCCACGGCACTCAATAAACTCCTTGAGTAGGGTGCGAATCCGAGCCGCAAGCGGGGCGACCGATATGTTGCCTTGGGCCACGAGCACCGAAAAGTCATTGAGAAGCAACGCGAAACGATCTCGCATTTCCCTGGCTTCCCCGTTTGTTGCCAACCGCTGGTCCATTCATCGATCCTCCCCTGGTAGTGAGTTTATGAGCGGTTCGACTCTCCCGTACCAGATTCTACTGATAACTTGTCGGAGACGCTTTTGGTCGCCTTCCAGGCAATTACTGCCTAAAACGATGGTCGTGGATCATCGACGTGAGCCGGAAAAAGGGGCAAAGAAAGGCTGCCAAATACCCAAGGACAGCTGCGTTTCATCGTCTCTCCGACATGTGTAGTGACCATATTACCTCTGCTAACAAGGACTTAACAATGATAAGAAGTAAACCTTAGTCCAACCCGTTTTCAGCGCGCAGCGTACACGTCGCCTATTTCTACCATAGGAGTGGGTTTGGGAAGCGCCTGGCGTGGCGAGGCAGATTTGTCCGAGGTCCTTCAGCCGCTGTCCGCCTTCGCGGGTGG
>DATGZX010000035.1:0-17010 GCA_035296965.1 Gemmataceae bacterium
AGCAACTCCACCACAGACGGCGAACATGCCGTCCCCAGGTCAGGTTCCATCAGCAGGTCTTCCATGACCGCTGTGTTTTACCCGAACAGCTCGATAAAGTGGAAGATCAGCTGCAATTTGACGGCTTGGACAAAGGTTTACCAGTCAGTAGGCGGCAGAGTCTGTGAAGTTCACAAGATACCCTGATTTCCACGTGGTTCTTGACAGGCTCGATTCGTTGATCTGTACTCCTGCAGGTCTTGCCAGATAGATTGGCAGGAGTAAGTGCGATCGATGCTTCCGAGTTGTTTGCGAGATCGGGCGAGGGTTGCGTGAAGGGACGGGAATGAGTCTAATGTCGATTCGCCCTCACGCTGATCTGGATACTGAACATGGCTCGAATACGTGCCCTACCAGCCATCGTTGTGCCGCCTGCTTGGAATATGTTGAACACCCATGTCATTCTCTGGCATGGTTCCATCCGTTCAGCTGCTTTTGATATTCAGGCGAACGGAATCGACCTGACAAGGGGCCGGAACAACCTCGACTTCGGTCGCGGTTTCTACACCACCACCAACGAAAGGCAAGCTAGAAACTGGGCCTACGTCAAGTTCAGGAACCTTCCGCCCGTCGATCAAGCCGCTGACCGCCCCGCGCTAGTTCAGTTCCGCATCCGGCTCGATATCCTTGCCCCTCTGAATTGCCTGATGTTCGTTCGAGGCGACGCCACGCATGATGCCTTCTGGAGTTTCGTGCACCAATGTAGGCTGAGCCCGCCTGCTGTTCCTCGTACTCACCTTCACCCAAGCCGTGCAGCGCCGGACGATTGGTATGATGTAGTGTGCGGGCCTCTGGCTGCTACTTGGCCACCGCACGGACGCGTTGCGCTTCAGGACTCAGACCAATTCAGCTTCCATACTACGGCTGGGATAGGCATACTAGAAGACGTGATCAACGTTGGCCAACCCGAGTTCCAGATCATCCTTCTGTAACCGGCATTGGAGCACGAATGACAACCCCTCATTCTAACTTGCCCAAGCGAGTCACCCAAGGTTACTGGAAGCAGGTTCGCCGACTTCTCCAAACCCGTCATCGACTCAGCAGGGCGGCGGCGTTACGTGCAACCCGGGCGTATCGAGCGATACTCGCGCGAGATGGGGTCCGTGATGAGATCTACCACGCATTGGAGGAAGATACAGCCAAGGGGATAGTCCGAGGTGGCTATGCGACCAAGGGTCAACCGCAAGGTGCCAGGATAACCCCAATTTCGCACAAATAGAAGCGCCGGCCCTCGGCAATTCAATCGAGCACATTAAAAAGTTTGGGGCATCACAGCATTGTGTCTTGAGCGCCTGATAACAATAAAAACCCACAGTTTCCAGAGTACTCTTGACATTGACAAACTCTTGACAGAATCCGGGCTGCAAACATCTGAAAGACGTTACGCAAGTATGTACCTCTTAGGTATTTCCGCTCCAGCGACAAAAGACAACCTGCCGATCTTGCACATCTGATAGACATTGATGCGAAAATCGGGACAGGTGCTGACGAGGCAGTAGGCATCGACCGGATTGAAGCCGAATTCCGTGATTAGCCAATCCATGAGATGAAGGGTGGCCGTCTCCACGGCAATTTCCAGCGGACGATACGCAAAGGCGGCCACGATGGAATCGCGTTTCTCTATGCGCAGCCAGGGAATTCGCTTGTTCCTGATCAGACCGAGTCGCAAGCGCACCGTCGCTTTGGTCTCTGCGGCCGTTCCGGTGAATTCCGTGTCTCCCTGGCTTGCATGCACATCACCAAGATAAAACAGTGCTCCAGTATGAAAGATCGGGAGAAAAATGCGGTTGCCGGGAGCCGCATCGCGAATATCGAGATTGCCGCCCCATTCTCCTTGGCCGTCGATGCTCGTGGTCACCTCCCGCTCAGGTGCTACGCCCAGCGTCCCGACGAATGGTGTGATCGGCCAGGATATCTTGTCGTTAAAGTGCAGGGTGCCATCGCGGGTCGTGCCGCTGGGCCCGGCAGAATGTCGGAACACCTTCGTGGTGTAATCACTCGACAATTCCGGCCATCGCGTCGAATCCCCGAGCGGCCCGCGGTGCGGACCGATGGCGATCCATGAGTAATCCTGGACGACAATTTCCTCAATCTCCACGATCAGCGTGTCGCCGCGCTCGGCGCCGTTTAGCCAGACGGGGCCGCCAATCGGATTCGCAAGTGGGGGACTGCGGTCAAACCCGGGCCTCAGTGCCGGCAGTGCTTTGTCTTCGCTGGAGTTGAAATAGCCTGTGCTTGCGTCGTAGGTATCGATCTCGAAGCATTCGCCCGGCTCTACTCGAAGCAGTGGCTCGTCTTGCCAATCGAATGCGTACTTGCGACTTTGTTCCCGTTCAATTCGCTGCATCGTTCTCTAGTCCTTTCGTGCCGGCGTATGACCATTGGGGCGAAACTGACATTAACTAGACGCTCTGTCCACTTCGCCCAAAGGATTCCGGGCGAAGATCCATTCTGGGATTGGCAGGCCCTCTTTGAGATGCTGCTGCACAAATTCCGTCATGCGATCTGCCGTCATGCCCTGGTACCAGGTGCCTTCCGGGTAAACCACCATGGTTGGTCCCGCGCAGCAAATGCGCAGGCAACCAACCTTGGTCCGATAGCAGGCGTTCGCTCCGGCCGCCAGGCTTGCGTCCTTGAGCGCCGATTTCAACTTCTCCCACGCCGCCTGCCCGACCTCCGGCGCGCAGCAGTCCGGACCCGTGCAAAGAAAGACATGTCGGCGATAGCTTCCGATTCCCAGTTTGGCGGCCATCGCTTCGGGTTGCTGTTGATTCTCGCTCATGCGGAAAACCTCGGCTCTGATCGTTTGCTGAAGACCCTGGAGTATTCTGCCCAGTATTATCTATCAGGGGGAGCCGGACCTACCGCTGAATCCTCCGGTGGGTGTTCGAGCGGCTCTTTCGACCCGGCAGCGATGGACAGCACAACGGCCACACCCAGTATTGCAGCGATAACGCCAAGGGAGAGCAGGACCTGGAGACGCTGACCGATGCCCGCCGAGTCAAGGAACAGATTCAGGGGCTTTTCCGCAATCATCTTGAGGCCGACGAATGCCAGGACGATGGCCAGGCCGACACCAAGGTAGCGAAACATTCCCAGGAAATTGGCGAGCAGGAAATACAGGGCCCGCAGGCCAAGGATCGCAAAGATGTTTGAGGTATAGACGATGAATGGATCCTTCGTGATACCGAAGATTGCCGGAATGGAATCGAGGGCAAAAACGAGGTCGGTGCTCTCGACCACCAGCACCACAAGGGACAACGTCGTCAGATGCCACTTCCCTTCGCGCTGCACCCAGAAGCGAGGCGTATCGTAACCCTCGACGTAAGGAACGAAGCGGCGCACCAGGCGAAGCAGAGGGCTGCTTGCGGGATCGATTTCCCGCTCGACGGACCGCGCCATTTTGTAGCTAGTGTAAAGGAGGAAAGCACCGAAGAGATAGTTCATCCAGTGAAAAAGAGCCAGCAATGCTGCTCCCGCCAGGATGAGTATCCCGCGCATGATGACTGCTCCAATGACACCCCAGAGAAGAACGCGGTGCTGGTACTGCGGAGGCACGGCGAAGTAGCGAAAAATGATGAGAAAGACGAAGAGGTTGTCAACCGAGAGCGCCTTTTCGATGAGATATCCGGTGAGGAATTCGGTTGCCTTGTCTGCTCCCCTATCAGTGTTTTCTGCGTCCCAAAGATGCCAGAATTTCCAAAGGCCCATGGCAAATAGCAGCGCCAGGCCGATCCAGACGACACTCCAGATTGCAGCTTCCTTGGTGCTGACTGTGTGAGCCGTTTTCTGAAATACGCCCAGGTCAACTAGGAGCATGAGTCCGATGAAAACGTGGAACCCAACCAGGACCCAGAACTCCGTCAGTAGTGCCAAGGGCTGGAACTCCGTCACCGATGGCTATTTGGTTGAGGGCATGAGGAGTGCGCGGCGGGTGGATAGTTTATCTCAGGCTTGCGGGCCCAGTGCAGGATTATTGCTCCAGCACTTCCTTGGTCTTCTTGTCCGCGAGTTCGCCAACGCGATCTTCGAATTTCTTCGTCAAGCCTTGCACTTCGTCCTTGCCCTTATCGCGCTCGTCCTCGGTCATCTCCTTGTTCTTTTCCGCCTGGTCAAAGTGCTTGTTGGCGTCGCGGCGGATGTTGCGAATGGCGACCCTGGCCTCCTCGGCCGATTTCTTGATACGCGCAACCATTTTCTGCCGCTGCTCGCCACTCATGGGCGGGACCACGAGCCGGATCATCTTGCCGTCGTTATTGGGCGACATGCCCAGATCGCTCGAGCGAATGGCTTTCTCGATGTCCTTGAGGGATCCCTGGTCAAACGGCCTGATGAGGATCTGCTGAGCATCCGGCGTGCTGATCTGGGCTAGTTGCTTGAGTGGCGTCGGCGACCCGTAGTATTCGACGCGAATGTTGTCTACCAGGGCGGGTGTAGCCCGGCCCGTGCGCAGGCCCCGAAGCTCGTCACGGAAGACGGTTACCGCCTTCTCCATGCGTTCTTCCGCATCGAACAAGATCTCGTCATTCGTCATGATCCTGGTTCCTAGTCTCTATGCCTGTTCTGGAACGGAACGGATTCGAAAAGAGGCCGACTGCCGTGATTCTAGGGGAGTCGGCTCTTTTGTTATACTGAGCGCGGTCAAGAATGAGACATCGCCCCGTAGCCGCATTCGCCAGAATGCGGGCTATCTCACGCAGTTTCCCCCGCATTCTGGCGAATGCGGCTACGGCCTATTGGGATCATTCTTGACCGCGCGCCGTATAAGTGGTCCAACCGCGCTTATGAGAGCTCTCCCACCAAGGTCCCGAGCGGATGGCCTGCGATTGCCCGCTCGATGTTCCCCTCCCGCTTGAAGTTGAAGACCAGAATGGGCAAGCGTGCTTCTCGGCAAAGGCTGATGGCTGTCATGTCCATGACGCGCAGATTGTCGCGAAGCACCTGGGCGTAAGTCAGTTTCTCGTAGCGAATGGCGTGCGGATTCAACTCCGGGTCTTCGCTGTAGACGCCGTCCACGCGCGTCGCTTTCAAGAGGATGCTGGCCTCGAGTTCTCGGGCGCGTAACGCGGCTGCGGTGTCGGTCGTGACGAACGGGTTGCCCGTGCCGCCGGCAAGGATCACGATGCGTCCTTTATCAAGATGGCGGATGCAGCGCCGCCGGATGTATGGCTCGGCCACATTCTCCATTCGGATGGCGGTTTGCAAGCGCGTTTCACATTTGAGACTCTCCAGGGCATCCTGCAGGGCCAGCCCATTGAGCACGGTGGCTAACATTCCCATGTAGTGGGCTGTAGCTTCGCGAATGACTTCGCCGCCGGCACTGAATTGGGCGCCGCGCAAGATATTGCCGCCGCCGACGACGATCGCCAACTGGACGCCGCGCTGGAGTACGCGCTGCGCCTGGCGAGCAATGTTGAGGGTTTCGTCGATGCTGATGCCGCTTTTCCCGCTGTGGCCAAAGCCTTCGCCGCTGAGCTTCAGGACGACCCGCTTGTACTTCGGTTCGAGTGCGTCGAGAGCAAAATGATCGTCCATGGAGCGTTCCAGTAAGATTGGGTTAACCACGCGAGGAATTATACTAGGGCGCTGTGTTGCGGCCAAGCAAGGGAGGGTATCGTGGCTGTTTTGGCAGTCTTCAAGCCAGGACCGCATGGCATAATTCTTTATGCCGAAATGGGTTAAGATGCAGCGCCGTCGCGATTTGACGCCCGCAAGCGGTCTTGTGAGAATTCGTCGCCCAAGGTAGCATCCCCCCTACGATGGATGCAGGATGCGATCTTCGCGCCGATGGAACGGCCGCACACGGTCCCGGGATTCCTTTCCTTTTCGCGTTCGTATTCCTGGGAATGTGTGCCTGGCATGGCTGGATGACGCTGTCACTCTTCGGGCTCGATCATCCATGGCAGCGGCTGCTCGACACGGAGCCAATTGTCTCCGGTCGGCATCCTTTGCACCTTTACCACGGGTTCCTTGGCGCTCGGTCCTTCCAGGAACGAGGCACGAACTGTTGTTTTGACCCTGCCTTCCAGGCCGGCTATCCCAAGACTCCCATTTTCGATAGCGGCAGCCGGCCCGCGGAATTCTTCCTCATGTTGGCGGGTGGCGAATACCGGCCCGCGGCTTACAAGATTGGATTGGCCGTTTGCTGCCTCATGGTCCCCTTGTTGCTGCTTATCGCGGCTCGGGGAACTGGACTCGACCGGCGCGCGTCCTGCCTGGCACTGGCCTTCGGGCTCCTGCTGTGGTGGGGCACGCCTAGCAGGAGGATGCTGGAGGCGGGCGACCTCGATCAACTCCTCGCCGGACTGGCAGCGATCGCACAAGTTGGTCTCCTGGTTCAGTTCCACCACAACCCAGGCGTCAAATGCTGGCTAGGCCTCTTGGTCACTGGCTGCCTCGGCTGGTTTGCTCAGCCGGTCCTCTTTGCCACCATCTTTCCGCTTCTTCTGATCTATTATTTCTGTGTCGGCAGCAAGCACAGCCTTTCCTGGCATGTCGCATTATTCGGCAGTCTCCTTGGAGGAATTGCCGTCAATAGCTTTTGGCTGGTTGACTGGTTCAATTACTCCTGGATTAGATCGCCCCTGCAGCCTCAGAACCCAGTACTCCCCCATCGGACTTTTCATACGCTCTGGTCGGCTCCGCTCTGGGGAGAACGTCCGGATCGCATTCTCGCGGGGATTCTGATCGTTGCCGCGTCCATCGGCATCGTCGTCTTCAACGAAACACGCCAGAGGACGGCGGCACGCCTCCTGGGCCTTGGAGCGGGAGGTTTTCTGGCACTGGCGATCACTGGCATTAGCTGCGAGCCGCTCGGCAAGCTGGGCACGGCCAGGCTCCTGGTTCCCGCGTTTCTGTTTGCCGCGCTGCCTGCCGCATACGCCATGATCCAAGGTTGGATGCTTTTCTGCAGGATCGTGGGTGGCACCGTCCGCGCGGCCTTGCTGCTGATTGGACTCCTCGGCACGGCGGGTTACTTCGCACGCGACCTGGTTGAGGAATTCGCCGTCCGCTGTGCGGCGACGACTCCATTCGAGATTGGTCTGCCGGCTCAGGGCGACGAGCTAATCGCAGTCATCACGGCGCATACGACGACCGAGGCGCGCATCCTCTGGGAGGATCAAAGCGGAGATGGGAGCAATTCCGCCTGGACCTCGCTGCTGCCTGTGCTCACGGGCAGAGCCTATCTCGGCGGGCTGGATCCCGATGCGTCCATTGAACATGCCTACGCCAGCCTCGTGGATCAAAGCCTTGCTGGTCGCCCGATCTCTTCTTGGGGCGAGATAGAATTGCAGGATTTCTGCCGGCGCTACAACATCGGCTGGGTTATTGCGCGGTCGCCCGCCGTGATTGCCCGCTTCAAGGCGAGTCCTGAAGTCCAGTCAGTAAGGTCGATTGGCGGGGCCACGCTTGCTACTCTTATCGAGTTGCCGCACCGGGATTTCGCTCTGAAGGGTAGGGCGCGCCTCCTGAGCGCCGATTGGCTGCACATCGCCCTGAGCGATGTCAGCGCCGGCACCGTCGTTCTCAGCATGCACTATCAGGAGGGGCTACGCGTTTCGCCCAGCACCGTGCGCATCGAGAAAGAGCCCGACGCCCATGATCCCATTCCGTTCATTCGATTGAGAGTACCTGAACCAGGGCCGGTCACACATTTGACGCTCACCTGGCAGCCGCCTTAGGCGAAGCACCGGAAATCTGGCCGCCCACTTCGCTAAATGACTGTGGGTGATCTTGCAGCAGACTCTTGTTGGGTGCCATGCTTTCGGGCTCAACCTGCTGCCGGAGACTTCAATGCGCCGAGGCCCGAAAGCATGGAGCAGTCGGCGATCTGCTATCTGGGGTTGCGGCGGGACATGCTTTCGCGGCCGCGACAGGTCGGCATTGATGGCTTCGGTCCCGGCCTGGGCCGCGAAAACATGGCACCCAAGTTTAATTGACTGCTGCTGACTCGTGCACGCCGTTTTAGCCTTTTCGATAAACGTGGCCGATATCGACTTCCTCGAAACCGACGCTCCGGTATAGTTTGAGTGCAGCGTCATTCTGTTCCGCGCTTTGCACTTCCACCAACCCGAAGAATTGTTCCTGTAAGTAACGAAGTGTTTGCGTGAGAAGGAACTTGCCCAGGCCTTGCCGCCGCAGTTCGGGAAGCACCTCCACGTTAACGATACCAATGGCCGGGTGATTCCAACGCCAGCTAAAGAGGTCCATCTCCCATGCCGACGCGCGGGCAACGACCTGGCCTGTGGATTTATTCTCCAGGCGGAAATCGACCGTTTCCACGGGGCCGAGGACGCATTCTTCCCACCAGTTGCCGACGCCGGTGCGTGGAGCAAGGCGCCACTCATACTGGCGGCGCAGTGCCGCGAATCGCCCATCGGGCACATTGACCGGTTGATGGAGAGAACGGTCAAAAACTCGGCAAGTCGAGTGGGGACCATAGCCGTTTCGCCGGAGGAAAGGACCAGCCTGGGCATCGCTGTCAAGAAAGCCCGGTAGCTCGCTGCCGCCGTAAAGGGCGAAGTAAAATGGATTGATCGGTGCCGCCGGACCAGCATAAACCGTTTGCGCGCCGTTTCGCACTAGATAGCTCTCGCAGGAACGTAGGAGCTCGGAGCCGATGCCCCGGCGGCGGTGCGAGGGCCGCACGCCGACCACGCAAATGACTCCCTCGGACCGAGAAAGCGCGGTGTATGTGCTGTTCGGACCAAACCCAGCATGCGCGAAGCCGACCGGCACGTCGTCCTCTATCGCGAGGAAAAGTCCGGCAGGATCGAAATACGGTTTCGCGAAAACATAGCTTTCAAGAGGAGAGCTGTGCCGCAAGTGCACTTCCCCTCGCGACGTGAATGCCTCATTCCATATGGCCACCAATCCGGGCGAATCGTTGTTGCGAAAAGTGCGGTAGTGGACCACAGAAGCACCATTGAAACCTGAATCGCTAGCACGATACCAAACGGGGGCGCGAGTCCCTGAGATAGCATTCCTCGAGAGACTGGCGTCCCCGCTTGATCCGGTGCGGCAGTAGCACCTGGACCCATTATAAAGACGCCAGTAAGAATTGGCTGGCAAATCATTGCTTGGTCATATCTTTGTCTTTGCGTTAAACTATTGACTCGTCGGCTGCAAGGCTTCCGCAAGCAATCGAGGACTACGCAACCGGTGTAACGAGCCTGCTTTCTCCCCTCTCCCGTGTACTCACGGGAGAGGGGTCGGGGGTGAGGGTTTTAACTGTCGAAGGTTGGTTCAACCCCCTCACCCCAAACCCCTCTCCCCCGAGTACGGGGGCGAGGGGCTTACGAAGCCTGAGGCACGGGCTGCGCAGCAATCAATAATAAGTCGGCGCGAGTGAGGAGGATTTAGATGGCTGTATTCAGGTTTCCACGCTGCCCTATGCTCGCCAGATCATGGCGGCTGACTGTGACTCTCGTCGCAGCCCTCTGCAGCGCCGCCTCCACGATCGCTAACGATTGGCCGCAGTTTCTGGGGCCGCAGCGCAATGCCATCTCCAGCGAACAGGGACTCCTGGATGTGCTTCCGAATGCCGGACCACGAGTTTTGTGGCAAAAGGAAGTTGGCAGCGGTTTCAGCGGGCCGGTCGTCGCAGGTGAGTTCCTCATTCTCTTTCACCGCGTCGGTGACAAAGAAATTATTGCCTGCTTGGAGCCGGCCACAGGCAAGGAGCGTTGGCAGTTTTCTTATCCGACGCAGTACCCGCTCGACATCGCCAGGGATGATGGTCCGCGCTCGACACCTCTGATTACCGACCATCGCGTTTACACCCTGGGCGCTGAGGGTCGTTTCCTTTGTCTGGAATTGGAAACGGGAAAGAGGATCTGGGAGCGGCTGCTTCTCAACGATTACCGCGTTCCGGAAAGCTATTTCGGAGTAGGAACCTCGCCGCTACTCATCGGCGACCGACTGCTCGTCAATGTCGGGGGCAAGGAAGCCGGCATCGTGGCATTCGCCAAGGACACGGGCCAGGAGCTATGGAAAGCTACCGATCACGAGGCTAGCTATTCGTCTCCCGTGGCGGCGACGCTGGCGGGGCACCATCGCGCCGTATTCTTCACGCGCGAAGGCGTTGTACTCCTCGATCCCAAGACCGGTGAGGTACAGTACAGCAAGCATTGGCGTGCACGCATCCACGCCTCGGTCAACGCCGCGACTCCCGTGGTGGTCGACGATGATATCTTCATTTCCGCCTGCTACAGTACCGGCGCCCTCTTGCTTCACGCTGCCGGCGCTAGTATCGAGGAGGTCTGGAAGAGCAACGACGTGATGTCCAACCACTACAACACCTGCATCCATGATAAAGGATTTCTCTACGGATTTGACGGCAGGCAGGAGGAAGGCCCGCATCTGCGTTGTGTCGAGATGCGGACCGGAAAGGTGCGCTGGACTTGTGACCGTGCGGGTTGCGGCTCAATGATCTTGGCCGACAGGAAACTGATCATCTTGGGCGAAAACGGCGACCTCGTCCTCGCGGAGGTCAATCCGGATGCCTACAAGGAGAAGGCTCGCGCCTCCGTACTGACAGGGCCGTGCCGCAGCCCCGTTGCCTTGGCGAACGGCTTGTTCTACGGCCGGGATGGAAAAAGACTTGTCTGCTGGACATTGAAGAAGTAGCTGACGATAGCGACGCTAAATGACCATGCGTAATCTTGCGGCGCTCGAACTTTGGGTGCCATGGAATGCCGAACACCTGAAAACCCAGGGTGCCATGCTTTCGCGACTTCCCGAAAACATGAGAGAGCAGTCAGGCAAAATCGCGAAAGCATGTCCCGCCCCACGGTAGGCATCCCGTTCAGGAATTGAGGCACCCCCGGCTTGTCCACTAGCACGGGATTGCCGATATGAGTCGGGACATGCTTTCGCGAGGTTTTGCAACTTTAGTCGGCTATCTCTAGTAATCGCGAAAGCATGGCACACCGGGTTCTATATGGCCGTGCGTGAATCGGCTGCTGGGGTTTGTGGGGCACGTTTGTAACGTGCCCAGACGCCGGCCGGAACGTTGAAAACGTACTCCACAAATGCTGCCGAATTACGCATCGTCATATAGGGTATGCCACGTCGCATAACAGGGGGGCTTGCATAGCTAGCTGCGGGTTCATGCACGCTGATTTAGCTCTTCCGGTGGCCCTTACGGGTTGCATCCTCGTCCAGTCCGTTTAGAGTTGCCGAGCTGCAGCGCCCGAAATCGAATTCCGCGTGAGGAGCATCCTCCGGGCTGTCGGCCAACTCCCGTTTGAGAATCTGACGCCGCCGCTTGTTGCCTGTGCGCTTGATGTCTCGTTTTAGTCGTCTGAGCTGGCGCTTGTCTTTTTGTTCCATAGGTGGTTGGACAGTGCCTGTCGTCGGAGGGTTCGGACAACTGGGCCGTTTTTCTTTCCAGCGGCCCGCTTTCCCTTTATACTCTCATTCAGTTCGCGCTGCTTTCCCGCATGGTTGAGTTCTTGGGCCCCTGGATGACGCCACGCATTCTTGTTCTCTCGGCCTCGGTTGGTGCTGGCCACATGCGCGCCGCTCAGGCCGTGGAGTTAGCGCTCCGGCAGGTGGTCCCGGGCGCTCTGGTAAAGAATGTCGATGTGTTGGCCCTCACGAATCTGGCCTTTCGCCGCGTCTACGGCAAGGCCTACCTCGATCTCGTGAACAAGGCGCCTCATGTTTTGGGGTATTTCTACGATTGGCTCGATCGGCCCAGTAGCTTCAGTCGCAAACAGTCCGATCGCCTGCGCCTGCTGGTCGAGAAACTCAACCTGCAGCCCTTCATCCGGTTCCTGCAGCAAGAGCCCTGGGACTTGATTATCAACACTCACTTCCTTCCTGCCGAGATTATTGCATCGCTGCGCAGGCAAGAAAGCTTGTCGGTGCCCCAGGTGACTGTCACGACCGATTTCGAGACTCACAGGCTTTGGGTAAATCAACCCTGCGAGCATTACTTCACCGCCACGGAGGAGGGGGCGACTTACCTGCAAACCTGGGGAGTGCCCGCGGGCGCCACGACGCCGACAGGAATTCCCATTCATCCCGTATTCAGCGAGCCCAAGGACCGAGCTGCCTGTCTCGCTGATCTCGGGCTGGCAGACGACCGTCCCGTTCTCTTGCAATTGGCTGGCGGCTTCGGCGTCGGGCCGATCGAGAAGATTTTCCGGGCACTGTTGAACGTGGAAGAGCCGATACAAATCCTGGTCGTCACTGCGCGAAACGAGGCGGCCAAGGTTCAATTGGAAGCGATCGAAGTGCCCAGCCGCCATCGCGCAAGAGTCTACGGCTTCACCGACAAGATCGACGAGCTCATGACCGTTGCCGATCTCGTGGTGTCGAAGCCTGGAGGGTTGACAACTTCGGAGGCGCTGGCACGGGGAGCAGCCATGGTGGTGGTCAACCCAATACCCGGCCAGGAAAGCCGCAACAGCGATTTCCTTCTCGAAAATGGCGCCGCCATCAAGGCGAACAACCTTGCAACGCTTGATCATAAGCTGACCGTGCTCTTGCGCACTCCCGAGCGACTTGCGCAGCTTAAAGCCAATGCCCGCCGGCTGGGGCGGCCCCGAGCCGCGTTCGATGTTGTGGAGCGATCTCTGGCATTGCTCCAACGCGCGTAGAAACGGCAAGAAGTCGAAGGAGAAGAGCGATGCCTGGTAAAAGCGTGGGCCAAAAACTTTTCATCCGCGACAATTACACGGTCCTACTGCTCGGTGCTCCCAAGGGCTACAAGGAATTACTTGGAAAGCTGCCTGCGGGAGCGAAGGTCGTCACCAAGGCGACCAAGCCCGTGGATCTTGTCCAGGTCTTTGCCGCTAAGAAAGCGGAAATGCTCGATTTGCTGCGCAAAGCAAAGCCGCTCTTGAAGGAAGGTGGCCTGCTTTGGGCGACCTACCCGAAGGCCGGCCAGCTAGATACGGATCTGAAGCGGGAAGTCGTTTGGGAATGTGGCGAGGCGGTGGGTATGCGTTGCGTATCGCAAATTGCCGTGGATGACGTCTGGTCCTCACTGCGGTTGTTGCCGGCGTAGTGCGTGCTCAAGTCTTGATTTTGGGGTAAGAGCACGGGTTCGGGCCCTTGAAATATGAACATCAGTACACATGACATATGTCAGTGTAAACTGCAAGTGGTCCAAGGACCGAACCGCAACGTAATCCTTTATGCAAAAATGACTTGCAGAATGTCCTATTTGTCAGACAAGTCGTCTGCCTACCCCCCTTTTACATGACATAACATGACATTTCTCATTTCTCTCCGGCCTCGTGCTCGGGCCTCAAAAGTTAGTGCGACTTAGGCTTTCTGGTCCATGGCGTTGGTGGTCTGCATGATTCGTTTGACGACAAGCGTGGCGTACGAGCCGCGCGGCAGCTCGAAGGCAAGCACGACTTTTTGGCGTTTCGCATTGTGCTCGTCAGCGCTCGCTGAAAAAGCCAAATCTTTCGGTAGGCAAAGTGCGGCTCTCTCTCCCTTGGAAAAGAATGGTTTGCGGAGTCCGCGGAGCTTCAAATCCCCAAGCTTGAAACCTTCCTCGGCAAGGACCGCATCAATGATCGTCGCACGTGGGTCGGACTCTTCGATTTTCAGGCGAGCCGAGGGCAGCGGCAAATAAAGGCTGGCAAGCTGTGCTTGCTGCGCCTCGTCGAGTCCGCGCACCATCGGGAATTCGCCGAGCCGCAATTGCACGACGAAAACCTGCTCCGGCCGGCAGTGCTGCCGAATCCACTGGGCCAGCATGCGGTTCCAGAGGTGACTTTGATACGCGGAGAGATAAAGACCCTGCAAGTCCGGACGGAGGCGTTCGACGGCTCCACGGAAATCGGTCGGGTGGCTCACGAGATAGTCGACCAGGCTGCGGGCGTGGCCGCGCGGCAGAAGCGATTTGCAGGTTGACCAATCGCCCCAGTGCTCTTTCAGGATTGCTTTCTCTTGTTTCTGGGCCGCACGATCGAACTCGTACGCAGCGCCCAGGGCCAGTTGCAACGCTTCTTCATACTGCCCCAGAACCATGTAGCGCGCCACGAACTGCTGGTTGCCGCTCACGGACCCGAAGCGCTGGTCGTCGAAGTAATTGGGTATTCCCTCGCGGCGTACTTCTTCAAGAGCCGCCTGGGCGCGGGCCACGTCCTCTTCGGTCAGGGAGCGCAACGTGAGACGGAAGCGGTTTGCCTTGATGTCCTTGGAAGTGAACGGCTCGCGAACGAGTCCCAAATATTGCAGTTCTACGCCGTGGTGAGTTAGGTTCCTGCGCGGGCCGTGCAGGATGGTGATGTATTGCACGGTTTGGGCATGCCGATCCTTCAACCCGCCGTAAGAAACTCGTCGCGCTTCTAGTTTCCACCGTCGTCGAATGGCTGCTAGGGCGTCGGGCGTTGTCCAGCCATCTTTCTCCAGTCGGTAGAACGAGAATGGCCCCTCCGCGGCAGGAGTCACATCCGTGAGTTCCTCCACCTGGAAATCTGCATGTTCTTGTCTAAGTTTCATGAGCAGAACGATGGCGCACTTGGCTTCCATCTCGTCGCTATAGCGATTGCACTCTTGCGGGACGCAGCTTCGTCTTTCAATGTAGCGTGGAAGGAGGGGAATACAAACTTTTGAGGATGCGGTTTATCATTGCGGCTAGATGTGCGAGAGCGATCCCACATTCTCGGATCCTCGGCCAAGGCAGAGCCTTGGACCGAGAGGCGAGCTAGCGCATCGCTATCTTTTCCTTCACCGGGACCTTCTTTTCCGGCGTGTCCGCGGGCGGCGGGCTGTCAGTGTTCTTATCCGCCGGCAATTCTTTCAAGCGCGAAACGGGCTTGAGAAAGTCCCAGGCATCGTTCTTGGACACCGCAGGCGGCATGACTTCCCGCGGCGTCGGTTCGTCAGCCGACGGGATCTTCTTGGGCTCTGCGGGTACCGGTACCGTCGATGCTACGATGATGAGTTGCTCGTTCAGGATTTGGAGAGTGCGCGGGTGCGTGGGCGAGCCAAAATGCCAGACATCCGTTTCATGTTCGTTTATGGCGTCATCGAGCCAGGCCCCGTTCCAGATGCAGCCACTGGCCAGAATATTCACGATCTGTCCGGTATTGTCGGGCCGATCCGCGGGAATGTTGTCGAGCGTGTTGCCGCCAAGATAGACCAGCAGATCAATGCGGATGCCTTCGTTATTCACATGTTGTGTGACGGAGCGGACCATGTTGGCCCCGAAGCTGAACCCGATGAGGGCGAAACGGGCCTCGGTATCCTCGTGGTAAATGCGGCGGATTTCTTTCTCGATTTGCCAGGTGTGATAGAGCTGACCGTAATAGGTATTGTTAAAACCCAGGTCGTGCATGTACTTGCACAGGCCCTCCAGATTGGCGAAGTCGAGCGGGTCCATGCCGTGAATGATGAAAACGTAGACATGATCGCGGGCGCACTTGGGTAACTCACGGCAGGATGCGACCAGTTCTGGTCCCGTTGGTTCCACGGGATGCAGTAAACTCATGCAACCAGCACTGCTTGAAAGTCCGAAAGCGAGGATGAGTCCGCCAAGCGCCCATGTCGAACGTCCCTGTTGTTGCATCGGCTGATGCTCCCGTAGCCGCTGAGTCGGACGAGGAGTCGTGACGCGGATCCTTCCGCGCAACCTTCCCCAGGTGCCTATTTTTGCAAATCCGTGGTGTCGCCCGATTTTTTGCCAGCTTTACCGTTTTCGACCAAGCGAACATGGCAACTGCAAGCGAAGCGGCAATGTGCGCGCTCTGCGGGTAGGGATTGGTCGGGTATTAGGGATGATCGATGAGACGGAGGGACTGGTTGGTTCTACCTGCTCTTCTCGAAATGCCGGACGTATGGCCCCTGGGCTGGCGAGTGCCATGGCGCCGGACACGGCAAAGTCAAGGCAAAGGCTGGCAATTGCGGCGTCACGCTCTTTGGGTACCTTGGGGCGAGCAATCCAAGATGTTGGGTTTCGCGCGTGCCGACAGAGGTAGACAAGAGCAGGATTCGCGCGCGGGCGTTCTAAGAGATGAAGACCGGCTTCCCCGTGCGCACCGATTGGCATTCCTTGTGGCAGAGCACGAGGGCATCGCGCGCCAGCTTGGCGCTGAGCAGCGGAGGCTCTTGGCCCGAAGCTACCGCATCCACGGCTGCCTGAATCTCGGACGTGAAGGCCGCAAGGGGATCGCTGCCGCCTTTCAGCTTGGGCTGCTTGACTTTTCCGTCACTTGTCAGCAGCGTCGGAGGCACTGCCCCCGACTCGTGAATCAGCGTGGCGCCTTCGAGGTAAATCTCGTAACCGTGCACAAATGGCCGGCCTTTCTGGGCGATGGCCCCGCTGGAACAGGACACCGTAGGTCCGCCGTCGCCATAGAGATACTGGGTAGTGAGATACTGGACGGCCCCACGGTCCTCCAGCCCTGAAGAGAACACGCGCTTGGGCACCCCGGCGACGAGACCGATGAAGTGGGTATCGTGGATATGGAGATCCACCGCCGGACCACCTGTCTTGGCGGCGTCGCCAATATCTGCTGACCAGTCTGGCTTCGAGATGATCCGCTTGAAGTGGGCAGCGCGCAAGCGTCCGTACTTGCCTCCGCGAATTGCCTCGGCAGCATAGGCGAATTCGGGGAAAAACGGCAGCACATGTGCAACCATGAGCAGTTTTCCCGCATGGCCCGCCGCCTTGAGCATGGCGTCGGCTTCACGAGCCTCCAGCGCGATCGCTTTTTCCACCAGGACATGCTTGCCAGCGTGCAGCGCCGCGATGGCAGTCGCGGGATGCTGGTCGGTCGGATTGCAGACATCGACGAAATCGATGTCCGGATCGTCGAGGAGGTCATCCAGGTTGCTGTATTTCTTGACCTTGGAAAGATCCATCTTTTCTCCAGCCGGTCCGAAATTCCCCTGGATTCCTCGCCAGTCGCCGGCGCGTTTTTTCGGGTCGCGGCTGCAGATGGCGGCAACGCGGGCACCTTTCACTTTGCGCGCAGCGAGATAATGGATCATGCCCATGAA
>DATGZX010000036.1:0-2717 GCA_035296965.1 Gemmataceae bacterium
CAAATTGCGGGCGATAGAATTCACCCAATAGGAAACCCGGGACGGATCGCGCAACTGGCCGCGGAATTCCCATCCGCGAACCCAGGCAGCCTGGGCGATCTCCTCTGCGTCTTCGACTAGGGCACCACGTGACAGCAGGAACCTTCTGGTAGCGCCGTAGCCATTTTCGAATGCTTCCGCGTAATCGTGTGCTCTCATCGTTCACTGGAGGGCAGCTTGCTCTCCATTCCAAGTTTCTTTAGTTTCAATTATTTGGGAAAGTGGCCGAAGTGGAGAAGGCGGTAAAAACTTCCGAGCCGCTAATTGTACGAGACAAATGCCACTTGCTGCGCCTCGGCGGAAGCCGTCGGCGCCAGTGGACTGTGGATCGGACCCAAGACCCGACGACGCAGGCTCCGATACTAACCGCAAGCCTCGTGCAGGTTGTATCGGGCGGCAGTACACAGAGACCGAACGTCAAGTTAACCGGGGAGACCCCTGGTCGGTCCGGCGGAGGAAGCTCCGACCCGTAGGGAAGCGCATATGGGCACAACGCCGGCAGGGAGTCGGAGGTAGCCGCAATAACCGTGGAAGCTCGGGACAACCGGGCCGAGGGAGGCAGCTACTTTTCATGAAGCGAACGAAACAGGGAAACCACTTCCAACGCCACTCGGCTCCGCGGCTTCGATCCAAATACCTGGGCCAAACCTTTCTTGGTCGTCGCCACGCTGCCCTCCGCCAACCCTTCCCCCTGTTCGTCCAAGATGCAGTAGCGGCTAATCCGATCTCCCAGATCGATTCCCACCGTCAGCTTCTACTTGGTCTTTTTGTTGCTCACCGCAGACTTCCCTGCGGTGTTATGCTGCCTCATGGCCGGTCTCCTTTCGATTGCACCTTAAGTGCGTTTCTCATTGGGAGCGTATCGCATCCCGCCGAGGGACCGGCCTTCTCATTCCATCTAAATCTGTGTGGCTGGGCTGGCGGCGGGATTACAGGAAGAACCCCTAAAACGCAATTTAAACGACGGCCTGCATGCGAACCATTGTCAGCCCAATGTCAAGGGCAGGGCCACGGAAAACTTTTGTCGCAGGCTAGTTTGCTCCTATAACGGCGCAGGATAGAGGTCTCTGTCCTGCGCCGGATTCGACCTTGCGGAGCAATGCCGGCTTTTTACGTGTTCGATGTAAATTCTTCCGCCCAGGAGCTAAACCTCTGGCGACAGCTGCGCACCGCAAGAAGCGCCTAGCGCCAAGTTGCGGCAATTCACCTACGCCGACCGCCCCCTCCCGGTCGCGGTTCCGTGCTGATACGGCGGCACTGAACCCCGAGCGTCAGCGAGTGGGATCTGTACGCTACCATTTGCACTTTGGTACTGGACTTCTTCCAGGGATCGCGGGCCCACTTGGTCCCTCGCTTGCTCGAACTGAACACGGCTACACTTCGTGCGGCCTGGAGGCTGGTGATGCTATCGAAGGATCGCAACGCTGTTCAGTTCATCGCCGGTATTGGTTTCGGTTTCGCGGCAGGTTGTCTCTTAGGCATCCTGTACGCGCCGCAGGCGGGCAAGAAGACGCGCCGGCACCTCGCTCATGCGGTGGAGGACGGCGTCGACTACGTCGCGTCGAGGGCACAGGACACGACCGAATACATCCGCAAGGGAGCTTCGCATTTGCAGGACGAAGCCAGAGATTTGTTGGATCGCGGTCAAACAGTCATCGAGAAGGGCAAGGCTCGAGTGGAAGACGCCATCGAGACGGGACGTCATCTCTATCGCGCCGCCGCGCGTTAATTTCGATCTTCGCGCTGCTTTGGTTCCGGTCTTTCCGCGCGTGTGGCCATTGTCCACTCAGCAATTTAGGACCGGTCGCAATGCCCCACGACGCATCTAACGAGTTGAGTGGCTGACATGTCTGGGAACCGTACAACCATCTAAGGAGGTGAATCCGTGCCCAAGATTACGTTGAACCCGGACATCAGGCAACTGGATGATCTTCTCGGCATAGTCGTGCAGGGTTCCGAAGACGAGCCGGCTCGGGTCGTTCAAGAACACCTCCGCGAAGCTTGCCATCGCCGAGCTGCAGGCATGTTTCCCGAGTATGTACAGGAACTTGAGTTCGCACGGCGAGCGGCCGGAGAAATGACGAGTTCCAACCTGCGCAGGACAGTGGATCGCGTGCTCGCCGAGTTGATCGAGGTGGCCCCCGCAGCGACCTAGGCCGTGCACGATCTGCAGATTGTGTAATTTCTTCCAACGTGCACAGGCAACGCTCTTGCCGTCGAATGAGTAGGTTGCCTTTGGTGCTTACCGTGCAATAAGGCGAGCCTGTGGGGGATTCATACCGAGAGTCAGCCGCGGCGAAATCAGGAAAATCCCGAGCTTTGGGGAAACAATAAAAGGACAGCCACGCGTTGAGGAGTCCCGCAAACGGGATGACCATTCCTTGGAGCCCGCGAGTTGACACCAAACAGGCTCGCGGGCGACCGCATGTCACAGCCTTTTGCAACGTCGGAGGAGGCCGGCGGAGGCGGTTGTGGGCCAGGTAGAAACGCGCCAATGTGCGTCTCTACCTGGCCGGCGGAACCGCGGAGAGAGCGCAGAGATGCGGAGAGGAGCGCCGAGATGAGGCATTCTGGCGAAGGGAGGAGACGCTGGGGAATCGTTCTGGCCAGGCGGCGATGGCCGCAGTCGCGGTGTATCCCTCGGACCATCACTATTCCGACAACGCCTCGGCGGAGAC
>DATGZX010000037.1:0-50712 GCA_035296965.1 Gemmataceae bacterium
GTGGCCCGGTCGTGCCCCTACCGCTGCCTCCCTGACCACGCACGACGCGCCCGCGCATGTTCTACTCCTCCGCGGCAGGCCTTTTCAGATACTTCGCCCCCTAAGCGCTCCCGAGCCATAGGTACGCGCTAACAAATTACGAATAAGAATGGAGCCTCTTTGTTGAATTGAGTTTGTTGTTGTTCAAAGCGAATCGGAGCACGACTGCTCCGTCCGCGGCAGAATGGAGATCAATCGAACCAGCTAAGGGGAACAAATCGAATTCGCTACTAAGCCGTAACTATCGACTTTGACGCATTGCAAGTCCTCGGCCAGCCGCATCTGGAACCGCAGGAATTCCAGAACGAGATTGGTATGCTCCAGCAACTCGTGGTGGTTCCGGCTGTACTTGGCCCGGATCAGATTTCCAACAGGTCGTAAAGGTTCCGATCGATCCGCTCGCCCAAGACGAAGCGGTGCTTCCGGAGGAACTCTTTCGCGCGTTATAAAGCCCACCCCGTTTACGCCTCAGAAGTAGCCAAACGCGCCGGCAACTCTTTGTTGTGGCAATGCGCCTTCCGGCAACCTTAGAATGGCCGCACAGTGACAACGCTTCAAAACGTCGATACCCCTGCATTGGTCCGATTCATGTGGACTCCGGTGAAGAAGCTCTGGCTCACTCTCCAGCCCAGCGATTGGACCATCATCGGCCTCCTCAGCCTCGCGGTCGTGGTGGCCGCGGTGCGGTTGCCGGCAGTGGGACCAACGTTGCTGGCGCTCCTCTTCCTCCAGACTGGACTCTTGGTCGGCTTCCTCGCGTGCACCTACGTATGGACTCGATGGGACATCAGGCTTTTCGCTCAGTATCTCCGCCCGGCCGTAATCGTGACCGTCATCTTTACGCTGTACACCAGCCTGGGCAAGCTGGGCGCCGCGGCAATGCCTTACTCGCTGGACGCGCCTCTCGCGCAGATCGATAGGTGGCTGTTCGGCACTGATCCGAGCCTTTTTCTCCAGAGATACCTGACGCCGGGCCGAGTGGAGTTCTTCGGCTTTATCTATGGCGCTTTTATTCCTTACATCTACCTTTCCATGGCATTGGGATGCCTGGGTCGGCCAGCCTTCGAGCGCGATCAGTTCCTGACCGGCTGGGTGTTCACCTACGCCATTAGCTATCTTGGCTATTTGTTTCTGCCGGCGCGCGGCCCGGTGGTCTACCATGCCGCGGACTACGAGGTTAGCTTGGCGGGGGGCTATTTTTATCAGCTTGTTCTCCGCGGTGTGGACGCCTCCGGTGGGCTTCAGGGAGCGTTTCCAAGTCTGCACGTGGGCGGGTCGCTCTATCTCTGCCTTTTCGATCTCAAGACCAACCGCCTGCGCGGCTTGACCTACCTGCCGATGGTGCTGCTCATTTACGTCTCAACGCTCGTCCTTCGGTACCATTACGTGATCGACCTGATCGTGGGCACCGTGATCGCGGTCGGCTGCGTGCCGCTGGGAGAGCGCGTCTTTGTTACCTGGGCACGCCGCCGTCAGGCAATGGGCTTGCCGGCCTTGCCGGGAGGGGAAGCCGATGTTGTACCGCATCTTCCGGGTGCTGGCGCGCCTGACGCTGCGTATCTTCTTCCGGCAGATTGAAGTGGAAGGACTGGCCAACCTGCCCGCCGAGGGACCGGCGTTGCTAGTGCCGAACCACAGCAACGCTCTGGTCGATCCCCTCCTGATTCTGACTTCGCTGCGCCGCCCCGTGACCGTCACCGCCAAGAACACCCTCCTCCGCAATCCCCTGTTGCGACCGCTCATGACCGCACTGGGAGTGGTCACGTTTCACCGTCGTGAAGATCGTGGCCAGGGGGCCGACGTCAGGCAAAATGTCCAGAGCCTCCAACGCTGCGGCGACATCCTGGCACAAGGCGGCGCACTCTGCATCTTTCCTGAAGGCGTGAGCCACTCCGATCCCAAGCTCAAGCCGTTCCACCTTGGACCGGCGCGGATCGCGCTGGATTTTGTCCGGAAGAACGGAAATCCGGGCAAGCTCCTGATTGTGCCCGTCGGTCTCCTGTACACGGAAAAGGACCAGTTCCGATCCGGGGTCTGGATTCGGTTCGGGCCGCCTGTGGACGCCGGCGCCTGGGCCGCAGCGCATCCCAATGGGAATCCTCATGATCTCACGCAAGAGATTCTTGGCCGGGTCGAGGACCTGACTCTCAGTTACGAATCGCGGCGCGAATTCGCCCTGCTGACCTGGGCTGCCGAGATCGTTTCGACCCGCGGCAATGAGCCGGCTCCTCTGGGTAGGGAACAGGTCCAGGTCGCCAATTGGTTCGCGCTTCTGGAACGTCTGCAGGCTGGTTACCGTCCGCTGCGTGAGCGGCATCGTGAAGAAATTGAGGAGTTAGCCGCGCGCATCCGCCGCTATCGCAGCGAGCTTAAGCGCGCCGGGATCGATCCTGCGGAAGTCTACCTGCCTTTGCATCTGGGAAAGGCCTTCCTTTTCATGGTGCGCGAGCTGGAATTGACGATCGTGGGAGCGCCGCTCGCTCTCTTCGGCGCCATGAACCACGTCATCCCTTACCTGATTGTGAAGAAGATCGCCAAGGCCCTATCGAAGGATAAGGACCACTGGGCATCGAATGTTGTCTATCCGAGTTTCGTGGTTTTTCCGCTTTGCTACATCCTCCAGCTCGCATCGGTCTGGCTCTTGTTTCCGAAAATCTGGGCATTCCTGTATACCCTGATGTTGCCGTACTCCGGGTATTATTGCCTCCTCTACGGAGAGCGTGCGGCCAGGGCTCTCAGGCGGACGCGTACATTCTTCTCATTCCTCGCGGCGCCGGCCCGGCAGCGACGACTTGCCGACGAAGGGCGGGCGATCATCGCGCATGTGCAAGAGTTGCAAGCCCGCTGGCGCGCCGATCAGGACGTGGAGAGCCAACACAGCCCGAACTCGCTCGCTGTAGCACCACAAACGGTTACAGACCGCGATGGCCAACTTCGGGCCGACTGCGCAACGCTGCAAGAGATTCTCCCCGGCTTGGAGAGATTGGAGTCCGCCATGGACGAGGTCCGTGCCACGAGCCAGAGACAGAGCCGCGGCTACTTCACGCCGGACGAAGACGATCGCGTCCGGCAGCTGTTGCTTGCCTACCGCAATTACCGCCTGGCTCTCTACGAGATTATCCAACGCTATGCACACTATGAGGACCTGGGCTCGCTTCCACAACAGCTCCAGGGGTTTATCGTCGGTTACACGGCCGCTCTGACCCTGTACGCCAAGTCGCTCCGACTGATTACCTTGTTCGAGCATGAGCCGGTCGTGCGGCGCAAACTGAACGAGGCAGATGCCAAATTTGGGCTGGAGGGCGGGTTCTTCGACCAGGTGCTCGGAGCTTATACTTCCTTGTGGAATTACCGCCGGCTTGCTCGCGCCGGCCGATTCTGGCGGCGGCACCAAAGATCGACCCGGCAGCTAGGATTGGCACAAGACGAAAGGTTTGGCTGGCTTTGCCAGGCAATCCGCCGCCAGCGCCGCCTGGTACAGACCAGGTTCTTGAGCCTCCTGCGCCACCGGCTGCGTTACGACCGCCGTGCTCTGTGGCGCTCGCTCGCGGCGCCCGCCGGAAATGTACGCTACGGTTTGCACGCCTTCTTAGGGAGTACCTTCGTCGGATTGCGCACCACCCTCCAGTATCGGCCCGCTCTCGATACGACCGTTTTCGAGCCGATGCACGCTCTGCTTCGACCCGGCGACGTACTCCTGGTTCGGGCCGAGCAGAAGGTCACGACGGCTTTGCTGCCGGGCTTTTGGACCCATGCAGCTATGTACCTCGGCACAACGGACGAGATTGCCAAACTGGCAGCAAGTCTGCCATCGGATGTGCCCCGATGCTGGGAAAGTCAGTCCTCAGCCGACCAGCGCTTCGGCCTGGTGCTGGAGGCGATCAGTCCAGGCGTGATTCTCAGCCCGCTGGAAAAGTGCCTGTTCGCGGATCACGTCCTTGTTTTGAGGCCGAATGTCACCGAGCCAGAGCGGGCGGCCGCACTCATCGAAGCCCTTGGCCATGTCGGCAAGCCGTACGACTTTGAATTCGATTTCAGCACGACCACTCGCTTGGTGTGCACCGAACTGGTGTATCGCAGTTACCACGGTCGCGGGTCGATCACGTTTCGGCTGGTCAAGCGGCTGGGCCGTTTCACCTTGTCGTGTGACGACATGGTGAATCAATGGCTCGAGTCCCTGGATCGTGGCGAGCCAGAGCGGTTCACGCCAGTAGCGCTTGCCCTCCAGGCTCCGGACGCCAGGGCGCATTTCATCTCCCCTAGAAATGCCGTAGCCGCGTTGCGCGCCATCCGTGACGGCTGGCGTCCCAATAAAACTGAGCAGCCTCCAGTTGGTGTCGTTCCAAGCACCTGGCCGCGTTCGCTATCTGAGCTGGAAGCTCCCATTCCTTCAACCGAGCCAGAAAGGAAACTTCTATGAGCCTGGTAGTATTCTTCGATCAACCCGAAGCTGGAACGGTTGGGCAAGTCGGCGGCAAGGGGGCGAACCTGATGGCACTGACTGCGGCAGGCTTTCCGGTGCCGCCGGGATTCGTGGTGACGGCCGAGGGCTACGCTCAATTCCTCCTTGGGGCTGACTGGCTCGTTGCCGAGCTGTCGACGTTCGACTACGCCAATCCGGACCACTTGCGCAAACAATGTGTCCAGGTTCGCGAGCGCTTGCGAAGCGTGCCGCTACCGACTGCCTTGCAAGAAGCGGTCAAGGACGCGCTCGAGAAGCTAAATGCCAAGGGTCTTCCTTCGGATGGCGCGCTCGCCATCCGTTCTTCTTCCACCTTCGAGGACCTGGCCCAGGCCGCCTTTGCGGGCCAGCATGATACGTATTTGAATATCCGCCGTGCCGCCGCTATTCTGCAGCGCATTCGCGATTGCTTCATCTCGTTGTGGGAGGACCGTGCAGTCCTCTACCGCCATCATCAGGGATTTTCTCAGCGCGAAGCGCGCATGGCTGCCGTCGTCCAGCGTCAGATCGAATCTGAAGTCGCTGGGGTTGGCTTCTCCATCGATCCGGTTTCCGGTCGCATGGACCGGATAGTGATCGACGCCAATTACGGACTCGGCGAATCGGTCGTGGCTGGCGAGTGTGAGGTCGATCACTTCACGCTTGACAAGCGCACACTCGAGGTCCTTTCGCGAGACCTCGGCCACAAGACGGTGATGGTCGCACCAACGCCGGCCGGCGTGGAACAGCGCATGGTGGGAGCGGAACAGGCCGACAAGCCGTGCCTGAACGACGAGCAAATCCGTCAGATTGCGGAACTATTGCAAAGAGTGGAGGCACATTACGGCTGGCCGCAGGACATTGAATGGGGCCTTTGCCAGGGCACGCTCTACCAGTTCCAGTCGCGCCCCGTGACCACGTTTCAGCCGCGCTGGACGCGCGAGGAATCGGCGGAGCGCTTCCCCAACCCTATGACCCCGCTGACCTGGGACTTCATTCGCGTGGCCTTCCGGGGCTCGATGGCTCACTCGCTCGCCTTGATGGGCTTGCCTCCCCTGCAAGGGGACTGGTTCGAGGTGTTCGAAGACTACGTCTACGGAAACCAAAACGCCGTCGACCTGATCGCATCCTACCGGCCCTTGCGCGCCCGCACACTGCCGGAGCTGGTGGCCGAGATCCCGGCCCTCCGGCGGCGTTATTCCTGGGTCCTCGACTTGCCGGTAGCCTGGGCACGCGATCTGGATCGCTATTTACTCCGTCTGGGCCGGCTCTCCGCCGTAAACTTGAACGCCGCAAGCATCCCCGAGATCTGGCAGCACATGCAAGAGATCCTGGCGGTGGCCTCCGACTACTTCCGGCCAAACATTGCCATCTCCATGACGCAAGCTTTCCTCCATCGCCTTTTGCACGCCCTGGTCGCTCTCGCTGTCGGACAGGAGCGAGCCCTGGCCATCGTGGACGGCCTGCAGGCGGCGTGCGAGACCAAGACCGCCGTGGTGAATCGCGAGCTGCACGAGCTGACTCAGTTGATCCAGATGACCCCGGCCCTGAGGCAAATCATGGCGAGTGACGCCGGCCAGGCAATCTGGGAGCAAGGACGCCTGCATGCTTTCCCCGAGTTTACGGCGGCCTTGCGGCGCTTCCTGGAAGATCATGGTCACCGCGAAATGGACATGGATTACTTCCACCCGACCTGGTCGGCTCGGCCGGGCATCGTACTCGACTCCCTCGCACTCATTCTCCGGAGCGGCGCCGACGCCGACCCGGCCGAAACTGCACGACAGCAACGGTTGCGCTATTCCGAGGCCGAGCACCAGTTCCTGAGCGCCGTCCCCGCAGAGCTGCGTTTCTTTTTCCGCGAGCTGAACCGGCTAGCGCGCACCTATACGACCCTCGACGACCTGGAACACTACCAGACCACGCGCATCAACCCCGTGTCGCGGGAAGCAGCTCTCGTGCTGGGAGGCAGGCTGCAGGAGCGTGGCATCCTGGACCTGCCCGAGGATGTGTTCTTCTTCCACAAGACCGATCTAGAAGACCTGGTGCGCGCCTATCCCCACGAGCAGGCGGCGACTCACCGCAACAAGGTCTACGAAGCGAAGCGATCGTATGCAGACAGCTGCGGCAGAACGCCGCGCTGGTCTCTGGCAGAGGACAGCGAAACCACGCCGGTTGCCCCCGATGCAAACACGCTGCGTGGCTTGCCCGGCAGCCCGGGCCAGATCACCGGTACGTGCTTCCTGGTCCACGACCCGGCCGATTTCGCCCGCTTCCCGAAAGGGGCCATCCTGGTGGCCCGCACCACCAATCCCGCCTGGACCCCGCTCTTCTACAGCGCCAGCGGGCTGATCACCGAAAGCGGTGGACTTCTCTCTCACGGCGCGGTCACGGTCCGGGAAATGCGTTTGCCGGCTATCATGTCAGTGCGCGGCGCGATGACGACGTTCCACGATGGGCAGAAGGTATCGGTGGACGGCACGCGCGGCATCGTACGGCTTGGCGTCTGAGCGGGTCTCTCAAACACTTAGGGGGCCGGGCTGGCGAAGTCAATCTTGGCCTGCGACTAGCATGCCGATTTGCTTGGCACGGATGGCTGAAGTGGCCAAGTTCGAATCCCGCTTGCGGACCCAATTCGCCATAAATGAGTCTATTCCTCCGGCACGCGAGTGGTCTCTTTGGTCTCGCCTTCGCGCATGACGTCTAAGCGACTGGCAGAAGGGTGTCGTGGCGGTTATTCTTGGCTGCATGAGTGAAGTAACGCGCAAACTGACTGCCATCCAGCAAGGCGATCCCCATGCCTCCAACCAATTTCTGCCGCTGGTCTACGCCGAGCTGCGCAAACTCGCCGCGCAGAAAATGGCGAGCGAGAAGGCCGGCCAGACCCTCCAGCCCACAGCCCTGGTCCACGAGGCTTATCTGCGATTGGTTGGCGCCCGCGACGAACGGCATTGGGACGACTGCGGTCACTTCCTCGCAGCAGCGGCCGAAGCGATGCGACGCATTCTAGTCGAAAATGCGCGACGCAAGAAGCGGCTCAAGCGTGGTGGGGAGTTCCTGCGGGTCGATCTCGTTGATCCCCCCGTTCCCTATGCGGACGACAGCCTGCTCGCTCTGAATGACGCAGTGGAAAAACTGGCGCAAGAGGACGCGGTTGCCGCCCGTGTCGTTGAGCTCCGTCAGATCGCGGGGCTAGGTCACGAGCAGATCGCCGCTGTCCTCAAGACCACCATCTACCAGGCACGACAGAAGTGGACCTATGCCCGGGCCTGGCTTCGCGACGCTCTTGATGCCTAGTCTTTTTCATTTTCTTTCGACAGCCCGGGTCACAGACGGCGCATGGAATAGTAGGGATAAACGGTTTTGTCGGGAGCCACGTCATGTCAGTCGAATCCAAGCGCGTCCAGAACGTGTTCCTTAAGGCGGTAGAAGTCGTAGACCCTGCCGCCCGGGCCGTCGTTCTCGACCAGGAATGCGGCTCCGAAGTTGAACTGCGGCAAAGTTGAGGCCCTGCTCAAGGCCCACGACGAGCCTGGCAGCTTCCTGGAGAAGTCAGTCGATGGGGGGCTGGCCGAGGAGCAGAGCAGATTTGCTCCGGCCGACAAGGAGAATGCCAGCCTCGGCTTGCATGAGGCGAGCACTCTTTCGCGCGACGGTGGCGGTTCGCATGACGAGACTGTGCCGCCTTCACCGCCCGAGGGGAAAGGAACTCGCATCGGTCCCTATAAACTCTTGCAACTGATTGGCGATGGCGGCATGGGGGCTGTTTGGATGGCCGAGCAGCAAGAGCCGGTCCGCCGCATAGTCGCTCTGAAGCTCGTCAAGGCCGGCATGGACAGCGCTCAGGTCCTGGCCCGCTTCGAGGCCGAGCGGCAGGCTCTGGCCCTCATGGATCACCCTAACATCGCCAAGGTCTTCGACGGCGGAAAAACCAGCAGCGGCCGACCTTACTTCGTCATGGAGCTGGTTAAGGGCACACCGATCACCAAGTTTTGCGACCAGCATCGCCTCCCGATCCGGCAGCGGCTGGAATTGTTCGTGTCAGTATGTCAGGCGATCCAACATGCCCACCAGAAGGGTATCATCCACCGGGACATCAAGCCTTCGAATGTGCTCGTCGCACCGTATGATAGCCGTCCCGTGGTCAAGGTGATCGATTTCGGTGTCGCCAAGGCGATGGGGCAGCGGCTTACCGAGCGAACAATGTTCACGGAGTTTGGAGCCGTCGTCGGCACGCTGCAATACATGAGCCCAGAGCAAGCTGAACTGAACAATCAGGACATCGACACGCGCAGCGACATCTATAGCCTGGGTGTGCTTCTGTACGAATTGCTGACCGGCACCACGCCATTGGACATCAAACGGCTGCAAGGAACAGTTTTCGCAGCGTTGCTCATGGCGATTATCGAGGAGGAAGCACCCAAGCCGAGCACGCGGTTGACGGATTCGAAGGAGTCGCTGCCTTCAATCTCGGCGCAGCGACAGACGGAGCCTGCCAAGCTCTCGAAACTGATGCGCGGCGAGCTGGATTGCATCGCCCTGAAGGCCTTGGCGAAGGACCGGGGTCGGCGCTACGAAACGGCCAACGCGTTCGCTGGCGACATCCAGCATTACTTAGCAGACGAGCCGGTGGAGGCGCAACCTCCTTCGGCTCGTTATCGCTTGAGCAAGTTCCTGCGACGGAACAAGGGTCCGGTGCTGGCCGTGGCTTCCGTGGCGGTGGCGCTGGTAGGGGGCGTGTCGTCTGTGCTAGTAGTGCAGGCCCTGGCCAACCGCGCGCTGGCGGGGAAAAACGACCAGCTGGCCGCCAAGAACACCGAGCTGGCCGATGAGCAGGCCAAGGTGCAGGCCGAGCAGCACCGGACCGAAGAGGCCTTGCTGGCGGAGGCCAAACGCCGCAAGCAAGCGCGGCAGGCGCTGGATGCCATGTCGTCCCAAATCGTGGAGGACTGGCTGGCCCAACAGAGGACAAAAGACCTTTCGGACGCAGAGAAGAAATTTCTGCAAACGGCTCTCGAATACTATGAGGAGTTTGCCCGCGATACCGGCGCGGACGAAGCGAGCCGGGCGGGGGTTGCGGCCGCCTATCTGCGCGTGGGCAGGATTCGCACCAAGCTTGGGCAAATGAGCGATGCCGAAGCGGCTTACCGTCGTAGCGCTGACTTGTATGCCCTGCTCGCCGCCAATTCTCCCACGGTCCCCGAGTACCGACGGGACCTGGCCGCAAGCCACACCCAGCTGGGCATCGTGATGAGGGCCACGGGCAGGCCGAAGCAAGCCGAAGTCGCCTACCGCGAGAGCCTGGCCATTCTCGAACAACTGGCGGCAGAATCTTCTCCCGTACCCGACTACCGATCCCAGCTCGCCAAAATCCACCTCAACCTTGGCAACTTGCTCCAGGATAATGGTCAATTCGAGAGCGCGGAGGCAGCCTATCAAGAGGCATTGAAACGCGCGCGGAAGCTATTGGCCGAATTTCCCGAGGATCCCGCTTACCAGAGAGCATTGGCCCTCGTGCTGACGAATTCGGGGAATCTGTTTACGAGCGTCGACCGCGATGCCGAGGCAGCGCAGAGTTACGGCGAAGCGCGGAATCTTCTTTTCAGCCTGGTGGCTCGCCTGCCCGACGATGCGAGCAGTCGGGGGCAACTGGCGGATATTTGCAACAGCCTGGGAAACCTGCATTCGAAGATGCACCAGACGCAAAAGGGGCAAGAAGCCCACCACCAGGGACTTGACCAATGGATGACCCTGACACGCGACTTTCCACGGGTGGCCGAATATCGGCTGAAACTGGGTCGTAGCGCCATCAATTATGGGCTCGTTCTGATCCAGGGCGACCGCCTACAGGACGCCGAGAAGGCCTATCGCCAAGCCGTGGAGGTTCTCGAACCCCTCGTGATGGATATTTCCACAGTGCCCGAATACCGGTGGGAACTTGCGTTCGGCCTGTACAATTTGGGAACTGCCCTACGAGACATGCATCAACACCTGGAATCGGAGAAAGCATTTCAGAGAGCTCGTTCGTTCTATGAACAGTTGGTGACCGATTTTCCACAGCGCGCCGAATTTCAGAACGAGCTGGCGGACACATTGCACGGGTTGGCTGAACTGTCCCTAGCGGAAAGTGATCTCCGGCAGGCCCAATCGCTCCTTGAGTCGACCCTCCAGCATCGCAAGGCCGCAGTTCGGCGGAACCCGCGGCACAAGAATTATCTGGACTCGTTTCGGACTGATTCTTGGCAACTGGCGGACGTGCACGCTCGCCAGGGCGAGCATGCCCAAGTCGCCCGGACCGTCTCGGAGTGCCTTCAGGTTGGGGCTGGCCAGGGTCCTGTTTTTTACGCTGCCACGCGCTTGCTGGCACGCTGCGTGACTCTGGTGAAAGAAGACCAGCGATTATCGGACGCTCAACGCAAGGAACTGGCACACTCGTACGCCGACGAAGCTATGGCTGCACTGCGCCAGGCGATCCAGAACGGCTATGAAGAAGTGACCAAACTGAAAGCGGACACCGACCTCGATCCGCTACGCAATCGCGACGATTTCAAGAAGCTGCTCCAAGAACTGGAAACGAAGGCGAAACAGAAGGCAAGTGAGCCAGGGCCAAAGTAGCAGGGGTAGTGCTCTCCGGCGGTAAGGGATCCGTTCATGCAAAGCGGTCTCATGAGTACCTCACGCGTGCCGGAATGCGAGGGAATGATGGCTCCAGTTTTGTTGCTTTGAGCTCCTTCTGGCAATCTTGCGGGTTTTTCGGCCCGGTCGCCAAATACTCCCGACCGTGGACGCTGGCTTCATTTCAAGCTTGCGTGCCGTTGACGTTCTGGTCGAAGTCAATGATCGAGCCCGTCATCAGCCCGGACCTCTCCGACAGGACAAAGGCGACGAATTCCGCCACCTCCGTCGGCTTGATGAGTCGGCCGAAAGGCTGCGCGTGCTCGGCCTTTTGCAACCAGTCGTCGCCGGCGCCGTGGAACCTCTTCTGCACGGCGTGTTCGGCGGGGCTATCCATCCATCCCAGGTTGAGGCCATTAACGCGGATGCGGTGCTCTAGCACGGAGCGAGCCACATTGCGGGTCAGGGTTGCCAGGGCGCCTTTGGAAGTGGAGTAGGGCGAAAGGAAGGGCTGGCCTCCGTGGCTGGACATGCTGATGATGTTGAGGATCGACCCGGCGATTCCTCGGTCGATCATGATTTGAATCGCTCGCTGCATGAGGAAGAACGGCGCGCGCGCGTTTACCGCCATGATGCGGTCAAAAAGCTCAGGCGTCGTGTCGAGGATCGTGCCGCGCTCGGAAGTTGCGGCGCTGTTGACCAGAAAGTCGATGCGGTCAAAAGCACGCCGCGCCGCCTCGACCACCCGGCGACAGTCTTCGACGACGGCGAGGTCGGCCTGCACGAATTCGGTCCGGCAGCCGCGCGCGCCGAACTCGCGGGCCAAGCGTTCGCCGTTGGCGCTGGTGCGTCCGCAGATCACCAGCCCCTGAATCAGCCCGTCGTCCACCAGCCGCCTGGCGATGGCCTCTCCGAGTCCCTGCGTGCTGCCGGTCACGATCGCGACTTTCTTGGCGCCGTCTGCCATCGTTTGGGTGCTCCCCTTAATGTTACAAGCCTGCTTTCTCCCCTCGCCCGTGTACTCACGGGAGAGGGGTTGGGGGTGAGGGTTTTGGACTCCTGAAGCTTCACTGAACCCTTCACCCCAAGCCCCTCTCCCGTGAGTACACGGGCGAGGGGCTTATCATAAACCAGCCTTTTAGGCCGCGGAAACACGGCGCTTTACATCAGAACGCGCCAGCACCTCCGGCCGGAGCTGAACGCCCAGCCCGCGGCCCAGCTCGCAGACCGCCTTGCCCTCGCGGACAGGAAACGACCGTGTCAGCAGCTCAAGGTAATACCCTTCGACGAAGCCACGCACGATTTCCATTACCATCGCGTTCGGGACGGCAGCACACAGGTGTAGCGCCGCAAAGACATTGACCGGCCCGGTGCAATCGTGCGGGGCGATGCCGAGATGGTAGGTGTCTGCCAGTGTGGCGATTTTCACGGCTTCTGTAAGTCCGCCCGTCCAGACAATGTCCAGCATGACGACGTGGGCGGCCCCGCGTTCCAGGACGTCACGATAAGCAAACTTCGTGAACAGCCGCTCGCTCACGGCTTGAGGCACGCGCGTCTCTCGGACGAGGCGGGCCAGGTCGTCCACACTGTCCGGCTGAATGATGTCCTCCACCCAGAGAACATCATACGGCTCCAGGGAGCGCAGGATGCGCAGGGCACAATTCAAGTCCCAACGGGAATGGCCTTCCACGGCAATGTGCATCTGGTCCCCCACGGCCTTACGGATCTCTTGAACCACCCACAAGCCCTTCTGGAGGTCTTGCGCAGAGAGGTAGTGCCCCGGCGGCCCCATCGCCGACCAGCCCGCCGGACCAGGATCCCGGTCGGTGCGCATCTGGGGGGCGAAGCGGTCCCAAGGCCAGACTTTCATTTGCCCGAACCCCTGGGCCAACAACGATTCGGCCAACTCGCCGGGACGTTGCAGGAACGCATCCTGGTCTGTGTATTTCGGCGTGTTCACACAGGTGTTGTAAATCGGGATCGAATCGCGGCACTGTCCGCCCATCAGGTTGTAAAGGGGTTCGCCGAGGTGTTGTCCCAGCAGATCCCAGAGGGCGATGTCCAGGGCCGACCAGGCCCGCATCTCCGCACCGGCGTAGCCGAAAAAGTTGGCATAGGCAAAGAAATTCTGCCAATGACGCTCACGGTCAAACACGGACTGACCGAGCAGCAGCGGCGCCGCGTAGTCATGGATCACGGCCTCCACCGCACCGGGAACATGGTAGCTCTCGCCGAGGCCGACCAACCCGTCTTTGGCATGAAGCTGCACCCAGATGGTGTTGGGGTGCTCGGGCAGCCGGATCGTTTCAATCTTCGTGATTTTCATCTGTACCTCGACAATGGTACTATCCGCCAGCACGGCTCAACGGACGGCAGCGCCCCCCTCCGGAACCGCCACGGCGTCGGTTAGGGAGCCAACGTCTAAGGCGGGGATTGCGCTGGCGGCCTTGTCTGCCAAGGGTTTGCTCACCCTGACGCAGAGCCAGCACAGGGCTGCCAAGCAATAGGTGCCCGCGTAAACGGTGAAGACAATGTCGTCGTGTCCCCGCTTGAAGAGGGAGCCGGCCAAGACCGCCCCGCCCGCCCCGGCCAGGGAGCCTACCATGTTCATGGCGCCGCTGATTGTGCCGGTGTGGCGCTCGCCGACGTCCGCGCAGGCCGCCCACGCGGGTCCAATGTTGAGGTCGTTCAAGAAAAAAGCCGTGCTGAGCAAAAGTCCCAGGAGCCACACGCCCTCTACCTGGGGGATGAGGAGCGTGGCCACCCCGGCCAAAGCCAGCCCGACAACTCCGTTGAAGCGCCGGCCCCACGTGCGGCTTCCCGTGCGCCGGATGATCCAGTCCGAAAGCAAGCCGCCGACGCCACACGAGACAATGCCCGCAGCCAAGGGGAGCGCAGACAGCCAGGCGAATTCCAGGCCTTTCAGGCCGCGGTGGTCCCGTAAGTACAGGGGCAGCATGCTAGTGAAGAAATTCCCGCCAAAACCCACGAAGCCGTACATCAAGCACAGACCCCAAACGTCTCTGGACTTCAGGAACCGAGACCAAGGGAAACGTTCACGAGGGCAAGACTCGTCGACCCGGCCCCACGCGATCAGTTGCTGCTCGCCCTGGTTCACGGCTCCGGGCATCTCTGACGGCCGATTCCGAAACCAGGGCCAGAAAGTGACGGCCCAAAGGACGCCCAGACCTGCCATGACCCAAAATGGCGTGGGCCAGGTGCCGAAGACCGCCAGCATCCATGTGAACAGGAACGGCACGATCGCGCCGCCGAGCCGGCTGAATGTCCAGATTGCACCTTGGGCCGTGCCGCGTTCCTGGACCGGCATCCAGTCCGCCATGACGCGCGCCAGGCTTGGGAACTCGGCCGCCTGGCAAATCCCGAAAAGGAAGCGCAATATCAACAAGAACACGAACGGCGCCGCCGCACCGACGGGGAATGCGACGCCCAGGGCCGTGGCGCCGGAGAGCAACGACCAGGCTACGACGATGACGGTGAGCAGGTTGCGGCCGCCGAAGCGGTCCCCAAGCAACCCTCCTGGAATCTGAAAGAGGGCGTAGGCCACCAGGAAGGCAGACGCAAGATAGCCCATCTGTTCGTCGCTGAGGCCAAGATCGGCTTTGATCTCCGAGGCCGCAACGCTAAAACCCAAGCGGTTGACGTAAGTGAGCAGGGCTAGACAGCAGGCTGCGGCCAGCACCCAGTAGCGCACGCGCGTCGGGCGATCGTTCGAGCACGTTGTGGCGAGAGCCATACCTTCACCGTATGCCGATCAAGCCAGTTGCCGCGCTGTTTTCGCTGCGTTATGCCAGAATGTCTGCCAACGGTTGGCCGCCCTGGGCAATCGAGATAGGCCGCTGTCCATGGTCGTAGACGACCATCTCCGGATTGATGCCCAGGCAGTGATAAATGGTGGCGCAAATATCGCGGATGCGGGCCGGCTTGTCCTTGACATAGGCCCCATGGGAATCCGAGGCGCCATAGATGCTACCGCCGCGGATGCCGGCGCCGGCGAGCACCACCGAGTAGCAAAAGGTCCAGTGGTCGCGGCCGCCGTTGGCATTGATCCTCGGCGTTCGACCCATTTCACCCATCATCACGACGAGCGTTTCGTCCAGCAACCCGCGAGCTTCAAGGTCTTCCATCAACGCGGAGTACACTTGATCAAGGTGGGGCAAGTGGTTGTCCCGAAGGATCGGAAAGTTGCGCTCGTGCGTATCCCAGACCTGGTTGCTGGGCGGAAACTCAAATCGTTCACGGAAGTTGTCCCAGCTCACGTTGACGAAGCGAGCGCCTCGTTCGACCAGGCGACGCGCGAGCAGCGTGCTGCTGCCGAACAACGAATTCCCGTAGCGCTCGCGAATACGTTGTGGCTCTCGGCTCAAATCAAACGCCTCGCGGACCGGTGCCGACGTGATGAGGTCGAACGCCAGCCGGCGCGTGCCCGTGAAGCCGCTTAGTGCCCGCTGCCCTTCCGCGTGCTGCATGCTGTCGTCGAGCTGCTGCAGCATGTTTCGTCGCGAGGAGAGACGGTCGAGGGTCATATCGACCGGCAAATCGACTCCCTTGAAGAGCGGTTGGCCGCGAACCACTTGCATGTCGTCCGATTTCTTCATCGGACGATCAACGTACGCGGTGCATTCCGTACACAACGGGTCGTAGCGCTGGCCCAGGAAGCCGCCTTGCGGACCGGCCTTCTGCCTGACTTCTCCCCAGCCAAGCGGACACGGCAAGAAGATGTAGCTGGTCGGCAACACTCCCGGCCTCTTGTTCAGGATCCCCTGCTCTTCGCAGTACGAGCATACCGAGCCCATGCTGGGCGGATCGGTTGGCCGGAGAGTTTCATCGCGAACGTCGTCGAAGCCCGTGTACATGGGCAGGTTACTGTGACAAATTCCATTGTGATAAGTAGAGCGCACGATCGCGGCCTTGTGCATCCAGCGCGCCATCTTCGGCAGGTGCTCGCAGATGGCGACTCCCGGCGCGCTGGTAGCGATCGGCCTAAATTCCGAGCGAATGCCGACGGGCGCGTCGGGCTTCAGATCAAACATGTCTTGCGTGGCGGGTCCTCCCTGCAGATAGAGTAGAATAATACTTTTGGCCCTAGCATCTCGGACGCGAGCGCGTCCGCTCTGCTCCAAGGCCATGAGGCTCGGCAGATTGAAGAAGCCGCCCAGCAGAGAAAGGGCCCCCACCTTCAGGGTTTCCCGACGCGTCAGCCCGTCGCAAGAGAGTCGAGGGCTTCCCAGCAAGGTGATCATGGTTTTATCTCCGAACGACGTTAAGTCGCTTGGCTAGGCGGTCTCTCCTCGGGTGCATTCACCCGGCCGGTCCTTCTCGGCGAGTCCATGAGCGTAGCTGGTCCTCTAGGTGGCCCCGATGTCGTCTGCCAAGTTGCCACGGTGGGCCGCGTTGCGTTCCGCAATCGCCAGTCGCAGTGGAGGCGCTTCCAGTTGAACACGCAAGCTGCAGATTCCTTCAACATTTTCCCGGGAGAGGCAGGTCACCGTCGTCCTCCCCTTGACGTCCGGCTGACGAGCCCTTCTTGCTCCATCACGGCGTGGGTCTCGCGGTCGGCGCCCGACTACCCTTGAGGCAATAGGCACGTTTTCCTTCCGCAGGACGCTGGCGTGGCTCGAACAGCCCGCCTAAGATGGCTTCGCGCAAAGTTTCTGTGATGCCGTCGGCAAGAGTTTGGCACGCAGGCAGCTTCAGGTTGAAAACTGCACCTTCCGACATTCGACCGATTTCCAGGATTGTAGATTGCGGTTGAGCATCGACTGAAGGTTACGCAGTTACGACGCGTTCTTCAACCTTGCAGGCAAATTTGTCGGTCTTCCGCAAAGAACAGTTGTGGAGGCTGGACCTGAACCAACGCTGTCCAGACCTCCATTCAGGCGGCGGGTGGCGGCGGGGCGCGTCTCGTTACCTAGTTTGCGGGCAAACACCAGTCTTGTTCTGAATGTCCGCTGCGCGACGTTGATGGACCCAACTCGGCGTAATTGGGATCATTCTTGGCGCAGGCCGTAATCTCGGAAATCTTGCATGCGTAATGCGCAGCCGATCATCCTGGGCGGTCCGAAGAGGCTAGCATGCAGTCAGAATTTCTTTGCAAGCCGACGCGTCGGACTTACCAAATTATCATTCACGCCCGCGAGGTCTAGTTTAACGACGGGAATCATCTTCAAGGGAATCCTAAGAACTCTCTGGTGGAAATACTGATGCCCGTCAGGATGGGCTGAGTCTGGGAATCGCTCGATCTCCAAGCTATGCTAGAGGCGCATTCCCAGCCCTGGCCGAGCGCTGTGGGTTGCGCCCGTGCCCTGGCTCCCAACCATCGAGGTGCTTCCATGAGAGACTTTGCCATTCATGTGACGAACAGACCCGGGGAGATCGCCCGGGCGGCCGATGCCTTGGCCCGCAAGGACGTCAACATGAAATCCATCGCAGGCATGGTGATCGGCAACCAGGGAGTGATTCGGGTCATCGCCGATGACGTCGAGTCGGCACGGACTGCCCTCACTGAGAGCAACATCCGTTTCGAGGAAAGCGAGCTTGTAACCGTTTTGCTCGAGAACAAGGCCGGAGAGCTGGGAGAGGTCGCAGGGAAGCTAGCCAGAGCCGGCATTAATCTTCACGCGATCTACGTGATTGGACTCGATGGAGACCTCGTGGAGCTGGCACTTGCCGTGGACGACGTTAAGAAGGCTAAGAAAACATTGGAATAAGCAGCCTGGCTCGTGTGAATAATGGGTGATACACGATTCCTTCTTTGTTTGAGGAGTTCCCTTTCAATGCGCTTATCCCGCAGATTTGTCCTGTTGGCCTTAGTGCTTGGGATGACAGCAACACCTGCGGCCACCGCCGCAGAAAAACGCCTCATCTCGGAGAAAGACCTCTTCCAATTCGCCTGGGCAGCCGACCCGCAAATCTCGCCCGACGGCACGCGCGTGGCCTTCGTGAAGGTCACCGTTAACCAGGACAAGGATAGATACGAAACCGCCTTGTGGATGGTCTCGGCCCAGGGGGGCGACCCGCAACGACTGACCAACGGCCCCCACGATTCATCACCGCGCTGGTCACCCGAGGGTAACCGCCTGCTTTTCGTTCGCGCAATTGAAAAGGACGACAAAGCGCAACCGTCGCAGCTTTATCTAATGTCGCTGTCAGGAGGGGAGCCTACCGAGATCACGACTCTCTCAAAAGGAGCGGCCGCGGCTGCCTGGTCGCCAGATGGAAAGAGAATCGCCTTCCTCAGCAGCACGACGGCAGAGGACCAAGCCAAGACTAAGGAAACTAAGCAGACCAAGCCGGCACATGAAAGCGATGTGCGCGTGATTACCAGTGCAGAATTTCGCATGGATAACCGGGGCTATCGCGATTTCAAGCACCGCGCGCACATCTGGACCCTGACCGTCCCTCCGGCTGGCGGGGAGAACGCATCGCCCAAGCAGCTTACCAACGGCGAATTCGAAGAAGGACCGCCAACCTGGTCGCTGGACGGCTCGCGACTTTATTTCGTTTCCGTCCGAATTCATGAGCCGTACTACCACCTCCGCGAGAGCGAACTCTATTCCATCTCCGCAGACGGCGGCAAGATCCAGAAGGTTGCAGCCATCGAGGGCACGATCGCTAGCTTCGCGCTAAGCCCCGATGGCAAACGCATCGCCTTTACGGGTGTCCTGAATCGGCCGGTGAACTCCTATACGCCTCCAGGACTGTTCGTCGTCGAGGCGGCACCCGGGGCTGTGCCTCGCAATTTGACCGCTTCCTACGACTACGACGTCGGCGGCGGGTTGACCGGTGATCAGCACCCGCCGCGCGCTGGCGGCGCTTCCCGGCCGGTGTGGAACCGCGCCGGAACAACCGTGATGGACACCATCGCCAGGCAGGGAAGGACCAATCTTGAGATCTTCGACATCGCTTCCGGCAGGACAAGCCCTTACTCTAGCGGCGACCACGAGGTGACATCCTTTAGCGCCTCCGCGGACGGCACTCGGCTGGCGTTGCTCGTCGCAACTCCCACGAACATCGGCGACATTTACATCGCCGATGGCCCGGGAGGCCAGCTCAAACCGCTGACGCACATCAACAAAAAACTCTTCGCCGATCTGCGTCTGTCAGCGCCGGAGGAATTCTGGTACCCCAGCTTTGACGGCAGGAAAATCCAAGCTTGGCTCCAGAAGCCCCCTGACTTTGACCCCAGCAAGAAGTACCCGCTGATCTTGAACATTCATGGCGGACCGCACGCTGCCTATGGTTACACCTTCGACCACGAGTTCCAATGGATGGCAGCCAAGGGGTACGTCGTCCTCTATCCCAATCCGCGCGGCAGCAGTTCTTACGGCAGAGAGTTCGGCAACATAATCCAGTACCATTATCCTGGTGATGACTACAAAGACCTCATGGCCGGAGTCGACGAGGTTATCCGCCGAGGCTACGTGGACCCTGAGCGCCTTGGAGTGACTGGAGGCAGCGGCGGCGGGCTGCTTACCAACTGGGTTATCATCCAAACGGACCGATTTGCCGCGGCGGTTTCCCAACGGTCGATAGCCGACTGGTCGGCCTGGTGGTACGCGGCCGACTTTACCCTGTTTCACCCGAACTGGTTCAAGACCGCACCGTTTGGAGACCCCGCCGACTATGCGGCTCGTTCACCTATCACATACATTCGCAACGTCAAGACGCCATTGATGCTGATCGAGGGGGAGGCCGATTCCCGCACCCCCAGTACTAGCGGCGGCGAGACGATGTTCCGGGCACTCAAGTTCTTGAAGAAACCGGTGGTCATGGTCCGTTTTCCCGGAGAATCGCATGAATTGTCACGTTCCGGGAAACCCTGGCACCGCGTGGAGCGCCTGGAGCATATCGTCAACTGGTTTGACAAGTACCTCCAGGATAAGCCGATGCCTCAGTATGAGTCGCCCGGACCGAACATCGCGAGCGATGTGGCCAAGCCGCAACCGTAGTGCAAGAACTCTGCTTGCAGTGCTGGTGCTCTGAGGGATCGCTCCCGGCAGGAGTGCGCGAGGCGAGGGTTCTTAGAGGCACCAAGCAATTGGCGGGAAACGAGAACAGACCCAGTTGGATGCAAGTGCGTCCATGTCGACCTCAAACACGTTTTGGAGCCGTGAGCGCCACTCCTTCTGGCGACCGCATGTTGTTTTGAATGCTCTTGGCCGGGATTAGCTCAGTCCGTGATCGTGCAATCATTCCAGAGGTACAAATTCCGGACCGCGCGCTAGCCGGCGACATGAAAGGTACAAATCGACATGTTGCAAGGCCCCATTCCGCTGTCACCCCGAACAGGCCAAGGCTTACGAGTTGTGCACATTCACAAGGTGCAAATCGCTCGCCATTGGCAGCAGACGCGACACATTGGTCGCCCAAACTCACGCGGTGCTTTCACGGCGCAGGCAACCGCTTCTCGATCAGTCCTCTGCATTGCAGGAGCAAAACGATGTAGAAAATGAGCCAGAAGAGCCAGAGCATGACAGTCAACATCGCGAAAGCAACGAGGCCCACGGCGTGCATCTCCGTCTCGCCGCCCCGAGGCGATGCCCAGGTCGCCATGCTGAAAGCAAGGAAGAGCGAAAAGAACGCGGTCCCCCCATAGAGAATCAGCAGGTAGGACAGACGCTGCGCCAATTTCGTGTCCTCGAGATAGACCGACGCCGCTCGGAGAAACAGCATGATTGAGACCATTTTCACCACTGCCAGGAGCCAACTCACGATGGACAGGGCGCCAACCAGGCCGCCGGTTACCGCTGCGACGACGTGCTCCGAGTCTTGGGCGGACAAACCCGCGGAAGAGATAAGCAAGATGATCGTTGCGACGGCGAGAACCGGGATAGCGATCGCCATGATCCAGGCGGTAATTCCCAATCCTTTCGCTCCACTGCGCGAAGGCGCTGCTGCGCAGAACCCAAAGGCGACGGCTTCCAAAACCTGGGACGTGAAATTGAGTGCCCACGCCAGAATAAAAAAGACCATCACGCCTACCAGGTCGGCGCCTCCCTTGCCGGTCACGGCCATCAAGATTGCAATCCCTGCCACCATGCCGGCACCGACAAACAGGAAAATCGCGATCAGCGCAAGCGTTAGGCCGGTTCGGACCCTCCGCCAAGAGGTTGCTTTCGCTGTTCCGCTCGTGGAGTCGTCGTCGCGGCCCACCGCACTAGCGCCGTCCCCGCGATGGAGCTGAGGGAACGCACCGGGCAAGGACTCCAGCGGCACCCATTCTGCCAAGCCTTGCTTCCAGACGAGGCTGGCCTCGGCGATGTTTCCGGATTGATATTGGGCCACAATCTCCTCAGTGGCGACGGGCCCCTGCCGTGCTCCGAAAGCATCAATGTAATACCATTCCACCCGTGCCGCTGCCGGAGGAGGAGCGCTGGCTAATTCTTGCACGGCTGTATCGGCGGGTTCCTCAAGGGTCTTAGCATCCGCGAATACTTCCGAGATGGAGGACGCGGCCGTCCACAATTGACGATCTTCCGAAACTTCGTGAAAACGGCCCAATTGCCCGCGCTTGCGCAGCGAACGAAGCTGCTCCAGGGTGAATGGCCCGGTCACCTTGCCGCGCGACCGGACATAAAGCTTTCTGTCGACCATGATGCACCTGGCGCAGCGCCGACTTGTGGATCGCTATTTGTCGCGCCGTCCTGTAGAGTCCTGTTTCACCTTGTCAAGATCCTGCTGTCGTTTCGTCAATAGCTTTTCATTCTCCTCAAGCGCTCGTTCCCTGGCACGGACGGCGTTCTCGCGCTGGGCCAATCCCCGCTCGTCCTTCTTGATGGCTTGTTGCGATTCGCTGATCTTTTTTTCCATGCTGCCGAGAACTTGCTGCTTATCATCGAGCTCCTGTTGGAGTCGAACGAGTCGCGCCTCTCGCTGATTAGCTGCGTGCTGCTTGAAATCGAGGTCCTGCTCTCGTTGCGAGAGTTCCTTTTCTTTGGTGGTCAACTCCCGGCGCAGTCCGGACAACTCTTCCTGAGACTTATCCTTGAGAGAGACGCTGCCAGCGAACGAGAAAATTCCGCATAAGCCTAGAACGCCTCCTGCAGCGAGGAAGATTGCCGGCAGACGGCGCCGCCAGTTGCGAAGCGTTGGCCTGCCTGGAATCACGCTGGATTTTGCGGGCAATGCTTGCGACTCGGTTGACTCCACCGGCACGCCGGCCAGCAGTGCGGAATCTGCCCGTGGTTCGCCGTTTGGCTCGGGAGCAAGCAAACCCGACGGCCGCCCGAGCTCGCATGGAATGATTTCGATAACGTCGCTCGGCTCCGCGGCTGCGCTGTTGTAGAGTTCTTCCACCGACGAAGCTTGCTCCCAGGTGATTGTATCCTCGGAGACTTCGTGATGCGGCTGCAACTGACCGCGAATGCGGAAGAGCTGGAGCTGTTCAATGCGGAAAGGCCCCGTCACCTCGTCACGCACGCGCAAGTAATATCGTCGCTCGGCCATGTTCCGATTCTCTAGCGGCCCTTGTGGGCCAGCACAAAGATGAGGAACCCGACCAGGATCAGCAAACCGAAAGAAGCCGCCGCCACCAGGATATAGCGCTCGCGGCGATTCTCGGTAGTCTGTATCTTGGCGACTCGATTGCGATAGTGTTCCTCCACTGCCAGCGGCATGCCGCGTTTGAACTTGCGGGCTTCGTAGTAAAGTTCCTGCAATTCGCCTTGGGATGCTTCTTTTGCGAACGCCTGTTCGAGCTTTTCGAGTGCCGCCTGGTATTCAAATTCTTCTGCCTGATCGCGATCCAAACTAGCCAACCACTGCAGGGCGGGGCCGATTTCGCGCCATAAGGGGTCTTGGCGCACCAACCTCGCCTGCAGGTTCAACCGATTCCATTCGTCGCGCAGCTCGCGGCTTTTGGATTCATTGCGCGCAGCGTGAGACCGATGAAGCTTTTCGGCCACTTGTTCCATCCGCTTGCGGAGCTTGATGTGGGCCAATTGGTTGACCCTGTCTTCGATGCGCGCGGCGAGCTGTCCGGCAGCCTCCGCCAACCAGGGAGAGCCCTGCAGCTCCTCCCAGAGATCAAAGAGCCCTTCCGTGTCCTTGTCGGCCAGGGCGCGGGTGATGTCCTCGTCCATCTTCTGTAGTCGAATGGTTTCGAATTCCTTGATGTCTTCGGTCCAGACCGGGTTGGCGGCATCGACGTGCGCGATCGCGCGCATGACTTTCAGGCGGTCGACAAGCGGCGCGCCCGTGAGTGCCAGCAGGCGATGCTCGCGCAGGAGCCGCTCGAGCGGCTGCTCTTCGGCATAAGCCGTATTGAGCGCCTCGGCCGTATCGACGCGCAGGTAGGGCGGCGGCGGCAGGCCATACAACAGAGAAAGCTCTTCCCATTGGCTGCGTTCCGGGAAATCGACTGCCGCCAAGACATCGAGAAGCACCGGCTCCGCATGGGCAAAATGAACCGCTTCCGAGCGCAGCCCTTTCTGCAGGAACTCCTCGCAGCGCCTGAGCCGCTGGTTGACTTCCTGGCAGACCTCGTTGTAAGCCAGGGACAATGGCTTCAGAGAATCTCTGTAAGTCTGATCGTTCGCGTGAAGGAAGGAGCGGATTTCATCAACCACGCGCTGGTAGTCGGTCATGGCCAACCTCTGGGAGCATGCTCTACGAAGACTTCTTACCTGGCCTCGACTATGTAGACATCTACCCTCAACCGACCTTCTACTTTCTGATAAACGACGAGAGATTTCAGAGTAAGTTCTGACGGCTCGATCTTACCTCCCTTGCGACTCAGTTCGACAACGAATTGTGCCCCATGAACCTGCAGTTTAGGAGGGACGTACTTCAAGGTAAGCGAATAGTCTTTGCAAGCAAGTCGTTTCACGTCTTCTGCGGCACCGCGTGAGAATGTTCCGAGTTCAGATATTTCTGCGCTCTCCAAAACAAGCTGCCGCATGGGCGCCAAATCAGCGCTGGGACTGCTGAGAACATACGTGAACTGATCTTTCTCTTTCAAAACGCATTTAGTCTTGACGATCTTGGGTGCAATGAGCGAGACATATTGACTTGCGCCCGTCTCGCGGTCGGTGATTTGCAGGACTGCAAAATTCCGGATCAGATCTTGGGCGTCCCTGGTATCTTGATTGCCTGGACTCCATTTGAATTCCAGCGCTGGATCGACTCGGTTGATTCGCGCAAGTTCCATTCCGGTGTCTTTCCCACTATTTTCCATACGTACAATGAGCTTGCCGTCGCTTGTTTCCAGCTTGAGGGGTCGCTTGGTTTTCAATTCCTTAATGCCAATTAAGTTAAAGGAATAATGGTGCGCAGGATACAAGTAAGAGTGTATGAATTCAGCCTGGGGAGAGGACTGTCCGCCGGGGTGAGCCAGCGCCAAGAATTGGTTGACTGGTTGTAGCTCAGTTGCCGGAGGGTTTGCCTGGGCACGAGTAGCGGCGTTAAATGGGGCGTTCTTCAATGGCTTCTGCGCGTCATCCTTTACCTGGTTGCTAGGGGCCCGGGTAGCCGATGCTTTTGAGCCAGAAGCAGACTGCATAGCTTTTGTCGGGACCTTTTCTGGTTTCTTTTCTTTCGCATTCGGTTCGGAAGCTCGCACTAATTTGGGAGCTTTGTCTCGCTCTGCTGAGCCAGCGGCTGGAGGCGAAGAATCAGGTGAGTTTAACGCGGAGTTTTCGCTCATCGGTTCCTCGGTGTCTGGCTGATTTTTAGGTTGAAGGTCGACTGAAACGGAATGCAGCCAGCCGACTGCGAAGCTTAGTAAGACCCCACTTAACAAACCTGTTGCAAACACGAGCAGATAGATCGCCCAGCGTTTAGCCCTTACTTTGGAGGGCACGGTTGGCGGGCGGTTCAAAAGCGGTGGAGGTGGCAATGCCGGGGCGATCTTTTGCGGCTGACGAGGAATCGACGGAGGGGCAGGCGGCAAAGAAGTATCGGATTCCCACGGCGGCAGATCGGCACTCCCAGCCAGCGCCGCCGGCGTGGTCGGCATGCTCTTATCAGCACTGCGCACTTTTTCCAACGGTTTCTGCGAATCGACAATTCGGCGATTCATGGGCGCGGCACGCCGGCCCATTCGCGCCTCCTCAACCAGCGGGCCGCCCTGCGCGGGTCCGAGGGGGGCGGTCAGGTCGAGTAAGAGCACCCCAGGAACGCGCCCAGCTTTCTTCGCTTCGTCAGAACCTGCAAAAACCACCCGCCAGGCGCAAGGTGTTCCTTGGTGTAGGCCCGTGAAGTAGGTATTGAAAGTGACTAGCCAGCGCGACTCGGGTGACAGGAGGGCCAACGCTTCCCCAATCAGGGCCAGAGCGCCCACTTCTGGTTGCAAAAGCAAATACGCGGGACGCCCGGTGTTCTGATCGAATGTCTCTGCCAAAACTCCCGCCCAGCCTGCGTCGCCCGCAAGGCTTTGCCAGGCTCGACAGACATCCGGAAACGCATCACCGTTTGGAGCAACTCGCCCCGTCGGCAGCAGGCGTATTTGCCCGTCCCAGCTGGTCTCCATGAAGCCGGGCCGAGCGAGCAGCCAGGCTGGTCCGGCCGAAGGTAGCTCATTCGGCTCCAGGATGACATGATGGGCAAACTTGTTGCTCCGCTGCGAATAATCGAGGCCGGCAGCGCAAATGCGCGATAACACATGATACGATTTGCCGAGCGCACTCAGGCGGAGGTGGGAATAAGCCACCGGATTCTTCGGATCGAGAGGCGATAACAGGTGCCGATAGCCGCTCAATGCCTCAACTTTTTCCATCAAGGCGGCAGGAATGCCGCGCGTGGCAGCCACCGTGCAAAAGCCACTCGCGCCGGGTTGCAAACCCTTCGGCGCGGATGTGTGGAACAACTCATGGCTCATGGTAAGAATCGCGCGGGAATCAGGTTGCAAAGCCATCGAGGGGCTGGAGCCGCCCCGCGACACCGCGTCCATCCGCTGAGGAATCCTGTCCTTGTCTTCGTTTGCGGCTGGGGATCAGGCCGGGCATCCACCGGCACATTCCATAGAGGAATGGAACTGTTGCCCAAATCGGTTTGATCGCGGCGGGTTTAATGGCCAGGCCCTTGCCTTGTTCACCCAGCGTCGGGCTTTCACCCAGGGCACTCGTGGGTACATAGATCACCTCCTCGGCAAACCCCTCGGCAGCCGCGACCAACTCAGGGGATACCTGGAGGAGCAGAGCGCGCACCTCGCGCGACCGATTTTCGATGCGTTCGAGATCAAGTCCGGCAAGATTCTCCTTGATAACCCACGGCTCCGCGCAGTCGGCTTCCGGTAGAAGGTGGGCCCAGACGTCGTACTTAGTGAGCACCACGATCAGCGGGCGCGTGTGCTTTGCTCCCTGCGAGAGACCGAGCACCCGGCGAACGCGGCCCGCTGCCTCCTGGAGGACAACTTCCTGTCTGCTGGTCCGGCTGGAGGGCGCGCCCGCCAGGGCCGGTTTGTTCTGCCGAATAAGTTTCTGAAAGCGCGGGTCTTGGGTCGGATCAAACAGGTAAAATAGGATGCTCGCCCGGGCCATATGCCTGGTCACCGGGCTGGCGGTGGAATCTTGCCCCGTCAGGAAATGCTCGCCAGCGTTGTCGTAGAGACACAATACGCGCGCGACCCGGGGCGCCTGGATAGCGTAGGGATGATGCTCCAGAGGTTGCACAGTAAACAGGAACGGCCGTGGATAGCTGACATTCTGATTGCCGTACATCACCGTGTTGTAAAGCTCCCCCTGTAACTCGGTCTTCCGAATGAGGTCGGCGAGCGGCACCAGCTCATCCGCCTTCGGATTGAGGAACAGGGACTCCTCGTACTCATTGAGGCTGCGGTTCGAGAGCGTGTCTGCATCGGCAAAAGAGAGGCCGAAATGCGTGGGCAGCAGTCGCCGCAGCTCCCATGTGAGCGCCGTCAGGAAGAACGACTTGCCGCACGCCGGGGTGCCCAGGATCGAGAGGAAAGTGGGCTCGGTCTCCAGCAAGACGCGTGGGACCGGCAGGTGGCACTTCGGACACGCCAAGGACTGGCAGACGAAACCACGGGAGTCGAGGGCATACCCCTGGAGATTGAAGCGCGTGGGGAGGAAGCGCTGTGGCTGCTCCGGACCGAGACGCGGATCGCCCAGAAGATCTGAATGGGACGAGATCCACAAGATGTCTTGCGGCTCGAACTTTGCCCAGCAATGAGGGCAGGTTGTGGGGCGGAGCAGGGTGCGCGTTGGAATTGCCACGCTCGGATGCCTCACTTTTTCTCGATCTTCGCCAGCGCTTCCTGGGCCGCCGTCCGGATATCCGCCGAGCCGTCGCGATCCTCGAGCATTTTGAGTCGCTCGATTGCGGGCGCTGCCGCAGGCCCAATATCCCCCAGTGTCAGCACGGCTTCAAGACGCAACCGGCTGCTGACCTCGTGCGACATTTCCACCAGTTCGGGCACGGCAATGGCTCCCATTCTACTCAGTCCCCTGCGCGCGTTCCTGCGTACCTCGTGATCTTTGTCCCTCAAGGCTTTTAGCAGGTTCAGAATCGCATCCTTGGCATCAGGGCCAATGTCGCCCAGAGCGGCTGCCGCAGAACTCCGAACGGCCTCTTCTTCATCTTGAAGCGCCAGCGCCAAAGCGGGCACGGCTGCACGCGCGTCCGGGCCGATCTTGCCAAGCGCCTGCGCGGCAAGGCACCGGGTCTGGGAATCGAGGTTTTGCAGCGCTGCGCTGAGCGTGGGCACGGCCTCCCTGGCATCGCGACCTATCTTGGCCAGCGCGCTCGCAGCAAAGTTCCGAACTTCCGCTTTTGGACTCTTCAAGGCGGCTGCCAACGCGGCAACATCGCCCTTGCCAAGCCTCCCCATCCTGTTGAGGGCTTGACCGGCGATCAGGGCAACCACCTTGTCGTCGCTGTCGAATGCCTCGATAAGAGCCGTCGTGCTCCCACCTTCCTTACCGATCCTTGCCAATGCAGTCGTGCACGCGCTGCGGACCTTGGGGTCGTTATCCTTCAACCTCTTACGAAGGCCGGCAACAGCAGGCCGAGCGCTTGGTCCGACGCTTGCTAGCGCCAATGCTGCCGCGCTGCGAACCTCGGCACGCTCGTCCTCGAGGGCGTCGATCAATGGCGACACGGCGTCCAGCGCCGGTGTTGTCAATTGCGCCAGCGCTTCCGCACAGAGCCTGCGGACCTCCGAGTTGCCGTCTTTCAGCCCTAGCCGTAAAGTTCGCCAGGCCGGCTCGCCGATTTTGGCAAGGGTCTTTGCAGCCAGGTCGCGCGTTTGCTGGTCCTTGTCCCGAAACGTCTGAAAAAGCGGCTGAACGGCATAATCAGCTTCCGGTCCGAGGATTTTCGCCAGCGCGTCCAACGCGCACCTAGTCATGTTCCGGTCCGGATCCTTGAGCGCATCCGCCAGGGCGCGGCCGGCGGCCTTGGCGTCCGGCCCCATGCTAGCCAGGGCTGCGGCTGCGCTTTCGCGCACTTTTGGTTCCGGGTCATCCAGCGCATCCGCGAGCGGCAGGACGGCAGCCCGGGTCACTGGCTTGAGCCGGCTGAGAGCTTGAATGGCGTACCAGCGTGCCTCCGTGCTTCTGGCCTTCAGCAATTCACATAGGGCTGGCATGTCAGTTTCGTCCGGCGGGGCCATCATCGAGAGGGCGTCGACCGCCGCGGCACGAACATTCGCATCGCGGTCTTGAAGCGCAGGCACCAAAGCAACGAAGACCGTGGACTTGTCGTACATACCCAACGTCCCGAGAAGCCGCGCGCTGGCGGCACGAACCTGCGGATTGGAGTCCTTCAGGGTCTCCTGAAGATCCACGATGTGTGCCCTGGTGATCGGCGTAAAAGCCTGCAGAGCGCTCCGAGCAGCTTCGCGAACGTCTCCATCAGCATCGCCGAGCGCCCCGACGACTAATTTGAAAGCCCCCTTGCCGGCTGGGCCAAGTTGGGTCAACGCTTGAAGTGCATGCAGGCGAACGTGCGCGTTCTTGGACCCCAAAGCAGCCGTCAGCGCGGGAAGGTCTGCCGGCTCCACGGCGCCGATCTGGCCCAACGCCGTCTCCGCAGCCTCGTGTACCCGCGGGCTAGCGTCGCCCACTAGCTGTAAGAGAGCAGGGAAGGTGCTTTTTGCCTGCACCCCTATCTTTCCCAATGCCTGCGCCGCGGCAGCACGCACCTGCGGCGTATCGTCCCGTAGGGCCTCGCCCAGGACAGGCACAGCACTCGCCGCTTGCGGCCCGTAATTTCCCAATGCCTCCGCCGCATCCTGCCGATCCACGGCGTCACCTGTCTCCAGCAGTTTAATTAGCTGGGCCACCGTTCCGGCTTGCGGCGACGATGTTCGAACTGCACCGGCTTCCTCTCCTACATTCGGTCCGGCGCCGCTTCCCCTCGACATCAACACGGCTGCGACCACAATGGCGCCAAGGCTCGCGATCAAACCGCCCAAGGAGAAGGTTCTTGCCTGCGCGCGCCGTGCCGCCGAGAGCACGAGACCTCCAGCAGCCAACAGCAAGCCCAAGCCGCCCATCGGCAAGACTGCTAGATGGACGGCCGGTATCCAGTTGCAGAATAGGGCGAGAACGCCCAAGACAACCGCAGCAATCCCCAGGCTATCCGCTAGCGTTTGATTGCGGCCGGCAGGCAGGGGCGGCGGTTCCCGGGGTCCACGCGAAGCCGGTTCGAACTCAACTTCCTCCAGGGCCAACACCGCCTCGAGGTTCTCGACGTTGACCGGCAGCGCCGGGGGACCTGGTTCTATGATCTCAACTTCCGGAATGGCTTCCGCCACCGGCGCGCTAACGAGGATGGGAGTATGGCAGAGGCTACAGCTAATGCGGCGGCCCTGAAACGCATCCGATAACTGCACTCGATTGCCACAGGAAGGACATTCGGCGATGACGGGCATGATTCCACCTGAAGCGCGCAAGGCAAGTCGATGGGTAGGGTGGTGATTATCTCCCGGCCGCCGCTGGAATGCAAATGAAAAACGCTTTAGAGTATTCTAGTATTTTAAGAATGGCACTACTGGTGCGCGATACGTTTTCCCCGTGTACCCATCATCAAACCACGCAAAAACAGGCCCGCTGCCCGCATATGCCTGCCCAACCAACGAACGACGGCGCAAGTTTGCCGCATTCTATATGCCGCCTCCGGAAGAACTCGGTGCACCGGATATTCCTAGATTTCTGCTACATCAGATCGAGCTTCTCGCACCCTGCCTATCGGCAGATCGGCGACGACTTCCACTAAAGTAGGATCCTCCGCGGTCGAGGGGAATCAAATCTATCCGCAAGCATCGAGCGGCTGCTCGAGGAGTTACGGGATTGGCCTCGTCCAAGTCAGTGCATTAATCATTCTCCGGCAGCGCGTCCTCTGGCGGATTTCCATGACTCCCTTCGAACGAGCGAATGGCTTAGCTCACCCGTTGGGGTTGATTCCAGATCGTTATGTTCGTTCCGGTCTCTACCTAGATTGGAGGCGCCGCAGGCGGACTCCAGCAGCTTTTGCCTGCGCTACGCGGGTCGCCGATTCCTTGGTACGTGGGCCGCGAGTCGCTAAGGTCGGGCGTTCGCCCAACCGGCTCCGCCAGAACGCGACACGCGCAAACGTGGCGCAACGTAGGGTAAGCCTGGGCTTCGCTATCGGAACCACTTGCGGCCTGGGCGAAGGCCACGATCCCGGCCTTCACGGCCTCGGGTAGCTTCGGCCAAGCGGCGATGATTTTCGCCAGGGCGGGGTCGATTGCCAAGGAATCGGGGTGAAGTGCGCCGCATTTTGCGCCGCCCGGATAAAGCGATTTCCCTAAAGTCATAGCCCCGCACGGGGGTTGCGCCGATGGGTTCGATCCCTGTCGGGAGTTGAGGGTGTTAGCCGTTGGGAGGGGACGTTACGCTAGCGGGTCCTCGAATGCGTGGTCGGGAAGGATTCCGCCTTCTCCGCAATGGGGCACGCCATGGCCAGGGCCGTGGTCGCCCAGGCGCTCGCTGCTATGGAGATGAACTGGTCCTTCCCGTGCGGAAACCCGCTTTCGAAATAGGTTTGGAATGGTTGGCTTCGAGATTGGACCATCCAGGAGCCGTCCGGCCGCTGGCTCTTTAGAAGAAATGCAACACCGCGTTGATACGCAGGATCGCTCGTTGCCATGCTGCCTGCCTGATTCAACGCGACCAGCGAGCAGCCGGTAGCGTAGGCGTCGCTGTCCATCGCGTCGGTCTGTCCCCACCCACCATCCCTGCGCTGGGTTCGCAAAAGCGCTTGCCCAGCGGACATTAATTCATTGCCCTGCGCCCCGGCTGCCTGTAGCGCCCAGAGGCGAAATACGCGATCCTCGGTATCTTTGGCTTCGGTTTTGCGCAACCACTCGCGAACTATGGTAATCCGCTTCGCAATGCGGTCCTGCTGGGTATGTGTGCCCCAACTGGTCAGGGCTCGAATGGCCAGGTAGCTCGATGTAAAGTCGCTGGCTTCAGAGGGGGGTCGATGGCTTGATGTTCGCCAGTGGTCCAGGTTCTTGGCCCGGAGCAGCAGGTATTCCACTACCGCCTCGGTCGTCGCGTCGGACTTCCATCCGCCTAATTCGAGGGCAAGCAAGGCATACCCCGCCGTGCTCACATCTCCGCCTTGGCCTTTGCCCTTCCGGTAGTTCTCCTGGTTTCGGTCAAGGAAGGAGGCAATAAATTGAAGTTGATTCTTCAGGTCAACCTTCGGAAATCCTCGCCCCTGGGCTGTCGTAAAGGCAAGGATAGGGATCGCCTGATTGTGGCAAGCAAAGCACGTGCGCTGAGCGACATGCCCCTCTGCCCCTTTCCTCAGCAAGCCGAGCGCTTTGGTGACAGCTGTCTTTAAGGCTGCGGGAGAATTGGTCGCCGGCTCGGCCGGCCAAACGGCATTAGCGTGCAGTAGGAGGATCACGGCAGATGCGATGGTGCCAGCAATGGCTCGAGGCATAGTCCTGTCCCTTACAGCCGCTGAAAAGGTATGCAGCCGTTCGTTCCGACGCGCTAAAACCTACTCTTGTCATAATGTACGATTTCGTCTCCCCTCCCGACATCTGATGGTAGCCGATCCGGTCATCTCGGCGTGATTGGCAGCCACATCAATACGGTAGCGGCTCACCGAACAAGAAAAACGACCTTCCTTGTCATTAATGTGTCCCATGGCCTGAATGTGACAAACGCCGTCTGCGAGCGAACATCGAACGGGCTTCCTCGTCCGAGCTTGACAGCGTACAGATGGACGCTCAAATTGAAGATACGTTTTATTGCCGCGGGGCACTGTTGGCGGTCCCAGCCACGCTAATTGTTAAATAGCTTGTGACTCGGTTAAGCTCCAGCTCCCAATGCAAATTAGATTATGCATTCTGTCCGTTTTCTACCGCCTGACGCCCTGCATTGCACTAGCGGGATCAGCATTGCTGCTTCCCTCCAGGATGCTTTGTGCCGACGAGGTTGGCCCAGGTGAGCGGATTTACCGAACGCACTGCGCCCTCTGTCACGGCGCCTCGGGGGAAGGATCCGACGAACATTATCCGCACACACTTTCCGGAAATCGGGCGTTGCCTCAGCTGACGCGCTACATTACTAAGTACATGCCGAAGGATGCTCCACAGAAATGCACCGCCACTGAGGCCGAGCAGGTCGCGAGCTATATCTACGAGGCGTTTTACTCGAAAGCCGCCCAGGAACGCAAGAAACCGCCGCGGATCGAGCTGGCGCGGCTCACCGTGCGCCAGTATTACAATGCTGTGACGGACCTGGTCGGCAGCTTCCGCACGCCCGGCCCGCGGAACGAGCAGCACGGATTGCATGGAGAGTACTTCAAATCGGGCACGTTGCACCAAGGCGAGCGCGCTCTGGAACGCCTCGACGCGGAGATCCACTTCGACTTCGGTATTTCGAGCCCATTCCCCCGGAAGATCGATGCCAAGGAGTTTGCGATTCGCTGGGAAGGATCGGTCCTGGCTCGCGAGACCGGCGAGTACGAATTCGTAGTCCGTACGGAACACGCCACGCGCCTCTGGGTCAACGACATCGTCCATCCGCTGGTCGACGCTTGGGTCAAGTCTGGGAACGACATTGAACACCGCGCCTCCATCCACTTGCTGGGAGGCAGGTTTTATTCGCTGCGATTGGAATTCTCCAAGGCCAAGCAAGGCGTGCAGGATTCGAAAGAGAAGAGAGACAAGATGCCGGTCGCCAAAGCGTCGATCGCGCTGGAGTGGAAGCCGCCTGGACAGGCCGCCCAGGTCATTCCGGCGCGCAATCTGTCGCCGGCACGATTTCCCGAGGTCTTCGTCCTGAACCCAGCCTTTCCGCCCGATGACCGAAACCTTGGCTATGAACGGGGAACGTCGGTCTCCGAGGCCTGGGACCAGGCGACAACCAGCGCGGCCATCGAGGTAGCCGATTATGTGATGACTCACCTAAGAGAGCTTGCCGACGTCTCGGAACATACCTCCGACCGAAACCGACGCTTGATCGAGTTTTGTCGTCGTTTTGCCGAACGGGCCTTCCGACGGCCGCTCACCGATGAGCAAAGGCAGCTCTATATCACGCGTCAGTTCGAAAAAGCTCCAGACCCGGAGACGGGAGCCAAGCGCTCACTTCTCCTCATTCTCAAATCGCCGCGGTTCCTCTACCGTGAGATTGGCGGCGGCCGGGATGACTTCGACGTCGCTTCCCGGATCTCGTTTGGGCTTTGGGATTCGTTGCCCGATCCCCCGCTGCTTGAGGCCGCGGTCAGCAAACGCTTGGCCAATCGTGAGCAGGTAGTGTACCAGGCGGAGCGGATGGTTGGGGACCTGCGGACACGTTCGAAGATCCGCACTTTCCTTTTCCAGTTGCTCAAGCTCGATCCCGTTCCGGAGCTGTTCAAGGCTAAGGACCAATTTCCCGGGTTCGACCAGGTAGCCGCTTCTGACTTGCGCGATTCCCTCGACTTATTCCTAGATGAGGTGGTCTGGAGCGAGGGCTCGGACTTCCGTCAGCTCTTTCTCGCGGATTTCCTCTATCTCAATGGCCGGCTGGGGCGCTTCTATGGGGCGAACCTCCGGCCCGACTCTCCTTTTGTAAGAGTCTCCCAGGATCCGCATACGCGCGCGGGAATCCTCTCGCACCCGTACCTGCTGGCCACGTTTGCCCACACGGCGACGAGCTCGCCCATTCATCGCGGCGTCTTCCTCGCACGCAACGTCCTGGGGATTCCGCTCCGACCGCCGCCGGAGGCGTTTGAGCTCCTTCCGGCTGAACTGCACCCTCAGCTCACCACGCGCGAGCGCGTAGCCCTTCAGACCCGGCCGCAGCAGTGCCAGGCTTGTCATGGGATCATCAATCCGCTCGGCTTCACGCTGGAGAACTTCGATGCCATCGGCCGCTTTCGCGATCGGGACCAAGGCAAACCAATCGACGCGATGGGAATCTATGAAACACGCAAGGGTGAACGAGTGAAGTTCGCGGGTGTTCGCGACCTGGCAACGTTCTTAGCCGACAGCGAGGAGGCGCAGAATGCGTTCATCGAGCACCTCTTTCACTACCTCGTCAAGCAGCCCATCCGTGCCTTCGGTCCCCGCGAATTAGAGAATCTGCGCGGGTTTTTCCGGGGGCACGGTACCAATATCCGTAAACTAATTGTGGAGATCATGGCAACTTCGGCTCTGCCTTTGAAGAATTAGAGCCTGTTGCAACAATTGAGACTGATTCTCTTGCTTTTCGTGCATGTCACCTTTGTTGCAACGGGCTTTTAGGAGTGCCGTGTACGTGATGAATCAGCAAAACCGACGCGAGTTCATTCGTGACCTGGGTATCGGGGCAGCGGCTCTTCCATTCATCCTGAACTTGCCCAGCCTGGGCTTTGCGAATCAGCAAAGGCGCAAGCAGCGGCTGGTGATCATGTTCAGCCCGAACGGCGTCGTGCCGGGCACGTTTTGGCCGGAAAAGGCGGGAAGACTGAGCGAGCTGAAGGAGAGCTTGAAACCCTTGGAGCCGTTTCGCGATCGTACCTTAGTCCTACAGGGGATCAGCGACAGAGTGCGCGGGGACGGCGACAATCATATGCGCGGCATCGGCTGTCTGCTTACCGGCATCGAGCTCTATCCCGGAAATGTCCAAGGAGGCTCGGATACCCCGGCCGGATGGGCCAAGGGGCTGTCGATCGATCAGGAAATCAAGAGCTACTTGCAAAGCAAACCCCAGACCCGCACGCGTTTTGGATCGCTGGAATTTGGCGTCATGGTGCCGGACCGTGCGGACACGTGGACTCGTATGGTGTATGCAGGTCCGAACAAGCCACTGGCGCCGATCGATGATCCGTATCAAATGTTCGCCAAGCTTTACGGCCGCATGAAGAATCAAGAACTCCTGAAGAGTGTCCTTGACGATCTGCAAGAAGATCTGCGCAAGGTGAGTGCCAAGGTTAGTTCGGAGGACCGCAGGCTGCTGGAAGAGCATGCCTCCTTCGTCCGCGCCATGGAGCAGGAGCTCCAGGCGGCCCGGCAAGGGGCGGTAGGGCATGCGGTTCCGGTGCTCGATCCAGGGCTGAAGAAGGTAAACGACCAGATGCCCCAGATCAGCAAAGCGCAGATCGATCTCATGGTCCGGAGCTTCGCAGCGGATTTCGCGCGAGTTGCCACGCTGCAATTCACCAATTCGGTTGGCGGAGCGCGGATGCACTGGCTCGGCGTGAACGAAGGCCATCACGAGCTGTCCCACGCCGAGGACAAGGACATGGCCGCTCAGGAAAAACTGACCAAGATCAACCGATGGTTCTGCGGGCAGTTGGCCTATCTAGCCCAGCAGTTGGCCCAAACCCCCGAGCCGGGCGGCGGCGGTAGTCTGCTCGATAACACGCTGTTGGTGTGGACCAATGAGCTCGGCAAAGGCAATTCGCACACTCTCGATAACATCCCGTTCGTGCTGGTCGGTGGCGGACTGGACTTCCGCATGGGCCGCGCGATCCATTACAAGAATTTTCCTCACAACCGGCTCCTCCTGTCCCTGGCCGCAGCCATGGGTAAGCCCATGCAAAGTTTTGGCAATCCCAATTTCTGCGGCGCCGGCGTCTTGGCGGATTTGACGTGACGACGCCAGTCATTCATGTCGCCCGATTGGAGGGCGACAAGCCAATCCAACGTCACATCAAGGTGTGCTGAAGCAGCCTTTCGCAGCAGTCTGTATGCACCTAGCGGAGAACGCCACAGCCGGATCGGTTCATGGGGCTCGACACCTTTTCCTTTTCGGCCATATGCCTTCCCAAGCTCCGCGATGATAAATTATGATGCCCGGAATTAGAGGACGTGCGGTCAGCTTGCTTAGCGACTGCGGAAAAGGGCAAGTTTTCAAACTGCTCATGCGGCAACCGGACTATCGGATTCTTCCCAGAAGAAGGCGAGCACCGTCTCCGGTGAGTACCTATCGCGAGAATGACGGCCCCCACTGTCGACCCATCGCGGCAGCGCGGAATCTTCCGCGCACCGCGCGGAAAATCCGCAAATCCTCGCGCTTTTACGAGCGCGCTCCCACGCGCTTGCAAACGGCCCCAGAAGTGCGTAAACTCCGATTTTGACGGGATTTTCTAAGTTTTTCGGTGGGAGTTAGGTTCTACCTCTGAAGTCGACGCCGCTTTGCTCTGGCAGCTGGCAGCTGGCAGCTGGTTCCGTGGTCTACCAGAAAGGATTCACATGTCTATTATCAACGCCGTCGCCTACTACCGCATGTCCACAGACAAGCAGGAAGATAGCATCGCTCGGCAACGCTCCCAGCTGGAACCCTACGCCGAGCGCAACGGCTACCGGATTCTGCGCGACTACATCGATGAGGGGATTGCCGGGGATGAGGAAGAAAAACGCAAGGCGTTCATGCAGCTGATGAAGGACGCCAAGCGGAAGGAATTCGCCGTCATCCTGGTCGATGATAAAGACCGCCTGATGCGCTTCGACAGCATCACGCAGGGCTATTACGTGAAGCAGCTCCGAGACGCCGGGGCACGGCTGGAAACGTGCAGCCAGGGGCGCATCGACTGGGAGTCATTCGCCGGCCGCATCACGGATTGCGTGCTCCAGGAATCAAAAAAACTGGAGTCTCAGGCCAATAGCCGGCGCGTAATGACGCGTATGCTCATGATGGCCAACGAAGGGAAGTGGCTGGGCGGGCCCGTCCCGCATGGCCTGAAACTGATTCCCGACCCAGTTCTCGGCAAACGTCTTGTTCCTGGTGAGCCTGCTGATGTTCGGGTAGTGCGACTCATTTTTGAACTATACGCCAACGGCTACAGCATGAATGCCCTTTCTCGCGAGCTAGCCGCACGCGGAGTACGCAACCCGAGCGGTGGGCCATTCTGGTCTACAGCGACGTTAAAGAAGATCCTGCGCAACAGGAAGTATATCGGTGACATGACTTGGAACTCCGCACATTGCGGGAAGTATACTTCCGTCTCGGCCGGGCAAATCAAAACGACCGATTCCAGGGCGCCGGGGGGCAAGAACGCTCTCCAGGATTGGATTATCAAGATGGACCTGAACGAAGGCATTGTGTCCCGAGAGCTGTTTCTGCGTGTTCAGGAGCGATTATCCCTGAATCGCAAGGCATGGGTCGAGTTGAAGCTGAACAGGACGCCTGTCATCGGCGGTGGGCAGTACACGCTGGCCGGGCTATTGGTTTGCGGAAACTGCGGGGCTCGAATGATTGGCATGATGAACAACGGGCAACCGTTCTACCGCTGCGCGTCTTACCATCACTACGGCAAGCGCGCCTGCTCCGCGAATATGGTGTTACACCGGAAGATGCTCGATTGCGTCGTCCGCAAGCTTCAGGAGCAGGTCTTGAACCCTGCATGTCTGGAAAAGGTTCGGCAGGAGATGCGCCAGCAAATACGCGACGCGAACCGCGAACGACCGGAGCGCTTACGGGAGCTGCAAAAGCAAATCGCGGTCCTGGATCGCAAGATCGGCAAGGGCATCGAGCGCTTGACGGAAATCGACAAAGACTTACTAAGAGATGTTTCCGCAACGGTGCGAGCCTGGAAAGAAGAGCGTGAAAAACTCCAAAGGCAGATGGACAACCAGAAGAGAGGAAGCGACCAGGCCGACATGGAGCAAACGCTTGACCAGGCGGAAGCGCATCTCTGGCACCTACGGGAAGCCATCGAGAAGGCGGATCCGATGCTATTGCGGGAAGTGATTCGCGAATTCGTCAGCAAGATCGAGCTGCACTTCGAGAAAATCCAGGCACACCGAAAGATTCGCTCCCCGTTCAAGAGTGGGGTTATTTTCGTGCGGCCGCAGTCTGAGCTGGAATCACACTTAGATACAGCGGTTGGGCGCAATAGGTGAATTTCATGACGAAGTTGATGGAGACGTGTGCCATAACCGGCACCTGCTGATTCTGCACCGGTTTGGCGTCGAGGGCTGCCTTGAGAACAATAGTTCCCTTCGTTTGATCGCCGGTCAGGAGGGTCTGACTTGCCTTCTCGTCGACCGTGATGCCTGCCGGCAAGCTGTTGCCGTAAATGGACCCGAGATGTTGGTAAACGACATCCAGCGTTACGTTCTGCTTGAAGCCCGCTTGCCGATCGATCGTGACGTCGATCTTCTTCGATTCGCCAGGCCGAAGCGTGATGGCAGTCGGACTGATGTTGACCGCCTTGAGGTCGAGCGCATCACCAACGGAAACCGCATGTGTCTCAACGGGATAGTGGGAGCGACCTCCTCCGGGCATGTAGATTTCCTGCAAAGGTTGGGCGACGGCAGTGAGGTCCGCTGTCTTGCCGTTCGCCTCCTTGTACTTGGCTGAGCCGGTAACGCGAATGTTGGAGGCGCCGCGCGGAGCATCCGGGGCCGCGCGCAGAAGGATGCAGCCGTCGGTCCCGGTGGCGAGAATTCGGCCACAAGTTGCCTTCACGCCCGCCGGCAATCCTTCCACATGAAGCTGCACTTCTCCGCTGAAGCCGGCCCTGCGGGTGACGCGAGCGAAAATGACTCCGGATGTGCCGGGGGCCAATAAGGTCTTGTCGGTGTCGGTTTCCAGCGTGAAGGACGGTTCGCTACGCGTGACTTTGAGAAAATAGACAAAGGTGGGACCGCCGCGCAGATGCAGGTCGCGAATCTCGATGATGTAACGACCATTGGCCGGGGCAGTCCAGTTCTCGATCAATGAGTCGGCATGGACGTAGCGCCCGCCGGCATCATCGTTCTCAATCAGAGGGACTCCCTTGTCGTTGAGGATCCGCAGTACCGAGTCGATGGCTGATTGATGCGCGCGGGCAACCACCTCAAACGTGAAGCGCTCGCCGGCCTTGGCATCGAATGCATAGCAGTCGATTTCTCCGGGGTTTGCAATGCGGCCACAAATCCCGGCTGGCACGGAGATGTGTTGAGCGGCAGCGGGAGTATTCTTGACACCCGGGGCCTCCAAAACCTGCGGCAACCGGCTGACAATGATCGGCGCTTCGTTGGTTATTTGATGGTTAGCCAGCGTCAGCGTGGCCCATTGCAGCCCCTCCGGAGCTCCGGCGGGCAGAGTCAGTGACGTAACTGCGTCGGGCGGCAAATTGTAACCGATCGGATGGAGAACCGTCGTGGTCCCCGGAGCGGCACATGACGGGTAGACGTTGGTCACGAATGGCCGGTCGTTGATCTCGATGCTGTACTCCCAGTAGGGATTGCCGCTATAACGAGCATCGCGAATTTCCAGGTAATATTCCCCAGCCGCGGGGAAACGGTAGTTAAGCAACGGGTCGCCAAAGAAGTAATTGTCGTTGGCGGCAAGCACGGTGCCGAGCGCGTTCCGCAGAGTGATGATCGGGTCAGCGTGTTCCTGCAGATCGTGGATCCGGTTCTCCAGGCGCTGCGAGCGCACGTGAAAAGTCCACGATGAGCCAGCCGCGGCGTGAAACTTGTAGTAATCCACATCTTCTAGTTTCTCAATCCTGCCGCAAGCAGTGGCAGGAATGGTGATGCGCTGGGCGGTCTCCATGGTGTCGTTGGCTGCGGCTTCCCGAATGACCGGATCACGCACCACCACAAGCTGGGCCACCGTGGATACTCCCTGTGGCGTGGCGATGCGGACGTCGCGCACGCCCGGCAAAGCGTTGGCTGCCACGGTGAAGCGAATCTTGATTTTTTCGAGCAGGCGCTTTTTACCGGACGGCTTTTTGTCGGTCTTTTCCGCGTTCCCAGCCACTTCGCCAGTCACACCGTCACCCGACACGAATACCTTGTATGCTCCCTGCAGGCTATAGCGTGCCGATACTTCGCACTCGGACGTTTGCCCGATCTGTACCGCCACCGGGGAGATGCTCATGAGCATCGGGTACGAGGTCTGGGTCTGGGCCCGGGCCGGCGTCGGCGCAAGGAAGAACAGCGTGAAAGCGAAGCAGGCGGAAGAAAGTATCGTGGGTTTCATGGCAATTGGCAGGACACGGGCCTGTTGGGTACTTTCGGTTGGAGGTCCCCGCGATCAATGGATAAACAAAAAGTGTTTGGAATTGATCAGGGACCAGAGCAAGTCTTCGTAGAACGCCTTTTTATCTGGGTTGGCAGCGAGCAGCTTTTCGCAGGCGGACCGCTCCTCGCTGGTGGCGCGACGCGAGAGGGTCGCCAGGTAGAGTTCGTCGATAATGGCATCGGGCGACTTCTTGGCGGCGATCAGTTTTGCGACCCGGCCTTTGGAAGACGAGATCTTGGCCGCCAAAACGTCGCTGTTCAGAGTGTGCAGCGCCTGGGCCAGGTTTGGCTCAGAGACGCGCTCGCATTCGCAGACGCCTTCCCGGCGCGGCTTGCCAAACGCCGTCAGGAAATAATCGTTGTACTGGGCATCGGGCAGCTCGATCGCTCGCGTCCCCAGCGGGACCTTGGCGAACTTCGTGCGGATGCCGGTCGCGTCGTCTATCGCGTCAAGCAAGGGCTCAGCCGCCGGCCGTTTCACACGGTAATGAGAGTAAAAGCGGTCATCAGCGGCGTTGTTCCTGGTTGGTTGTGAATCGAGCTGATAGAGGCGGGAGTTCATGATCGCCCGCAACAGGTGCTTCAGGTCCAAGCCGCTTTTGACCAAATCCGCCGCCAAGGCATCGAGCAGGGCCGGATTCGTAGGCGCGTTCGTGGCGCGCATGTCGTCGATGGGTTCGACCAGCCCGCGGCCAAGCAGGTAGGAGGTATAGCGGTTGACGATGTTGCGCGCGAGGTATGGATTCTGCGGCGACGTGATCCAATCCGCCAATGCAGCGCGGCGGTCGATCGACGAGGTCACCGGTCTGCCATTGAGCGGCGTCGGCTGCAATACCTTGCCCGTGCGCGGGTTTGTAACCTCGCCGCCGGATTGCACCAGGATGACAGTTTCTCCGCCAAAGATGCCGAACTCCTGGCTGCCCTTGTTGCCAACCCGCGCAAAGAACGCCGCGAAGCCGTAATAGTCGTCCTGGCTGAAATTCTCGTAGGGATGATGGTGGCATTTCGCGCACTGCAGCCGAACGCCCAAGAACAATTGAGAAGTTTCTTCGGCTCGATCTTGAGGGCTACTGGCAATCCGGAAATAGTTGGCCGGCCCATTGCTGTAAGTCGATCCCTGGGCCGTGATCAACTCGCGCACGAATTGATCAAAATGCTTGTTCTCGCGGAAGGATTCCTTGATCCAGTTGTAGAGCGCCCACATGCCCTGCTCGCCGATCGCTGCGCTGTTCGAACGAATCAGGTCGGACCACTTGAGCGACCAGTAAGCGGCATATTCATTGTTGTGGATATCTCGAGCTGGATCGCCCGTCAGTCCCAGGAGCTCATCGATCAGCTTTTTTCGTTTGTCGGGATCTTTGGAATCGAGAAATGTCGTCGCTTGCTGAACGGTTGGCAGCGTGCCGATTGCGTCAAGGTAAGCGCGCCGCAAGAAAGTTGCATCGTCGCACAAAGGGGACGGCGCGATCCCGACTTCTTTGAACTTGGCGGCGGCGAGCGTATCGATGAAGTTCTGGTCCTTCCAGCCGGCGAGATCGACGGCATCGGCGTAAGGCACCACGATGGTCGCGACTTCAGCTTGCCCGCCAAAGCGGACCATGGCCACTCCCTGGCCGGTGCCAATCCCCCGCACCAGACCGTCGCGCGAGACCTGCACGATGCCCTCGTCCATGCTGTCGAACCTGGCCCAGGCGGTGACGTCGCGCATCGTGCCGTCGCTGTACGTGGCCAGTACGCGAAGCTGCTGAGTGAAGCCTTTCGGCCCGACTCTGCGATTGGGAAGGACCCCAATGCGCGAGACGCTTGCCGCCTTTTTATTGGGCCCCGGTGCACCGCCCGCCAGCCATTGCTGCAGGATTTGGTAATCAATCGAACCTGCTTGCAGACGTCGGCCTCCTTCATGCGGTACGCCCAGCGTTGGTTTCAAAAGGAACAGGCTGCGCTCGGGGTCATTCAGATTGACCCGCCGGCCGAAGCCGTAGCGGACGATAGCAAGATAATCCTCGTCGGGAGCATAGGCAAAAACGCTGAGCTTGAACCCACCCTTGCCGTATTGGCTGGCGTGGCATGCCCCAGCATTACAACCCGCTTTGCCGATAACCGCGAGCACCTGGTTGTCGAAGCTGATCCGAGGCTCCGGAACCACGCCCGTGACCTTCACCGGCACGGAATGGGTAGTGCCCGAAGCGTTTACGGTAACGACCGCCTCGCCATTGCCGACCGCCAGCAGCCGGCCCGAATTGCTCACCGTCACCACCTGCGGGTTGGAGGAGTGATAGACTGCCTGGCCGGTGAGGCCAGCCGAACGCTCATTCACTCCGCCGCCTTGCGTGCTGGCCCTCACTACTAATTGAGTCTGGGAGTAGTTTCCGTTCAACACCGATTGCGGCGGATCAACGTGAAAATCATTGCCCGCGAGGCAGACCGAGCATGTGGGCCAAAGGAAAAAGCACAGGGCAGAGCGCAAGACGATTGAGAAGTTCAGCCAAGCAAAATATCGAGGCAGGAACAAGTGAAAGGCCTCCGGAAACCTCCGGTGGGAGCCCGTTAAGCCGGCGGCTCAACAGGCCTGATCCGCAAAGGGCCGTTCATCGGCAGGTAACCCACAGCATAACGGAATACCCCGGTCGGCGTCAAATGCTCGCCAGGTGAGTTTTCGGAAAATCTCTCAACGGGCGCCATTGCATTGGGTAGCGGGTCTGGGATCCAGGAGATTTTAACTGTTCCCAACCAGGCGTCTGTGGTAGATTCTAGAGACCTGCCTATGTTGGTCCCTCCAGACCTTACCCGCCTCGACTTGGAGAACCAGTGATGCTGAATCTCCTTTCTACCTGGACACGCGATTGCGACGGCCTTCACCGCCGGGATTTCCTGAAAGTTGGCGCCCTGGCCGGCCTCGGCATTGCATTGCCGATGGCGCTTGCGCGCAAGCAGGCGCTCGCCAAAGAGCATTCCTCGACTCGTGACATTAACTGCATCTTGATCTGGACGCGCGGCGGAACCAGCCATCACGACACGTTCGACCCCAAGCCCGACGCGCCCTTGAGCGTGCGCGGCGAGTTCAACAGCATCGCGACTGCTGTGCCGGGCGTCAGGTTTGCTGAAGTGCTGCCGCGCATGGCGCGCGAATTGAATCGCTACGCAGTCCTGCGAAGCTGGAACCCGCGTAATGCAGGGCACGGTGTCGCCGATCAATACATGATGTCCGGACACGCATTCAACCCGTCGCTCATTTACCCCTGCTACGGTTCCGTCCTTAATGAACAGAAGGGGTTCAAGACAGCCATGCCCCCTTTCGTTCAGCTAGGGGATCAAGTCGACCGCACGTCCGGCGGCGGCACGGCGGGTTATCTTGGGCTGGAATACAATCCATTCGAAATCCTTGCCGACCCCAGCGCAAAGCAATTCAGCGTGCGCGATATCACCCCGCCGCAAGGCATCGACTCCGGCCGATTTACTCGGCGACGCAGCATGCTGCGCACGATCGATGCTCTGCAGCGCAAGGCGGAAACGCACCTCGCGGCGTTCGACGCGCTCGATCAGCATTATCAGGCTGCCATGAACCTGATCACGGCTCCCGAGACCAAGAAGGCTTTCGAGATTGGCAACGAAGATCCGCGGCTGCGGGACCGCTATGGCCGCAATCGCTTTGGCCAAAGCTGTCTCCTGGCCCGCCGGCTCATCGAGGCCGGTGTGCGCTTCGTGACCGTGTCCAACGGCGGCTGGGACACCCACGCCGACAACTTCACCACGCTGAAAAATCGTTCTGTTCCGCCGGTCGATCAGGCCCTTCCCGAACTGTTGATCGACCTGGAGCAGCGCGGCTTGCTGGACACTACGCTTGTCGTCTGGCTCACGGATTTCGGACGGACTCCGAAGATCAACTCCGCGGGCGGTCGCGATCATTGGGCTTCAGCAGGGTTTGCACTCTTCGCTGGGGCGGGCGTGCCGGGCGGCGCTGTGCTGGGCCGAACGGATGAAGAGGGCGGCAGACCGACGCACAACGAGTACATGACCGAAGATATCGCCGCGACGATCTATACCAAACTCGGCATTCCCTTGGACATGATCACCACGACGCCGGACGGGCGGCCCATCCGTTTGAACGAGGGCCGGCCCATCCGAGAGTGGATCTAAACCCAACCAGTGACTAAAGTCCCCGGCTACGCCCGTTCGCCCTCCGGGCGAGGCCAGACCCCCTTCCCTCTCCGCCCGGAGGGCGCACGGACGTAGCCAGGGGCTTCAGCCCCTGGATTCCCTTCCTCTTCCTCTTTCTCCGCCCGGAGGGCGCGCGAAACTAGCCAGGGGCTTCAGCTCCTGGATTCGACGGCGCGCCGCTTGGCAGGCAAGATGTTTTTGGTAATAAATCAGCAACGATGCATCATGGTTCCGGAGGAGCCGACCTGGCGGAGGATTACTCGTGCATTCGGAAACTTTGCAGTTCAGGACCGAACTGAAGCAGATCCTGGACATCATCATCCATTCCCTTTATTCGCACAAAGATATCTTTCTTCGCGAACTGATCAGCAATGCCAGCGATGCCATCGACACCTTGCGGTTTCAGTCGCTGACCAGGCCGGAGTTGCGCGAAGGCGATCCCGAATGGAAGATCAAGCTCATCCCGGATGAAGCGCACGGCACGCTGACCATATCGGACAACGGCATCGGCATGTCCCAGGAATCGATCATCGAGAACCTGGGGACGATTGCCAAGTCCGGCAGCAAGGCTTTTCTCGAGAGCTTGAGGCAAGCCGACGTCAAGGATCGGCCCGAACTCATCGGCCAGTTCGGAGTGGGCTTCTATTCCTCTTTCATGGTTTCCGAAAAAGTTACTGTCGTCTCCAGGATGGCCGGTGCCAAGCCCAGCGAAGGAGTCTGCTGGCAATCGGACGGGCAGGGCGAGTTCACCGTCGAAACGGTCGACAAGGAGAAACATGGCACCGACGTCATCCTGCATCTGCACGAAGCGGACAAGGAATTTCTGAAGGAATGGAAACTCAGGGAGTTAGTGAAGCAGTATTCCGATTTTGTCGAACACCCCATCGTTCTGGATGTCGAGCGCGAGGACGATAAGAAGAACAAGACGGTTGTCGAAGAAACGCTCAATGCCCGCAAGGCGATCTGGTTACGGCCGAAATCGGAGATCACATCGGAAGAGCACAATGAATTCTACAAACACCTGTCCCGCGACTTTCACAACCCAGCCAAGGTGATCCACTACTCTGCGGAAGGCGCCATTGAATTCCGTGCGCTTCTCTACATTCCCGCTCACAAGCCGTTCGACTTGATTTGGAACGCCCCGCACAAGGGGCTGCACCTCTACATCCGCCGCGTCTTCATCATGGATGATTGCGAGGCGCTCTTGCCCGCGTACCTGCGCTTCGTCAAAGGTGTCGTCGATTCACCGGACTTGCCTCTCAACGTGTCCCGCGAATTGCTGCAGCAGAGCGCCCCACTGGAGAAGATCAAGTCGAACCTCGTCAACAAGGTCCTCAATACGCTGGAGGAAATGAAAACCAAGGAATACGATGCGTACGTGGGTTTTTACAGCGAGCTTGGCCTATTTGTGAAAGAGGGCGTCTACCAGGATCGGTCCAATCGCGAGCAGCTTGCCCGGCTGCTGCTATTCGAATCAACCAAGACCGAGCCCGGGAAATACACGGCACTGCAAACCTACGTGGAGGGGATGCCGGCGAATCAGAAAGAAATCTTCTACCTGATCGGTGAAAACCGCGAATTGCTCGAAAATTCCCCCTTGCTGGAAGCCTTCAAGGCCAAGGGAGAAGAAGTGCTGCTGCTCACCGATCCGGTCGACGAATACGTCGCCAGCGCGCTCACGGAATTCCAGGGGAAGAAGCTGAAAGCGATCGACAAGGGCCAGCTTGAGGGCACGGAGATTAGCGAAGATAAGAAAAAACAGTTTCAAGCCCTTCTCGATTACATGAAGGAAAGACTGGCCGAGGTCAAGGAAGTCCGGCTTACCAGCAGGCTCAAGGAAAGTGCCGCTTGCCTGGTGGCCGACGAATGGGCAATGGGCGCCCACATGGAACGGCTCATGCAGCGCATGGGGCGCGGGGAGGACCTGCCTGCGTCGAAGCGCATCTTGGAATTGAATCCGGACCATCCGGCCGTGGCCGCCATGCACAACCTCTTTGCGAAGGACGCCACGGACGAACGCGTGGAAAAGTATGGCCGGATCCTTTACGACCAGGCCGTCCTGGCGGAAGGCTCGCGCGTCAAGGACCCCGCGGCCTTCTCCCAAAGAGTCAACGAACTATTGGTCAGGGATGCATCGAATTGATCGATCCACACCGGATCGAATTCTTGGGGATGATTCATGAAAACAATACTTGCCCGAACGCCGGCCGTATGTCTGGGCGTGCTTTGCATCTGTGTGCATGCCCAATGGGCCCTCGCGGGGCCGTTTCCCGACAAAAACCTGGAGGCGGCAGTGCGGGCGGTTCTTTTCGAGCCCAAAGCGGAACTTACCGACGAGAAACTCAACAACGTCTACATATTGGAACCCAGCGGCAAGGACATCCGTAGTCTCGCCGGGCTCGAAAAATGCAAGAACCTGGCTCTTTTGAAGGCATCGAAGAACCAGATCAGCGATTTGAGTCCTCTCAAGGATCTAGGGAATCTACAATCTCTCGATCTTTCAGGAAACAAAATTGCCGACGTCACCCCGTTGGCGGGCCTCACCAAGCTCCAGTATCTGGAACTCTCCAACAATCAGATTGTGAATATCGCTCCGCTAAAAGGGTTGATCAATCTCTCGGCCCTCTATCTCTCGGGCAATGCCATCAAAGACGCTAGCGCGCTGGCCAACCTCGCGCGGCTATCGTCATTACATCTGGACCATAACCAGATCAAGGAGATCAATGTTTTGCAGAAGATCACCAGACTGTCGACGCTCGATGTGGATGACAACCAGATTGCCGACCTAAGCCCTTTGACGAAGCAAACAGAATTGAGCCTCCTGATGATCGAACGGAACAAAATCGCGGACCTCGCCCCGCTCGTCGCCATGTCGAAGGCTGATGCCGAGGGCCAAAGGCGCTTTGCCCCCTATTTGCGCGTTTACCTCATTGGCAATCCCCTCTCTGAGGCAGCCAAGACCAAGCAACTGGAGGCGCTCAAAGGCTATGGGCTGAGGATACTGGAGAGGGGGAAGTAGCCAATCGTGCGAACCTGGAAGAGGAACGACATTCGGCGGTAAGCCACCAGGAGCGCGCCTTCACAGAGTCTTGCCCTTTTCGGCACGATGCCCAGCCAGCTGCTTAGGGCGCGGTCGGCGTCAAGAGAATGCCTGCCGCCGAACTCCGCCGACGAATCTTTACAACTCCATCCCTCTCTGATCACATGAGTTGCGTTCGCTCTTGCCCTCGTAGCTCAATGGATAGAGCAACGGATCCCTAAGCGAATATCTGCAATGTCCGTAATTGGCAAAAATCACGCGAAAGCGCGATAAAACGCGGCATTTTCTACACTTCACGCCAGTCCCAAGATAAGCCACGAAAAGCCACGAAAACCGATGCGAACGGTTGTCGTGACAACCGGTATGCCTTCGCTCGCGCCAGGTACCGGCCTTCGTGCAAGCGCGTGCCGGCGTGGCCAAAGGTTCCCGATTATCGCATTTTCGGCAAGAGTTTCCAGGTCGCACGCTTGGAACGTGAACGCGAAGGGATGCTCCCAAAAGACAACCGTAACCAGCGTGCTAGGAGTATTTCAAAGGACAGACGGCCAACTGCTAATAGATTAGTTTGGCGATTCGCGTAAGCCCTGCGTATTTTTGGAGTCTATCGAACAACCATTTTTCTGGTCGTCTCCTCCAAGGGAGGGGAACTTTGGAGATATGCGCGTGTTCAAGGGCTTTCACGCCTTCAAAGTTGCCGCGAGTGTAAAGGAACTCGGGCAATGTCGTGGACGCCAAGGTCGCGTACGACAGATCAGTGTGATCGAATTTGGTTTTGTCATCGAACATTGCTTGGGTAAGGTCGGCGTATCGGAGATTGGCTCTAGAAAGATCGGCACCGCGAAAATCGCCATGTTGAATCAGCGCGCCCATGAACGTAACATTGGAGAGATTGCAGTTGGAGAAGTTGCAGCCGGTGAGAGTGCTGCCAACGAATCTGGAATTCTGGAGATCTCCGCCCCGGAATTGACTCTTCGACCATACCGACCAGCATGCGTCCACATGTTTGAGTATCGCTTCGACGGCCCCAACCTTCAAACCGCGAGCGTACCGGAAATTGCTCTCCGAAAGGGTGGCCCCGTTTATCTGGAGACCATCAAGACAACTGCTACGGAAGTCGCATTGCTTCAGCACTTTCCCATTCAATGAATCCTGGCTGCGCAGATCCTCACCGCTGAAGTCCTCGTCAACGATCAGGTTGCTGACAAGACGCGGATCTGGTCCTGCCACTATTCTTCGGGGGACTTCATCTGGCCAGACAGCGATTTTGCCCTGTTCGAGGTCATCGGCAAGGGCGAGTCTTCTCCGGTCAAAGTACGAGTCGACGGAGAACATGGGCAAATTCCTTCTTCGTAGGGCCGGTTAAGGCGATTTCGTTTTCCTGCCAGCATCGTTTCGGAGCTTCTTGAAAAACTCATCACATGACTGTTGTCGTACAAGCTTGACGCACAACTCCGTGTAATCGATGATCGTGACCTTATTCTTGAGTTCACGTGCCGAAATCAGGTTGGCAATGATCACGGTATGTTGGCTGCTCTTGGCGTGACACTTCAGCGAGGCTCGGAATAAGCCCAGCATGCCAAGCCCGCTGACCAACCCACCACTGCCAAGGCTGATCTGTTCTCGCGCCCGCGGCAGGGTAAATGCCAGAGATAAAAGCCAAGCCGATGCGCCCAGTGCCGCAATTCCTATGATCAAGAACACAATGGCGAACAGCCGCGCCCACCATCGATCCTTCTCCATCTCCAGAATAATAAACCGCTTCGGAGCCTTCGGGCGGGTCTCTCTGGGCATCTGAGTCCTTGGTGCAAGGCCCGCTATCAGCAAGAAACGCGCACTGCTGCGAAGGCCGTACTTGGTTGTCTGGACGATACGTCGAACCCCGAGGGAGTGGATTCCAACGCAACCGAACCTCGGCTCTGCCCCGTTCGCGGTCGGACTGCTGGCAAATGGTTTTGCAGAAATATACCCTTTCGGTAGTGAATTACAAGCACAACGTCAAGCTCATTCAGAAAATCTGACATCCGGCTGGACCATTTACGTTACACGGAACGAAAAATCGCATGCTATCGAAATATTCTATCCAGTTTGCCTGGGCGAGCGGCTGATGCCGTGCGTCGGCAGTATCACTCAAAAAGGTGACATCGCATACGGAACGGACTTATGGTGTCCGTAAAGGTCGCTTCCTAAGTACTCCAAAACCATTCCTCCCTTCCTACGTGGGGAAAGCGGGACAGGCTTGTGCGAGAAACGAGAGTTAGATAAGCAAATGCTGTGCCAGGCCTTTGTCTGCAACCGAACTAAGTAAAGAAAACGGTGTCACTGCGTCAAAAACCCGGCGGCATTCCTCAAAACACTCCATGTGAAGCAACTCCAACTCCGCCAGGATCGTCCTCTTGAAGTGATCGACAACGAACGGCGCAATCTGGTCATTTGGCCGGCGGCGGTTCTCGTTCAGCCGGCTTCTCTTCCGCCGGGGGTGGAGCTTGCTTCGGCTCCGCTGCGAATGGAGGGGTCTGGTTGGGGCTGACTGTGTATGGTGGCATTCGGTTTGGTGAGAGATCGTATGGCGTCCCAAGAAACGGATTTGCTGCCGGGAGCCCCCATCCGCCAATGGACGATTTAAAATAAACTGCCTTGTGGCCATTCTCAATGAGCCAATTCGCAAACTCTTTGCCACGCATCGTCAAGTTCACTTTGTTGAGCAGGTCGATCTCCAGCAGGCCGGCATATGGGAGTTTGCGGCAAAGAGTATCCATTGAGAAGGTACCAGTTCCGCCGGAGTGGTTGCCCAGCCCGTAGACGAAACCCAAACTAGGTCCGTACATCGAGTCCTCGCGGACAATCGAGACGTTGTTTTCGTGCATCCAGATCATGAATTGCTCTGCGGAGGCCTCGAGCAACCAGGGCGAACGCATCAAACTTTCTCTAGGTTTCGTGCCCCAGCCAAGGTTTCCTCGAGAAAACCCGTGTCCAAGGCAGCCGCCTTGCGTTTCCGTGCGATGCTCGTTTTGGCCGGATTCCGCTTGAGCAGGCTTAACG
>DATGZX010000038.1:0-38055 GCA_035296965.1 Gemmataceae bacterium
TTCCCCGGCAGCGCCGCCTGACCGTCACTGCTCGTCAAATGCACCGTGCCAAGGTAACCCGTCGCCGTGTTGTTATACGGGTCCTTCGCCGTCACCGTGAACGTGCCCGACGTGCCCGCTGTCACCGGCGACGTGAAGCCATTCACTACGAAAACGCTTGCCGCAGCCGGGTTCACCGTGATGCCCGTTTGGCTGCCCGTGATTGTGCCCGTGACCGTGTCGGTTGCCGTCAGAGACTCTGTGCCCGCAGTCTTCAGCGTCGCGCTGAACGTGTGCACGCCGGTGTCGCCAGAAGTGAATGTGTAATTCCCCGGGAGCGCTGCCTGACCGTCGCTGCTCGTCAAATGCAACGTGCCAAGGTAACCTGTCGCCGTGTTGTTGTACGGGTCCTTCGCCGTCACCGTGAACGTGCCCGACGCGCCCGCGGTCACCGGCGACGTGAAGCCAGTCACCACGAAAACGCTTGCCGCAGCCGGGTTCACCGTGATGCCTGTTTGGCTGCCCGTGATCGTGCTCGTCACCGTGTCCGTTGCCGTCAGCGACTCTGTGCCCGCAGTCTTCAGCGCCGCGCTGAAGGTGTGCACCCCACTGTCGCCAGACGTGAACGTGTAATTCCCCGGCAGCGCCGCCTGACCGTCACTGCTCGTGAGATGTACCGTGCCAAGGTAGCCCGTCGCCGTGTTGTTATACGGGTCCTTCGCCGTCACCGTGAACGTGCTCGACGTGCCCGCTGTCACCGGCGACGTAAAGCCAGTCACCACGAAAACGCTCGCCGCAGCCGGGTTCACCGTGATGGCCGTTTGGCTGCCCGTGATCGTGCCCGTCACCGTGTCGGTCGCCGTCAGCGACTGCGTGCCCGCAGTCTTCAGCGTCGCGCTGAAGGTGTGCACCCCACTGTCGCCAGACGTGAACGTGTAATTCCCCGGCAGCGTCGCCTGACCGTCACTGCTCGTGAGATGTATCGTGCCAAGGTAACCCGTTGCCGTGTTGCTGTACGGGTCCTTCGCCGTCACCGTGAACGTGCCCGCCGTGCCCGCTGTCACCGGCGACGTGAAGCCAGTTACCACGAAAACGCTTGCCGCAGCCGAGTTCACCATGATGCCCATCTGGCTGCCCGTGATCGTGCCCGTGACCGTGTCGGTCGCCGATATCGACTCCGTGCCCGCAGTCTTCAAGGTCACGCTGAACGTGTGTACGCCGTTGTCGCTGCTCGTAAACGTATAGTTCGCGGGTAGCACGGCCTGGCCGTCGCTACTTGCGAAGTGCACCGTACCAGTGTAGTTGGTGACAGTCTGGTTCGATGAATTCTCGGCCGTCACGGTGATCGTTGCCGCCGTCCCCGCCGTAATGGTCGCCGGGAACCCTGTCACCAGCAGGCTTGCGGCACCTGATGAGGCGGAACTTACCACGATGCCGGACTGCGTGCCAGTGATGCTGCTTGTCACCGTGTCCGTCGCGGTCAAGGATTGCGTTCCCGTGGTATTGAAAGTTGCGCTGAACGTGCCGCTACCGTTCGTGAGAGTCGAGTGTCCCGGCAACGTGGCGAGAGGATCGCTGCTGGAAAACGCCACGGTGCCCGTGTAGCCGGCAGCGGTATTGCTATAGGCGTCTTTGGCCGTGACCGTGAAGTTCCCGGATTGACCTGCCGCGATCGGTGTCGGGAAGCCGGTGACGACGAAAATGCTCGCCGCAGCCGGGTTCACCGTGATGCCCGTCTGGCTGCCCGTGATCGTGCCCGTCACCGTGTCGGTCGCCGTCAGCGACCCTGTGCCTGCCGTCTTCAGCGTCGCGCTGAACGTGTGCACGCCGCCGTCGCCTGACGTGAACGTGTAATTCCCAGGCAGCGCCGCCTGACCGTCGCTGCTGGTGAAATGCACCGAGCCCAGGTATCCCGTCGCCGTGTTGTTGTACGGGTCCTTCGCGGTCACTGTGAGCGTGCCCGACGTGCCCGCCGTTACAGGGGATGTGAAGCCACTCACCACGAAAACGCTCGCCGCCGCCGGGTTCACCGTGATGCCCGTTTGGCTGCCCGTGATGCTGCTTGTCACCGTGTCGGTTGCCGTCAGCGACTGCGTTCCCTTTGTCTTGAGCGTGCCACTGAATGTGTGCACGCCGCTGTCCGCGCTCGTAAACTTGTAGTTGCCCGGCAGTGCCGCTTGGCCATCGCTGCTCGTGAAATGCACCGATCCGACGTAGCCGGTCGCCGTGTTGTTGTACGCGTCCTTCGCGGTCACCGAAAACGTGCCCGCCGTGCCCGCCGTTACAGGCGAGGTGAAGCCAGTCACAACGAAAACGCTCGCTGCCGCCGGGTTCACCGTGATGCCCGACTGGCTGCCGGTGACCGTGCCCGTCACCGTATCCGTTGCTATTATCGACTGTGCTCCAGCCGTCTTCAACGTTCCACTGAACGTGTGCACGCCGCTATCGCCAGAGGTGAACGAGTAATTGCTCGGAAGCGCCGCCTGGCCATCGCTGCTTGTGAAGTGCACTGTGCCGACGTAGCTGGTCGCCGTGTTATTGTACGGGTCCTTCGCCGTAACCGTGAACGTGCCCGACGTGCCCGCCGTTACGGGGGACGTGAAGCCAGTCACTGCGAAAACGCTCGCTGCCGCCGGGGTCACCGTGATGCCCGTTTGGCTGCCCGTGATGCTGCTCGTCACCGTGTCCGTCGCCGTCAGCGACCGCGTTCCAGCCGTCTTGAGGGTGGCGCTGAACGTGTGCACGCCGCCGTCCGCGCTCACAAACTTGTAGTTGCCTGGCAGTGCCGCTTGACCATCGCTGCTCGTGAAGTGCACCGTACCGACATAGCCGGTGGCCGTATTGTTGTAGGGATCCTTCGCGGTCACAGTGAACGTGCCCGATGTGCCCGCCGTTACAGGGGACGTGAAGCCAGTCACCACGAAAACGCTCGCTGGAGCCGGGTTCACCGTGATGCCCGACTGGCTGCCCGTGATGCTGCTCGTCACCGTGTCCGTCCCCGCGATAGACTGGGTCCCCGCCGTCTTCAGGGTCGCGCTGAACGTATGGGCTCCCTTGTCGCTGCTCGTGAAAGTGTAGTTGGCCGGCAGTACAGCCTGAGCATCGCTGCTGGTGAAATGCACCCTGCCCCTATAGCCGGTGGCCGTATTGCCGTAGGGGTCCTTCGCCGCCACCGTGAACGTGCCCGACATGCCCGCGGTCGCCGGCGACGTAAAGCCACTGACCACGTAAACGCTTGCTGCGGCCGGGTTCACCGTAATGCCCGACTGGCTGCCCGTGATCGCGCCCGACACGGTGTCCGTAGCGGTGAGCGATTGCGTGCCTGCTGTTTTAAGAATCACACTGAAGGTATGCGTGCCGTTGTCGCTGCTCGCGAAAGTGTAATTGGCCGGCAGTACCGCCTGGGTGTCGCTGCTTGTGAACTGCACCGTTCCGGTGTAACCCGTGACCGGTTGGCCGCCAAAGTTCTCGGCGGTCACGGTTACGCTGCCTTGCGTACCGGCGGTCACCGTAGAAGAAAAGCCGGTGACCAGCAAGCTGGTGACGACAGTGGGCGAGTAGATCACAATTCCGGATTCCGAACCGGTAATGGTACTCGTCACGGTGTCCGTGGCGGTAAGGGATTGGGTGCCAAGCGAGTTGAAGGTGGCGCTGAACGTGCCGGTACCATTGGTCAATGCCGCATTCGCCGGCAGCGATGCCTGCGTGTCGCTGCTGCTGAAGGTCACCGTGCCGGTATAGCCGCTTGCGGTGTTCCCGTACGGATCCTTCGCAGTGACCGTGAAATTTGCGGGAGTGCCCACGGCCGTGGGAGAGGGAAAACCACTGACCACAAAGATACTGGCAGCTGCCGGTATGACCGTGATCCCGGTTTCCGTGCCGAGCACACTCGTGGTCACCGCATCGGCCACGGTCAGCGACTGAGTGCCGGCCGTATCAAACGTGACGTTGAACGTATGCACGCCATTATCGGCAGTCGTGAACTCGTAGTCGCTGGGCAGGACCGCCTGAAGGTCGCTGCTCGTGAAATGCACGGTGCCCACGTAGCCGGTTGCGGTCTGAGCCAAAGAATTCTCAGCCGTTACCGTGATGCTGAGCGATGTTCCGGCGGTGGTGGGAGAGGAGATTGGGCTGATCGCGAAACTCGTAGTGCCGCCGGTTGGGGACCCGGCCAGCGCCGGAACCAGCAGATTGGCAATGGGCGTGCCGCGACCGGTCACCAGGTCGTAGCCGGGGCCGGCGGGATATCCATTGTTGCCCGTGGTAATATCATGGAAGTCGCTCTGCGGCAATTGGTAGAGGGCCGGCAGCGTCTGGGTTCCGCCATAAAGAGATGGTTCACCGCTGATGGCCCGCGCCTGGTTGAGAATGGCCATCACGCCGGACCACATGGGCGTGGCAAGGCTGGTTCCGCCGACCTGAATCCAGGGAGTCGAGGTGCCGAAGTCATAGCTATCGCACACGGCAACGCCGCTGTTGGGATCGGCATCGAAGGCGACGTCAGGATTGGTTCGTTGCGTGCTGCTCTGGGTAACAACACCATTCTGATACGCTGGCTGCGGCTCATAGTTACTGATCCCGCCGCCGCTGCCGCTCCAGCCCGCTTCGCTCTTCCAGTTGTTGTTGGAGTCGAGGGTCAGGGTTGTGCCCCCCACCGCCACGACGTTGGGCGAATAAGCGGGGTAGCCGGACGGCTCGCCGTTATCTCCGGTAGCAGCAAAGAAGGTGACACCGCCCGTTCGGGTCGATGGCGTCGTGTACACCGAATCGTAGCTATTCTCACCGAAGAATTCCGAGCTGCTGTAACTCATCGACACCGCGGATACGCCGGCCGTAGCCGCCGCGGTCTGCACGGCAGTATCGAGATCGGCGAAGCTTGGGCTGTTTGCCTCGAACAGAATGATATTGGCGGAGGGTGCGATACTGTGCGCCCACTGCACATCGAGCGACTCTTCCACCTCCCAGTCCAAGCCGCCGGGGCCGGAGGGATCGGTGCCGGGCATGGTGGTGCCGCCCGTTTGGTTCTCTTTTGTAAACGTAAAGGTCGTATTGCTGAGCGCGGGGTCCTGGGGCGAGAACGTTGCATCAAACTGGGCCAGGTCGGCCGTTATCGTTGGGTCGTCGTATGCATCGACGATGGCGATTGTTTGACCGGCGCCGTTCCCCGCGACGTTGCCAAACATGATCTGGTTGATGCCGTACGCCTTGATCATCTGATATGGTTGGAGTGCCCCGGACGGCGGCGCGGGACTTTGGTCCGGCTTTGCACCATTGCCGTGGAACAATCGGAATTGCGGGATGCCCATTCCGGTTCCGGATGAGTTGGAAAGGGTTAACCGCTCTTCCAGGGGCTCTAAGTAAAGAGGCCGGGACCGGCCGCGCAGGCGTCTTCGCTCACGGCGAGCTTCGCTCCTGGGCTGCTGCGGCTTGTAATTCCCCAAGAATTGGAGCCATTGTGCAAGCATAGGTAGTTCCCGACATCAATGGAGAGGGCGAAGCCATGTGCGATAGGGACCAATCTCTACCCGGGCAGACGGATGCATCGACTCGGAGTATCCAAGCTTGGTCATGGAACGGGTGGCATGACCAGAATCTGCGACCGGCGGCGGGGCTGCGACCTCTGCCAACAAGCGAATCCGTTTCAACCGTCTGCCGTGACCGTCAACTCGGGCAAATCGAATGTCAAAGGGCCCAAATTGGGTTCGTACGGTAGCTTGTTCGCACCGTTCTGGTGAACGTCGCGAGCCATCGCGCCTGTCTCTGAGATGGCAAGAGGGAAGGCATCCCCAGGACAGATTTCCGACTTAAGTTATCACAAGAAAAGACCCTCGAGCGGGACCACGTTCGCAAAATTTGGCAGCTTGCGTCGGTTCGGAACGAGTCTCACTCGCTTCGGCATCTGAGAGAGATTATCCAGTCTCTCGGCGAAAAGCAAAGATAAAATGTCGAAAAAAAGTGTGATGATTGTGTGATCGTACCCCCAGGCTCAAGAGGTCCGCGCTGTGCGTTTCAGAGGAATGGCAGGGGGAGCAAGCTTGACACACTGCCTGCCGACGACGACACTTAGTTGGCGGCCCTCATCACCGTCTTCTTGAATTCAAGCCCCTGCTATGCCGGACTCTTCGGAACATCAGCGAGTCGCCGACGATCGTGTCCACCGGCCGAACCCTTCCACGATAGATATGGCCGGCAAATCCGATGTTCACGAGCAGCCAACGCTGACACCCGCTCCTCCACTCGACGTTGCGGAGCAACCAACGCTCGCTCCGGGCGTTGCGCAGAAGCCCGTTGATGCAAAGGCTGCTTGCGGCGGCGACTTGATCTTTGAAGCGCGCCGCTTTGGCGATTACGAATTGCTCGGGGAATTGGCTCGCGGAGGCATGGGAATTGTCTACCGAGCGAGGGAGCGCCAATCGGGACGGCTGGTCGCTCTCAAGATGATGCTTGACGAGTGCACACCGGATTCAGCTCAGCTGCAACGATTCAACCTGGAGGCGCGTGCCACGGGCGAGCTGAACCATCCCGGCATTGTCGCGATCCATGCCTGGGGTGAGCATGAGGGCCGGCTCTTTTACACCATGGACTACGTAGCCGGCTCTCCCCTCAGTCGCCTGATGAAGCGTAAGCCGCTGCCGATCGAGCGGGCCGAACGCTACATGCTTGGCATCGCCCGCGCCGTCCAGGCTGCTCATGCCCAAGGGATCGTGCACCGCGACTTGAAGCCAAGCAACGTGATGATCGATTCGTCCGGCCAACCGCGGGTGCTCGACTTCGGCCTGGCGAAGCGCCAGGATCAGCCGCCGCATCATGGCGACGTTGCCGTCGCCGAAGTGAAGCCTCTGGATGAGGTGCTCGATGCTCTGCCATCCAACGCACCCGCCAGTGCGGTGTCGGCCCCCAGTCCTGAACGTCAGAATTCTCCCCACCACACCGAGAAAGGGGCAGTTCTGGGTACGCCCAGCTACATGGCTCCCGAACAAGCACGAGGAGAACAGAGCCAGGTGGGGCCGCGCGCGGACGTGCATGCCCTGGGGGCCATCTTCTTCGAAATGCTCACGGGGCGACCTCCCTTCGAAGCCGCAACGGTTATGGACACGTTGATCCAGGTGATGGAACAAGAGCCACCACAAGTGCGCAGCCTGAACCCCCTCGTGCCCGCATCGCTCGCCGAAGTGTGCCAGCGCTGCCTGGCGAAGAATCCCCAGGACCGCTATGCAGATGCCGGCGCGCTGGCAGACGAGCTCGAGGAACGGTGGCAGCGCACAGTTCAAAAACGCCGCTTTGCTCGACTGGCCGCGTGGGCCGGGCTGGCAGCGCTTGTGCTCTTTGGCATCCGCTTCTTCATGCCGGGATGGGCCTGGCTCTGGTCGGAAGCACTCGCCGACAGAATGCGCTCTTTGGCTGAAATAGGCGGCACGATGATGCAAGGGACCGCCGCGGTTCTCGGCTCCTTACTCAGCTTTGTCATTGCCCTACTGCCCTATCTGGCACTCCTGGCATTCGTTGCGTGGTCCGCCGCATGGCTTTGGTACCGGATCTCCCGGCCACGGCAAAAACGGCGCGAAGGTGATGATCCGCAGGCACAAGGGGCATCCTACCTGCAAAAACTCTTTGCGGTTGCCGAGTCAGCTCCCAGAAGCGCCGGGCCGGCCGGGAATACGGTGCAACTGGCGGACGTGGAACTGGGAAAGACCTTGCAAGCGTCTCCGACTTGCCTGCTGCGCAAAGGACGGCAAAAGTCTTTGGACCGGCCCGTGCTGGCGTGGATGGACACGCGGCCTTTGCCTGAAGGAGCGCCGGCGCCCGGTGTGATGGTGCATCACCCTTCAGTGCTAACTCTGCACGCTGTCACCTCGTGCCCCGAGGGCCGGTTCCTGGTTACCGAGGCGACTCCGGCCACGCCGCTCGCCGATTTACTGGATCACAGGCACCTGGAACCGCTGGAAGCGGTCGCCATGGTCGTGAAGATTGCTTACGCCTTGCAAGCTTTTCATGACCAGGGAGCATGCCACGGCCAGCTTGCCCCCGAATGGATCTTGGCCCAGGGCGATTTGGAGCCGCTCCTTTGCCCCTGCGGCGTTCCCAGTCAATCTCTTGAAGACCGAGGCCAGGACGTGGTGCGACTGGGAACCCTGCTCCTGGAATGGTTACCACAACGGCCGCGGCGCTGGCAGCGCAAGCCGTTGGCCACCCTCTATCGAGTTTGCGACGCGGCCACGAGGGAAACTTACTCACGGCCGGCTGACCTCGCTGTGGACCTGGAGCGCGCTGCATACGCCTCGCTGGTCCGCTGGCGCGGCCAGCTGGCGGCGTGGGCCGTAGTGGCCCTGTTCGTTCTGCCCATGGTCGCCCTTGCGATCGCACGCAACTTCGCGCTTTCCAGCAAGACCGACGACCAGTCCCAGCCCCTGGGCGAGGTGGGCCAGTTTGCCATGAATAACTGGCTCCTTCTTATCGCGCCAAGTGCCGTTCTCCTCGGATTCATCCACGGGAGGACCTTTGCCAATTACTTGCGGCTGCGCCCGCTGCAAGCCGTGCGAGCACAATTATGGAAAGAATCCATTCTCCCGGCAGCAGTCAGCATGGCGATCCTTACGCTGGTGCCCAGCGGCATAGCTTGCTATCTCCTTTCCGGGGAAGGTCTCGAGATCGGGCCGCGCGTGCTGTTCCTGGGAGTTGGCGAATTGCTGGGCTTCTGGTTCCTGGGCGTTTGGCTGACCGCTATCGTTGCTTTCCTGGAGGTCCTCGTGGGCAGCTTGCGGTCGCAAGCAACCGACGGAGTCCTGGATTCCGTGGGGATACTGGCGACCCTGCTACACGCACTGCCGAGGCCCCAGCAATCTTCGAGAACGCCTGGGAGCAAATCACTGAACCGGAGAACAGATTTGCAGTCGAAGGAATCGTGAGAGCATGGCGAGACCTAAACGCAGGGAGCATTTGTCGAACCCTCACGGCCTGCGGCTACGTGATTGTATCTTCTGTCCCCCACTAGAGCGGCGAGTGTTTGGGCTAATATTCTGCCTCTCTATTTTGTCTTCCCTTGGGCCCGACGATTTTGCTTGCGGCTGGCGGCCGGTCGTGAGATAGTGGGTCGAAACTCTCCACATTCGGCGGCTTGGGCTTGTCAGTGAGGGACCTGATCCTGGAGGAGATATGCGCGATTACTTCGAACCTAAACATGTGGAAGAATGGCTGGCGGGCGGGTTCACACGGCGCGACTTCGGTCGGATGGCGGCGCTCTGGATAGCCGGTGCCTGCCTGCCGTTTTACAACGAATCGACCCTGGCCCAGGACCTCAAGTCCATTTCCAGCATCCCACCCGATGCGGTGCGGCTCAACGCCAACGAGAACCCGATGGGCCCCTGCCTTGCAGCCCTTGAGGCCATCCAGAAGGTCGTCCCGCAAGGCGGCCGCTATCTTTTCCACCTGACGCAGACTTTCACGGAAACGCTTGCCGCCGTCGAGGGCCTGCCGGCCACGCACATCCTGCCCGCCGCCGGTTCCAGCGACCCTCTCCACCGCTGTGTCCTGGCCTTCACGTCCCCGAGCCGGGCCCTGGTCACCGCCGACCCCGGCTACGAGGCGCCGGAGCACGCCGCCCGGTTCGTGGGTTCGAAGGTCGTGCGTGTCCCCCTTCGCAAGGATTACGCGCACGATACACGGGCCATGGCGCGGGCTGACGCCAACGCCGGCCTGATCTACGTCTGCAACCCCAACAACCCGACCGGAACCGTCACCTGCAAGGAGGACCTGGCCTTCTTGGTCGCCCAAAAGCCCGCCGGATGCGTCGTTCTCATCGACGAGGCGTATCTTCACTTCGCCAGGACAGCAACTCCCGCGACGGAATGGGTGGCGGCCAACAAGGACGTGATCGTCCTCCGCACCTTCTCCAAACTTTACGGCATGGCCGGCCTGCGAGCCGGGGCGGCACTGGGGCGGCCCAGCCTGCTCGATAAGGTGCGAGGGTTCAGCGGCCTACCGATACTACCGTCCACAGCAATGGCCGGGGCCACGGCCAGCCTCAAGGATCCGTCTCTGGTGCCCGAGCGCCGCAAGATCATGGCCGACATCCGTGAGGATCTCTTCGCCTGGATGGACAAGAGGGGTTATGCGTACATCCCCTCCGATGCCAACATGGTCCTGATCGATAGCAAACGACCTGGCCGGGAGATGGCCGCGGCGCTGCTTCAGTATAAGGTAGCCGTCGGCCGCACCTGGGCGGCGCTGCCCCATCACGTCCGCGTTACCATTGGCACGCGCGACGAGATGGAAAAATTCAAAGCGGCGTTCGAGCGCGTGATGAACTCCTGAGTGCTCAAAAACGTTCAGGAGATCCAGAACCCCCGCGGCCAGGAGGCTCGAGACGACACCAAATTCTTATGCAGACTCTTTCGCTCGCCTTCCGGTGCGGCGCTTGCTCTTGTCTTTGGGGGTGATGAAGTAGCGCATGATCGGCCGCGTCGGCGAACGTCGCAACACTTCAACGAACCCAGCCGACTTGAACATCGACGGCAGCCCCGTGTAGACAAATGCGTCAGGCATTCGACCGCTGCGCGGCTCGACAGGGTATCCCTCGACGATCCTGGCACCATTCTCCGCAGCGTACTTCACGGCGGCGCGGAGTAGTTTCTTTGTGATCCCTTGCCCTCGGAATGGCCTGGCCACGAAGAAACAAACCACCGACCACACCGCCTGTTCATCCACCGGCTTCAGGATCCGCGAGCGCTCCAGGGTGGAGTATTGCTTTCTCGGAGCCAAAGCACACCAGGCTACTGGCGTGTCGCCTGCGAACGCAATCAGTCCGGGAATCTCGCCGGAGGCAACACGATTTTTGAATGCTTTCTTATTCTTTTGTCCCTTGCCCTGGTTGAATTCCGAGCGTTTCAGCACCCACCACATGCACCAGCAGCCGCCGCACGCTCCACGTTCTCCAAAGAGGCTTTCCAGGGCGTGCCAGCGCTCGGGAGTGAGGGCTTGGAAGGTTAGCTCCACCGGAGCCGATTCTAACGAAGCCATTCAAGCCCTCCAGTTCGCCTGCACTGATGAACGCTTCGGCGTCCTGCGCTTGAAGAAGCCGCGCGACCATGCCGTTCGGCGCAATATCAATCATTCAACAGCGTTATATTTGCGAGAGCGTGAAAAAGGAGAGTCGCTTGAAGGAATGTTTGATCAGGCGTTCCGCTGCCGGAAGCAAGGCTTTGGGGCAAGAACGCTATTTCGATTCTGCAGCCGCACCTGCGGAAGAACTCATTGTGTCCGCCTGCCCTTCAGGCGCCGGCACTTTCCAGAAAGCTTTGGCCAACAGCAACCCTGCACCGCAGACCAAGAAGCAGTCGGCAAAATTGAAGATGGGCCAATTTATCCAGTAAAAGTACAGGAAGTCGCGCACGCCGCCGAAGACGCAGCGATCGTAGAGGTTGCCCATTGTGCCGGCAAGGATCAACCCAAGAGCAACAGTTAGCCAGTGATCCTGAAGCGACTTCCGGCGCCAGCTCCATGTAACCATCCCGACAACCACGAGCGAACTGACCAAAGCGAACGTGATGTTGGCGACGTGCGCATAGGTAACGCCCAGGCTGAACAACGCACCAGGATTGACTCTCGGTTGAATCATCCCTCCCCACGTTCGCAGCGGGGAGAGCAAATGGTCATTGGGATCGGCTGTCTTAAATTGGGCCACAATGCGAAAGACACCGGGAAAGATGTCCCACTCGCCGCCGTGGCCGTCATGATAAAGCCAGCGGAAAACGATATACTTGCCGGCCTGGTCCAGCAGCGAGCCGGAAAAGGCTATCGACCAGAAGAGAACGCGGTGCGCTCGTTGCTTCATGATCCTCAATGCGCTTTGCCTGGAATCAGGTCGTGCCGGAAGAGATATCTTTACTGGGCCTTGGCCATTTCCGCCGGGAGTGGGCTCTCCGAAGCGTCTTGGCTCGCCGTTGCAGCCGACGTGGTCAAGAATGCCTGCGCTAGCAGCACGCAGGCACCGCACACAAGGCAGCAATCGGCAATGTTGAAGACCGGCCACTCGATCCAGTGGAAGTACAGGAAATCGCGGACTCCATTGAAAACCAGGCGGTCGTAGAGATTGCCGAGCGTGCCGGCCATGATGAGGCCCAGAGCGATGCACAGGAAGCGGTCGCGGGCCGTGGCAGGACGTGTGCTCCAATATGCGATCGCCAAGGCGGCAACGATACTGACCATCGCGAAGATAGTGTTGGCGAGCGTGATATAGGCTCCGCCTAGCCCGAAGAGCGCTCCGTGATTGACCTTGGGCAGCAGTTCACCGCTCCACGTGCGGAGGGCGGAGAAGGCTTCGCCGCCCGGCTCCCGATTGGCGGAGAATTGTGTAAGGAGTTTGAAAACGCCCGGGATCAAGGGATACTCGTCGCCGGCACCGTCGTTGTAAAGCCAGCGGAATACGATGTATTTCGTGCTCTGGTCCAGGATTGTCCCAAAGAAGACAAGGCTCCAGAAAAGCCCGCGATAGGATCGTTCGGCCATTGGTGTTTTAGGAGTTTTGTTCAAGCTTCCGTGCACACTCGACGCAATATCGCGCGTAAGGCACAGCGTGCAGCCGGGCCTTGGGAATCTCTCCCTGGCAATTCTCGCAGCGGCCAAAGGTGCCCTGACCGACTCGCTCCAGGGCGGCTGCGATCTCTCCGAGCAGTTGTTCTTCGTTCTGAAGCAGGCTCAAGGTGAATTCTTGCTCAAAATTGTCCGTGCCGAGATCGGCCATGTGGATAGGCATGTTGGAGAGATTGCCGGCCCCACCGGCCCCCGTCCTGCGCAGGGCCTCGTCCGTGAGGTGGGAGACATCCCCATTATGGCGATCTCGCAATGCGAGAAGGCAGTTCCGATAGCCCTCCAATTCCGTCTTAGTCATCGTCGTCCCCGGCCCGGTGTGCGGTTCTCGTTCAACTCAACGCTGCAATCCGAAGAATTCACGATATCTCACGGTTATCGGGCCGTCAAGAACTGGGCCAGCATCTGGGACTTTCACGCTCGACGAGGTGCTATAGCAGAATCATACTGGGCGGTACAAGAGCAATGGATAAGTCCCGGAACCCAGCGGGCGGCGTGAGGATGGACCATCGACTTGCCTGCCGGAGGCTCCCATTCTCTCCAGCAGCATCTTCGAAGTGGTCAGCCGTACAGAAGCTAGCAAACTGGGGTAAACAGCCAACTAGGCAAAGTCAGCCAAGTTTTCCTCCAAGGGCAACTTTCGCAACCTGCCTTGCCTCAGTCCGTCTTGACCTGCAATCGATCCGCGGGAATAGTTCTTGAGCATAATGCGGTTCCTTTGCAGTGGGTGAGCCGGCCTGGGTGCGCGTGTATCGAGTGGAGTGGATAAGAGGCGGACCGGCTGGGTTTGCCTATCTTGCGCAGGGATGCCTCTCTGTCACCTAGCATCTAGCATGGACGAGGAACCGTCAGCGAGATCAACCACGTGGACTGCCGAACCGTTGTCATGGGGGCCGAGCTTTGCGAGCCGTGGCCTGCTTCTTTCTGGGGGCATTTTGCCTGAGCCTGATCGGCTGCAGCTTGTTCGGCAAGAAGTCGCAGACCAAGGAGAATGCGCCGCCCGCCCAGGCGAACGGAAGTGGGGGTTCCGCACCGGCAGACACTTCTGGAGCTTATGCGAATACGCCTGTCGGCGCAAACGGCATTCTGGCAGGCCGCGTCATCGATAGCTATGAGCACAAGCCTCCACCTACCTACATTCAGGTCGTCTTGGCGTCGGATAGCCGTGGCTCGAAGCCCGCACCGATGGAAGTGGCAACAGACTCACAAGGTTTTTTCACGATCCAGGGCTTGCAGGCGGGCCAACACTATCAGTTGATCGCCCGAACGCGTGACAGCAGTCCCCGCCTTGCCGGCACAACCTGGGCCACGCCGCCAAATCCGCGCCTCCTCATTTACATGAGTGAAGACTTCGCGACGCCGAATACGCCCGGCGCGCCCGCACCTCCCGTAATACCGGGGCCGCGCGGCAACCCGGCGCCCAACTTTCCGGACAAATCTGGTACCGCGGGAGATGGAGGAAACAACGGCACAGGCGAACCCAAGAGCGACGGATCCAAGCCTCCTAACTCGAACCTGCCTCCGCAGCGCCCGGCTGGCATTGGGGCGCCGCTCCGCATTAATGGTCAGCCCCAAAGCCAGGATGCGCACCCAGACGCCGCAGTGCCGCCTGCACCCTCCTCCGGTTTGAGGACTGAAGACATTGCAACGAACCCGAACGGATATGCTCGAAATGAGCCAGCCTTGAACATTCCATCAACTGTGCCGGCGCCCACCGCGCAGCCACTGCAGCAGCCGGCACCGTACGATCTCGGCACCCCGACGATGGCCACTCGAGTTCCCTCCTGTGTGCTGACAGGAAGGCAGCTCGACAATTTCGCGCTGAACGACCTGACTGGACAGCCTTGGGAATACCGCACCCATCGCAGCCGCTTGACGCTTCTGGATTTCTGGGGCACGTGGTGCATCCCGTGTCGCGAGGCCATCACGCATCTCAAAATCTTTCAGAACAACTACGGGCCTTATGGATTGAGAGTGGTGGGAATCGCCTACGAGCAAGGCTCTCTTGCCGAGCAGATCCGCAAGGTTCAGGACGTGCGCGACCGGCAGGGCATCAATTATCAGCTGCTGCTGGGCAGCGACTCGGCAACTTGCCCGGTGAGGAAGCAGTTTGCCGTGACCAGTTTTCCCACCTTCGTCTTGATTGACCAGAACAGTCGCATCATTTGGCGGTCCGAAGGGCTTACCGCGGACAAGTTGGAGGATCTGACTATGCAGATCAACCAGCAATTGCGAGCGCGCTAGTTTGCCGCACGCTCGTCACCGATCCCCGGCATCGCCCTCTTCACTATTTCCCATCCAGAGACACACCCGAGCCAGAGGCATTGTCAGCCACTCCGTCGCTGCTCCGGGATGAAGTTGCCGACAGTTAAACAACCTCTGCGCAACTTGGACGCAAACGAAAGCGCTCCATACGATGAAAGTACGCGAACTCAAGTGACCGGTGCATCCCGAGGCAGACGGACAGATGTGGGCTGCCGGCAGCGCGAGCCGGAAGGAGACGACCATGCCAAATCGCACACCGCTCTATGAATGGCACGTCGCTCAGGGCGCGCGCATGGTCGATTTTGCCGGTTGGGAGATGCCGATCCAGTACACAAGCATTGTCGAAGAGCACGAGGCCGTCCGCAAAGGCGCCGGCCTTTTCGATATCAGCCACATGGGCCGGCTCGTTTTCGAGGGACCCGATGCGCTCGATCTCATCCAGTTCCTGTACACGAATGACGCCGCCTCCATGAAGCCAGGACAGGCTCGCTACGGTCTGATTTGCAACGAGGCTGGCGGCATCCTGGACGATGTACTGGTTTATCGCCTGGACCCAGTCTGGCTCATGGTCGTGAATGCCTCCAACCGCGAAAAGATCATCGATTGGATTGAGAAACACCAGGGGAACCGCCAGGTGCGCGTGACCGACAAGACATTCGATTGGGCGATGCTGGCCTTCCAAGGTCCCAAGGCCACGGCCATGGTCGAGACACCCTCACTTCGCGAGCAGACCTGGACGTTTGCGGAAAATATTGGGCGAACTCCCGTTAAGTACTACCATGCGGCTGTAGCTGGCTCCCCGGGAGCTTCTCTTCGCTATATCCTTAGCAGGACTGGCTACACAGGCGAAAACGGCTATGAGTTGATCGCCCCGAAAGAACAGGTGCTGCAGGATCTCGGGGCAATCACCGAGACTTTGCAGAAAGCGGGCGTCCGCTTACAACCGTGTGGGCTGGGAGCGCGCGACACGCTCCGGCTGGAAGCTGCGATGGCCCTGTATGGGCATGAATTGAACGAAAGCATCGACCCATTCCAGGCCGGACTGGGCTGGGCTGTCAAGATGGACAAGGGAAACTTCGCCGGTCGTGAGGCGCTGACGCGCCGCCAAGGAGATGTAAGTTTGCGCGTGCGCGTCGGCCTCGAGCTGGAGGGGAAACGCATCGCTCGCGAAGGCTCCAGCGTGCTCCGCGACGGAGCATCCATTGGTACAGTCACAAGCGGCACTTTTTCGCCAACTCTGGGCAAGGCGATCGCGATGGCCTACATCGATCCGAAGCAGAAGGCTGCCGGCACGGTTTGCGAAGTAGACGTGCGCGGCAAACCCTCACCGGCTCGCGTTGTGGCCATGCCGTTTTATCGAAAGCCCAAGGCTTGATGTCGTTCAGGGAGAACGCGATGGATCCAAAAAAACTTCGTTACGCCAAGACCCATGAGTGGGCGAGCATTGAGGGCGGCGTGTGTACCGTCGGCATCACCAAGTTCGCCGTCGATCAGCTTACCGACGTGATCTACATCGAGCTGCCCGATGTCGGGGACCACACCTTCGCAGGCGAAAGCTTCGGAGAGATCGAATCGGTCAAGGCGGTGAGCGACCTGTATGCTCCGGTGGACGGTGAAGTCTCCGAGATCAACGAGAAACTGCTCGACGACCCGACAATCATCACCAAGGATCCCTACACCCAGGGTTGGATGGCCAAAATCAAGGTCGAGCCCGGCGTCACGCTCGATCACTTGATGACGCTCGATCAGTACGAAAAGCAGATTGCATCGGAAGAGCATTGAGCCGTCGCGGACCGGGCACGGGCCGCCTCCGGGCATTGTTGCCTTGATCGTTACCATGTTCCGGGCACGGTCTTGCATTTCTTCGGAGTCAGCGGAGGCCAAAAAGAATGAAGGCGTCTGCAGGAGGTTTCTTTGTCCTACGTACTGAATACCCCTGACGACCAGCGTGCCATGCTGGCCAAGATTGGGGCCTCATCTATACAGGATCTTTTTCAAACGATTCCGACGGCGCTGCAACTAAAGCGGGACCTGGACGTGCCGGCCGCGCTCACCGAAATCGAGTTGACGCAGCACGCCCGACGGCTGGCCCAGAAGAACCAATCGGCTGACGATGCGGTCTGTTTCCTGGGCGGCGGCAGCTACGATCATTTCATTCCCAGCGTGGTCGATGCCGTGGCCGGCCGCAGCGAGTACTACACTGCCTATACCCCGTACCAGGCAGAGGCCAGCCAGGGCAGCCTTCAGGCATTTTTCGAGTACCAGACGCTCATTTGCCAGTTGACCGGGCTCGATGTAGCCAACGCCAGTCTTTACGACGGCGGCAGCGCCGTCGCGGAGGCTGTGCTGATGGCCGTCACCGCGACGCAGCGCTACGGCAAGATCCTGATCGCGGAAAGCGTGCATCCGGAGTACCGCCGGACACTGGGCACTTACCTGGCGAACCTCGACCCGCAGATTAAAACCTTGCCCACGCCCGGCGGGTTCCTCGATCCGGACGACCTGAAAAAAGAACTCGACGAGCGTACGGCATGCGTCGTTGTCCAGCATCCCAATTTCTTCGGCTGCCTTGAAGAAGTAGAGGCCGTATCTGCCGCAGCGCATGCCAGCGGGGCGCTCTTCATCGTCAGCTTCGACCCGATCAGCCTGGGGCTTTTGAAGCGACCGGGGCAATATGGCGCGGACATCGCGATCGCCGAAGGCCAATGCCTTGGCAACCCCATGTCGTTCGGCGGACCCTACCTCGGCATTTTGGCCTGTCGCCAGCAGTTCGTGCGGAAAATGCCCGGCAGGCTTGTCGGCCAGACCGTGGATCGCCAGGGCAAGCGCTGCTGGGTGCTCACGCTGCAGACCCGCGAGCAGCATATCCGTCGAGAAAAGGCCACCAGCAATATCTGCACGAACCAGGGGCTATTCGCCCTGCGGTCCGCTGTCTACCTGGCAGCCTTAGGGCCGCAAGGTTTGCGGGAAACGGCAGAGCTTTGCACGCGCAAGGCCCACTATGCTGCAGAGCAGTTGACTGCTCATTCACGAATCGCTCTCCGCTTCAAGCGCCCCTTCTTCAAGGAATTCACCCTGGCAGTACAAGGGGACGTGACTGCTCTGCTGCCAGGGCTCCTGCGCGCAGGTTTTCATGCCGGCCTCGATATCGGGCGCTGGTATCCCGCCCACGCGAACTGCGTGAGCGTCGCAGTGACCGAGAAAAGAACGAAAACGGAAATCGACAACCTGGCCAAGGCTTACGCAGCAGAACTGAAGCCGTAGAATTCGTGTTGTTTCCACGCGAAGGCGCACGGCTAGGTGTGCCGGCGTCCGATCTGGCCAAGTTCATCGTGGATTAATCTCATGGATAAACGCCAATCTACCGAGCTGCTTTTCGAAATGAGCCATTCCGGCAGGCGCACGCACCGCTTGCCTGCCTGCGATGTGCCAATGCCTGGGGCATCCAAGTTGCTTCCCGCAAATGCCTTGGCAGCCGAACCGCCGCCATTGCCGGAAGTGGGCGAGATCGACCTGATTCGCCATTTCGTCAACTTGTCGGGGCGAAATATGTCGATCGACACCAACTTCTATCCGCTTGGCTCGTGTACCATGAAGTACAATCCGAAGCGCCACGAACGGCTCTCTTCCTTGCCCGGCCTGGCCGACCTCCATCCTTTGCAGTCGGACGAATCCTGCCAGGGCATGCTCGAATTGCTGTGGCAGACGCAGAACATCCTGGCCGAGATCGCCGGGCTGGAGGAAGTATCCCTGCAGCCGGCAGCCGGGGCTCATGGGGAACTGACGTCTCTTCTCGTTGCCTCGGCCTATTTCCGCGATCGTAAGGAACAGCGTACCCGCGTACTCATCCCGGATAGCGCGCACGGCACCAACCCTGCGAGTGCGGCCATCGCCGGCTTCGAGGCGGTCAGCATCAAGAGCAATGCACGCGGCCTGGTCGATCTGGAAGACCTGCGCGGCAAGCTGGATGAGCGGGCCGCCGTCTTCATGATTACCAATCCGAACACGCTCGGGCTATTCGACGACCAGATTGCCGTCATTACCGAGATCGTGCACGGCCAAGGGGCCCTCGTTTACCTCGACGGCGCCAACATGAACGCCATTCTCGGGATCACCCGACCTGGCGATTTCGGCGTGGACATGATGCACTACAACGTGCACAAAACGTTTACCGGCCCGCATGGCGCGGGTGGACCCGGTGCCGGTCCCATTGCGGTTCGCTCCCAGCTCGCCCCCTACCTGCCGGTCCCCGTGGTTGTCAAAGAGAACGATGCCTACCGCCTTGATTACGATAGGCCGAAAACGATCGGCCGCGTGCGCAGCTTCTTCGGCAACATCGGCATCCTGCTCCGTGGATACTTGTACATTCGCACGCTTGGGCCGCGCGGTCTGCGCGAAGTCAGCGAGAATGCCGTCCTCAACGCCAACTATCTCCTGGCCCTCGTCAAGGACGCCTACGATGTGCCCTACGGGCCGCGCTGCATGCACGAGTTCGTGGCCAGCGCACGCAACTTGCGCCGCGAACGCAAGATTAGCGCGATGGATATCGGCAAACGCTTGCTCGATTTCAGCTATCACGCCCCAACCGTTTATTTCCCGCTGGTGGTGCCCGAAGCGATCATGATCGAGCCAAGCGAAACGGAAAGCAAGGAAACGCTCGACGGTTTCGCGGATGCCCTGCTACGCATTCGCGAGGAAGATGCAGACTTCCTCCATAATGCACCCCATACACTCGGCATCAGCCGGCCCGATGAGGTCAAAGCCGCCAAGGAGCCGCTGCTGCGCTGGCGACCGCAACAAGCATGAACTTCCGGCATTCTCGGTCCTGAAGGCAGACGCATTCCAGCCACGACAAGGTGATTTAGCGCACTCCGGGGATGGAGTAGAGAACGGCCGGATCTGCGGATGGACATGGAAAGCTGAAGTGCCTGATCTGATTGGGCACATCCGGATGGCGATCGGGGATGCCAGGATCAAACCAACCGTTGCGCTTACGCTCATTCAACCTGTGCAGGATCGGGAAATGGTAAGCGCACTTCGGATAGCAGGGAGGCGGCTCGGCGGGCTGTGTCGCCTGCCCCGGGCAACTATTCGAGTCGGCCACGGCGGCTGTCGACGATCCGAACAAGACAATGGGCAACAGCAGCGCTAGCCAAAACGGAGTTGAGCGCGCCATTTTGCTACTCCCTGTGAGGTCATTCTCTTCGGGCCCAACTTTCTTGTCGGTCGTTCTTGCGGGACAACTTCATTGTCCGCATGCCGGAACGAGTAGGAAGAGCCAGCATTGCCACTACGGCCGATTTTTTCGTCAGGAGCCCGTCACTCAGACTCAATGCTTGTTTGAAGTCCGGCGTTCTCTTCGCGTGCAAGGGTGAGGCCATGAGCGATTCGGGCTGCCGCGTGCTGCCCTACGAGGCCGCGAGCGGACCGCACAACATGGCGGCCGACGAGGCCCTTTTGGAATCGGCCGCGTCAGGCATCGCATCGCTGAGATTCTACGGATGGTCGCAACCGACGCTGAGTCTCGGCTACTTCCAGCCGGAGCAACTGAGACGGTCCGACCGCCTGCGCGCGAAGTTGCCGTTTGTGCGTCGCGCTACGGGAGGAGCAGCCCTCGTGCATCACCTCGAGGTGACCTACGCGCTCGCTCTGCCGGCCGGCCCCTCGTGGCATGCAGGCGAATCCTGGCCATGTCGCATGCACAGGATTATCATTACCGCGCTTGGAGAGCTGGGCGTAAGGGCCTCCGCGCTGCCCTGTGCAAACGAGCTGGCATTCACGGGCCTTCTCTGCTTCAAGCACCAGACGCCCGGCGACCTGTTGATCGGATCGGACAAAATCGTGGGCAGCGCTCAGCGCCGGCAGCGTGGAGCGCTCTTGCAGCACGGCGGAATTCTCCTTGCGCGGAGTCCGTATGCACCGGAGCTGCCGGGAATCCTGGAACTAAGCGGTAGGAATTTGCCCGCGGAAGAGGTATGTAAGACCGTGACGGCCCACTTTGCGCGGGATACCGGATGGAACATGACCGGCGCAGCGTGGAGTGCCGCCGAGCGGCAGCGGACGGCTGAGCTGGCTGCGTCGAAGTATGCCAATGATGCCTGGAACTACAAACGCTAAACGGAGTCACATGCATGCCACGCGGGATCTTTGTCACCACCGGCAACAGCGTCGAAGGCTACGAAATCGTCGAATACCTTGGCATTGTCCGCGGCATCGTCGTGCGGGCACAGACCATCACGCAGGGAATCCGTGGGGCATTCTCGTCGATCATGGGAGGCAACATCCGGGCATTTGAAGAAGTCTGCGAGTCAGCTCGGTCCCAGGCGTACACGCGCATGGTCGAGCATGCCCAGGACGAGGGAGCTGATGCCGTCATTGCGATGCGCTATGATGCGACGGAATTCGCCCAAGGCGTCACGGAAGTGCTGGCTTACGGCACGGCAGTGAAGTTGAAAACCGGCCAGCACTAGTCCAATGCGTTTCGTGCAATTGGCTGCGTGACGCTCCAGACGCGCACCGACCCCGCGGTGCCGGGCAGCACTGCGGGGCCGGGGGGTCGGCAGGCAATCGGGTTAGCAGGCGGGCCTTCCTTGCTTCGTTGGTGCGGTCGTTCCTTCACAGCGACCGCTCCTCATTGAGTCGGAGCTGTCTCCAAGAACACCAGAGCGCCGGCTCCCGATACTTGGCGGGACACTCTCGAGGATTGGCTCGCGAGTGTTCTTCAGCAGCAGCTTACTGATCGATGAGCAGGCTGTTGCCGGGAGCACCTGCGGGCTGGGACGGAATGATCTGAACCTTCTTGGTGGGCGGTTCAGGCATCTTCTTGGGCGGCTCGGCGCCCTTCGGGGCGGGAATCGGCTCCGCCTTCGGAGGAGCCATCGTCGTGGAACCGCAAGAATTGCAAGTGTTGCAGGTCTCGCAGGTGTCGCAGCAGTCGTGATGGAACAGGCCACGCAGGCGATCCAGGAAGCAAGGCTTGCAAGAATCGCACGTGTTGCAGGTGTTGCAGGTATTGCAGGTATCGCAACCGCAATCCTTGTGGAACAAACCGCTGAAGCGCTCGTGCAGACCGGTGCCGCTGCCCCAGCCGCCGCCACAGCAGGAATCGCACGTATCACAACCACAATCCTTGTGGAACCAACCGCTGAGCTTATCCTTCAAGCGGTGACCCCAACCACACTCGCAGCTGTCACAGGTGTTGCAGGTGTTGCAAGTGTTGCAAGACGAACACGACGAAACCGGCGCCGCGGGAGCAGCCGCGGGGGGAACCCCGTCGGCGCCTGCGAGCCAGGCCGTCGTTACCAACAAGAAAGCAGCATTCACAATAAAACCTCCCTAAAGCAGTTGACTTCGGCCTATGGCCGTGGCCGCAGTGACCGGGAGTTCTCCACCACAGAAAACCTGCCGGGCCGCGCCTGTTCTCGTTCCCAATTCCTCCGAAACCAGCGTCCCAGGAACTTGAGATTGCCTAGGAGCGCCTACATACGCTGGGATCTGCCATCTTCTTTCGGCAACCAGGACAACACTTCTTTAACAGGTTTACCTGAAGACCTCAGGCTACCGATTCTTCGATTCTTCCGGCCGTCTTTTTCTTTATTGCCGGAAGCGCCCAGACCGTTGCCACGGGAAAGGCAGAATAGTCTCGCTGTGAGGCGCCACTTGACAGGAACCGGCGAGCCGAGCCCCGTCAGGGGCCGGGTTACGTAGCGCCACGCGCGCCCCTATAATGTCATCCAACTCATTGTCCGGCAGCGGCTAGCGAGAGGAGCGGTGCAGTGCAGAGCATTGCCAAGAGCTGGCATCTCCTACCCCACGATCGGGAAAGACAGGAACGATTGGGGGCTGCGCTGCGCGTTCCGCCCATCGTCGCTCAGCTTCTCTTGAACCGAGGGATCGCGGAGCCCGAGGCTGCCCGCCGGTTCCTGGAAGCACCGTTGCGTGGATTGCATGCTCCAGATCTGCTGCCTGGCATCCGTGAAGCGACGGAGCGTATTTTGAAAGCCGTCCACGATGGGCGGCGCATCTGCGTTTATGGCGATTATGACGTCGACGGCACGACGGGAACGGCAATTCTCTGGCAGGTGCTGCACCTGCTGGGCGCTCAGGCCGACTTCTACGTACCGCACCGGCTCGAAGAGGGTTATGGCCTCAACTGCGAGGCCCTCCAGCAGATTGCCAAATCGGGCACGTCTGTCGTCGTGACTGTGGACTGCGGCATCACCAGCATTGCCGAGGCTATCGAAGCCAGGCAACTCGGTCTGGAACTGATCATCACAGACCATCACGAACTCAAGGACAAGCTTCCCGAAGCAGCGGTGCTTGTGCATCCGCGCTTGCCGGGCACGTCTTATCCCTTTGGCGGCCTGTCGGGCGCAGGAGTCGCCTTCAAGCTTGCCTGGGCACTGGCCCAGCGCGCCAGCGGCAGCGAGCGCGTGACGCCGCGTTTTCGCGACTTTCTAATGGATAGCATCACGTTGGCAGCCCTCGGACTGGTTGCCGACGTGGTGCCGCTGCACGACGAGAATCGCATTTTCGTGAGGCATGGGCTCCTGCGCCTGCAACAGGCGCCTTCACCGGGACTCAAGGCGGTGATCGCCGCCTCGGGACTTGCCGAGAAAGCCCAGCTCTGTGCCGACGACATCAGCTTCAAATTGGCCCCTCGACTCAATGCCGTGGGCCGGCTTGGCAGCGCGCGGCTGGTGATCGAGTTGCTGACGACAACTTCCCCTCAACGCGCTGCCGATCTGGCCCGTTACCTGGAAGCTCAGAATGTCCAACGGCAGCAGTTCGAACGCCGCATTCTGGCGCGTGCCCGCGAATTGGCGGCTGAGTTTAATTCGGAAGACAGTCCCGCGCTCGTCCTTGCCGACCCCGACTGGCACGCGGGCATCGTCGGCATCGTTGCCAGCCGGTTGGTCGATCTCTATGCTCGGCCGGTGCTTCTCATCGCCCTGCGCAACGGGCAGGCCGAATCGGGCTTGATCGGCCAGGGTTCCGGCCGCTCCGTGCCTGGGTTCAAGCTTCATGAAGCACTGGAGGCGTGCGGCGAGCACCTGATTAGTCACGGCGGTCACGCGGCCGCCGCGGGCTTCAAGATACTGCCCGATTCGATTGACGCCTTTCGTACGCGATTTTGCGCATATGCAACCAAGCATTTCGAGACGAATAGCGCCGCACCCCGGCTCATCCTGGACACGGAAGTGCCCCTCAGCGCGCTGACTCCTGGTTTGCTGCGTGATTTGGATCAACTGGAGCCCTACGGTACCGACAATCGCCGGCCGCTGTTTCTGGCGACCAATCTCCAGGTCGTTGGCGATCCGCGCCGCGTGGGCGGCGGCGAACGCCACCTCAGTTTTCGGGTCCGCCAACAGAGTACTGCCTGGCGGGCCATCGCCTTTGGCAAGGCGGAGCGCCAGGAAGAACTCATGTCGGCGGCGGGCCGGTGTTGTCTCGTATTCACGCCACGCATTAACGAGTGGCAGGGCTATCGCCGTATCGATTTGGAAGTGGTAGACTTTCAAGCTGGTGCGCAGGCCAGTCTGGAGTAGGGGCACCTTGCTACTTTGCATTCTGTTGGGCGTGGACTAGTTTAGAGCAGTACGATTAACGCGATTGCCGGCACTCAGCTCCCCCCACGATTTGCGGCCGCCACGGAACGTGCGATTTAAAATCGGAGCGGATGAGACCATGAGCCGAACACTTCAAACGCTCTTCGACTACCTGGACAACCTCGACGCCCGTGCGCCACTGGAGGAACTCGAGAAGCAGCTCGCAAGCATCGATATCAAGTGCGCCGACGTGGCCGAGTTCATTCGCTTCTCCGAGCGCGGTTACATGCGAAACCTGGTGCGCGCGGGTCCCTGGTACAACGTGCTGGTCCTGTGCTGGAAAAACGGTCAACGCAGCCCTATTCACGATCATGCCGGGTCCACGTGTGCTGTTCGCGTGCTCCGTGGCGTCGCCACCGAGACCGTTTTTGACTTCGCGCCGAATGGACAGGTCTGGGCAACATGCTCGCGGAGTCATCGGCCGGGCAGTGTTGTCGGCAGCCAGGATTCGGATCTCCACCAGGTTTCCAACCTGCAGGAGGGCGACGCCGATCTGGTGACCATGCACGTCTACACACCGCCCTTGATGTGGATGGGGACCTATTCGCTCACGGACAATACACGCGGCCAAGAGCCGATGTTCGTTGAATTCTACGATGCCGCGGGAATTTAGAGCCTGTTGAAAAAGGGGTCTGACCCCTTGAGCTTTTCAAAGCTCGGTGGCTAAGAAATGGGCAGACTCCCTTGACTCTGCAAGGAGTCTGACCCCTTTTTCAACAGGCTCATACAATCGCCTGGAACACATAATGATCGAGCAGCGCAAGTTCATCACGGCCAATCCCGAGAACAGCGAGACGCCTCTTGAAGGCTTGCGGAGTTGGGTAACCCCAACCCGACTGTTCTTCGTGCGCAACCATTTTGACATGCCGCAACTGGACCCGGCCAACTGGAGGTTGCAGGTTGAAGGCTGCGTTGCCCATTGGAGAGTTTGGACGTGGGAGGAGCTGACCTCCCTTCCGGAGAGAACCGTATTTGCCACGGTCGAATGTGCAGGCAACGGTCGGTCCTTCCTGCGCGAGCGCGTGCATGGCGTGCAGTGGGGCGCCGGTGCCGTGGGCCACGCGGAATGGACGGGCGTGCCGCTGCACCGCATTTTGCAACAATCAGGGGTCAAGCCCGGCGCGCTCGAAGTGCTGTTCGAGGGTTGCGACCGCGGCACCGAGCCCGACCATCCGGAGCCCATGTACTTCGCCCGGAGCTTGCCGCTCGCCAAGGCACTCCATCCCGACACCCTGCTCGCCTATCGCATGAATGGGGAATTGCTCGAGCCAATCCATGGCTTCCCTCTGCGGCTCTTCGTTCCTGGCTGGTACGGCGTTGCTTCCGTGAAGTGGCTGAGGCGTATCGAGGTCCTCGACCGCTCCTTTCATGGCTATTATCAATCAGTCAAGTACACGGTCCAAAGCGCCACGCCGCAGGGCCGGGAAACGGTCATTGTGGGTCCGATGGCTTTGAAATCCGAGATCATCCGTCCCCAGAATGGAGAAATGCTTGGATTGGGAACGACGCGGGTCTTCGGCCTCGCCTGGGCGGGAGAACAGTCGGTCGCGCGCGTGGACATCAGCACGGACTGCGGCATTACCTGGCAGCCGGCCGAGTTGATCGGACCGCAGGCGGCCTATTCCTGGAGCTTGTGGGAGTATTTGTGGGAGATCGACGAGCCGGGTGAATACTCGATCCTGGCCCGAGCGACAGCCGCCAATGGCGACGTACAGCCCGAGGAGCACGACCTGCTGTGCGGAGGCTATCTCATTCACGACAGCCGGCCCACGAACGTGAAGGTGGCAGAGTCGCAGCGCTCGCAGGAGCAGCGTGCCGATTTCGAAACCATGCTCTACGACATGAACGCCTTCGCGGAAGCCAATACCCAGTTCCCACTCGATGTCGAAATGGAGTTCGCCGGCGGAGAAGGCATTTAGGGCTCTGTCAACTCTTTGGCGTCTCGCACCAAGAAATGAGTCACTCCGGCCGGCTGCCTGTCTCGGCCCCTCCGCGCTTCGCCGGCGGGTTTCTCGGCTCAAAATCGCCAGACTCCATGCTCCAATCCGGACCAAAGAACCCGGCAAATCGAATGCCCGCGTTCCCCTTCGTGAGGGTCTCGGAGCTGGTTACAACAAGATCGGGATACGCCACGCCGGACATGAAGTAGGGCCAACGATCGATGAGCCGCATGCCGTTCAATCCGGTCCCCGAAACGACGCCGACCGACGCTAAGTCGCTTCCGGGGCGCGGACGAATAAACGCACATGCCAGGTCTGTCCCTTCTTCCGCATGCGTGCCACATTGCACCCGGCCGCGATGCACCTGAACCGGGCTCTCGGCCAGAAGCGTCTTCCAGGCGCTATTCGTGTCGGCATTGCCATAGAGCACCACATTGCGATCACGCGTCTTCTCAGGGTCGAACGACTGGTCCGTCACGATCTCCAACGCGCCGTTGCCGCGATACCAAAACGTCTCGGCATCGAAGCGCGCCTTGGCAGAGGCCCAGGCATTTTCTTCGGGCGTCCCGTGTGTGCCGACCAAAAGTAACGCGTGGTGGCGGAACGCGTCTTTGAACGAACCATAACGCGCCGGCCCCTTCAGGTGGGGAGAAGGGGGGCCGGTGACAGACCATTTGCCGGCCGTCTGTGTGAGCCAGATACGGTGCTCCGCATCAGGCCAAGCAAGCGCAGGCAGGATTTGACCATCGAGGTGGATCTCGATGGGCTTGCCTGGAACGAGGTGCGCGATGTCGAGCGCAAGTCTTGCGACATTTTCAGTCTTGCCGGCGAAAGATCGCTTTCCCGGGTCGTGCGAGAGGTGGATGGAACTCAGCCGAAACGCGTGCAGCTGGGATTCGATGGTGGCCCAGCGACACCGCGCGGAGACGCCGGGGCTTGCCGCCTGGAAGTCGACCCGCGTCACCTTGTCCAAAGCTGGGATCGTATGTCGCGAGAAAAAATCGATCATGGGCGGCCAATCGACGCAGGCGTTCCCCCACCAGTGTTCCGCGCCGGGTTGCTCGTAGTAGACAAGGTCGGGATGGAAGCTGCCCAGTTCCTGGCGCATGGTCCGCGCCTGCTGCACCGGCACATTGGTATCCTTGTCGCCGTGAAGAATGTATACGCCCTCGTGGTCGAGATTGTGGACGAGAGCGAGCGTGTCGCTTGCCTGGGCGGCGCGCAGGAGGATTTCTTGCAAGGCGTCCGGCTGCTCGGGCCGGCGCATGCCCGCGTAGGACCACATGCTCACCCAGCCCGCGCTCGGACCGATGGCAGCGAAGCGATCAGGATAGGTCACGCCGATGTGCCAGGTCCCATGTCCGCCCATGGAATGACCGGTAAGATAGGTGCGCTGCGGATCCGTGCTGAGGCGCTTTTGCGCCAATTCCAGCACCTCCAGGGCGTCCAGGCGGCCCCAATCCTCCCAGTCGAAACCGTAGGGCCGGCGATTCGTTGGCGCGACAACGTTTACCCACGTCTTTGGAGCATAGCAAGAAGCCTGGCCAATGCCTTCGACACCTGCACCATGCAGGCTGAGGACGAGGCCGGGTCTGTTCGCGGTATTCTCCCTTTTGGCGCCGGCCTCTCCGGGACTCTTGGCGGGCACAAGCCCGTAGTACTGCACGCTGCCATCGATTTCACTCACGAAGGTGCACTTGCGGGTCTGCTCCGGCCGGAGCACGCGCAGGTTCAGGGAAGCAGTATCGAGCAATTCCTGCTTCTCCCCCTCGTGGCGGAGCAGTTTCACGTTCACGCTGCAACTGCCCTCGGCCTGAAGCGCAGGACCTACCATCTGAAAACCGGCCTTGTGAGTGCTCAAAGGCGGGATCGACGGCACCTGGGTAAGAACGGCATGATTGCCGCCAAGCGTCGTCTGAATGCTGAGATCATCCAGGCGTTGCGTCGTGGCATTGATCAGCACCAGGGCAGCGCAGGTTTTCACTTGCTCCCCGACGACGAGATCGGGCAGGGTCGAGTCGCTTGTATCAAGGAGCGCACCGGCCCGCGGCCGAATCAGCTTGACCTTCAACTTACCTCTACCCAGTTGGAAGAGCAGATCATTGGTGCCCTCCTTGAGCAGTACCGGCAGCCTGACATAGCCGTAACCGTAAGTGTCGCCGGTGTGCGGTTCACCATTCACGTAAACCATGATATGGCCCGAAGCCTCGAGGAGCATGATCGATGTTTGCTTCGCCGGCACCGCAAAGTAGGCGTAACCGCCGTTGAGCCCGGCGCGCCCGAAGCCGCCATCCTTGTCTGCCTTTACTCGCTCCCATTTGCGCACGGAGCCGCTCGCCAGCGTCACCGTGTAGCCCGGCTTCGGAGCCTTCCATGTTCCAGCGACGATCTGGCTTTCGACGGGATCCTGGTGAAACGCGGAGCGCCCTGGGCGCGCCACGGAAGGCAGGATTTCGCACTCCGTGAACGTCAGCGTCTCCGCTGGAACTGTTGTTGACGCATCTGCCGGTTCACGCCGACTTTGGGCCACCCCCAGCGAAAAGTAAGCTACGGGGAGAAAAGCAAGCCCACAAAGAAAGAGAATTACCCGGGGAAAGCGAAAGGCCCTGCGGGCAGCGCCACCCGTGGCCATTTGCGAGGAATTACGGTACTGTTCCAAAGTCATCGCCTCTTTGCTCCGCTTTGCGCAACTTCTGCACCTGGCTATAATGGTGATCTGCTTTGCATTCGGGAAGGAAAGGTTGTTCATGCCGCTTGATTGGAGCCCTTTTGTCGAGATCGTCCGGCGCCACCAGCGATTTCTATTTACGACTCACGTGCGCCCGGACGGCGACGGCCTCGGCTCCATGAAAGCCCTCGCACTCGCTCTGCAGCAACTGGGAAAACAGGTCCAGCTAGTCATCGCCAGCTCGATGCCGCCGCGTTATCGCTTTCTAGATCCCGAGGGAGCGATCGCACAATTCAGCCCGCCGGGCGATTCGTGGCGTCAGGCCGAAGTGGCCATCATACTGGATACCGGCACGTGGAACCAGTTGGGCAATTTTGGGCCCTTCTTGCGGACCCTGCCCGCAGCCAAGCTCGTCATCGATCATCACCAGACTCAAGACGACCTTGGCGCCATACGCCTTGTCGATGCGACGGCGGAGGCGACAGGTCGCCTGGTTGCCGAAGCCATCGGCGCGCTGGGAGTGCCTCTCTCCAGTGGCGTGGCCAACATGTTGTTCGTGGCCCTGGCGATGGACACCGGCTGGTTTCGCCACAGCAATGCGACGGCCCCAACCTTTGCCCTTGCCGAAACCCTGCTCCGGGCGGGTGCCCAACCGACAGCACTTTATGAAGAGCTGTTCGAGGCGAACACGCTGCCAGGCTTGAAGCTGAAGGGACGGGCGCTCGATAGACTGCAAGTGGTTCACAATGGTCAGGTCGCTTACACGGAAATCCGCCTGAGCGACTACGAAGAAACCGGTGCAACGCCACAAGACACGGAGGATCTGGTAAATTTCACGCGTAGCGTGGCCGGCGTCGAGGTCGGGCTCCTTTTCGTGGAGCAGCAGCGCGGCGGCGTGAAAGTTAGTTTCCGTTCGCGGGCCCGTGTCGACGTCGCCCGCATCGCCGAGCAGTTTGCGGGCGGCGGGCATCGCCTGGCTTCCGGCGCCACTATCGAGGCGTCGCTCCCCGAAGCGCGCGCCCGCGTCCTACTGGCCGTGACAGCCGCGCTGGATGCCACCCGTTGATCCTCCCGCCTGGAGTCCTCCCGCATGAGCGATTCAACTAGAGATAGCTCACCGATGGCACGGCGTTCCTTCATGAAGTGGGCCATCCACGGCATGGGAGCCATCTTCGCCGCCGTCCTCGGCGTTCCGGCCCTGGCATATCTGATCGATGCTCGCAACCGCCCCGCCCGCACCAGCGACCTGCGCACGGTCGCGCGCCTGAGCGAGCTAGAGATCGGCGTGCCCAAGCAGGCGGCGATTTACGACATTCGCCAGGACGCCTGGACCCTGCACCCCAACGACGTGCTCGGCCGGATCTGGCTCATCCGCCGCGACACGGACAAGGTGGATGTCTACACAACCTCCTGCCCACACCTTGGCTGCTCCATCAACTGGGAAGAGAAGCAGAAGCTCTTCATTTGTCCCTGTCACGGCGGCACGTTCGACGGAAGCTGTCAAAAGGTAGAGCTTGCGAACGCCGCGAATCCCGCACCGCGCGGCATGGATTCCCTCGAGCATCTGCTCGTCCGTGATCCCGCCAGTCCGGATGACAAGCCGGATTTCTTCATTCAAGTGAAGTATCAGAATTTCATCCAGGGCAGGCACGACAAAGTGCCCAAGGCGTAACCTGCGGCTCGGGCAAATGCTTGACTTGCGTTTTTAGAAGAGGAAACGTCGTGGGCGCAACGCTTCACCAGTGGTTGGACCACCGCACAGGCTTCCGCAAATTCATCGAAGTGCTGCTCATCGAACACATCCCCGGCGGAGCGAAGTGGCGCTATGTGTGGGGAAGCTGCCTGGCGTTCGTTTTCATGCTTCAGCTTGTGACGGGCGTCCTCCTCATGACGTCTTACAGCCCCAGCGACAGCACGGCGTGGTCGAGCGTCTATTTCATTCAATACCAAATGGATTTCGGCTGGCTGATCCGCGGGTTGCACCACTTCGGCTCGCAAGCGATGGTCGTCCTGCTCGGCATTCACATGTTGCAGGTAGTAATTGCCGGGGCCCATCTTCCTCCTCGCGAAGTGAATTGGTGGCTGGGGCTGGCGTTGCTCGGCGCGGTGCTTGGCCTAAGCCTGACCGGCTACCTGCTTCCCTGGGACCAAAAGGGCTACTGGGCGACGCAGGTGGCAACCAACATCGCCGGCAACTTGCCGGTGCTGGGGCCGTTCATGCAAAAGGTCATTGTCGGCGGCCCGGTTTATGGACATCACACGCTGACGCGTTTCTACACCCTGCATGTGGCAATCTTGCCGCCGCTGATCATCGCCCTGATCATCGCCCACCTCTACGTGTTTCGTCGTCACGGCGTGACGACGCCCGCGAATGCCAAGGGCGAAGGCTGGTTCTGGCCCGATCAAGCCTTCCGCGACATGGTCGTGAGCATGCTCATCTTTGGAGTTCTGCTTGGCCTGGTCGTCTGGGGCGATGGCCACAAGATCGAAACGCCTGGGCAGATTGCCGCCCAGGATGGATTATCGGGGGATTCGCCAGCACCGGAACGCAGCCTCTGGGATCGTATTGCCCACGCCGGTCGCGATGGCCGCGGTGCTAACCTCGATGCGCCCGCCGATCCCTCCAAGGCATACCCGGCCCGGCCGGAATGGTATTTCCTCTTTCTGTTCCAGCTTCTCAAGTATTTCGAGGGCGATCAGGAAATGATCGGTACCGTGGTCATTCCACAAGCAGCAACCCTGCTGTTGCTGATCCTGCCGCTTCTTGGGATCGGCAAGATGCGCAAGTTTGGCCACGCCTTCGGCATCGCAGTCATTGTCGGCCTGTTGGGCAGCGTGGGCGTGTTGACCTTCCAGGCGCTCGCGCAGGATCGTGCAGATACTGACAGCGCCAGGAAATTTCGCGAAGACAAGGAACAGGCCGAGCGCCTTGCAGGACGAGCCATCGAACTCGCCGGCAATGGCATTCCGGCGGAAGGGGCTGTGCTGTTATTGCAACGCGATCCCTTGACGCGCGGCAGCGAACTCTTCGGCCAACACTGTGCCGCCTGTCACAATTGCGGCAGCCAATTCGCCAAGGACAGCGCCAGCGCTTCCGAACTCGAAGGATTCGGCACCAAGGAATGGGTAGCTGGACTGCTACGCACTCCGGTCAGCCCTGCCTACTTTGGCCACACGAAATTGAAGGAAATGAGCGGCTGGGTGAAGCGAACGCGCGCCAAGGCCAAGAAAGACGGCAAGGAGGCAGAACTCGACGTAGAGTTTGAACAGGTCGCCCAGTGGTTGGGCAGTCATCCGCGCGGGGCTGCGCCGGACAAGGCCGACCAGTCACCCCTGGCAAAAGGGTACCGTGTCTTCGAAAACCGCTGCAGTGAGTGCCACACCTACAAGCAGCCGGCCAGCGAAGCGGGGAAGGGCCCTGATTTTACCGGCTACGGCGACGCCGAGTGGCTGCGCATGATGATCCTGGCGCCCTATCAGCCGTTGCGTTATGGCGAAAAGAACCAGATGCCCGCGTTCCGCAACCTGGAAGGCCCTGGTGGCGAGATCGTACGAATGGAAGTCTCGGAAAAGAACCCAAGTACAAAGCTCACGCAGCTTGGGGATGTGGATCGCGAATTGATCATTCGCTGGCTCTTGAAGGATTACCGGGTCGTCTTTGGCGGCGAGCCAATCTCGGCCCCGCCTCAGCGCTGATCGCGGCCGAAAGCAAATCTTACTTAAGGCACGGCTCGGAGGAACGCGAGAGAGCGCCGGGCCGTCTCCACGGCGTTATGGCTATGCCGGCTGAGCTCGACATGCACGCCGCCGTCATAGTCGATGTCCCGCAAAGCCCGGAGCACCGACGCGAAGTCGATCTCGCCCTCGCCAAACATCAAATGATCGTGAATGCCCTGGCGCATGTCTTCGATGTGGAGGTTCCAGAGCCATTCGCGCCAGCGCCGCAGGTGATTGGCGATGGGCACCTCGCCCAGGCAGTGCAGATGACCGACGTCAATAGTCAGGCCAAACCGTGGATGACCGACGAGTCCGTGAAGCTTGGCGAACAGCTCCATCGTGTCGATCAACATGCCCGGCTCGGGCTCGAAGGCCAGCCGCACTTGCCGTTTTTCGGCATGCTCGCAGAGCGACCGGCAACCCTCGACCAGTAGATGCAGCGCCGTGGCGTCATCCAGGTCAGGTCCTCGGCTCCCCGACCAGAAGCTGACCGCATCAGAACCAAGCTCCTTCGCGAGGTCTACCGCGCGCCGCAGGAAATCCAGTCGCTTCTCGCGAGCGTGCGCCTCCAAGCTCACGAGCGTTGGTTGATGCTTGTGCCAAGGATCGAGCAAGAACCGGGCCCCCGTCTCGATGACGGAATGAAGTTCCAACCTCTGCAAGAGCGACCGGCAAGAACGAACCTGCCCACTGAGCTGGTCGTCGAACGGATTGAGCGCGTGGTAGTCCAGCGTGATCGCCACGCTTTGGTAGCCCAGGTCCGCGAGGATGGCCAGGGCGTCTTCCAGGCGGTGGTGAGCAAAGCCGTTGGTGTTGTAGCCTAAGCGCATGATCGTCAGTGGCTCGCAAGGAATTCTCAGGGTAACTTATAGCCAAGGAAAGGCTAGCGTCTGCAAATAATCTCCCCTCGCCCCGGTACTCCGGGGAGAGGGGTCGGGGGTGAGGGGCCTTGCCGGGGATGATTCGTCCCCCTCACTCCCGACCCCTCTCCCCCGAAGCGGGGGCGAGGGGAGATTAGTACCTGCCCATCGCCAAAACGAAGGTTCACTGCTTCGCGCCGAGACATCTTATGCGGATTGCCGTTGCCGGGTTCATGCACGAGTCGAATACCTTCAACTCCCTGCGCACGGATCGCGCCGCCTTCCTGGCGCAGAGTCTCACGTTTGGTCCGGCAATTCTGGAGGAATGGCGCAATGCTCACCACGAGCTGGCCGGGTTCATCGCGACCATCGTCGAACAGGGCGATGAACCTGTCCCGATCGTCATGGCCTGGGCCACGCCGTCCGGCCCAGTGGTGGATTCGGTCCTGGATGAAATTACCACCTTCATGATCGAGGAGCTGCAACGCCAGCGGCCCGACGGTTTGCTTCTGGCCCTGCATGGTGCCATGGTGGCGGAGTCGTATCCCGATGCGGACGGCGAAATCCTCACCCGGCTACGCCACGCCCTGGGTCCCGATTTCCCCATCGTCGTCACTTTCGATCTGCACGGCAACCTGTCTCAGCGGCAGATCGAGCATTGCACGGCGGCTGTCGCCTACCGCACCTGCCCGCATGTCGACCAATTCGACTGCGGCCGGCGCGCGGCCAATCTCCTTTACCGAAAGCTAAGGGCCGGCATCGCCATCACCCAGGCGATCGCCAAGCCGCCCATGATCGTCAACATCATGGCTCACGATACTTCGCGGGAGCCGCTGCGCTCGCTCCTCGCGGCCGCCCGCGCCCTGGAATCCAGGCCCGGGATTCTCTGCGTCAGCCTCCTCCCAGGATTTGCCTACGCCGACGTGCCCCAGATGGGCCCATCGGTCGTGGTGGCCACGGCGGGCGATGCGGAACTGGCGCAAACCGAAGCCGATCGCCTGGCCCGCGACCTCTGGAATGTCCGGGATCGACTAATTGCCAGACTACCCGATGCAGCCGCGGCCGTCGCGCAAGCCCTCAAGGCGGAGCGCTTGCCCGTTGTGCTCGTCGACACCGGCGACAATGTCGGCGGCGGCTCGGCCGGCGATGGGACCATCCTTCTCATGGAAATGCTGAAACAGGGGGCGACCGATGGCGTGGTCTGTCTCTACGCACCGGTGGAAGTCCAGCTGTGCGCCGCAGCCGGCGTCGGCAACACAGTAAGCCTCTCGGTAGGCGGCAACGTAGATCGCCTGCATGGCAATCCTGTCCACGTCACCGGCCGGGTTCGCCTGCTGCATGACGGCAGATATATCGAGCACGCGGTCCGCCACGGCGGTCGCCGCGTGAACGACATGGGCCTGACTGCGGTAGTCGAACTCGAAGGCCGTAATCTCCTAGTGCTCAATACCCTTCGCCATCCGCCCTTCAGCCTGGGGCAGCTGACCTGCCTGGGCATTGAGCCCCAGAGGCAAAGGCTCCTCGTTGTGAAAGCCGCCATTGCCTATAAGGCTGCCTATGCGCCCGTTGCCGGCAGCATCATCGAGGTCGATACGCCAGGACTGACCGCTGTCAATCCCGAGCGCTTCACGTACCTGCATATCCGCCGGCCGATGTATCCGCTCGACGCGTGATGATGTCCAGACTGTATTCCGATAGAATTGACGAACAAAGATAGGTGGTCAGAAATGCTGCCGCGCGAAGTGATTCGCCAAATCCGTCGACTGCACATCCGGGCGCGCCGGGCCGTGGAAGACCTTGTTGGCGGCGAATACCACAGCGTTTTCAAAGGGATGGGCATTGCCTTCGAAGAGGTCCGCGAGTATCAGCCCGGCGACGACATCCGCTCGATCGATTGGAACGTAACCGCCCGCATGGGGCATCCCTTCATCAAGCGCTTCATCGAAGAACGCGAGCTGACGGTGATGCTCGTGGTCGATGCGAGCGGCAGCCAGCAGTTCGGCACGCAAATGCAACAGAAGCGGGAAGTCATTGCCGAGCTGGCTGCCGTGCTCGCCTTCAGCGCCATCAGCAACAACGATAAGGTCGGGCTGATCAGCTTCACTGACCGCGTCGAGTGTTTCGTGCCGCCGCGGAAAGGCTCCCGCCACGTCCTCCGTCTGATCCGCGACATCCTGTTCTTCCAGCCGACCCACCGGGGCACCGCCCTGACGGCCGCACTCGATTTCCTGCACCGCATCATTCATCGCCGGGCCATCATTTTCCTGCTCAGCGATTTCCTCGACAAGAATTTTGAGCGGGCCTTCAAACGCACCGCCCGCCATCACGACCTGATCGCCATCCGCATCGCCGACCCGCGCGAAGAAAGCCTACCCGAGGCGGGTCTCGTCGAGCTGGAAGATGCCGAGAGCGGTGAACGCCTTCTGCTCGATACCTCTAGCGCGCGCGTCCGCAAGGCCTACGCAGAGGCAGCGGCGCAGCGGCGCGATGCCCTGCAGCAACTGGCACGCTCCTGTCGTGCCGATCTGATCGAAGTTTCGACAGACGGCAGCCACCTCGACGCCCTCGTGCACTTCTTCCGCCTGCGCGAACGCCGACTGAGGAAGACATGAAGAGACACAAGCAAGAAGAAAAAAGGCAAAGCTCGGCCGGGCAGGGACCGTTGTCCTCCTGCATGCGACTGTTGCTTTGCTCATTTCTTACTCTTGTTGGAATGCATGCGCCAGCCGCCCCCGCGGCGGAAAAGGGGGTCATCGAGCAGAAATCCGGCCCAGCCCTGTTGCGCATTGAGGCTCCGAAGACCGAAGCCGGCCAGGTCGAAATTCGTCTCTCCGATGAGTTGTCTCTCACTCTCAGCGTGGTAGGGCCGGCGTCATTGGAAGTGGCTCAAGTGCAGGAGCTGACCCCGTCCAAAGATTGGCAACTACGGAACAAGTCCGAACCGCAGAATACCCCCGTCGACGGAAACCAGGTGCGCTGGGAGCAGTCCTTCACTTTGGTTCCACTCAAGCCTGGCGATCTGCCGCTGCAACTGGCCAACCTCCGTTATCGCTTTGCCCCCAGCACGGACGCCTGGCAGGAGGCATCCTGGCGGCCAATCCCGGTGCGGATTGTCACGGAGATTGAGCACGCCGACCTGAGCGAACTCCGCGATGTTACGCCGCCCGAGGAAGTCCCCCCGGAACCTGCCTCCAGATGGCCATACGTATTGCTTGGGATCGTGGGGGCAGGCCTGCTTCTTCTCTCTGCCTGGTACTGGTCGCGCCGGCACTGGCGCGGTGGTCGACAGACCATTTCGCCAGACCAGTGGGCGCTACGAGAACTGCAACTGCTGACGGTCTCACCATCAGCAACCAACGAGGAAATCGAACGCTTCCATCTTCAGCTTTCCGATGTCATGCGCCGCTACATCGAGCTGCGCTTCCAGGTGCCAGCACTCGAGCAGACCACGACCGAATTCTTCGCAACCCTAAGTCCATCGCCTCTTTTGAACGCCGACGGACAGGCTCTGCTGCGCGACTTCATGGAACGTTGCGATCTTGTCAAATTCGCGCTCGTCCGCCCCGGCCCGGAAGAGTGCCGCAAGCTATCGGAGATGGCATGCCGCTTCGTGACGCAGACGGCGAGCGGTAATCGACAGGAGCAGGTTGAGCTTGCCGAAGCACTTCGGAAATAGCGCGCGTCGTAACAAACCTAGCTTCTTCAGCGCCATGTCGCAACCGCCGTCACGGATTGACGATTACTTCACCGACAGGCCCGCGGAACAGGATCTCCAAACGATTGAGAACGTCGCGTCCCAAGATGCGTTCGCTGCCGACAAAGTCCGCCTGCAGCCGGCACGGATAATCTTGCCCGTCAAGCTGGACCCAGACATGAAATGCCAGCGTGGCCGCTGTACCTCCTGCGACACCGCTGATTAACCCTTGCACGCCCGAACTCGGATCCAGCTGAAGAAGTTGACAATCCGTCCAAGGCAAGAGGCTTGCATCTGCTCCCGTATCGGGAATCACTCGGTCCAGGACAACTCCCGGCACCCCGCCTGCCTGCCGAAACCCCACGCTGATCACCGGCAAAGGTTCACCCGGATAACTTGCGTGGTAGGGAAACGTAGAGCGGCGGATGCGGCACGGTTCGTCTTCCCTTCCGACGCAGATAAAGAAAGGATGCAGCCCCGTCTCCTCGGCCGCGTGAAACACGGCGACGGGGCTAGTGCCAGAGGCGATCACCTTTCCATCGGCAAAGCCAATCCACTGGCCTTGATACTGATCAAGGAGTCGGTCGCGGACAGCCCAATAGTGTCTTTCCGCTGAAGTTCTATGCCACTTGCGGAGAACTTTCTTGTTCATAGAATGAACTTCTACAAATGCCGCACTGGCGATTATTTCCCGGTTTTTCCGGGAAAACCTCACTCTATCAAGCGGGCCAGCAGGCAG
>DATGZX010000039.1:0-24448 GCA_035296965.1 Gemmataceae bacterium
GGACACGTGCCATATATAAGAACACCCTGGATACACCAACGGTGGGACCTACAAGACACTACGTTCGTTCCCCAGCAGGGGCGCGACCTGGGCAATACTCTGCGCTGACTGCGCAGTCGAATACCACTGTGAACGCTTACCCAAATCTTACTCTTCATCTTAATTCTTTCTCTTAGCCATCGGCCGCTGGTCAACCCCTTAATCGACAATGGACAGCGCACTAGGAGCGTGCCATACGCCGCTTTCCGCCCTGCTCATGAGCCTGAGCGGATCGATAGCGCTGGACACTTGGCGACCGTGGCGAACCACCCGGCTAGGTGAAGCTTTCGTCGATCTTTTCTAGAAGTGCTGGCGGGATTGAACTGTCCACTTGTCCGCGACACTACAATGGGAACGGAACAGAGGAGCGGCGTCAGTTCTCGCACCATTCGCATCTTCGTCGCGGCCGTTTCCCACGACACAGACTCTGAAGGCGTTCTGCCTCAAGTATTTCCCTCTTTCTGGGCGACTTTGATGTAGGCCGTCCAACAGGCCCCGTCCGCGTTGCCGCGCTGCGCGGGTCAATCGGGGCAGGGAGAGGGAAAGGCATAGGATGTGGAATCCGCAGAACTTCCCCAAGCTGTGACCTTTTTCTCATCTCGGCGACTGGACTAGCCGATTTATGAAGTAGCCAAGGCGGAAGACAACTCTATGGAGTTCCGCTCCCAAGCCCCCGGGCTGGCAGTAGTGCGCGGCGCCGAGTTTGTCTGTGCCTTTGGTGGACCCACCCAAGTACGCCCTATGGTCCCGGCCTCCCGCGGGAGGTGTGCGGCCAAACCCGCAACCGCACGGATCCAAGGGGAAAGCAGGGTTGGGCAGATGGCTCCCAGGTAGCGTGCCCGCGTCCGCTGTCAGGGAGTGGACTCAGAAAATAACAAATTGGAGTGCCTGCCATGAAGAAAGTCTTTACCACCGGCCAGGTCGCGAAGATCTGTAAGGTCGCACCGCGTACGGTGAGTAAATGGTTTGATTCCGGTCGTCTCCGCGGCTACCGCATCCCCGGCAGCCAGGATCGCCGCATCCCCCGTGAGCACTTGATCCGGTTCCTCAAAGAGCACGGCATGCCGCTCGGGGAATTGGAGGAGGAGGGGTGGCACAAGATCCTCATCGTCGGCGCCGAAAAACTTTTCATCGATCGCGTCAAAGAATTGCTCCCGGACGCTGAAGACTACAAGTACGAAGTCGCTCATAGCGGCTTCGAAGCCGGGATTCAAGCCGAAAGCTTCCACCCGGACACCATCATCATCGATCTCGCGATGGGCCGGAGCGAAGCCTTGCAGATTTCTCAAAATCTGCGCCGCAATCCCCAATACGAACAGACCCTGATTGTCGCCCTGGCCAGTGAAGACGAAGCCGCGCCGGAGACGCTCGTGAACTACGGCTTCAGCGAAGCCTTCAAGAAGCCCTTCGACGTTGTCCTCCTGACCGAACGCATTCAGACGCTTGTCGAGGAGAAGCGCGCTAACTCGTAAGCCTTGACGGGAGTCCCCTGCGACCCCTAGGGCACGACCCTGCTGGCGGCCAGGCGTCTGGATAATCCAGACCGCCTGGCCGTTTTCATTTTTGTGATTTGCCGCCGTCCGTTGAGGGGCGTCGATGATTGCACGACTGCTCTCCCCAGAAGCTGTCCTAGTCCGGGAACTCGTTCAGACCCAGCCCGACACAGTTTTCATTGCATCTCTTCAACGGCCATGTATAGGAAAGGGCTTCAGCAATGATAGAATCCTGAAGGGCCTGGTAAGAACCGCCCACGCCTCTAGACGCCGAATCGAAAGGCGCCGATTCTAGTTCGATGGTCTTGCCTGGAGTGACCCGATGGCGATTCAACAATTAGAAGTCTACGGTTATCGCTCATTCCGAGACATATCCTGGCAGCCTGGAAGACTAAACCTTCTTGTAGGACCCAACGGCTCTGGGAAATCAAACCTCTTGCGGTTGGTGGAACTCATCGCGGAGGCTGCCAAGGGAGGGCTTGCGGGTGCCATGAAACCTGAGGGAATTGTCCCCATGTTGTGGGATTCCCAAGCAGACGCATTGGGCTGGAAGATACGCATTGACCCTGTTGATCCCGGGAGGGACCCTGTGCGAGATGCCCTCACCTTAGAGTGCGAGCTAGAGCACCTCCGGAACACGAGCTCCTACCAGATCACGAAGGACTCGCTAGGCAATTGGGGCCTGTATGAAAAGCACCAAGCGCAGAGTCCTCATTGGATTTACACGAGGGATCTGCGCCGGGCCATGGTGTACGACCAGCAAGCGCATAACTTGGTCCCGTATCCAGATCCGGATCCCAATGAAATTCTACTACCACAGATCTCCGACGCCCGCACGAATCCAATCCCCACGTTCACAAGGCGTACTCTTGAAGGATGGAGGGTTTACCACGACGTTCATGTTGAGCGCGGGTCACCAATGCGCTCCCCCGTGACGACCCAGTACGTTAAGCTCGTCTCCGCGGACGGCAGTAACCTGGTTTCGGTGCTGCACACTCTGTACACAGGTGACCGCGCTTTCAAACAACAGATTAACGAGGGGATGCGCGCAGGATTCGGCCGGCAGTTCGAGGAACTCGTCTTCCAGCCGGCAGCGGCTCAACAGATTCAGCTAGCTATCCAGTGGAGATCATGCAAGCAACCCCATGCGGGACAAGAATTATCTGACGGAACCCTACGCTTTCTCTTCCTGCTCACAGTGCTCGCTAGCCCAGACCCTGCCACACTAATTGCAATTGATGAACCCGAGGTCGGACTACACCCGAGCATGTTGCCTATAATCGCCGAATATGCGGTCGAAGCGGCTAGTCGCACTCAAGTCGTTATGACCAGCCATTCGCCAGTCTTTCTTGATGCATTTTCCAAGGTGGAACTCCAAGTCACGCTTCTCCACTTGGAAGACGGAGAGACCCACTTGTTCCCGTTGGCGCCTGAGGCAATGGCAAGGTGGTTGGAGGAGTATCGCCTTGGCCAACTCTTCACGAGCGGCGACTTAGAAGCGCTCGCTTCCTCCCCTGTAGAGCCAGTCTCGGATCTGACCGAGCGGATCAAGAGCTTGCCTCCGGAGGACGAAGCCCTTCCGCCCGCTGATGAGAATGCCGAGGGTGTTCCTCATGGCTAATGCTCATGTGAGATCCCGCCAGATAGCTCTCTTTGTCGAAGGGGATTCGGAGAGAGGGGATGCCCGTCGTCGGACGTTGCCAGTTTTTATCCACAAGTGGCTGGACCCGCAGCTACCTGAGGGCCGCAGAGTCGGTATCATGCCAGTTAAGTTTCAGGGCGTCAGCAATTATTTGGACGACTTGGCTCAAAAGGTTGCTTTGTATCTTGACGAGCATCGAGCAAACTTCGTTGTCGGACTTGTCGATCTCTATGGCATTCCGCCCAGCCGAGTTGACCTCTCCAAATGCGCCAACGTAAGAGAGAAAATCATTGCTGCGAGAGCGTACATGCGCGCCCTTGTCCCGCAACAGTATCGGGACCGATTTCGACAGCATTTCGCAGTCCATGAGGTCGAAGCGTGGCTCTTGGCGTACGTGCACGAATGGCCCGCGGATGTTCGTGCTAGGATCACAAGACGCCCACCAGAACAAGTCAATTTCAACGAGCCGCCGGCAAAATTCCTCAAGCGCGTTCTCGGCTCCTACAAAAAAACCACCGTCGCGATGAATTTGTTCCCTAAGATTGATCCCCAGATCGCAGTGAGCCAGTGTCCCCACTTGAAGCTCTTCTTGGAGGACCTGCTCCGCCTTGCAAACCTCCTCCAATAGCGATTGCGCTGCAGGCCTGATTCGTCAAACGCGTTGGTTACAGAGGCTCAAGTTGGTAAAATCAGGTCTTTATCCGTTCACTTGGGAGGCTCCATCTCTTGCACTCTGCCGCGATGCTGCTGGGAGACCTTGGCACCTGGGTCGTGGATTTGCTTGGCCTACTCACGATTCCGGCATTGGTGGCACTCAATGGGCTGTTCGTGGCCGCGGAGTTTGCCCTGGTTTCAACGCGGAAAACGCGCGTGGAAGAGATGGTAAGCCTCGGAATGCCGGCCGCCAAGAGTCTGCAAAGCGCAGTTTCCAGGCTCGATCGCTCGATCGCGGCGACGCAGCTGGGCATCACGCTGGCCAGCATCGGCCTCGGCTGGGTCGGCGAGCCGGCCCTCGCTCGTCTTTTGCAGCCGTTCTTTCATTTCCTTGAGAGTCCATGGAAGACGTTCGCGGCGCACTCCACGGCCACCGCGACCGCTTTCCTGCTGATCACGTTCGTGCACGTCACTTTCGGGGAGCTGATTCCCAAGAATGTGGCGCTTCAGCGTCCCGACCGCCTGGCCCTTTGGCTGGCTGCGCCGCTCTTGTTATTTGCCAAGCTGACTCGGCCCTTCACGCTCGTCATGAGCGAAACGGCACGCCTCATCCTGCGCTGGTGGGGCGTCCAGCCGGCACATGGCGAAGAGATGGTCCACTCTGTGGAAGAACTGGCGCTGTTGATCGAAGATACGGAAGAGGCCGGCATTCTTGAACCCGACCAGGCGGAGTTTGTGCAAAACGTGTTCCGTCTCTCCGGCAAGCGTGTCGGCGACTGCCTGGTGCCGCGCGAGAAGATGGCAACGCTCGAGCTGAATACGCCGCCTGACAAGGTCCTGGAGGCTGTCCGCACCGGCGCCCACACGCGCATGCCTGTTTACGAAGGCGCCCTCGACAACATCGTCGGCATCGTTAACACCAAGGACCTCTTCTACCTCTTCAGCCTGCGCGGGGTTGTGGTGCTCGAAGATGCGATGTACGCGCCGCTCTTTCTCAAGCCCGACGAGAGCGTCGCGACCGCACTGCGGCTCTTTCGGCAATCCCATCGCCCGATGGCGCTGGTGCGTTCGGCAGAGGGCATGATCCATGGCCTGATCACGCTCGAAGATGTTCTAGAAGAGATTGTCGGCGATATCGAAGATGAGCACGACCGCCCCACACCCAAGCTTAGGCCGCGCATTCGCCGGCAGCCCGTCCGGCCCAGTACCGCGCTCGTGGTCGCCAATCCTCCTCCGTCAACACCCACGCGAAAATAGGCACGCGCGTGCGTAACCCGTCGTCTCTTTCACATTGGCATTGAGTAGTAGATTTGGTGCAACGGTGGCGAGGAGCAGATAAAAGCGGCTGCAGCCCCGCAATCGCAAAAGGCTGCAGCCATGGATGAAGACGGGGTTAGTCTAACCTTCCTGCAAGCAGCGTCAAGTGAATTAGAGATTTTTGCTCGACAGAAAATAAAAAAGCCCCTGAAGTGTCGCGCCACTTCAGGGGTTGGTTCCGAGCTCGCGCGCCCGGGACCTGGGTTGCCGTCAATGTATGGCCTGCTCGGCACAGCGGCAAACAAAAATCCTATTTTGTTTTGGCAGCTCAAAGCACTCTGCCGCACGCAACCAGCGCCCGCTGGCGCGACCGTAGACAGCTGGCGAGACATCTTTGCGAAGCTCTTCGAATTGTGTACTGGCCTTCGTTTTCTCCGCTTATACCCTATTCTCTGGTTTGGTTTACGATTCTTCTCAAACCAGGTGCAGGACGTTTCTGCCATTCATCGCAGAGGGCCAGGAGCATGAAACAGTTTTGCTACGTCATCGTCAACAACGCAGGGCATAGCTGGCTGGCGCTGGCGCCGCTCGAGCCGGAAGCAAACCGCGAGCAGAGCGCGCCCGTGCTTCCGGGCCTGCTGCAAGAAGGCTGGTTGCCCGTGCGCGAAACGCCCATGGGCGGCGGCACCTCGCAGCTTGCCCACTCGCTCATCCTCATGGAGAAGAGCGGCAAGGCGCAGGCGAATGGAAAAAGGAAATCCAAGGCTTGAGCTGCCTGCGACAGCGGTGCGTCCCCGGAGCGAGTTCCAGCAAGGTGTGTCTGCGCTCGCCTAATCTCTCAGCTTCTTGAATTGCTCGTAGTATTCGGCCACTTTTCCGTCCCTGGCATTTCCGGGATGGAGCAGCAGGCCGTAGCGCAGCTTCAAATGTTCTCCCTTTGGGATTCTCACGAGATCCGTGCGGCCCTGCATCGCGGGAAAGCCTGAATGCGAACGGCCGAATGGGTTGGCTGCCATGAGCCCATAGCCCCGGCTATGCCAGCAAGCCGGGTAGGGATTGTGCGGATCATCGAAGATCGTCAAACCAACGGTCTTGCCGCCGAGGGGGCCGGAATAATCGCACCACGCCGACTTCTGCCCCCAGCAATTCTTTTCACCAACCTTGCCGTCGGCGTTCTCGAGCGTGCCCTTGCCCCCCTGCTCGCGCAGCTGGTCATTGATGCGCACGCCAAATGATCCTTCCTTCGTGTCTCCGAATGTGATGGCAGCAGCTGAAGCGAGCAGGTCGATGTCTACCACGAACAAACGCGTGTGGCCAAAGTTATAGAGATGAAGAACGCGCGTCTCGTCCATGATCTTGTGGCCGTCCGCCGCGCGCCACTCGTTATGAGTCGTGACGTCGGCGCGGTTGTCGGCCAGCTTGGGCGTCTCCACCTGCGTGCAGACGGTCTGACCATGCCCACGTGCTTCGGCCCAGAAATCGACGCCGGCGATCCCCTTGACCTTGGGCATGGGCTCGATCCCTTCCGCGATCACGTCGCCATGCGTGAACCAAGCCGACTTCTGGTGTGGGTGGTCGCTGGAGCCGTGTGGCTGCGCCTTCGTCATTGGCCAGTCACGTGTGAGCGGCGTGCCCGCAGCATCGAGGAGCGGCCAAAAATAAGGCTTGGCGTTGTCCTTGCCGAGGTGATAGCGGCCGACCAGGTCCTTACCGACGAGGAAATCAATGTGGTCCGCCGTTACAACTGCAATTACCGGCTTGGATTCCTCCGCGCATACAACGCGCCAACCGGATCCCAGCAAGACGAGCACAACAAGGGGCAGCCACGTTTTTGTCTTCATTGCTTGCATCCTCAGGCAGTTCGTCCGTTCGCACCCAATCTCCTGGCCAATATGCAGGCTAACCGCCAGCAGGGCAAGAGCTGTGCCCGGGTCCGACGTCGGCACCAGCCAGCTGTGGGCCCTTAATCCGGCTCCTGACGGGGCTCGGCTCGCCGGCGAGCCGAGCCCCGTAAGGGGCCGGGTCAGAAACTTCAGAGATGCACCCTCATTGCTCAATTGGCATCGTCATGAAAGCATCCAAAACGTACACTGTGCAAGGCTGATAAGGGATTGCCGATATCTTGCGCGGCAAAGGGAACAACTTGACCAAAGAATCGGCGACCAGCGACTCCGGAATGAAACGTGCTCGGAGAAGAAGGGGTATTGCTTACCATTGCAGCCAGCTGCGCTCTTTGCCTGGCCGGCAGATGCACTCGTTTTAAGGAATTACTCAAGGAGTCCATTCATGCGTGCTCGTTTCCTGGTTTTCCTGGCTCTGCTAGGCGGCTTCATTGCTCCCAGTCCGGCCCTGACTGCCGAGAAGGCTGCCGCCTCGAAACCGACATTGGTTGTCCGCATTCGCTCCATCGATGACGTGATCGCCGACGCCAAGTACGTTGCTTCCTTGATGGATCAGGAAGAAAACGCCAAGCAGTTCGAAGGCCTCATCAAGAGCAAGATAGGCCCCAACGGCCTGCTCGGCCTCGACATCAATCGGCCGCTCGGTATGTACCTCACTCTCGACGCCAACGCCAACCCGGAGGACAGCACCGCCGTCGTGCTCCTGCCGGTCAAGGACCAAAAGACTTTCCTTGGGGCATTGGAAGATTTCGGCGTCAAAGCCGAAAAAGGGGACGGCGGTATCTACACGGTTACGCATCCGCGGCTGCCGCCCTTCGTGCCTCCCATTTATCTCCGCTTTGCTCATAAGTACGCGTACATCACCGTCCGGGACAAGGATGCCATCGCCCCGGAGAAGCTTCTCACTCCTGACAAAGCATTGCCGGACGATCGCTTCGCCGTCGGCGTGCAACTGCGCCTGGCGGACATCCCGGCCTCGGTCAAGCAGCTCGTCATTTCCAGCGCCGAAACCCAGCTTGCAAACCAGGAAGATAAGCGACCAGGGGAAACCGATGCGCAGCAGGCCGTGAGAACAAAGGTGGCCAAGCATGTGGTGGCCGGTTTCAATTCACTCCTGCAGGAAGGTGGGGACCTGGGTTTGCACTTCGATCTGGACCGAGCAAGCAACCGGTGGGTTGTGGAGGCCTCGCTAACCGGCAAGGAGGGAACTGCCCTGGCGAAGCAAATCGCCGCGCTCGGCAAGCGCGAGAGTCTGTTCGGCGGGACGCTCGCCGGCAATGCCGCGCTGGGCGTGCTCCTGCACGTTGCACTGCCCAAGGACCTGCGCGATACTTTAGGAAAAGGGGCCGAGGAAGCGATCAACAAGGATCTGGAGAAAGAAAAGGACCCCGCCAAGCGGGCGCAGTTGGCGGAACTCGCGAAAGTTGTCTTGCCGACGCTGAAAGCAGGGGAACTCGATGTCGCGCTGAGCATTCACGGCCCGACGGCCTCGGATCATTATGGCTTCCTGGGGGGCATCAAGGTCAAGAACGGCGAGGCCCTGGAACAGGCAGCTCGCGACGGGCTAAAGCGCTTGCCCGAGGCCGAGCAAGCAAAGATCAAGCTGGACGCGGAATCGGCGGGCGAGATCAAGATTCATCGCATCGACACCAAGGGAAGCCTCGATGAAAAGGGTCGCAAGCTTCTCGGCGATAATCCGGTTTATTTTGCCTTTCGTTCGGACTCCGTGCTGGCAGCGGCCGGCGAGGGAGCGCTCGAGATCTTGAAACAGGCCCTGGCGGCCAAACCGGAAGTCGCCCCAATCCTTCAAGCCAAGGCTTCCATTGTTCGGCTCGCGCCTCTTCTTGCCATGGACGCCAAATTGAACGGCAAGGAAATAGCGGAAAAAGCTTTTGGCGAGAAAGGCAAAAACAATGACAAGCTCGACCTCAGCGTGGAAGGAGGAAAGGCGCTAAAACTTCGCCTGGTGATCGACACCCAGATAGCGAAGTTCATCTCGGTTCTCGATAAGGAGAAGAAAGCAAAGGAGTAAACGAACCGCCCCTGTCCTGGCCTGTGAAATCAAGATGACAGGCCGAAAGAAGAGTTATCCCTTGGTTCGCCTCCACGACCGCAAGCTCTTGCGAGGAAGCAATTTATCGCGAGCAGCTTGCGGTCGTGCTCTTGCGCTTGCCTGCTTGCGGCCCATCTAGAACCCACTTATTCTCAGCGTTTCAAATCGTACGCCTTGATCTTGCGGTCCAGCGTGGAGCGCTCGATGTTCAGGATGGAGGCTGACTGGCTCTTGTTCCATTCCGTGTGTTGCAGCGTTCGCAAGATGTGCTGTTTCTCGATTTCTTCCAGTGAGACGGCCTGGTACTCGGGAGACGGTTGCACCGTCGGGGTCGGCACACCCAGCTCAATGGACGACAGCCAGATATCCTGAGCATCGAGTTGTGGTCCGAACCCCAGCGCCACGGCGCGTTCGACGACGTTGCGCAGCTCACGGACGTTGCCGGGCCAGTGGTACTGTTCCATTTTCTGCAGGGCGCCCGGGGTGAAGTCCTGGATTTTCCGGCCGGTCTCCCGCACAAAACGCCGCAAAAAATGGCGGGCTAACAAGGGGATGTCGGAGCGCCGGTCGCGCAGCGGTGGGACGTGTATCTCGACGACCTGGAGCCGGAAGAACAGGTCGCGGCGGAACGTGCCCTCTTGCAGGCCTTTTTCCAGGGGCTGATTGGTAGCGGCCACCACGCGCACGTTCACGCGGATCGGTGTGCTGCCGCCGACACGCTCGAAGCTGTGTCCATCCAGGATGCGCAGCAGCTTTGCCTGGGTGCCAATGCTCATTTCGCCGATTTCATCGAGAAAGATCGTCCCGCGATCGGCGGCTTCGAACTTGCCGATCTTCTTGTCCGTGGCCCCGGTGAACGCGCCTTTTTCGTGGCCAAACAGCTCGCTCTCCAGCAGCGTTTCCGTGATGGCGGCGCAGTTCAAGCAGACAAAAGGCCCCTCCTTGCGCGGACTGGAGTAGTGGAGCGCACGCGCAACCAATTCCTTGCCGACGCCGCTTTCCCCACGGATCAGCACGGTCGCATTGGTGTCGGCGACCCGGCCAATCTGGCTTTCTATCGAATGGATCACCTGGCTGTCCCCGACCAGCTCGCTTTCGACGCGCAACTGGTCGCGCAACGATTCGATCGCAGCGCTTTGCGAAACTTGCCGGTCCAGATGATGGATCGCGGTCGCCAGGTGCTTGGCAACCGCCATGGCGAACTCGAGGTTCTCCGCATCGAGTGATTGGCTCGGATTGGTGCAGTACAGGTGAATCAGGGCCTGGACGTCCTCCCGGAACACGACCGGCGCGCAGATCACGCTGCTGGCCCCGATATCGGTCAGGCTTTCGCGATTGCGCAGGTGACGGTCTTCGCTGACGTTTTCCGCAAGAATGGCCTCGCGCGTGTTCAGGACTTCGTTGCTGACGTATTCGGAAATGCGATTGTAGGCTTGCGCCTTCGGATCGCGATGGCGGTGGGCAAGCACTTGCAGCTCACGGTTATCCTTGACGGAGAGGATCGCGCCCACGTCCGCCGGCGTCGCTTCCAGCAAACCGTCCAGGACGATGCCGACCAATTCTTGGTAATCCGCCGCGTCGCCCATGTCGAGGGCCAGGCGGTAAAGCAAGGACAGCTCGCGATTGAGATTGTGATGGGCCGCTGTGGTGGTTGTCGGCTCGGCTACGCTGGTGGGTGGGATCGGCGTCAGAAAGCGGGTATGCCCGAGGCGCTTTTTGATGGCGACGCTGTCCGAAGGTAGGGGAGCAGGCGGCAAGTCCGGCAGCTGGCCCATGTTCTCGACAAAGAGCAGCCGGCTGTGGCCGACATTGACTTCATCGTTGGGCGCCAGGTTCCATTCGTTGGTAATCGACGTGTCGTTGACGCGGGTGCCGTTCAGGCTGTTCAAGTCGCGCAGCAGCCAACGACCATCCGAGTGAAAAACCTCGGCATGCTCCCGGCTGCAAAGCTCATCCTTCAAAATGATGCGGTTGGTGTTGGCTCGGCCAAGGGTGTAGCGCTGGCCGGGAGTGAGCGCAAAAACCTCCCCGAACCCGTCATCCCGGCGAAGCACTAAATAGGCCGAAGCGCCTGAAGGCATCGTTTTGCCATTTTTCCAAGGCTTGGGATACCAATTGATTACCTTACGATAGCGGCTAGCCAGGTGTTCAGGCAAGGAGTTTCGCGGGCAGCGGGGACTGCCCGCGTGCACGCCTGGTGGATTCTTCGCTAGGAGGCGACTCTACGGTTTGGACTTGGTTGCCCGTAATTGGACAGGACCTCACGGGGGCGCTCCGCCGGACATGCAGACCGCCGCACCAAAACCTGCCGCAGCCACCAGTACAGCCGACGACGCTAGCCATCCTGGCCAGGCTCGAATCGGTCGGTAAGGACTGTCGGTAGGCGGACACCCTGCACCCGGATAATCCGGCTGCCAAAATCTTGTACCCTGGTCATCCTTGGACGCGAAGCGCACCCGGCTTCTGTAAAGCGCCCAACACACCGCCGCCCCCAGAATCAGGGCAGCGCTAAACACGTAAAAGTCGATGGATCTATCAACGCCGATGCTTTTGTCCTCAGCGTCAGACAAGCTCGCCCCGACAACTGCTGCTGAGTTATTAAGAAAATGAAGGAGCATGGGCATCCACAAAGAGCGCGTCATGAGATAGGTGAAGTGGAGGCAGCAACCCATGACAAAAGTTGCAATCACGTGCGGCGGATCGACATGGAGGATCCCGAAAAAGAGCGACGTGAGGAGGATGCCACCCACGGTACCATAGCGCCCGAGCAGGCCACGTCCCAAAAAACCGCGACAGAACAGCTCTTCATTAAGTGCGGGCCCAAGTCCCACGACGAGCACGCCAAACCACACCGGCCATTGCGTAAAACCCTTCTGCATCTCGTCGTTGTTATGGAATGCTAAATGGAATTTCTCCAGCATGCCTTCGGCGGTTTGGTGGACGCCGGTCGAAACGTAAATTAGTGCTGGGCACAGAAGGAAGACGAAGAAGACATGTAGCAGGCTGGGCCTGCGCAATGCCAGGAGGCGCGGCCAGCGCTTACCCACGAATACCTGGACGATCAGCCAGGCGAAGACAACAGCGACTAATTCGGACGCCAGAAATGCTGCTCCAAACTCCATGCCCATTTCCCCAACGGGCGGAGATTTGCCTTCCTGTAGTTTCCGCAACAGCTCCTTGCCGTCAGGGGCAGTAGCAATGCGGAAAAGCAGGGCTGCCCCCATCACGGCAATGAGTGCCCCGGTGGTCACGCCCATGTAGAGAAAACACGAAAGCACAGCGCCCCAAAACCCAGGATGTGGTGGCTTCTGCAGGGGAAGGACTACCGGAATGCCCGGCTCGGCCACCGTCTCAGCAGAGGGAAGCTGGTCCCCCGGCAAAGGAGCATCGGGCGGTAAGGCCCAAAGGTATTCGTCCCCACCAGGTTCCACAGAGCTTGACCGCAGCCGCGCACCTTCGTCTCCTTCGATCGGGAGGTTGCAAGCCTTTTCCGATTCGGAAGGTCTGAGAGGCTTTTCATGCTCGCCGCACGAAGGTTGAATATCGTCGGATGGCGACATGGTACATACCTGGAAGAATGCCTCGACTCACGAAAACGTCAATACCCCGTCCAACCTTGGCTTTCCATGAAATTATACAGCCAGGGGTTGCGCCATGGGTTGAGAGGATAGTTGGCTGAGAATACGGAGACCGCCAGGCAGACGTAAGCGAGGCCACGCCCCCAGCGCCGAGTCGAAAGCCAATCCGCGACGGGCAACATCGTCAACAGCCAGAACGGCGTCAGCCACATCAGCCAGCGCAGCCCGACCGCCCAGCCGCCGTAATTGCTCGTCTTGAAGAGATAGAAGCCGACGACGATCAGGCTGACCAGGAGAGTCAGCGTGCCTAGTATTCGATAGTCTTTCGAAGTTGGTTGGGGGGAGCCGCTGTCCGAAATAGCCCCCTCACCCCTGCCCCTCTCCCCCGAGTACGGGGGCGAGGGGAAAGTCTCACCCCCAACGTTTACTCCCTTGCCCGCGGCGCGCATGCCCCCCGCGCCCCCGTACTCGGGGGAGAGGGGTTGGGGGTGAGGGGGTGAGCTCCCGCGCGACTTGCCCAACAGGAACACAAATACTCCCACCGCCGACAGCAAGAAAACCGGCGAAAGAGAAAAGAGCCCGTGATGCCCCAAAAAGAAGTGGAAGGCGTAGGTCCCCTTACCCTCCGTGAGCGCCGCCCAGTCGATCCCCGCCTTGGTGTTCCCAAGCGTTGGTTTGACCCAGTGGCTGCCTTCGTATTCGTACCAGGGACCGCCAAACTCTCCGTAAGCAGGAGTCCACTGACCGATGGCCAGATGATTGGTGAATAGAAACACTGCTGCCGGGATGGCCAGGGCAGGCAGGTAGAGCAAGAGCGTCCGACCCGGCGCCCGCCAAAGGAGCAGCATAAAGAGGATCACGGCAAACGAGGCGGCAGGCAACTCGGTGCACGCGGTGAAGCCGGCAAAGAATCCCGCCACCGCGAAGAGCCAGGCCTTGCGCTCCCCGTCGAGCAAGATGCGGAGTGCCGGATAGAGCGCAAACAGGGCAGTGCAGGCAGCCACCGTGTGATTGTTGAGCGTGATCTCGAAGGGGATGAGCAGCGTGCCGAAACAGGCGGTGGCGAGAACGAACAAGCGCCCCCAGTCCGTCGTCCCTAGCCTTTCAACCAGTCGAGCGAGCAGCAACAGGTAAACGAGCAGGGGCAGGCAATTGATCGTCATCAGGATGGTGCGCACGACCTGGAAGCGCTCTTCCATGATCGACCAGCCGAGCGTCCTCTTGAGCAGCCAGTATTCGCCGGCCACCAGCGTCGCCAGGAAGGGCGGCTTGCTGGAATAGAACTCCTGCGCGCGCTTCCCCGACGGAGATACGCGCACCTCGGGCCGCAACACCTTGTCGATGGTCCTCCAGCCGTCTTCCATCATAATGCCGGTGTCGTGGTATTGGCCCGCGGCCTCGTATTCACGATGGCCAATCACATATGTGCCCTGGTCGACGAGGGCGCGCACGGTGTCCCAGCGCGAGCGGTCATTGTCGCCATGCGTGGCGCTGGGCTCCGGACGAGTGCGCCACCACTGGCCGCGCGTATCCTTGGGGTGGTTCTCGTCCCGATACATGAACGGCTCGTAGACGCGGACCACCGACAGAATGCGGCCCGCGACGGCCGCCACCGCCACCGTAATGAGGATCGCGTAAATCGACTGGCGCACGCGGACCGGATCAAAACTCGAGGTTGTCATGGATTGCTTGGCGTGGTTTGTTCAGCAATGCTGTAACTATCTTCGTCTCGGCCTTGGTAAGCAGTGATCAATTCGGCCAGGAAGCCTATCGACATCATCTGGGCGCCGAGAAGCAACGCTGCAACTGCATAGATTAGCAGAGGGCGCTCGTGCAAGGGAAGGAATGTCGACGGAACCCACCAGTTCACCAGCCAGGTCACGGCCAAATAAACCAGGCCAAGATTGCCGGCAACAAAGCTCATGAGGCCGATGCTGCCCAGGAGATGCTGCGGCCGTTGCCCGAAGCCGGTGAGGAACTTGACCGTGAGCAGATCGAGGAATCCCTTCACGAAGCGGCGGACGCCATACTTGGAGCTGCCGAAACGCCGGGGCCGATGCTTGATTTCGATTTCCCCCACGCGGAATCCGCGGGCTGCCGCCAGCACGGGGATGAAGCGGTGCAATTCACCGTAGAGGCGCACCTCGCGAAAAATCAGGGCCCGGTAGCACTTCATGCCACAGTTATGATCGTGCAGCCATACGCCCGTCGTCTGGCTGACCATGAAATTGAACACCCGACTGGGCCAGACCTTGTGCCAGGGATCGAGCCGGATGCGTTTCCAGCCGCTGACAACGTCCAGGCCCTTGTGCAAAGCAGCCAGGAAGCTGGCGATCTCGCGGGGATCGTCCTGCAGATCGGCATCCATCGTCATGATCACGTCGCCATGAGCTGCGCGGAAGCCAGCCGAGAGAGCCGCCGCCTTGCCGAAATTGCGACGCAAGCGAATGCCATGCACGCCGCCGTCCTTCTGGGCCAGCTCGCAGATGATCGGCCAGGATCGATCCGTGCTGCCGTCGTCCACGTAAAAGACTTCGATTTCCAGCCCCGCCTGGCGTGCAGCTACTGTGATCTCGTCTTGCAGCGGAACGAGACTATCTTGTTCATTGAACAGCGGGATGACGACGGAAATCATGATTGTTCCGTGGTTTCGAGTGCCTGGTTTTCGGGCGGAGCAGCGCCGGCGCCGGTCAGCGCCGCCCTGCTGGGGACGCTGGCCCCGGGCAGCCGGTACACGATGGCGACGACCACCAGCTCCGCGGCGGTCCAGACGAGCCGCAGGAGAATGACCGCGAGCGCAGCCGTGGCCCTGGCGTCTGCCTCGCCTGTGCCAATCCAGGAGTTGATCTCCGGGATCAGGAAGAGCAACAGGAAGTATTCGCGGACCCCCAGCCCGCTCGGCACCATCAACATGAGAAACCCGGCCACGTAGGAGAGAGAGATGAACGCCGTGTAGTCGGCCAGGCGCGCCAGCGTCAAAGGCGGAGGATCGGGAACAATCGCATGCAGGACGGCCCAGAGGCTGGCGCCCATGAACAGCCAGCAGACGGTCGCGAATACCAGGGCTTCCACCAAGGAGATGATACGCGTTCGGGGTAGAGGGCCCGCATCGGCCTGGCGAAACGGGCGTGCGATCCGGTGGGCCAGCCAGTTGAAGACGGGTGGAAGGATCGGAAACCCGACCGGCGCTAGCAGCAGCACGGCCAAGCATGCCGCAACGCGCGGATCGATGGGCGTGGCCTGCGGCGCGTTGCGCGGCAGCAGCCTTTCGAAAGCATGCCAATCCAGCGGTGCGGAGAGATCGGAGATCTGCGTTGCAAAGAGCACGGCAGCAAACAAGGCGCCGGTCGCCATTGCGGCCAGCACCTCGAAGAAGGAGGTCAGCACTGCTATGCCGACGTGAACGTGGGTCCCGCGCACCATCCCCGACCGGACAAGCAAAGCCCAGGCTTTGCCTGGAAGATACTTACCCATCTGCCCGACATAATGGGCGCGGATTGCTGCATAGAACGAAGGGTGCTGACCAAAATCGCGAAGTAGCCTGTACCAGTACGTGGCCGTGGAGCCCAGGGCCAGGAGGTACAATACGCCCGAAGCGACGAGCCAACCGGGGCGATGGATCCGGCTCCAAAGATCCTGCAGGGCTGGTACGAGACCACGTTCCCAGACGTTGAGATCGCGCGCAAACTGCCGGCCGATCGCGATGATAATTGCGACGGTGAAAAGCACTTTAAGGATCGGCCACGACTTCCTCAGCCACGCTCGCATAGAGTATGCATTGTACTGGCATCCACGAAAGGCGTCTGCCGCACGCGCGGCCTCGTGGGCGCGCCCTCAACGGGCAGGGCAGCGGCCTCGCCCGAAGGGCGCACGTGCGTAGCCAGGGACTTCAGCATTCGCCCGAAGGGGGCGCGTGCGTAGCCAGGGACTTTAGTCCCTGGCACTCTCGCCCGGAGGGCGCACGAACGTAGCCAGGGACTTTAGGCGCCATATGAGCGATCCGTATTCGGGGCCACGTCTATCTCCAGGGGCTGAAGCCCCTGGCTACGTTCGTGCGCCCTCCGGGCGTTTGAGAGCCTAGTCGATCAACTCCGTTGGCCATCGACCTTGCTTCGCCCGTTCCAGCATGATTCCGGCGCGCACACGGTTGAAACGGCTCTGCTCAAAATCTGAAACAGGGATGCGACCGTCATCGTATCGTCGCTTGCTTTCCGACTCCACGAGTCTCGTGCGCAGCCACTGGGCCTCCAGGGCAGCAGTACGGTCCAGCCTCTTACTGCTCAGATCGAATTCCGCCTGGAGCAAGCGCTGGTAAGCGCTCAGAAGAATGTGCAAAGTGCCTCGCCCGGCAATGAATTCCAGCCACCGGACGTTTGCCTCCGTGCGAGCGGCGTGGTATTGCTCTTTGAGAAGAGACGCGGTCTTGTCCCCGTCCTTGAGATTGGCAAGCATGGACTTGAGCTGATCCTCTGGCATATCCTGCAAAGAGACTTGTTCGCCCCGCTTCAACTTCTCTATCAGATCATCCGCACGCTGCTTCAGCGGGTCCGGCTGCGCAGCTTCCTTTTTCACCGCAGGGGGCGCCTGTGCACGCACCCCCTGATAGGTCATAACGCCCACCCCTGTCCCGAGCATGCCCAGCACGAGCACCACTGCCGCCGCCATCTTGATCTTGGTCATGAACATCGCGTGTATTACTCCTTCCACCAGGGCAGCCACGGGCGCGGAAATCGTTCCCGCCGCGCTGCCGCCTGCCGCCATTAATAGGACGGTTTTCAAAGTTGATGTGAACAAGGCGTTCGGGACCGTTGCCGCCAGCGTCCTGGATTCCAGCACGCCGGTCAACACGGCGGCCGAGAGAACCAAACCTCGGGAGGCGAGCCGGCTGCGCAGTCGCTCGCGTCCGCGTTCGAGCCTGCCGCGCACGGCCCCGGGCGTGCAATCCAGCTCCTGGGCGACGGCTTCCTGGCTCTTGCCTTGCAGATAAAAGAGCACCAGCGGCGTGCGGAGCTTGGCCGGCAGGCGATTCAATTCCTCGTGCAGCACGCGGTCACGATCGCGTGTGGCCACGTCATCGCTCGAGTTTGCTGCCAACATCTCGACACTTCCTCGCTCATGGGCGCGTCGCCTGGCCGCGTTCGCCCGCGCCCGCGCTGCCACACGATGGGCCACGCCGTAGAGCCAATTTGCCAGTAATTCACCCCGGCCAATCGACCCTGCCTTGCGGACGAAGATCAGAAATGTAGCCGCGAATGCATCCTCGGCCTCGTGCGCGCTGGGCAACAGGCTGCGACAGACGCCCAGCACCATCGGCCCATGCCGGGCGAACAGCACTTCGAAGGCCGCCTCGTCGCCCTGCTTCAGGAATCGCTCCAGCAACGAACTATCCGCCAGCCCCGCCGTCGGCCGCAAACCAGCCAACGTACGGAGATAACGCACAATCTCGCCGAGCATCGGTCCAGCCATCGATCCGAATCTCCTGTCGCCTTGCTAACCCTATTACTGCACGAACCAAGCGCTGCGACATGGATTTTTTTGAGATTTGTTCCGGAAATGCGGCCAACCCCGCTTAAGCACTGGGGGCGCGCCGCAGTTATCTGAATTGAAAGGGTTTCCTGCGTTGTCAGCAAATTAACGACCGTAGATCGGCATCGCTGAGTTGACGGGCAAATCTGCATCCCAAAAGCCAGCTGCCATCGGCCTGCTCTTCACAGCGGACGACTTGCACGATCATGGGACGGGAGTAGCAGTTGCCGAACATCTGGAGACTGATGACTAGACTGGTCTTGCATCCAACCGGTGCCGGGACAACCAATGCCAGGCCGCCCATGGAGGCATCTCGCACGCGGACCTTCCAGCGTTCCTGACCAAAGCCGTTCGGAGTGGAGCAAAACGCATCCTGATTGCAAGGGAGGCGCACGTAAGCCCGGCGATCCAATGTTAGTGGTTTGGATGATCGATCCTGAGTAGCTGGCTGTTCGCATTCAAACATGACACTCTCGCTCAAAAGCAGGCATCGTAGTTCTTCTCTCAGATCTTGGTCCCCTAGAACCTTGGATCAAATCAACCCCGTTGTAAAGGAACGCCGTGAGATAATTCGATCGTCGGCATTGCTGAACAACTGTCAGATTGCCAGAATCGGGGGCAGGAACCTTGAAATTGCCCTCGATGCGACACCGCTAATTCTAGCTTTTTCGTATGATGCTAAGCTTTTTTGCGCATAGCCCACAATTCTCACGTGCGACAACAATCCCCAGCAATGGGATCATTAGCGGCCAAGCTCAGGTTTTGTGACTTATAGTTCCTACGGAGTAAACAAGACCCAGACCGCCCAGCTCATACCTGCTGTGGTCGCTGTCTCGTTCCAGTGCACCATGACAACACCGAAAACCGCACTTGCCAATGAGAGTCCGCTATCAGCGCTGCTGGCCCAGGAGATCTTTCATCCTGCCGAGCCACAGAGCTTGGAGGACGCCGGACTTGCCGAGACCGTGGTCGAATCCCTCATCTTGAAGCAACTGGCCGCGGTCGGGAACTCCACGGGGCGCAATTTCGCCGAACAGCTCTGTATTCCCATGGGAGTTCTGGACAAAAATCTGCAGAAGCTGCGCTCTCGCCAGTATGTAGCGCATCGAGGCCCGGCGGCGCTTAATGACTATATTTATGTGCTTACCGAGCAAGGGCGCGAATTCGCTCAGCTCCTGGCGGACGCATGTAACTACCACGGCTCCGCGCCGGTTCCTTTCGTGGATTATGTGACATCCGTCGATGCCCAGACCATCGCCGCGGAAGCGCCCAAACGCGCTAACCTCGAGAAAGCATTTCAGGATATCTCCGTAAGTCCGGAGATGTTCGCCAAACTTGGTCCCGCGGTGAATTCCGGTGCCGGCATGTTTCTGTACGGAACACCCGGCAATGGCAAGACGACCCTAGCTGAGAGGATCACGCGCTGCTTCGGCCAGGAGATATGGATTCCTCGGAGCATCATTGTTGATGGCGAGATCATCCAGTTCTATGACCCTGCTTATCACGAGTCTGTGGAGGAGTCGACGCAGAGCATCCTGCGCAAAGACAATCACGACAAACGCTGGATCAAGATTCGCAGACCGACCGTGGTCGTGGGCGGCGAATTGACCATGGATAGCCTGGAGCTTCGCCATAATCCGCAAACACACGTCAGTGAAGCGCCACTGCAAATGAAAAGCAATTGCGGTACGCTGCTCATTGACGATTTTGGCCGCCAGCGCATGGATCCGCTGGAATTGCTGAATCGCTGGATCATCCCCCTGGAAAAGCATTACGACTTCTTGACGCTGCCGTCGGGCAAGAAGATCCAAGTACCCTTCGACCAGCTCATTATTTTTTCCACGAACCTTGAACCCAAAGATCTCGTGGATGAAGCTTTCCTGCGCCGAATTCCTTACAAGATCAACGTCCCCGATCCGGATGTGGAGGAATTCCACTCGATTTTCGACCATTGCGCCCGCATGCTGGAGTGCGAATACAATCGATCGGTCGTGGACACTCTCCTGGAGCGGCACTATCGGCCCAAGAAGCGATCGCTGCGCCGCTGCCACCCGCGCGATCTCCTGCTGCAGATTTATCACTATTGCGTTTACAACGGCTTGCCGATCGAGATAAAGCCTGAATACTTCGATCTGGTTGTGGACAATTATTTTGCGGTGGTGACGTAATTATGGAAAATCATTCAGCGCCCATGAATGAGAGGCATGTTCCCTGCCTGGAGCATTTTCCGGAGCAGAGCAATGTTGCCCAACAAATTCCGCTGGAACATTTCCCCTTCCAGATCGGCCGTAGCATCAGTGCGGACTTTATCATCTATTCTCGGCAGGTTTCCAAGCAGCATGCGGAACTCTATCGTCTCGGTGACAACCTCTATATCCGCGACCTCAAGAGCACAAACGGCACTTTTGTGAATGGTCAGAGGGTGGGCGAAGCGCCGTTGTACAACGGCGACATCATCCATTTTGGCCACAAGGAATTCCGGTTTCGCTACGAGCCCGTGGGAACGCCAGTGGTACCGCACGAACCCGGTACTGACGTGCTGCAAAGCGGGTTGCCGCCCAGCATGATTGTGGTTAGCCAACACCTACGTGAACTTCTCAGGGAAAACTGCGTCAGCGTCGTTTTCCAACAGATCGTGGAGCTGAAGACCCGGCAAATTATGGGCTACGAGGCACTGGGCCGCGGCACGCACGCCCAGTTAACTCCCAACCCGGCGGATCTTCTCCGCCTGGCCGACCGTTGCAGAATGGCCCCGGAGCTTAGCCGTCTCTTCCGAACGGTCGCCATGGAAGAGTCCGCGCTCTTGCCCAAAACGGTTCGCTTCTTTTTCAACATCCATCCATCTGAATTCGTCGAAGGAAAGTTATTCGATTCACTGCGGGCCACACTGGGCACCTTGCGTGACCAGAGAAAGCTGGTCCTTGAAGTGCACGAAGAAGCCATGGTCGATTCCGTCATGATGGCTGAAATGCGCGATCAGCTTCATTCCCTCGGCATGGAGCTGGCCTACGACGATTTTGGCGCGGGAAAGGCTCGGTTGAAAGAGCTGGTCGAGGTTCCACCCGCATTCATCAAGTTCGACATCAGTTTGATCCGCGGCATCGATCGGGACAAGGTCCGCAAGGAGCTGGTTCAGGCTCTCATCCAGGTCCTGGTCGGGGCCAATGTTCAGATCATTGCCGAGGGTATTGAAACCGCCCTGGAAGCGGAAACCTGCCAGATGCTCGGGTATCATCATGGCCAGGGCTACTACTTCGGCAGGCCACTGTCTGTCGCCGAATTGACTCTCTTTGACGGATCGAAAGCATCTGGAGAATTGGCCGCCACCGCAGTCTAAGAGCCTATCCGAATAATACCGGGGACAGGACCTCTAGTTCAAAGGTCCTGTCCCCGTTGTTCGGATAGGCCCTCAGCAGGAAATGGCTTCTTCACGGGTCACGCGAGGGGATATCTTCGCCCAGGGATAGCAAGACTGCGTCATGACGCGCTTGGCGTGTTCGATGCAACTGGGCGTACTGGCCGCGAGATGATCAGCAATCTTGGAAATTGACAGTGCGGCTACCTCCTGGCAGATTACTACATCTCGGGCAGATTCGAAGACTGTCGTCGGCACCTGGGGAAACGCTGTCGTCACCACCCTGCCAAGGCTCTCCCCTGCCGCACCGGCCGGGAGTCCCAGCAGCAAATGCTGATGCGTTAGAGGCAACTGCAACCGGGGCTCTGCTTTAAGCACATGTGTCAGAAGAGTCTGCTTGGCCTGATCCATTCCCTCCGGAGATTCGGTTAGGATCTTGGCTGCATCGTCACCTTTGAGGCGATCGAGAATTACGGAACTGGCCCACTCCTGAAGAACGGGTTTCAAGGAGCTGGTCAAATCCGCATTCGCGCACAGGACTTCCCAGAGGCCGCCGTTCGGTGTAAGCACCTCATCCTGGAATTCACGATCAATCTTTGTGATGAACTCCGAGTCCAGGTGGTCGAGAACTCTCTCGGCTGCTGTCACCAGGCCAGTGGCGGCGTCTGGAAAGACTGCGGTCGATTCGGCAAATAGTGCCTGGTGCTCAAATTCTTCGGCCACCTTGGAGGCAGGCTTGAATGTATTGGCCAGGTGACCGAGCTTCTGCTGGCAGAGGGTCAAGTCTTGAGCGAAAGGCGTAATTGAGCCGGAGACCAAACCCAGTACCTTGAGTGCGTTCTCCAGACATGCTTCGAGGATCCTCAGGGACCAATATTCCACAAATTTGTTGCAGGGATCGGACGGCCCTTCCTGGGACTTTCCCGCTCCAAACCAACGTCCATTTTTTCCGGTTGCGGCCCCTTCGCCCTCGAGCAGGCGTTTATACATGGTCGTGCGGAAATCCCGGCAACGCCGCAACTGACTTTCGGTCTCGGTGATCGTGGCCTTGAAATGTTCTTGAAGTTGGTAGATCGCCTGCACCGCTGATTTTACTCTCTTCGTAGGATCTTCAATGATTTGCACAAGCCATTGCTCGATGGACCGGCCCAGACCATCGCTCCATTTTCTTGCCAGGCCGCCCGCCGCAACCTGAAAGACCGTGGTCGGCGTGAAGTCGGCATCCTGTTCGCCGCGAGTGGCTCCCAGGATGTCTTCGATCTTGTTTAGAATTTGCCTCGACAGAGCCTTGCTGACCGTGCTCTCCCCTTCCATCAGCGCGCGCATCGGACTCTTGCCGAGCAGTTTTCGAAAGTAAACTTCGAGATTGTCTCCCAGTACGTTTTCCATCGCTGTGTGAAATTGCGCCGTCAAGGACTCACGGCTCAGACCGAGAGCCTCGATCTGTTCCGAAGTTTCTCCCGCGATCTTGGCGATACTTTTCTCATCCAGCGCCCCCCGCCAGCGTCCGACAAATTGTTTGCACAGAACCTCGGCGGCCGTATGGGCAAGGGGCTTGGCAGGAAAAGTGATCTTGGACAGTCCAAAAGTGCGCAGCACCGCATCCGGGCAGCTCGCTGATGGCGGAGGTTGGGTTGCCTGGCGATACTGGTTGAGTATTTCCTGAGCCGGCGTTGCGGTGTTCAAATATAGATATTCTGCCAGTCCGTCGGCCGCCGAGCGAAGTTGCGGCTCCTCGAGATCCTCGCCCAGTTGCACGAGATAGCAATCGTTGAACAGTGCGGGCCCGGGAGTGGGTGTCGAGGAGCTGCTGGAAACCGAATCCGTCCCACTGCAGAAGCTTCCCAGTTCGCTCAGGGCAGCGAACGAATTCACGCGCGCCAGGTCTCGTTCGGCTGGTTTGCGAGTGGTGGCGTGTGCCAGAAAACCAAGGATTTCGGCCGAGGATAGCTGCATCTCGGCAAAGGCATGGCGCACCGCCAGCACGACGTCGACGAGCATACCGCTTCCGGTCCCTCCGGAAATTGACGCGACGATGCAGATGCGCGGCGTGTCGATTTCCGGGGGTGGCGTAACAGATTGTAGTGTCCCGCCCTGGGCCGTCTGTTCCGCCAGTAGAGAGACGATTGCACGCAGGCGCGTGAGCAACGTGGCGGAATTGTCAACCAAGGCAAGACGACCCAGCGGACGCAGACCCTCCGTCTTTAAGGAATTAGGAATGGCGAATAGCCAGCGGCGATTCACCCAGCGCACCAGCTCCTTGGCGCGGGGGCGATATTGGCTCGGCCGAAAGAGCGGCATTAACAGCGTTTCTTCAGGTTTCAGGGCGCCGCCCGACTCGCCAGCACGGGCGCGGCGTAGACTGTCGCGATCCGTATCCACCAGCAAGAATTGCAATGCTGGGAGCGCATCGAGATTTCCAAAGCGCTCCGTCAGCCGTTCCCGCAAGCGTTGCAAAGTTATCCCCGCCACGCCGCCGATCCCCAGGAAAAGCGTCGGCCGCTGCCGTTCCTGGGCGGGCGAACTATTCACGAGCGGCGACCTGACCACGGTCTCCTTCCGCCGCACGCTGAGAACCTTGGCGATGGCCGGCTTATCGACCACTTCCGTCGGTAGGCCCAGTGAATCTTCATCCTCACCCGCGGAAGGACTACTTCGCGATCTTGACAATCCCTTGGTATGGAGGCCAAGCCTAGGAGTTGGCCCGGCCGGCGCCGCTGGGGCGTCTCCTTGCTGTGGTGGTTTGAGGAGACTGGCCACCATATCGCTGCATCGAGCAAACCGGTCCTCCGGTTTCTTGGCCAAGCCACGCGCGATGGCCGGCCGGTCTTCGGCGGGCAGAACGTCCAGCATTGGCGGCGCGCTCGTATGTTGCAGAGCCAGTTGGAAGGGCGTTGTGCCGGGGAACGGGCGCAAACCGGTTAGCAATTCCTGATAGACAATTGCCAGG
>DATGZX010000040.1:0-11226 GCA_035296965.1 Gemmataceae bacterium
AGCCGCCATTGAAAGCTACTTGACCTGGCGCAATCACGCCCGCGATCTTTCGATCACTGCGTGGAATGAATACCGTGAAGAAACCGCCCATGCAGCTTGAGGTTACGGAACGCGAAAGTCACCAAGGTAAAACGGCAGTACGTTGTTGATCAACTGGCCAACCGATTGCACGCCTTGTTGCATCGCCCGGAATGCGAAGTAGCCGAGCCCACCGCAAACGGCAATCGCGACAACAAACACGAACACAACAGCGCCGACGATAATGAGAACGGTCTTATTCGAGTTCGAGGACTTCTCCCGTTCATACTCACTACTCATGTGCCGCACCTTTGCCTTGATAAATAGGAAGTTGGAGTCGGGCGAAAATGAAGCCCGTCTCGTGCAACCAGCAGGCCAAAGCAGTAAAGTGGTGAAGCCGCTTGTTTAGCCTGAAACGAAACGGTCTTGACCTACTTGGGGCAGCAGGCTGGTTGCGACTATCTTATGTGTCGTTGGCGTGCGGAGCGAGAGTAGACCGGCGGGTGGATTCTCGTAATCGGAGTACCTTGTTCGCTTAGACAAGCTGCTAGCGCGTCAAGAGAGGCGATACTTCAACGCATCGGTTGGCGCGCCCCTCTTCGAATCGCGGTTGAACGATTGATCGGATCTAAATGGTCGTGCCTGATCTTGCAGCAAACTCGTTTTGGGTGCCATGCTTTCGGGCCCAAGCTACCGACGGCGACTGCCATGCGCCAAGGCCCGAAAGCATGGAGCTGTCGGCGACGTGCTTTCTTGGGTTGGGGCACGACATGCTTTCGCGGCCCCAGTAGGTGAACATCGCTGCGCTGGGTCTCGACCTAGGCCGCGAAAGCATGGCACCCCAGTTTGATCTGCTGCTGCTAATTCGGCGACGCCGATTTAGGCCAGCTCGCCTCGGAGCACGGTCACTGCCTGTCCTCCAAGTAGTACGCGTTCGCCCTGCACACGCACCCGGACAACTCCGCCTCGCGCCGAGGCCTGGTAGGCGAGAAACTCGTCCTTCCCGAGCTTTCGCTGCCAGTACGGCCCAAGGCAGCAGTGTGCGGAACCCGTGACCGGATCTTCATTGATCCCCGCAGCAGGCGCAAAGTAGCGCGAGAGAAAGTCGTAGGGGCCCGAGGCGGTGCGACATGTAACGATGATTCCGCGGATGGGAACCTTCGCCAAGGCCTGAAAGTTGGGGTTGGCGCCTCTGAGCACTTCTTCAGAATCGACCTCGACCAGGTAGTGAAGGCGGTGTTTCTCGACGTGGATGGCGTTTATGCCGAGCGCCTCTAGCAATCCAGGCGGAGAAGCGGTGGGTTCGGGGGCGTTGGTCGGAAAATCAAGCTCGATCCAGTCACCGGACTTGCTTGCGGCTAGAAGGCCGCTGCGAGTGTGGAAACGGGCCTGTTGACCCGGCTGCAGGTAGCCGCCTTCCCAGAGCGCGTGCGCGCTCGCCAGTGTGGCGTGGCCGCAGAGGTCCACCTCGATGGCGGGTGTGAACCAGCGCAGCTGAAAGCCATCCGCCCGCCGCTCCAGGAAGGCTGTTTCCGACAGGTTCATCTCGGCGGCGACGCTCTTCATCCACTGGGTGTCGCGAGGCTCGCTCAGGATACAGATTGCAGCGGGATTGCCGGCGAATGGTCTGTCGGTGAAGGCGTCTACCTGGATGATCGGGATGCCCATGGTTGAATCTCGAGGTGTAAGGGGGTAATTCCGCCACTTCGGAATGGACTCGGCCTCAGGGAAAAGGTTCGGCGGAAAGTTCTGAAGGGAAGACCCATTGGCCCTGGGCATCGCGTGTCAAATCGTGTACCTCGGAGATTGCGATTCGGTCCACAGGCCCATAGACGTGCGGAAACAGCTCTCCACATCCTGGATCTTCGTCACGGACCGGAGATGCAAGGCGCGTGGGATCGATCGCAAGAACAAGGAGCTGACTTTCCCCGCCAAAGAATTGGTTGGCTACCCGCGCGACCTGTTCTTTATAGGAGCAGTGAATGAAGCCTTCGGTCGTGAGCGATTCAGCTCGATAGGAGTCAGAGCCGGCAGGATTCCAGTGGTGCTTCGGAACAAGGTGGTAAATGGTGCGCACGGCTTCGTCCGGTTACTGGTGCTCTGCCAATCTTCGACTGCCGGGTTGACCGGCGGTCCAGGCTGAAGAGAAAGAATGATGATGAAGAGTAAGATTTGGAAGAGGATTAAGAGCAGGATCACGAGAAAGAGCAGGACTCAAGAGGCAGCGCAGGCATGACATCCTACTCTTTGATCTGAATCGTGCTCTTCATCCTCCTCGTAATCGTAATCTGCCTCCTAAATCTTACTCTTCCTTCAAAGTTTGTCTCGTCAGTCGGAAGATTCACAAGACACTAGCGAGGCTTTGCCTCAGACCAACTAGTCATGGGGAAAGAAGAGAAAGATCAAGATGAAGAGTAGGAAGAGGATTATGAGCAGGAGTAAGAGCAAGATGTTAACCGTCTCAATTGTACCTCTTAATCTTCTTCTTAATCTTGCTCCTACTCTTCTTCCTGATCCTACGCTTCATCTTACTCTCGCCTCGGCCCTTCCCCAAAACTTGACTCGACCGCCATGAGTTTTCAGAAGCAAGTAACCTAGTCTGGATGCGGTTGGCCTACTCCTTGAGAGCGCAGCAACTTGAGCCGTTTTTCGATCTCGGCCTGCTCGGGGTGCCGCAGCAGGATTCGCTCGTAAAGTGCGACCGCTCGATCGGGTCGCTGCATGGCTTCGTAGACCCGGGCCAGCTCGGTCAGCGCACGTGTATCGTGCGGGTCGAGTTCAAGAGCCTGATTGAGGCGGGCCTGGGCACGCGGCAGGTCGCCCGTCTCGTGCAGCAACCAACCGTCTTCCGCATAGGCGGCGGCCAGTTTCGGCTGGCTCACCAACCAGGCTTGGATCATTCGCGCTGCGTCGTCGCGCCGGCTTTCCCGCACGAGCAGGCTCGCCAATGCGTGCCGGCATTCGGCATGATTCGGGCTCTGCTGCAAACACGCATTATAGTACCGCTCGGCGTTGGCTCCATCGTCAACGCGATCGTAACACTGAGCCAGGTTATACAGGATGACTGGATCCGCGGGCTTGAGCTCCAGCGCCGACTGAAAGCTTTCGCGGGCGCTGCTGTACTCTCCCTGGTGGAACAGGTAGACGCCGTCCTCGTTAAAATCGCGGACGCGTCCCTGCGAGTCAGGCACACACCCGCCCACGCAAACACACAGAAACAGAATCTGCCCCACGCGTGCCATACTGCGGACACCTCCGTGCGGCACGATAGGTCGAAGGCCCGAAAAAGAGAAGACGAAGCTGCACCTGGATCAAAATTCCTGGTTTACCCAAGTTCCCCAATCTTTTCTTGTCGTGCTGCCAGGTTGAGAGGTTGACGGCTCGGGGATCATCCGGTTGTCGTAAACATCTCATCTTGCCAATCAGCACGCAACACTCCGGCCGCGTCAGGGTATAATAGATCAGCTATGGAAAAGAAGTTGCCGCCTTTGAGGACCATCTCCATGTCGCGGAAAGACGGTCGTGACAGTCGATGCCTGAGCCAATGCAAGGTTCTGGCTTTTGTTTTGTGCGCTTCCTGTATCTCGACGCAAGCTTTGCCCGTCGCCAGGGCTGCCGATGCCGGCGACTCTCCGAAAACGACCTCTGACAAGCCTTTCTCGGTGCGGATCGTCCAGGACTTGGTCTATCGAGATTTATGCCCGGGCGAAGTAGCCAGCAAAGATAAGAACAAGCTGGATCTCTATCTGCCTCGGGGGAAGAAAAACTTTCCCGTAGTCTTCTTCGTCCATGGCGGCGCCTGGACGTTTGGCGACAAGAATCACTTCGGCATGTACAGCGCACTGGGCTTATCGCTGGCTCACGAGGGCATTGGCGTGGTTGTCACGAACTATCGCCTTTCCCCCGGCGTCCGGCACCCCGAACACATCAAAGATGTTGCCCGCGCGTTCGCCTGGACCCAGAAGCACATTGAAGAAAATGGGGGCAGGCCGGATCAGATCTTCGTCTGCGGTCATTCTGCCGGTGGGCACCTCGTTGCCTTGCTTGCGACCGACGAATCCTACTTGAAAAGCGAGGGCTTGAATCTGCAGGCAATCAAGGGCGTGATCCCGATCAGCGGCGTATTTCGCATCTTCGATCTTCATTTCGATACCGGCCTCAACCTGGGGAGTGCGGACAAGGCCAATCCCTCCAGGTATATGGCGGTTCGCAGCGCGCAGCGGTTCAACACGATCTTCCCTGACGATGCAGAAGTGCGAAAGCAGGCGTCGCCGATCTCTCACGTCAGGGCAGGTCTGCCGCCGTTCCTTGTCATTTATGCAGACCGCGACATCCCCCTTTTGCCTGAGATGGCCAGGGAATTCAGTTCGGCTCTTCAGCAGAAGAAATGCGATGTCCAGACGCTGGAAATGAAGAAACGCAACCATATCACCGTTTTGTTGGATGCCACGGGCGAAGAGGATCCCGTTCACCAGGCCATCCTCGGATTCATCGCCAAGCACACGAAGACGCCGTGAGCAGCGCGCCAACTGCCCCGATTGCATCGCCGAGCCCGGCCCCTCCCGTCGGCCGGCTTGCTCCTTCGCCAACCGGGGCGCAACACATCGGCAATGCCCGCACCTATCTGATCGCCTGGCTCTCGGCACGCGCGCGCGGCGGCAAGGTTATTCTGCGCATGGAAGATATCGATTCACCACGCATCAAGCCCGGAGCCACGGAGGAAGCGTGTGCGGACCTCGCCTGGCTCGGATTGGATTGGGATGAAGGGCCTTTCGTGCAGACGCAGCGACTTACGCTATATGAATCCGCTCTCGAGCAGCTAATAGCGCAGGAACGAGTTTATCCGTGTACCTGTAGTCGACGCGACATAGAGTTGGCCGCGAGCGCTCCACACGCCGAGCACGAAGGGCCCGCCTATCCCGGAACGTGTTCCCAGCGCCCCTCTGCCTCTGCTCTGGACCTCGAAGGTCAGCCCTTCGCCTGGCGATTTCGGATCGGTAATGCAGTCATGGGCTACACAGACGGATTTCGAGGCGAAGAGAAGCTCGATCTGCAGGAGGCAGGCGGCGATTTTGTGGTATGGAAGTCGGCGGGCACGCCGGCCTATCAACTGGCAGTGGTTGTCGATGACGCGGCTCTGGGTGTGACCGAGGTAATCCGCAGCGATGACCTCGTGCTGTCAACGCTCAGGCAATTACTGCTCTACGAAGCGCTCGGTCTGCGACCGCCTCAGTTCTGCCACGTGCCCCTGGTCGTCGGCCCGGATGGCAGGCGCCTTGCCAAGCGTCACGGCGACACGCGCCTAGCCACAATCCGCGCTGCCGGCGTGGCCCCGGAGGCATTGCTCGGACTACTCGCTTGGTCTTGCTGCTGGATCCCGCGTATCGAACCGATCCGGGCCCAAGACCTTTTACCCCTCTTCCGCCTGGAGACCATCCCGCGCACGCCAATGGTTCTCGACCCTGCCCTCTTGAGAACGATCGGGTTCAGGAGTGGCGAGGGGTGAGTGGCGAGTGGCGAGGAAAGGAAAATCGGTTCGACTCGTTTAACCGCGAGCCAGCGGCGAGCGCGTGAACAGAAGGGATACAGCGTCCTGATTGTTCACGCGCTCGCCGCTGGCTCGCGGTTAAACGAAAACTTCCAGCGCGAACGGGTGCGGCGATCACTCTCTTGTTCCCAAACTCAACAGGGCGCAGTCACGCGGCCATCCGCGATTGCTCCAGTCGCTGCCAGGCGACTTGTCTGGCCAGCCCTTCGTCGAGGCCAACCAGGGGCTGCCAGCTCAGATGGCGGGCAAGCTTGGTCGTGTCGGCACAGGTGTAACGCTGATCGCCAGGTCGCGCTGCTTCTTGACGTATGTCTGCTTGCCGGCCCGTGATGACTTCGAGTTTTCGCAGGATATCCCAGACGGTGACCGCCTCGCCGCCGCCGACGTTATAAGTTTCACCAGGAATCGCGTTCACAGCCGCGGTCGTCGCGGCGACGCAGTCGCTCACGTAGGTGTTGCCACGCACTTGATAACCGTCGCCATAAACTACGACCTGTTCGTCGTTGAGGAGGGCCTGGATAAATCGGTAATACCCCATGTCCGGACGCTGCCTTGGCCCATAAACGGAGAAATAGCGGAGCACAACGAGCGGCAAGTTATGTTCGTCGGCATAGACCCGGCACAGGTTCTCGGCAGCCAGCTTGGTGACGCCGTAGGGAGAAATCGGCCGGGTGGGCAGCGACTCGTCGCCGGAGCTGAACCGGCCGTAAACAGAGGATGTCGAAGCATAGATAAAACGCTTGAGCCCGGAGCCATGCTGCACGGCTTCCAGCAAGCGCTGGGCAGCCGTGAGGTTGCAGCTCTGGTAGAGGTCAAAATCCGTCCAGCTCTTGGCCAACCCCGGCATGGCAGCCAGATGAAAGATCACGTCGACGCCGTCCAGCAGTGGTTCGATCGAGGCACTGCGCAAATCGAGCACGTGATGATCGAATAGTCGATGAGCGCGCGGGCCCACCAGGTTGGCCTCTTTGCGCGTGCGGGGATAATAGGGAATGAAGCTGTCCACGCCGGTTACGATGTGGCCGGCCTCCAGCAAATGTTCGCAAAGGTGAGAGCCGATGAAGCCAGCGGCTCCGGTAACCAAGCACTTCATGTGCGCACCTTTTCCTTCCCTGAGAGCGTGTAGAAAAAGGGGTCAGACCCCTTTTTCTACACGCTCTGAGCCTTCGAATTCCAGACGAGCAACCCTCTCTTCGAGCGCGGCACAACGCTGGCGCGCTTCGCCGAGCTGCTCCATGAGGCCTTGCAGAAGCGCAGCTAGAGGATCGTGCGAAATTCGGGTGTAGGTCAGGTTTCCAACCTGACCGGACAGATTGGAAATCTGTCCTACGCAGCTGCCAAACCCAGCACGGTGATGTAGTTCATCGGCCTTGCCCGCGGCAACCGCCCTTTCAATGGCCGCGGCGAGGAACGTGGAGCCGGCCGAATTTTCCAGATCCGCGGGCGGCTGCCTGGTGGTGGCGCCATTTCGATCGTCACTGCCGGCGGCATGGTCCAGCGTCGCGCAGCACTCTACCACCTCCTGAAGCGCGGCAAGAACATGCTGGTTGAAGGCGGATTGCTGACGCGACAGCACATCGACATAGGCATGTTTGAAGTTGCCAAGCAGCTTGCGCTTGAGCCAGCGCTTCCATGTGCTGAGAACACCCTCGGTCACGTCTGTGTAATCCTCGGGAAGCTGCTGCCGGCGCTCAGCCTCTCCTAGCGCGGCTTGAACTGCCTCCAGGATTGGGCGGCATAACGAGTCGGCCGAGACGTTGGCCTTGTCTTCGACGAGCAATTGCATAATTGCCTCCGGCGCTGCAATGGGGCCGATAGGACTGATGGGGCCTATGCACCTTTGGACCATGCTGCCTTCTGCATGTTCCGCGCGCAGCACAACAGTGTAACGGCCGGGACTTGCCGGCAGCGGCACGCGCATGCTGGCGGCGGCATCTTCACCAGGCACTAACAGGCCTGGCAACGGTGTCTCGAATGCAGGCAGCAAAACAGGTGCGCCAGCGGCGTCGAAAACGGCAGAGCGCAAAACCAACCGAGCGGGCCCCTCGTGCACTGCCGCATGCGAGCCACGATTCGCCAATCGCACCGGCACTAAGCAGCTCTGCTGGCCGGCGGTCACAGTGCGCGCTGGTTTGCGTGGTGAAATCTCAATTTGTTCCCGGTATGGTCGCGACGGCAAATCCAGGGTCAGCTCGACGATCGATCCCCAGCGCTCGCGCCACTTCTGTCGATCATGTTCTGCTGCTCGGCCCAAGCCTTGAGCGCGCATTCGTTGCACAAGCGGCGTCGGGAGCCCACGAATAGCCTCTTCGAGCGATTGAACAAATGCCTCCCGCGAGCTGAAATGCGCTTGGACATGAGCCTCGCCTTGCCTTCCCAGTGCCTGCCATAAATCCGGATGATGCCAAAGATCATCGAGCGCGGCCGCGAAAGTCTCATAACTGTTGACAGCTCGGCCGCCGGCGCAGCGTTCCTGGTGTCCCGCCAGGACAGCGCATTCTTGGTGAGCGATGACCGGGACGCCCTGAGCCCATGCCTCCAAAGCGACCAGGGACAGCGACTCATTTCGAGACAGCTGAACCAGGGCGGCCGCGCCGGCGATGAGATCGCGCTTGCTTTCCTCATCGACGAAGCCGACGTCCAGCACCCACTTATCGCGAGGGATTGCGATGCCCCCTTGCCCCATGAAAACGAAGGTGAATCGATCGGGATTGGTCTCGTGGTAACGTTTCGCAAAAGCAAGGAGTTCGGGAAGATTCTTTTCCTGGGAGTAACGTCCGCAATAGACGACATACCGTCTGCCGGCACCCACGCGTGCCTGGCCGCGTGCCGGATTTCCTCGAGATTGCCCATCAAGGAACGCGCCCAGGCATATGGCGGCGGGATGGTTCAAGCCGATCCTCGTCTGCGCCAGGTCTTGTTCCTCGTTCGTGTGGTAAAGAATGCTGCCCACGAGCTGGTAAATCGCGCGTGTGACCTGCATTCGCGCAAACGGCTCATCGTGAAAACATGGCAGCAGAACAGTCTTTGCAGGGAACGCTTGCGCGATGTCAAAGGTCAGGCCGTTCAAGTAGGGGCCCGCCACGACGGCATCGAACTGTTCCATCCGCGTCGCCAGCGCCTGAAGTAATTCGCTGGCGTGGCAAGAATGCGTGAGAAAGTCGCGTTCTTGCTCCAGGGAGGCTCGTCCCTCTGTCTGTACGAGCACACGCACGGCAGCCTGACGCCTTGCCCAGTCAGGAGGGTCCACGCGGAAGTGGTGCACCGGCACGCCTCCAATTTCACTCGTACCCGGAGGCAGGTCATTGGAGCCTGCCTCGGACAGGCTGCAAGTCGTGAACACCTCGACATGGTGCCCGGCTTTGTGCAATGCGGAGGCAATCGTCCGCAAGGATGTCTCGGCACCCCCTACAAAGCTGGTGCCGTAACGCATAGCCACGATTGCGATCTGCAACGCGTCGCCGTGCCGCTTTCCTGGAGAAACCGCCCTCGAAGCAGAATCCAACACTCTCCGAACCTGTCGCTCCAAATCGTCCGCGTCATCAGGTTCGAACGTGAGACCGGCCGCACCCACGGTTTCAGGCAGCGCCGACGATCGTGCGGCAACCACAGGAACGCCGCAGGCCATCGCTTCCAGCAACGGGATGCAGAAGCCCTCGTGGCACGACGGCATCACAAACAGATCGGCCGAGCGATAGATATTGGGCAGAGCGTCCTCGGGTACGTGTCCGAGGAAGTGGACCCTGTCCGCGACTCCCCATTCTTCTGCTTTCTTGTGGCAGCGCTGCATCTCCGCCTGGTAGATGTCGGACGTATCGCCAACGACCACCGCGTGGATGGGAGACGCCTCAGCGCGCAATCGGGCGACCACGTCGATGAGCAGGCCCACGCGCTTGTTGGGAGCCAATCTGCCAACGAAAAGCAGCAGACGAGCCTGGCCGAGCCCAAGCTCCGCCCTCAGATCGCGAGTCGGAAGACCCGGTTGAAAACGCCGTGAATCCATGGGGAATGCAAGAGTCTGGATGCGTTCCCTGGGGAAGCCGGTCTGCCTTCGGAGTTCGTTGCAGGTGAATTGGCTGTGGGCGATCGCCACGTCCGCGCACCAGACAAGGCCGCGCTGGCGGGCGCCTTTTTCCAGGCCTTCGCGATGCTGCGTCCCCCAGAAGGCAGTCGGCGTGACCCCGTGATAGTCGAACAGGATACGGGGTTTCCCGGATGCCAGGATCGGCAGCAAGCCCAGCAGCCCGTAATACTGGCCATATTCCGCGATCACGAGGTCGGCGGACGACAAGAATTGCCAATCTTCGTCCTTCAGCCGGGAGTTGCGGGCCTGGCGCGCAAAGGGTTGCAAGGTGGGATGGAGATGGCCCGTTGATTCCAGCAATACACGAACATCGGCGCCGCGCTCCAGGAAGAAGAGCAGCTTCTCGGCCACGAGATTGCCGATGGCATCACCGGCTCGGGCGTTGAAGCTGAGGAGCGCAACCCGCATGGTAGTCCCTCCCTGGACGGTGCGGAATCGAGAAAGCGGCCAGCCATGCTAACAACAGGGGCAAAGCCATGCAATGGCGGCAAGACGCGGCGGTGTGAAAGTTTGGGAATCCACCAGTATCTCCCTGAGCGTAGGTGAGCCGTCTTAGCTGATGCAGCCATAATCCAGTCAAATCAGGGGCCCGTGTTTGCCCTTGACGATGCCATTGGGCAGCCCTATGTTCAGAGAACACTTCGGGCGCTTAGCTCAGTTGGCTAGAGCACCAGCTCGACACGCTGGGGGTCACAGGTTCAAGTCCTGTAGCGCCCATTTGCCAACTCATAATTGGCGATGAACCAGGTGGAGAATGCCGGATTAAATTCCTCTGAAGTCGGCCCGGACGACGAAGTGTAAAGAGAGATGCAAGGCAATGATTTGGCGATGGCAATTGGCTGACGTACCCCTTATACGTCGGATTCGCTGCATGGCATCCCTAGCGCCGGGCTGGGGAGTAGGATTAGTTCAATGCTCCAGTTCACCAAGGACCAAAGCGGTGGCGCTGCCGACATGAAAGTAGGGGAGACTTTCGAGGTCGAACTCCCTGAAAACCCTACGACCGGCTACCGATGGTATCTGCGTTCATCCGGCGGCTCTCTCCTCCAGCTTCAAGACGATTCCTTCCAGGCGTCTGGCGAAACCACCTGCGGAGCGGGAGGAATGCGCCGTTGGTGCTTTCGCGCGGTCCAGCCGGGGTCCTCGGACCTCGAGATGGAATACCGGCGTTCGTGGGAGAAGCGGCCGGTTGAGGCGTTCAGCCTCACCATCCGCGTGAGCTAATGACGTTGCGACCTGGAACTGCCTTCAAGCCAGCCGAAAGTTCCAAATTCCGCGGCAGAGTCTTCTTGGGATTGTTCCCTCGACCTTCGTTAAGGTCGAGGGAATGTGTTCGAAACGCTCTTCGTTGTTGGCGGAGGCTTGCGCCGCCGACAGGTGGTTACCCCACCAACCGAATCGTCCAGAAGTCGTCCGAGAGGTTGTTGTCAAGCAGATAGTGTCTTTCCGCTGAAGTTCTATGCCACTTGCGGAGAACTTTCTTGTTCATAGAATGAACTTCTACAAATGCCGCACTGGCGATTATTTCCCGGTTTTTCCGGGAAAACCTCACTCTATCAAGCGGGCCAGCAGGCAG
>DATGZX010000041.1:0-53829 GCA_035296965.1 Gemmataceae bacterium
GGCTTCGGCGGCGGCGGGATCGGCGGAGCGCTCGGTCTCGGCGGCGGTTTTTAGACGAAAAGTTAGCGAAACATAAGCAAATAGATAGCAGGGGCCGGCGCGCATCCGCGCCGGCCCTCTTCATTTCTTTCGCGCTGGATAAGGCTGATTCAAATTCGCGGATGCCCCGGCGCTGTGCGCCGTGGTGCTTCAGGCGGGTTTCTATGCGCCAGGTAGTATCCCAACTCCTTGTTTGCCCACACGCCTTCAGAAGCCTCGGAGCGCGCCAGCAGCCCTGGAACTCGTGGAGATGGCATCTCAGTCAACGTAAGGATCTGCTCCCAAGTCTTTGAGAATTTCTTGGCGTTGTTTCTCGTAAAGCATCAGATCGACACGCTGACGTCGGTGGCGGCGCTCGACGCGACGCTGGGCCTTGAGAAAGCGCGGTGCATATCTCTGCCAATCGATATTGCCGCCGCGGGCACCACGTTCCGCAAAGGCAGCTTGGCGCGTCGGGCCAAGACCTTCCAGCAGTTCGTCGTCCAGAGCTAGGAAGAATTGACAGCTGCCGGGGTCGCCCTGGCGGCCGGACCGGCCCGCCAGCTGGCGGTCGATACGGCGGGCATCGTGACGTTCCGTGCCCAGAACATGGAGCCCTCCCGCGGCAATGACTTCCGGATCCGGTTTGATGTCCGTGCCGCGGCCAGCCATGTTCGTGGCGATGGTCACGCGGCCGCGTTGCCCGGCCAGGGCGACGATCTGGGCTTCGCGGTCGTGCTGCCGGGCGTTCAGGACCTGGTGTTCGACACCGGCTTGATGAAGCAAGCCGCTAAGTTTTTCGGATTTTTCAACAGACCGGGTGCCGATCAAGACCGGCCGGCCAAGTTCGCGCATCCGCAGGATTGCCTCCACTGCCGCGGCGAACTTGGCATCTTCGGTCGGATAAACCTGGTCGGGCCATTGTTCGCGAATTACCCGACGGTTCGTCGGCACGGTGACGACCCAGATCTTGTAAACCCGGCGCAATTCCCAGAAATTCTGAGCCGCGGTACCGGTCATGCCGGAAAGCTTCTTGTACAGCCGGAAGTAACTCTGGAACGTGATTTGCGCGGCGTGATCGGCTGCCAGGGTGACGGGAACGCCTTCCTTGGCCTCGACCGCTTGATGCAGCCCTTCGCGCCAGTGGCGGTCGGGCATGCGGCGGCCAGTGTACTCGTCGATGATGACAACCTTGTCTTTTTCGATCATGTAGTGCTGGTCGCGCCGGAAGCGGAAATTGGCTTGGAGGCCGCGCTCGATGTGCTCGTGGAGCTTGTCCATGGCATGCGAGTGCGGACCCACGGGCGGGTTGGCATAGCGCACGATCTGCCGGCCTTCATCGGTCAGTTCGATCTTCTGTTTCTTTTCGTCGAGCGTGAAGTGCTTATCGCGGACCATCGTCTTGGCGATGCGGTCTACCCAGTGGTAGACAACCTGTTCTTCCGGCAACGCCGGGCGCGTAGGAGCGCTGATGATCAACGGAGTGCGCGCCTCGTCGATGAATATGTTGTCCGCTTCATCGACAATGGCGTAATGATGCTCGCGCTGCACCTTGGGGTCGAGCGGCTGGTTGAATTGGCCGTTGGCTGTCCAGGGCGCCCAGAACGGTGCCGCCTGGCTCTTGTTGCCACTTAGCTTGAGCCGGTCGCGAAGGAAGTCGAAGCCGAACTCGGAAGCCGTGCCGTAGGTCACGTCGGCACGGTAGGCCTGCGCGCGGTCGGCATCGGGCATCTGCATCTTCAGCACACCGACCGTCAAGCCAAGGGTCGTATAAATGGGCCGCATCCATTCCGCGTCACGGCCGGCGAGGTAGTCGTTCACGGTGGTGACGTGGACCCCTTTGCCTTGCAGTGCGTTCAAGTAGGCGGGCAGGGAGGCGACGAGCGTTTTGCCTTCACCGGTGGCCAGTTCGGCGAGTGCTGCGTGATGCAGAACGACGCCGCCTGCCAGCTGCACGTCGAAGGGCCGCAGCCGGACCGTCCGCACGGCAGCAACGCACACCAAGCCGAAGCCCTCGGGCAGCAAGCGGTCCAGGGACTCGCCGCCGCGCGCCCGGCCGCGCATCTGCATGGCGCGCTGCCTTAGCTCAGCGTCGTTGAGCCGGCTGAATTCTGTTTCCCAGTAGCGGATACGGTCGATGTGCAGGGCGGCTCGTGCCAGACGTCGTTGCGAAGGAAAGCCAAAGAGGGCCTTCAGATGATTGACCCAGCGTGAACCGAGCCTATCGGTGCTCGATGACCGAACGGGACCGGAGCTTTCTTCGGGCACAGTCGGGATCAAAGCCGCGGTTGCTGTCTCCAAAGCGGGTCACCCTTCGCCTGTTCTCTCCGCAGACAGACAGTAGCGGGGTGCGGAAGAGAACGAGCAAGAATTCTAGAGAGTCGTTCACAACTTGCAATACTCTTAAAGTAACAGAAAGCGCTCGTAGAATTGAAGCTTGTTTTTTAGCGCGCGCAAAAAAAGAGCCGCCCCGCCCGCTGTACCCCCTCTCCCAGGGCCAGCGCGGACTGGACGGCATATGAACCCTTAGTAGTAGGACCTTTACCGGGTCCGAGAGGCAAGCGCGAAGGAGTCCGTTCGTTCGCAGATAAACCAAACCGACCCTCGCGCTTGCCTGCTCGGTGGAAGGTCACTTGATGCAAAAGCAATTCCTGGGCCAACAGGCAATTTCTTTTTCCGAAGCACCAGTCTCGCTATGCGAAATGGGAGGAGGCAACAGGCGTTACGTGAAATCGAAGGTGTCCAGAACCGCGCGTTGCCTTTCGTCGCGATGGTGAATGGCCGCCCCCAGGTGCGGCGGGGAATGCCTAGAATCTGGGCAGACAGGGCATCTGCTAAAAGATAGCGGAGGCACAGATACTCCCTACTTTAACGAAAAAGCAGTCTAGCTTCGTAGGACGCCGTAGTATGCGGAACAAAGGCGTTTTGCTGGATTTTTGCAAGAAGCGGTCCGAAGATAGATATCGGGCAATTGACCGGAATTTGCCGCGCCTCTACAATTTGTCAGGATTTGCAAGGGTCCTGAGAAACTCGATGGGTGCCGGATGCCAGTAATTTTCCCGCATTCGTTTTGCTGTTCTCCCTGCAGATGTCGCCTGGCGGTCGCCGGGCAGTGACGCCGGGACAGGTTCTCTGTCTCTTTCGTGCGATCGCCACAATCCCCTTCGTTGCCGTGCTTGAAGATCGATGCGACCGGGCGGGCCCGTGTCCCTGCTGGGGAGAAGGAGTTCTGTATGGCCACTGACGTTCGTCTCAAGGAAATGCTGCCGGAGATCACCGAGGCCATTGTTGCCACCTACACGGAGTGCAGCCATAGCAACCATCTCGGCCATAAACCACTGCCCAGCCGCGAAGTGATAACGGACATCGTGGCGGACCTGTTCGATATTCTGTTCCCCGGGTTCGCGCGCAGGCAAAACCTGCATATAGGCAATGTCGAGTATCACGTCGGCGATTTGATCGACGGCTTACACGACAAGCTTACCCAGCAGATTGCTCGAGCCCTGCGACACGACTACGACGAGCGGAGCCCGCAGATCGACTTCGAGGCCCTGGCTCAGCAAAAAACCATTGAAATGCTCAAGCGGCTGCCCGACTTGCGCATGGTGCTCGAGCAGGACGTGCAGGCGGCTTACGAGGGGGATCCGGCAGCCAAGAGTTATTACGAGGTCGTCTTTTGTTATCCCGGCCTCGAGGCCGTCACCATCTATCGAATCGCCCATGAGCTGCTGCTCCTGGGCGTGCCCCTCATCCCGCGGATGCTTACCGAATGTGCTCACCAACGAACCGGCATCGACATCCATCCGGGGGCGCGCATCGGTCCCAACTTCTTCATCGACCACGGAACCGGCGTGGTAATTGGTGAGACGTGCGACATCGGCGCGCGCGTGAAACTGTATCAAGGCGTGACGCTCGGAGCCCTCAGTTTCCCGCGCGACGCGGAGGGAAACATAATCCGCGGCATGAAGCGTCATCCGACCCTGGAAGACGATGTTGTCGTCTACGCGAATGCCACGATCCTGGGCGGCGACACCGTGGTAGGCCATCACTCGGTAGTAGGCGCCAGCGTAATGCTGATGCACAGCGTCGACCCCCACACGGTGGTTTCGCTGGAAAAGCCTTCCTTGCGTATAAAAGGCCTGGAAACGAACGAGCTGCTGCCGAGATATCAAATCTGAAAGCAGTAGTCCGTAGAAGAGCATCGGATTTTGTGCTACCGATACGGTCTACTCCTCGCTCGCCAATGGCGCCATTTGGGCAGCCATCCAGTTCAGGCAACGAGCCCAGTTGGCTGAGGACCCAGGGGTCAGAGTGCCGAGGATCCTGGCACCGGCGGCGCCCGTGGAGGATGGGACGTTGGCGGGCACGCCGTCCATGGTCAACGCCGCCAGCATGCCGAATCCTAGCGCCTTGCGCGCCTCGCTGGGAACGCCGAACCGATCGGTCTTGTCGAGCGTGATTCCCGCGAGTTGCTGCTCCAGGAGATGCCAGAGGAGCCCGTTGCGCACGCCTCCGCCGCTGAGTAACACGTGCTGGAGCGGCACGTCCTTCGGAAGAAATCGACGTATGGCCTCCCCGATCGTCCGCGACACGAAGTGGGTGGCCGTGCACACGACATCGTGCAAAGACAAGCTTGCCTGGTGGGCCATCTGAACGGCCTGGGAGACGAATTCACCGGCGAAGTTTTGGCGCGCCATGCTCTTTGGGGGCCGGCGCAGAAAATAGGAATGGGCGTGCCAGCGTTGCAGCAGCGCTTCGATGCAGCATCCCTGAACGCCGTGCTTGCCGCCCTGGTCAAATGCTTCCTTTCCAGCCGTCAGCTGTTGCATCAGGCCGTCAAGGAGTGCATTGCAGGGGCAGACATCGAAACTGAGCGTCTGCGCCAAGCGCCCGCCTGCGGGCAAATAGGTGAGACGTGCAAGGCTACCAAGATGGATGAGGGCGCGGTTTTCCTCAGGATGGTGGAAGAGCAGGTAATCCGGGAGGGTTATGGGGGGCGCGCCGAGTCCGCCAACGACCAAGTCCCGCGAGCAGAAGTCGCTCACGGTCGTCACGCCCGTGCGCTCGGCCACGACCGCGGCCATTCCCAAGGCAAGGGTGGAAGGAAAGCGGCCCTCGGCTTCATGCCAGACCGTGTGTCCTGGGCACCCGAGGCATTGGACTTTCTGCAGGCTCAGGCTGGCCCGGTCTGCCACCTGACGGGCTGCCGCCGCAAACGTTTCGCCCAGCAGCCGGTGGAGAAGGCCCGCGTGTTTTGTCTCGGATTGGACTGATGCAGCCACCTGGGTGATCAGGTTGCGCAAATCGCGGGCATAGGGCTGGTGTACGGCCAGGACTGGATGGACGCGCAGTTCCAGGCCCACGCCCTCGGCTTCCAGCAGGGCTGCATCCACTCCATCCCCGCTGGAGCCCGACGCCAAGCCGATGAGCCAGCGCTTTGGCACGCTTGCGCTCCCCTATAGGAGGCTGCGCAGCTAATGCACCATTAGGAAATGGGTGCCATGCTTTGGTACTCCAAAGCATGCTTTCGAGTACGAAAGCATGGCACCCGCTTGATGCATCGCTGGCGCAATCCTCAATAAATGACCTTGTAGATAGGTTGGCTCCCTGAGCGAAGCGCAGGGCGTGCAACCCTTACTCCTCACCTGCAAATGAACTTACCACACAGCCTGGCTGATTTCAGGCGACGAGGGCCAGCGGTTGTGCCTGGCGCAGACATGCTTGTACGAAGCACTCGAAGAGCTGCATGTCCAGCGCGGAAGCGGTTTCGGATTCGGGATGCCATTGGATGCCGACGCAAAACCAATTGGCGTCGACCGCCTCGATGGCCTCGATAATGCCGTCCGGCGACAGGGCGCCGACGCGCAGCTTGGCGCTTACCTTCTGCACAGCCTGGTGATGATCGCTATTCACGCGGATCTCGCCGCCGCCATAGATCTCGTCGATCCGGGTATTCGGCTCAAGAAGCACGATGTGCCGGTGCGGGCCGCCCGAGGGGTCGCGGTGCGGCAGCGCGCGCGGTTGATCTTCCGGCAGATGCAGGAAGAGAGAGCCGCCGCAGACATTGTTGAGCTGCTGCATGCCAACGCCGATGGCGAGTACCGGCGACTGCCGTTCGACGATGCAGCGCACCAAAATCCGGTCGCTTTCCTCGCGGCGCTCGGCCATGGGCTGGACAGACGGGTGCGAGGGCAATTGCTGACGTCGAGGATCCATGTCCAGGCCGCCGCTCAGGAGTACGCCGTCCAACCGGTCCAGAAGAGCGCGGATTTCAGGTTCTTTGCCCAGAGGCGGTAGAATTACCGGCAGTCCACCCGCGGCGACGACGGCATCGTAATAGCCGGCATTGAGGCGAGCGTGGGCACTGGTGACTTTGCCGGCCGGCAGGAAATCGGCATTAATGCCTATGAATGGCCGGGTCTGTTGCGCTTTCATCTCTTCCCTCCTTGGAATCAGACGTGGACGTTTGTCCGCGCCGTCACGCGCTACCGGGGCTCCTTGCCCGCGGTCGGGCAGGCGGAGTATACCCACGGGGGCGAAACATGCTCAAGCCCGAGATTTTTGCCGCAGTGCGTTTGCTGTTCGCCTGGAGGCAAGATCAGCGGCCAATCACGTAGCGGTGAGGATCTACTTCTTGGCGAAGGATTTGCAATTCCAGGTCAGTGGGCGGCAGCGTCGTAGTGAGAGGATTCAGCGCCGTCAATGAGAAACCGGTTGCCTCTTGTACTTGCTGGAGTCGAACGCCGGGGTGCAGGCTGGCAACGCGCATGCGCTTGGTTTGTTCGTCGAAGTCCAGAACCGCCAGATCGGTAACGACGCGATGGGGACCCGAAGCCGGCGGCAGCCCGGCTGCCTCGCGCGCTCCCGGCCCGGTCAGATAGCCCGGAGTCGTGAGGAAATCGAGTTTTTCCACGAAGCGCCTGCTGTCGTGGTTGGTCACAACCATAATGCGCCGGCAGAATGAGGCAAGATCGTTGGCGCCGCCGCTGCCGGGTAGTCTGACCTTGGGACGCGTGTAGTCGTCCCCGATCATCGTGGAGTTCAAGTTGCCGTAGGCGTCGATTTGCGCCCCGCCCAGAAACGCGTAGTCGATCAGGCCACGTTGGCACGTCTCCATCACGTCGGCCATGCTGGTGGCCATCAATCCCCGATAGAACGTGCGCGAATCGCCGACACTGATCGGCATGGTGGGCAACAGCGGTCCGATGCCGCCCGCTTCGAAAACGATTCCCAAATGGGGAGCGTGGGTCCGCTGTGCCAGCATCGCAGTGGCGCAAGGCACGCCCGTGCCGACCGCGACCGTGCAGCCGTCTTCGAGGAGACGTGCCGCACAGCAGATCATGAGTTCCATGGAGTTATATGTCATGGCCTGGAGATTCACGAAGAAGGCGCGGTCTTGCGAGTATAGGAGGGCTGGTCTTTCTCGGTAACGGCCTCCAGTAAAAATTCTTGCCGGCGCAGCTCGCGCAGGCGCTCGAGCCCGCCGCAGCGTTGCAGATACTCCATGAAGTCGCGCGCGCCATAGATATAGTGGTCGAGAAACTCACGAAAGGCGTCTGGATCCTTCTCGACCTCCAGCCAGCGGCGCAGGTGGTCTTCGTCCGAGAAATACTCATACGGCATGTTGCCCGGGTAACTGCCGTAGGGCACCTCGCACACGGCATCGACGCAGAAGTAAGGAATGACAGTTCGCGATGGATCGCGCCGGATCTCGTCGTTGGGGATCAGCCGCTCGCAGGTGATGATGAGCTTCTTGGCCGCGCGGGCCAGGTCCAGGTCGGCGACAGTTATGCCCTGGATGCGGCAGTTGCCATAGGCGTCCGCTTCATGCACGTGAATCGCTGCGACATCGGGGTACAGGGCAGGCAGGGCGACGAGGCGTTCTCCGGTGAAAGGGCAAAGAATCTCACAGGCGGCGCTGCGGCGAAAGGTATCGGTGCCGAGCATCGACCGTGCCGGCAGGAACGGCAAGCCCATCGCTGCTGCCTTCAGGCGCACCGCCAAAGCGTAGTTGGTCCACTCGGTGCATGAGACCTCGCCTGATTCCAGCACGCGTCGCGCGTGCGGCGACAGGCCACGCGCCTCCAGGCCTACCACGTACGCGATCTCGACGCGCGCCAGGGTTTTCCCCCGGCCCATCAAGTTTCCGGCGCACAGGATCTGGAAATCGTGCGTCGCGGTGTGCCCGGCGAAGCCGAGGTCTTGTTTGCCTTGACGCAGGATCTCGTGCACCACGCTGATGGGTACGCGTGCGCAGCCGAAACCGCCGATGGCAAGGTAAGCGCCGTCCGCGACCAGGTGGGCCACCGCCTCGGCCACGGTCGTCAGCTTGCGTGTGAGCCCGCGCGGCTTGCTGGCGAAGTATTGACGTGCATGATTGGCAGAGGGATCTGTAAACGGGACACCGGTGCCCTGGGAGAGCGGGTTCATGCCTGGGTGATTCGATGTTCGCCGCCCGCCGGGAGCGGCCGCCGACCGGGAACAAAGGCATTCAGCGGTTTTCGTATTCGCGCAACAACTGGCGGAAGCGCGGATCCTGGCGAATGGCATCGAGATCGTGGTCTTCGCGCATGTAGCGGAAGTCGCGATAGCCAAGCTCAATGGCGAGCCGCAGGGTCCGCAGCGCTTGCTCGGGGCGTTTCAACAGCGCGTAGCTGCATGCCAGGTTGTAATGAGCCAGTGGATCCTTGGGCCGCAATTGCACGAGGCGCTTGTCGATAACGAGCCCCTGTGCGTAGCGGCCTTTGAGCGTGAGGTAATTCCCCATCACGCGCAAGACATCGACGTAATCGGGCAGGCGTTCCAGGATGCCGCCGTAGAAATCGATCTCGAAATCGAGCTGGCTCTGATCGGCCAGGCGAACCAGCGGCTGGCTCGTGGACGTCGGTTCGGGTCCCTCGTTCGATTGCTTCCCTTGATTCGCCATCTGCTTCCCCTCCCGCAGCGAACAGGGCTGGAGCTGGCCAAGGCGGCTCATCCCTCCTCCTGCGCCCCGATCTGATTATAACCGCCTTCAAGAGAAGTGCAAACGGCGCATGTCATCTCGGGTGCTTGTGGTAGCCTCTTTGCCGGGATCAAGCCGGGTGCAGCGTCAACACAGCGACCTCGGGGCGCACGCCAAAACGAAAGCGAAAACCGAAGCCCACGCCCTTGTTCACATAAACTTGCGTTTGGCGATAACGGTACATGCCGGCTGCAAAACGCCGTGCCCGCCGGCTCAGAGTCGGACGACCCAAACCGGGAACATGCACTTGTCCACCATGCGTGTGGCCGCTGAGCATCAAGTCACAGCGTCGTCCCTTTAGAATCTCCACCGTGCGTGGATTATGCGCGAGCACCACGCGCGGGACATCGGGCGGCAGGTCCGCGAACGCGCGCTCCAGGTCGCAGACCCGGCTCCACAGGTCCTGCAAGCCGATCAACTGCAACGTTGCCTGTTGCCTGCTCAGATGCACGGCCTCGTTCTGCAGAACCTGGATGCCCCGAGCCGACAGCGCGCCGCTCACCTCGCGATGCAAGTGCCGGTAGCGGCGGAAACCAAGTGCGTTGCGGACGGAAAAATCGTGATTGCCGAGGACTGCAAACACGCCGTGCGGCGCGGAGAGCTGGCTCAAACACTCGGCGACGGGCTGAACGTATTTGAAGCCATGATGGATAAAGTCGCCCGTCAGGACTACCAGGTCCGGGCGCTGGGCCTGAGCCAAAGCGACGGCTTCGGAAAGGTAATCAGCTGTGACTTGCCGGCTACAGTGGAAATCGGAAAGCTGAACGATGCGAAAGCCGGCGAACGCACTGGGCAAGCCGGTGATGGGAACATCGCAGCGGTTCACTTCCAACCAGGTAGGCTCAACGCGATAACCATAACTGACGCGTGCCCAGCTGCGGCCGATCCATCGGGCCCAGCGTCCACGAGCGCGGCCTCTACGCGCTTCGGTGCGCATCCAGCCAACCAGCTGTGGAAGCATTATGAGGCCTCTCCTACACGCAGGTCCACGTAGAACCCAATTCTCGCGCGAAGAGACTCGCTAGACGCCGTGACTGGCCAGTGCCAGACACTCCGCGTGTGCCGAGTGACACTGAGGCGATCATGCGGCGAACGGCAAGGATGTGTGCGCATGTGTGCGGTGGTATGTAGCGCCCTGATTACAGATCTTCATCCGGGGCTTCTTCGTCCTCCTCTTCATCGTCTTCTTCGTCGTCCTCGTCCTCGTCGAGTTCTTCATCTAAATCGTCGAAGTCCTCATCGTCGTCAAGGTCTTCGAATTCTTCGTCGTCCTCGAATTCCTCGTCCTCTTCATCCAACTCTTCATCGAATTCCTCGTCGAAGTCTTCTTCGTCGTCCTCGAATTCCTCGTCCTCTTCGTCTTCGTCTTCCGTGTCGTCGTCTTCGCCTTCGTCCTCGGCTTCTTCGTCCTCATCTTCGGCCCGGCGTGCGAACAGCGAGGGTACTTCCTCCAAGCGTCCGCCGGACTGCAACCTCCAGGGAGATCCCTGTTCCGCTTCTTTCCAGGAAAGAATAAGCGCTGTGCCACCGAACATTAGAGTGTCCTCAGTTATTGGAGTTCAAAAGGGAGGGTGCATCCTGCACATCCTCATGCTCATCGGCAATTGCGAGTCAGAACCAAAGCGGGCTCTGTTTTTTCCGTGTTCTTTCGGAGGCCGTCTGATTACGGTGGGACACTCCAAGGGTCCATGGCCCACGGCCAATCGAGTCCAGGGAGGAGCCACCGCTCTTTTGCAGTATCATGCTTTGTAATCGCCCCTTACGATTTCGCGTTGGGTGATGGTACTCTCTTCGTAGTAAAGTTGTTCCAGCTTGTCAAGCCGCCGTAAAGTCTTCTGCTTATTCATTCTCAAGGCGGTCCAGAGAGCGCTCGACAACGCTCTTCCAGGGACGAACCAGAGCGGCCGTAGGGGCTGAATGGCCTGTGCCGAAGACGGGGATCGCCCGATCATGCACAGCCATTTCCTCGGCCCCCGGCAACCAGAGCTATTGCGACCTAGACTTTCACATGGGACGATTAAGAGGATCTGTCGCCATCGTTTTGCGATGAGAGCGACTGAAGCCCTAATGATTTACGACGGGAGGTACTCATCATGTCTCGGCAATGGCTCTCAATCGTCGGGCTCGTGGTGGCCGGTTCGCTGATCGCGTCCGGCTCTGCCCTGGCGCAACGAGGTGGCGGCGGCGGGCGCGGGGGTGGGGGTGGCGGTGCCGGCGGCGGCGGCATGCGCGGTGCTCCGGGCGGCGGCTACGGCGGTGGCGGCTGGGGCGGCCGCGGCGGCTACTACGGTGGCAACTATGGCTACCGAGGCTATTATCCCAGGTATGGCTACGGGTACGGTGGCTACGGTTTCGGGATCGGCCTCGGAGTTTATGACTGGCCTTATGATTATTACTATGGCGGGGATTACTACCCCTATTACCCGCCCTACAGCGGCGCGTATGATCCGTCGCGCTATGCGGGTTACGGTCCGCCTCCTTCGAGCCCTCCCGCATCGTATTATCCGCCCGCATATTCTCCGACCCCTCGGCCAACTCAGACGGAGGCGAGCGCTCAGGTAGCGGTCCACGTCCCCGCCGACGCCAAGATCTGGTTCGAGGGCACCGAGACTTCTCAAACCGGTACCGACCGCCTTTTCGAATCGCCTCCAATTCCAGCGGGCCGGGAGTATGCCTACAATGTTCGCGCTCAGTGGAAGGACGGAAATCGAGAAGTCAACCAGACGAGGCACGTGACTGTCTTTGCCGGCGATCGCGCGACTGTGGATTTTACAAGACCGTCGGCGAATGAACCGTCAATCATGCCGAAAGCCTCGGATCCCGTCGGCAAATGAGCCGGCCTGTAACCGCGACTCAAAAGTGACCGTTGCCGGTGGTTCGCAAGTAAATCAGCTGTAGCGTTGCGGGTTGGCCCCCGCCGACAGACCGCTCCCGCGGTCTTGAGCAAGCTGGGGCCAACCCGTGCCAGCCGATCCATCCCTTTCAGCGAGATCCCACGCGATCCTCTAATCTCATTCCTCGCCCCCGCGCTCTCATCTTCCCTCGCGGTACTTAATCCCTTGTTTGGCTTTCTCTCTCGCCTTTCTCCCGTTCGCGCTGCCTGCTATAAAACAAGATGTACCTGCACTCCAGCTTCGATGAGGCAGCCATGCAGTTCCAGTTCGATATGTCTGCCCGATGTTTTCCTCCGGTGGAAGCCCCGGCGGCGCCGGCTTCCGAGGTTCAGCAACTCCTTGCCCAAATTCTGGAAGTGCAAAAGGAACAACTTGCTCACTTTCGGGCCCTTCTGACGGCACACGACGGCGGAGCGCGCTGGAAGGCGTTCCTGGCCAGGTGGCGCGAAGATTTTCCCGACCTCTCCGAAGGCTGCCGGCAAGCTTTGCCCATTCTCGAGCGATCCTATGGCAAGCTCATTGCGGAACTGACCGAGAACCTGTCGCAGAGCGGCTCCGACGCCCTCGAAAACGACTTTGCCTTGCAGGAATTCCTCGATCGGTTCGGCATGCGTTTGAGCCAGCTCGGCACCATTTTGAACCTGGTGGCACCTTTTGCGGAAGCTGGCTCACCGAGCGAATCGGCTTGACAGCACTAACAAATGGGGTCAACGGCAAGAGTTGAAATTTCAAACGCTCGCGGGGGCGCGGTTGCGCTGTCCTGCCCTGTCCAGCGCCGAGCGCACGGTTCGGGCCAGATCCTGCGGCTGATACGGCTTGCCCACGAATCCCAGCAGCCTTTCGTGATCGGCTTCGCTGACGTGCTCGGCAGAGTAGCCGCTGGCAAACAGCACGCGCACGTCCGGGTCGAGCTGCAGCAGTTGCCGGAAGGCGTCGTGACCCGACAGGCGCGGCATGGTCAGATCGAGGATCACCAGATCGATCGATTCGGGTCCGTGGCGATAAATGTCGACGGCTTGCTGGCCGTCCTCAGCCAGCACCACCTGGTAGCCGTAGCGTTCTAGAATGGCGCGGCCCAGGTTGCGAATCATCGGCTCGTCGTCCACGAGCAGAATCGTCTCATGGCCGCTGCAGGGCAGCTGCGCTGGCGCGCAGGTGGCGGCCGTTTCGTGAGGCACGCAATAACGGGGTAAATAGATGTCAAAGCGCGTTCCCTGGTCCACTTCGCTATAGCAGTCGATCCAGCCCTCGTGCTGTTTGACAATCCCGAAGACCATCGCCAGCCCAAGTCCGGTTCCCTTACCCGGGCCCTTGGTGGTGAAAAAGGGCTCGAAGATGCGTTGCTTGATTTCCGGCGCGATGCCATGTCCGGTATCCTCCACGCGCAAGCGAATGAACTCGCCCGGGCGCGCTTCCAGGCGGAGGCGCGCGAAATTCTCGTCGAGCGTCACATTGGCGGTTTCCAGGAGCAGACGGCCGCCCGTCGCCATGGCATCGCGCGCATTCAGACACAAGTTCATGAGGACCTGGTTCAACTGGCTGGGATCGGTGTTCACCGTCCACAGGTCTGGTGCGCAGCGGATCTCCACGTTGATGCGCGGGTCGATCGTGCGGCGCAGCAAGGCGACCGTCTCCTGCACGAACGTGTTGAGGTTGGAGGGCTCCAGCCGCAACGTCGTGCGCCGCGAGAAGCCCAGGAGCTTGCTGGTGAGTTCGGCGGCTCTGAGGGCGGCTGTTTGCGTCTCACTCAGGAGTTGAGCTTCGGAGCCTTCGGCCGGACTGGCCATGCGCAGCAAGGAAACGTTGCCGACGATCACGGTGAGCAGGTTATTGAAATCGTGGGCAACCCCGCCTGCCAACTGGCCGATCGCTTCCATTTTGCCGGTTTGGCGCAGCTGTTCCTCGAGGCGGCGGCGCTCGGTAATGTCGCGGGCGATGCCGATGAGCCCCAGCGGCCGTCCGCCCAGATCGAAGAAGGGTGTTTTCAGCACTTCGAGCAGCGCGCGCCGCTGGTCGGCGTATTCGATCCATTCTTCCGTTCGTTGCGGAGAACCCTCGGCGAGGGCTTGGCGTTCTTTCTCCTGGTAAGACAGCGCCCGCTCGCGCGGCGCCAGGTCCAGGTCGCTCAACCCCACGAGATCCGCTTCGCTCCGGCCGATGTATTTCTCAAACGCGGCGTTGCAACCGAGGTAGTCTCCCTTGCAGTCCTTGTAAAAAATCAGGTCGGGTATGGAATCGATCAGGCGCCGCAGGAAGGAATGCTGATGGGCCAGTGCTTCCGCCGCGCGTTTGCGCTCGGTGATGTCACGCGCATGCACCACCATGCCGCGAATGTGCGGATCGTCCAGCAGATTGTTGCCGACTCCTTCGAAATGAACCCAGGAGCCGTCGGCGTGGCGCAGGCGGCACTCGCGGGCGGCACCGACCCCAGGCGTCTGGGTCCGGTAGGAGAACACCGCCCAGATGGCCGCCCGGTCCTCGGGATGGATGTATTCAACGATGTTCCTGCCGATGCACAATTCCTGGGGATAACCGAGTATCCTTTCGAACGAAGGACTCATGTAACGTATCGTCCCACTGGCTTCGACGATCGTGATGATGTCCGATGAATTCTGCACGAGAGAGCGGAATCGGGCCTCGCTTTTCGTCAGGGCCTCGGCCGCCTTCTTGCGCTCGTCGATACTCATGCCGCAGAAACAAATCCCGGTGATCTGGTTGGACTCGTCGATCACGGGCGACCAGCTGAACTCGAACCAATGGGGGGCCCCTCCGCAACCCATGAGTTCCAGTTCCACCGTCCGCGACTGACCCGTCAAAGCCAGGGCGAAGCACTCCTGGAACGCCTCAGCGCCCGGAACGCGGAAATAGCTTGCGATCGAAGCGCCTTCACGGATGTCCCAGCCAAAGAAGGCGTGGCTCAATTCGGAGGCGACCCGATTGAACGCTCGGATATTGTGCTGGCGGTCGACCAGGATGAACGACTGCTTGCTGTTGTCGAACAGTGCGCGCAAGCGCGTTTCGGATTCCTTGAGCGCCTCCAACATGTGTTTGCGCTCGGTGATGTCGCGCTGGGTGCCCCAGGCGCGCAGCACCTTGCCGTCCTCAACCGTGCCGACCAGGTTGTTCTGGAATACGCGTGATTGACCGGAGCGGTCTGACTCGTAGGACTCGGCCGCCACCAGTCGGTACTGCGAACGAATGAAACTGAGCATCACGTTTTCATTGCGCGCGTCGGAGCGGGCCAGGAGTTTGCTCAGCCGGGCTCCTACCAGATCCCTTGCGTGCGCATAGCCGAAGGTCCGGGCGAAGGTATCGTTGCATTCGGCCAGATAGGCGTAATGATAGAAGGCTTCGAGCTGCTCATCCTCGGGAAGATCCACGGAGATCGGCTGGTCCAATTCAATGCGCCATATCCCCTCCGCGCTCTGTTCGACAAACGCCCGGTAGCGATCCTCGCTGTTGCGCAGCCCCTCCTCCGTACGCTTGCGCTCGATGGCGATTCCCGCAAGGTGAGTGGCCCGTTCGATCAGGCGCAAATCGGCAGAGTCGGGCCGGCGCGGTTGGCGATAATAGATCGCGAAGGTTCCGAGGACTGACCCGCTGGTGGAGAAAATCGGGCTGGACCAGCAAGCGCGCAGCCCATGCGCTAAAGCCAGGTCGCGGTATTCGGCCCAGAGCGGATCGGTGGCGATATCTTCAACAACGATCTTTCTGCCCAGATAAGCTGCCGTGCCGCACGAGCCGACGCTCGGACCAACGGCCACGCCATTGATGGCCTGGTTATAGGCGTCCGGCAGGTTGGGGCCGGCGCCACACTGAAGTTGATGGGTGTCCGGATCGAGGAGCAGGATCGAGCAGAGCATTCCCTGGGATTGTTCTTCCATGGAAAGGCTCAAGACGCGCAAGACTTCCGGCAGCGGGGCGCCGGTAGCGATCAGTTCGAGAACTTGCTTCTCGGCCGCCAACAAGGCTTCCGTTTGCTTCCGTTCGCTGATGTCGGTTACCACGCCATAGATGCGCAGCCTGTCGCTATCGTTGCTCTGGCTTGCCACCATGCTGTTGCGCACCCAGCGAAGCGATCCGTCTGGCCAGACGATCCGATACTCTAGCTCGACGGCGGGCACGATGGATTGTCTGAGCTGACGGAAGGCCTCCGTCACTTTGGGCCTGTGCTCGGGGTCAATGATGTCGAACCAGCGGTCCATCGCAGCGGCGTAGAATTCCGGCGGCCGCCCGGTGACCTTCTCGACGACCGGAGAGTGGTAGCTCTGCACGAACTGGCCGCTGCTATCCAGCTCCACGCTCCAGACGTAATCGGAGACGGAAGAGAGCACGCGGCGCAGGCCCGCCTCCATCTTTTTGAGGTGGGCATGGTGTTCGCGCTGCTCGCGAATGTCGCGCGCCGTGATCAGCCCCAGGGTCCTGGGCTTGAGGTGCAAGCGTGCAATCGAGATATTGACTGGTATCCAGACTCCACCCGCTTTGTTGCGCAGGTAGAAGCCTTCTTGCGAATGGAAGAAACTTGTCTTGCCCAGGGCCAGCCGGAGCCGTTGTAATCCCCCCTTGACCTCGGAGCGAAAGATGTAGGTCACCTGCATCTGCAACAGCTCGGCCCTGGTAAACCCGCTCAAGCGCTGCGACATCGGGTTCACGTCGACGAGCTGCTCGGTCTGCGGGTCGAACAGGAAGAGCGCGTCACTACTTTCCTCGAAGAGCGTTTGCGCAAGTTCTTCCCGGTTGTAGGGCATCATGATCGTTCCTCGCCGGACTGTTCGGGAACCGTGACCAGACCGGTCGGAACCTCTTTATCGACCCAGCACGAAATCTGTATTTCCACCGAAATTAAATCCTCCAAGAAGGCCGGTATCCGGTTTTGCGATCAGGTGGGCACACTCCAGTATAGATTGCCATTTTCGGCACGTTCCGCAGCGTACGGTGGTCCCGGCCGGTTTTGCTGCGTGCCAGGTGTGACTTGTGCCGCCATGTCATATGCCGGATGGTGGACGGCAGGACCGGCCGCAGGCACGGTGCGACCCGAAGCGTTGACATATGGAGCTCCACTTCGATAAGCTCACGTGCGGCGATGGGGTTCGCCATAACCGCGACGGTTCTCGCATGGGACCGTGGCTGATAACTCCTACTTGGGTGGTTCTCCATTAGGTAGGGGTTGTCTTGGAGACATCGAAGGCCCCACCAGGTGGACTGACCTCCTGGTGGGGCTTTCTCGTTGCGCTCCAGGCGTTCCCGCTGAGAGAAGGAGAAGAGGTTTGAAGGAAGCTCTTTTTCTGATCGGTAACGCGTTGGCTGACCTGCTGACCCATCGCGTGGTTGCCGTCTTGCTCGGGGGCGCCACCGGCACGTACCTGCGTTACGTATTGGGCAAGTGGATCGGGAGGCGGTCCTGGGCTCAAGGATTTCCGTTCGGGACACTGATTATCAACGTTTCTGGGTCTTTTATTTTGGGGGCCGCCGCCACGCTCCTGCTGGACTGCCTGCCGCCTGGTTATGAGAATTGGTACTTGCTCGTTGGCACAGGCTTCTGCGGAGGGTACACGACCTTCTCCACGTTCGAACTGGAGACGCTTAATTTGATTCGTGACGGCAGTTGGCGTCTGGCCCTCGTGAATGTAGTGGCCAGCCTACTTCTGGGATTCCTGGGAGTTGTTCTCGGCGTGGGGCTCGTGAGCGCTGTCTTGCCCGGGCGGTGAGGCCCCGGCCTGGGCTGGAAGTAGTTCCGCGTTCCAGAAGTGTGTCTGCTACGTCCGATTGAGGGCGCAATTAAGTTTTGAAACGCGACCTCAAAAGACAGCAACCAACCGGTACAGGCCCGAAGCGGCGTGGGCAGGCAATAGGAAACAGCAGTGAATAGTCTCGATCTGCGTGGTGAAACAATCCATCGACTCCTACGAGAAATGGGGATGCGGCGCTCCTTTTAACCCGCCCCCTGACGGGGCTCGGCTCGCTGGCGAGCCGAGCCCCGTCAGGGGGCGGGTTAAACGTCCCTGCTTCTCCACAACGCCTTGTCGCTTGAAGGATGCCCCTGTACAGTACACTTTTCCCAAGAGTCTAGGGAAGACTCTGGATCGATCTTCCCTCGGACAAAGGCAGTCGGGATGGCGGAAGTTCTTGATTGGCGTTCCTATGCGGATCAGCCAGCCCTTGTCCGCCGCGCCGTTCAGGCGCTGACCGAAGGCCAGCTTGTGGTTTTCCCAACGGACACTGTCTACGGCATCGCGGCCAGCGCACTCATACCCGAGGCCGTCGAACGGCTCGTCCGCAGCAAGGGCCGGCCCGAAGACAAGCCCATGGTACTGGCGCTCGCTCGTGCCTCCGAGGCCCTCGACTGGGTTCCGGAGATGAGCGCGCTCGGGCGCCGGCTGGCGCGGCGCTGCTGGCCCGGAGCGGTGACCCTAGTATTCGCTGTCGGCACCGAGCACGGGGCGACGACACAGCTAGCCGACAGTGTGCGTCAGCGAGTCAGCTCCCAAGGCAACCTTGGCTTTCGCGTTCCTGCTCACGAGGCCATCCTGCAAACACTCGCTCAACTTCCCGGGCCGCTGGTGCTCACGAGCGCGAATCGAAGCGGCGCGGCCCCGGCGACGAGCGCTCAAGAAGCTTTGGAGGCGCTCGGGGAGTCCGCGGCGCTGGTTATCAATGACGGACCGAGCCATTTTGGCCAGGCTTCGACCGTCGTGCAGGTCGGCGGCAATACGTGGAAGGTGCTACGGGAAGGAGTCGTCTCCCAGGCGGATCTGAAGAGACTGACCGCGCGCGTGATCGTGTTCGTCTGCTCGGGAAACACGTGCCGTAGCCCCATGGCGGAGGCGATCTGCAAGAAGCTGCTCGCCGAGCAACTGCACTGCATGCCCGAGGAATTGCCGGAACATGGATTTATCGTGCTTTCCGCCGGCTTGGCGGCCATGATGGGAGAGAGGGCGGCCCCGGAGGCCGTCGCGGCCGCCCGCGAACTGGGGGCTGACTTGAGCAGCCACGCCAGCAAACCCTTGACCTTGAGCTTGCTGGCCAAGGCCGACGACATCATCGCCGCCACTCGCGGCCATCTCCTCGCCTTGGCCGCACGTGCTGCCGATGCAGGGGTTCGACTTCGCATGATGTCGCCGGACGGCCTTGATCTCCCGGATCCGATCGGATGCGATCAAGAGGTCTATCGGGAATGTGCTCGACAGATCGAGCGCGATCTTGGCGTGCTGCTTCCGGAATTCCTACAAGAAAACACCATTTCCGCCGCGCTTCCGTGACCGCCGTCTGGGCTTCGCTCAATCCCAGCTCCGGGACCGGTCAGCAGCGGAACTTAAAGCGAAACCAACCATGAAAGTCGCGATTGGCAGCGATCACCGCGGCTATGAAGTAAAACGGCGCATTATCGGCCTGCTCGAGCGCTTGGGGCACGAGGTCCTCGACATCGGCCCCGGCAGCGGCGAGAGCGTCGATTATCCCGACTTCGCCTTTGAAGTGGCTTGGGCTGTCAGTGAGCAGCGCGTCGATCGCGGAATTCTTATTTGCGGCACAGGAATTGGGATGTGCATTGCCGCCAACAAGGTGCGCGGAGTGCGTGCTGCGCCATGCCACGACAGCATCACCGCGGAGATGAGCCGCCGGCACAACAATGCCAATATTCTTTGCCTGTCCGCGGACTTGCTTGGAGGCGAGCTGCTGGACCGCATGGTGCGCATCTGGCTGGAAACCGAGTTCGAGGGCGGCCGGCATGCACGGCGTGTCGAGAAGATCGCACGTTTTGAGATGCAGGAACGCCGCCGGGAATCGGGAGCCCGGGACCAAACCACCCCAGACCAATAGCATCGGTTTCTCTTGCTCGGCCCGTCTTGGCAGGCCGCGCCCGGCGGATGAGCATACTGCATTAGCGCTTTGAAAGAATCACGGCTGCAATCGTCGCGACGCCACAGTTGAGGTTTCGGACAGCTGAGACTTGAAAGTTCTGAGAAAGCTGGCGGACGGTTTGACGCTCTGGTACGCGGTTCCTACAGTTAACGGAGGTCAAATCCGGCCGGGATCTTGCCGGCATCGAATAGGCGGGCGATCTAAATCCTGTATCTCAGGATCGCCCGGATACGATCGTTTCTTTACCCGGGAGGTGTTTCGTGCGAAGCAAGATGTTACTAGCGTGTGTGGCAGGCGTCGTGTTCGGCGTTGCCGGCGTGAGTCGCGCGGAGGAGCAAGCGCAGGCCATCATCGACAAGGCGATCAAGGCCAAGGGCGGTGAGGAAGCGCTGGCGAAGTACAAGGCCGTGACGTCCAAGGGCAAAGGCATGTTCTATGGGATGGGCGATGGCATCCCGTTCACGATGGAAACCGCCGAACAACTCCCCCACAAGACCAAACAGGCGGTGAACGCGGAAGTCGGAGGCAATCCTTTCAAAATGACCACAGTCATTAATGGCGACCAAGGTTGGGTGAACACCAACGGCGATACGACGGATATGGAGAAGGAACGACTCGATGCTCAAAAGGGCCTACTCCACGCCGACTTTGTCATTACGCTCATCCCGTTGAAGGACAAAGCCTACACACTTAGCCCGCTTGGCGAAAGCAAACAAGGCGACAAGGCGCTCGTCGGCGTCAAGGTGAGCCGGAAAGGCCATAAGGATGTGAGCCTCTTCTTCAACAAGGATACCGGGCTCCTTGCGAAGGCCGAATACAAGGGCATGGACATGACCGGGCAAGAAGTCAACCAGGAAGTGACTTTTGGCGATTACAAGGACGTCGACGGCATTAAGGAGCCAATGAAGATCACCATCAAGCACGACGGGCAAAAGTACATCGAGAGCGAAACGACCGAGATGAAGCACCACAAAAAGCTCGACGTCGGCGTCTTCGCTAAACCGTAACTACAGTCAAAACTCGCAGGGCACGAACGCAATAGGAGCGACTCGTGCCCTGCGTGCTCGTCTAAATGGCCGTGTGCCAAATGGCTGATACTAGCCCGGGGCGTTAGCGAGGACCTCACTGACGCTTCGGGCTAGTATCAGCGGAATTTTGCATAGGGATATAGCTGGGCGTCGTACTTTGCCGCTGCCCACCAACCTGAACAAAAACTAGAGTCAGCCCCATCTCCTTTGCCGGCCCGCTCTCGCTCCACCGAACTCCAAATTCCACAAGGCCTCTCTTCTGATGGAGTTCGTGCGCATGCGGCCTATACTCCTTGACCATCGCTCTAGGATGATAAACTAGACAAGAGGGTCGAACACCAAGCAACCAAGGACAGCTGCGGCTATGGCTGACGATGCACGCTTCTACCTGACCACGGCGATCGACTACCCCAACAGCCGGCCGCACATCGGCACCGCGTTCGAAAAAATCGGAGCCGATGTCCAGGCCCGCTACCGGCGCATGGAGGGGTACAACGTCTACTTCCTCATGGGAAATGACGAAAACACCGTCCGCGTCGCGCGCCGGGCAGCCGAGCTGCAGCGCGCCCCCAAGGAATACTGCGACGACATGGCCCGGCAATTCAAGGAGGTCTGGAGCGCCCTCGACATCAGCAACAACGATTTCATCCAGACTAGCGAAGCTCGCCACCACCTGGGCTGCCGGAAGTTTATCCAAAAGGTCTACGACAACGGCCATATCTACAAGGGGAGTTACGAAGGCCTCTACTGCGAAGGATGTGAATCGTTCAAGACGGAAAAGGAACTCGACGAGCAGGGCAAGTGTCCCAATCACCTCGTTCCTCCCGTGAAGCGGAGCGAGCCCTGCTATTTCTTTGCGCTATCGAAGTTCCAGACCCAACTCTTGGAGTTTTATGAGCAACATCCCGATTTTATCCAGCCGGAGGCGCGGCGCAACGAAGTCTTGAGTCTGGTGCAAGGCGGCCTGCAAGACATCAATATCACACGGTCAGGGCAGGACTGGGGCATTCGTGTGCCGTTCGACGAGGCCTTCGTCATTTACGTGTGGTTCGATGCCCTGCTGAATTACATCACGGCCATAGGGTATGGGACGGATGAAACGCTGTTCCAGAAATGGTGGCCGGCCGACGTGCATTTCATCGGCAAGGACATCACGCGCTTTCACTGCGCCCTCTGGCCGGCCATGCTCATGGCTGCCGGCGTGGAGCCGCCGCGCTCGGTGTTTGCGCACGGCTTTGTCTATCGCAAGAGCGAGGAGACCGGCGAGCTGCAAAAGTTCAGCAAAACGCTGGGCAACATCATCGAGCCGATGGACATCATCACGCGCTTCAGCGCGGAGGCGTTCCGCTATTACTTTTTGCGCGAATGTCCTTTTCCCGGCGACGGCGAATTTAGCTGGCAACGTTTTGGCGACGTGTACAACGCGGATTTGGCGAATAACCTGGGCAACCTCTACAGCCGGGTGGTCCGCCTCGTTGCCCAAAACTACTCGGGACACCTCGAGGCGACGGCTGGCCTCGAGCCGGGCGTCATCTACACCGACGTGGATACCGAAACCACGGTCCAACAGGTGCAGGCCCACATCGAGGCTTGCCAGTACAACCAGGCGCTGCTGCGCATCTGGCAGCAGATCCTGGACCCGGCCAACCAGTACACGGACAAGAAGGAACCCTGGAAACTGGTCAAAACGGATGCTCAGGCGGCCAAGGGCGTGCTTTACGATCTGGTCGAACAACTCCGAGCCGTGGCGATCCTCTTGAAACCGTTCCTGCCGCGCAGCGCGGAAACGATTTACAGGAGTTTCAACTTCCCCCAACCCTGGGAAGCCGTGCGCCATGAGGACGTTTGGATTCATCCTCTGCAGGGGGAAGACCTGCGGCTCCTCTGCCGTCTGGAAGATGGCAAGGCGAAGCCGCTCTTTCCGCGCATCGGCTGACTCCTGCTGAAATGTGGGCAGACTGCGTGTATTCCCATCCATGTAGGCATGCTTTTCGTTTGACCGCGAGCCAGGGGCGAGCGCGTCAACAGACAGGGCCTGTACCCTTCGATGGACGCGCTCGCCGCCGGCTCACGGTTAGACGATTCCCCGGGTAGTCCTAGAACCTGAGCCGCTTGACACGTTTCCCTATTTGCGATCACATAGAGATAAGGAGATTCTGTCTCCACGGGTGAACTGCTTCTCGGGAGCCTGCGTACCAACGATATAGGGCCAACGTGGAGATACTCGATCCTCTGATCAATTGCTCGGATGAGGAGTTGCTGGCCCGTTTTTGCCGTGGTCAGGCGGACGCCTTTGGAGCATTGTTAAAGCGCTACGAACGCGAGCTATACGGGTATCTACGGCGTTACCTGGGTGATAGCGATCTCGCTGAGGACGTATTTCAGAACACGTTTGTGCAGCTGTACATCAAGAGCGGGCAGTACGAGATTGGCCGTCCTGTACGTCCCTGGCTTTACACCATCGCCACCCACCAGGCTATAGATGCCCTGCGCCGGAACGGTCGCCATCAGGCACTGAGCCTGGACCAAAACCAAAAAGAGATGGATGATGGAGAGGTTCGCAGTCTGCTGGAATTGCTGGAAACCCGCGGCCCGGGCCCGGTAGACCTGGCCGAGGCGGAAGAACGCAGGCAACGCGTGCGCGCCAGTGTTGAAAGCTTGCCCGATTTCATGAAACAGGTAGTTATCCTGGCTTATTACCAGGGGCTCAAGTATCGCGAGATCGCCGAGATCATGGAAATCCCGGTTGGCACGGTAAAATCGCGGCTCCATGCCGCCTTGGTCAAACTTCAAGAAGCCTGGGCGGCGGTGCCCTCGCTGAGAGAGTTCTGAGAAAAGCAATGGAAGAGAATCTGCTCGGTTATCTTCTGAATGCCCTCGATCCGCGTGAACGACGTGACGTGGAATCGTACTTGCTGAGCCACCCCGAAGCGCGGCAGCGGCTAGAGATGATTCGCCAGGCCATTCAGCCGCTGGCTGCCGATCAGGACGCTGTCGAGCCGCCTCCCGGTCTGCGGACGCGCGCCATTGCGCGCGTCGCCGACTACCGCTGCCGCCCGTTGCCGCGAGCGCCGCAGGTGCGAAGTGCCCGCGACGTGCAGCGTACCTGGTGGCGGCGGGCCGACGTACTCGTGGCGGCGTCGCTGCTCCTCGTTTTTTCACCCTTGGTAGTTCCGGGAATCGCCTACCTGCACCATCGCCGGGACATCGCTTCCTGCCAGAACAACCTCCGCAGTTTCTACATGGCGTTGATGACATATAGCGACCAGTTCGACGGCGATCTCCCCAAGGTTGAGAAAGAGCCTCCTCGTAATTTTGCAGGAGTTTTCGTTCCCATTCTCCACGACGGCGGCTATCTGCGCGACGTCAGCGTGAGCTGTCCCGCGAACGGCAGCAATCCACCGCAATGCGTGACGCTGGCAACCCTCAAAACACTGCATGATTCCCAGCCTGAAAAGTTCCGGGAGTACACCAGCGAGCTAGGAGGCTGCTATGCTTATCCCCTGGGTTACTGGGGGCAAGGAGGCCAACTTTGTGGCCTGCGCAGGGCGCCGGATCAACCGCACATTTTGCTGCCCATCATGGCAGATCGGCCGCCGTTCGATTCCACCGGCGGCGATCCTTCATTTTATGTCGGTAACAGCATCAACCACGGCGGCAAAGGCCAGAACGTCCTCTACCTGGACGGGAGCTGCAGGTTCTGTACGGACCGCCATGTCGGTGCGGACGCCAACGATATCTATCTCAATGCAGATCAGCGGCTCGAGGCGGGAGTCAACGCTTTGGACTCGGTGCTGGCGGCCAGCTCAGTCCACCCCTGTCCGCCGGAAGAATAAGCCTCGTCTCAAGCGCCGCGCGAGATGACTGCTTTGGATTTTGTCGGCCGGATTGTCGAGCCGTCCTACAGCTTATTGAGCGACTGTTTACTCCCAGCTTCTACGCGGGATGGACCGGCACTTCGGCAACTTCCGCCGGCGCCGGGGCTCCCTTCGGTAGTTTCACGACCAGGACCGAGCAGGAGGCCTCGCGCATCACTTTTTCCGCGACGCTGCCCATCAAGAGTCTTTCCAGGCCAGTCCGGCCATGCGTGCCCATGACGATCAGGTCGATCCCCGCGTCGGTCGCATAGCGGACGATCTCCATGGCGGGATCGCCTTCCAGGAACACGTGCTTGACAGGAATCCGGCTATCGACGGGGCGGATCTGCTCCAGCTGGTTCCGCCAATATTCTCGGTCGAGCTGCCCACGGTCATGTACTTCCGGAGTTCCAAAGGAAGGTGCGTAGACGTACACGATTGTTAGGCTGGCACCATGCTTTTCGGCCAGCGCAACTGCGTGAAAGTATGCTTGATTCGAATGTGAGGAAAAGTCGGTGGCGTACAGGATTTTTGTGACGTGAATCATTGCTAGCCTCCACGGCGCCGCCTGATAGAAATCCTTGGGTCAACGAGTCAACGAGCCTAGCATATCGTCTTCATTCATGTTACCAGCCCCGACTTGATGCGCCAAACCCGACGCCGGCGCATTCTCATCCTCTTCCAGGCCAACGAATCGTGCAGCCGCGACCCAAGGGGAAGTGCGAACAGAAGGGATATTAGGCGCTGTCGGTTCACGCTCCCCGCTGGGTGGCGGTCAAACGAAATAGCTACCAGGCAAAAACGCTCATTGGTCAGTTCAATTCCACGGCCTCTTCCCAGTGTTCGTACAGTTGATGGAGCCGGCCTTTCGTGTCCTCGAAATCGCGCATCGTCTCCTTGACGCGCTCCCCGTCGCGGTACAACTCGGAAGATGCGAGGAGTTGTTCCAGCTCGCGCAGGTGCGTTTCGTCGGCAGCGATGGCAGTTTCCAGGTCTTCGACCTTGCGATAGGGGAAACGCCGTTTGCGTTTCTGCCGCGTGGCCGAAGCAGCGCCGGTGTTTGCGGCCGTCGGCTTCTTGGCTGCCTTGCCATCCTTGCGGCGGCCGTCCCCATCCGACCCTGCCTCTTGCTGGGCCCGCATCATTTCATAGGTGTCGTAATTGCCGTGGATGAGCTGGCTGCGCCCGTCGCCCTCGAGCACGATGAGCTGATCGACCACGCGGTTGAGAAAGTAGCGGTCATGACTGACGACCACGACCGTGCCTTCGAATGCGAGCAAGGCCTGCTCCAGCGCATCGCGCGCCCAGAGGTCGAGGTGGTTGGTCGGCTCGTCGAGCACGAGCACGTTGACGCCCAGGGCCACGAGACGCGCCAGCGCCGCCCGGCTGCGCTCGCCGCCGCTCAGCTCGCCGACGCGTTGATAGACCTGATCACCCACCAGGCCGAAGCGTCCGAGCAGGTCGCGCATGCTTTGCTCGGTGGCTTCCGGGTCGCCCAGGGGCCAGGCGGCGCGGATAGCCGGCAGGTCTTCCGCCAGCGATTGCAAGTGCTGATCGTAATAGCCAAACTCCACCTGATGGCCGCGTTGCACGGTTCCCGAGTCCGGCGCTTCCTGACCGAGCAGCACGCGCAGAAGCGTGGTCTTGCCGCTGCCGTTAGGGCCCATGATGCCCAGGCGCCGGCCGCGCTCCAGCGTGAAGCTGAGTTCGGAAAAGAGAGGGGTGTCGTACGCCTTGCTCAAGCTGTCGGCTTGCAGCACGACGTCGCCCGAGCGGCGCACCTCGCCGAAGTGCATGCGCGGCCCCTCGACGAGCGTCGGCCGCTCGACGCGTTCCATCCGGTCCAAGGCTTTCCGCCTTGACTGGGCCTGCTTGTGCAACTGGCCGTAGTGCACCCGGCGAATGTATTCTTCCTGCTTGTTCACATACTCTTGCTGGGCTTCCCAAGTCTTCAGTTCGTGCTCGAAGCGCTCGTGTCGCAGCCGGGCGTAGGCCTGGTAGTTGCCGGGGTACGATGTCAGTCGGCCGGTCTGCAGCTCGAAGATCTTCGTGACCACCTTGTCCAGAAAATAGCGGTCGTGGCTGACGATCAGCATGGCCTCGGGCTGCTTGACCAGGTAGTTCTCCAGCCAGCGCGTGGCGCCCATGTCGAGATGATTGCTGGGCTCGTCGAGGAGCATGACGTCCGGGGCGGCGAGAAGAAGCTTGGCCAGCATGAGCCGGCTCAACTGGCCGCCGCTGAACGTCTGCGCGGACCGGTCGTAATCCTCCGCCTGAAAGCCGAGGCCTTCGAGAATATGTTCAACGCGGTGATCCACGTTATAGGCGTCGTGATGGCGAAGCAATTCATTCAGGCGATCATAGCGGGCGGCGAGCGCCTTGTGTTCTTCCTCGTCGGTGGCTGTCGCCAGGGCCTCCGCCGTGCGGACCATGTCATCGTGGGCGGCAACCAGCTCGTCGAGCGCCGTGCGCGCCTCGTCGAAGAGCGATCGGCCGGCAGCAAAGATGGGCTGCTGCTCGAGGAGCCGGACGCGGGCCCCCGCGTGCCGGCGAACTGCCCCGTCGTCGGGCTGGTCGAGCCCGGCCAAAAGACGTAGCAACGTCGTTTTGCCCACGCCGTTCGGACCGACGAGCCCGATGCGGTCGCCCGCCAGCAGCTCGAAGCCAATATCGCGAAAGAGGGGCCCTTCGTCAAAGCCGCGGGCCAGGCGCGAACAACTCAACAACAGCATGACGACAAGCCGACTCAAGAGTGCCCACGCCTGGGACGAGTTCATCCGAGTCGCGGGCCTTGTGAAGTTTCTTCTTTACCAAATCGGGACCGGTAACGGGGGAACCGGCTGGAGGAAGCGATCGCAAAACCGCGGGTCGATGGCCAAAGGCTTGGCCCGCTGAAAGAGCGCTTTCGCCTCGTCGTGCCGGTTATCAAACCACAACTGGTAGGCGTAGAGGAAGAGCAGAAAGGGGTCGTCGGGGTATTTGTCCAGCGCAAGGGCGAGGCGCTTCAGCTGCTCGCCGTACTCCGCGACATTTCCTTCATATAATTGCCGCGGCCGAAAACTCGCTAGCGGCCAAGCTGGCTGGAAGCGCAGGCCGTCCTCGATGACGGCGGCGGCTTCCTGGTATTTGCCCAGAGCAAATTGCGCCTGCGCCAGCAAGAAAAAACTCACGCGATCGTCAACCAGGAATGCCGTGGCCTCCTGAAAGCGCCGTTCCGCCCGCGCGTACTCGCGCGCGGCAAACGCTTCCTTGCCCAGCTTGATCAGCTGGGCGCTGGCGCGCTTCGGATCGGTCTCGGCGGCAACCGGGCCTGGCAGCGGAGGCGGTTCCGGCCTCGGCGCGAGCTCGGCCTTCTTGCGACGCTCTGCCGGCGGTGGCAGGGGCAGCTTGTCCGGCACTGGCTGCTGCGCGCGCGCTCGGTCTTCTGGAAGAATGGGGCGAGGGACCGAAACAGGGACTCCCCCCGGCAGTGGTTCGGCATCAGCGGGGACGGCTGCCCCCCGCGCTTTGTCCAGACGCTGGAGCAACAGATCCAGGTCGCGCTCCTCGTCGGCGTCGCGGCGCGGTCGTTCGACCACGGCGACCGGTGCCGGCACGACAGGAGGCGAGTAGCTGACGATCGTCACACGGGTCGTCGGCCAGGCGAGGAATGGATTGGCGAAATAGGTCACCCCGCCTGGCGAGTTCCACAAGGTGACGTAATAGGCGACACGGGGCCTATGGTAGACAAAGCCGGGGCCGCGTCCCCAGGTTGGATCGTTGAGCCGCCAGGGAGGCGGAGCGACAATTCCCTGTGCCAGGGACGATTCGCCGGCGGCTAGCGCGACCAAGAGCGCCAGAAGCCAATGCGCCTTCATCATGAAGTTCAAGTCCTTTCCGAGCACGGGGGCGCTCCCCAGGCCGTCCACGGGCTATACCGAGATTATCGAATTTGTAAGCCTGACTTGCAAGCGAAAGGTCGTAAACGCGGGAACGAAAGAAGGCTCACAACCGACGCCGGCCCTTCTTTGGGGCTGGGGAGGGGTTCCTGCCCTGCTCGCGGCTACCGCCGCTTTTCTGCGGGCTGGGCAAAAGCCGTTGCCAGAGATGAAGCGTATTCCCTGCGGTCGCCGCGGCAGCGACGGCGTTGATAAGCTGCTGAACCTGCCGTAGCAACGAAGGAGGCGCAAGGGTCTTAGCGGCGAAGCTGCCCGCTCCCGCGGCAAGGGCGCGTGCGGCCAAGGTCGGCTCTTCCTCATTGCTGAGCATAAGGATGCCGACGTGGTTTTGCTGCTGTTGCAGCCGCTCGATGAAAGCCAGCCCATCCATGCCCGGCATGCGGTAATCGCACACCACCACGGAAACTGGATGAATGGCCAGCAGAGCCAGCCCTTCGCCGGCATCGTGCGCCGCCAAAACGCTGAAGCCTTTCTTACGCAGGTATTCCGATAGCGCGTCTAACCAGGCCTGGTCGTCATCCACAACCAGGATGGGGTGCTGTGTGTTCATGGCCTCTTGTTCCCGGCTTCCAGGGTCTGGTGCGAAGTCGAGTGCTTCGCACCAGAGCGAAGAAGTGTCAGCCCAACACTCCTTGCTGGCCGCGGACCTTGATCTGCCGCGGGCGCACGGCTTCGACCTTGGGCAAGTGAATCGTCAACACGCCGTTCTTGCACTCGGCTTCGATCTTGGCATTGTCGATCGATTCATGAATCGTGAAGGCGCGGTAAAAATCACCCTCCTCGTATTCACGGAGCATGAACTCCTCGTTCTCGTGCCGGGGCTTGACCCGCGCGTGCAGGAGCAGCTCACCCTTCTCAAATCGTAAATCGACGTCTTCGGAGCCGACGCCCGGCACGTCGGCCACGAGCGTCAGCTCTTGGTCGGTCTCGAAAATGTCAACACGGGGCGTGAAGTACACGCCGCCGCGCGTATTCTCGGAGCCGTTTTGTTCCAATCGGTCCTTGCGAGTCAATGCGCTTGTTTCAGCCATAGTTCAGTTCTCCTTCAGAACAAACAATAAGTCTGCTTGCATACCAGAGTCGTGTCACTCGCCCTTGACGGCAATCTTGCGCGGCTTGGCGGCCTCATGCTTGGCGAGGTCGATAAGCAACACGCCGTTCTCGAAGCGTGCGTCCACCTTCTCGGGATCGACATCAAACGGGAGAGTCAGCGAGCGCGTGAAGCTGCCGACGCCGCGCTCCTGGCGGTGCGTAACCGCTGTCTCCGGTAGTTGTTGTTTGCGCTCGCCCTTGATGGTGAGCTGATTACCGGCGGAAACATCGATTTCCAGGTCCTTTGGTTCCATGCCGGGGAGTTCAGCCTCGACGTAAACGTGATCGGCATTCTCCCACACGTTCACGGGGGGGAAAGAGTGCGCCAAAAGTGCGCCGAGAGTGCGCCGTCCACCGCCATCTGTCCAGCGATCCAAAAGCCGGTTCATTTCCGTTTGGAGCTGTTGTACCTGGTCCCACATCGGATTGAACGGCTGCCAACGCGTCTGCCTCATACCTGGACCTCCTTTATGCAATTGGCCAACGAATATCATTCAAAGGCTCGGTTTTGTCCGCCTTATACGAAATGGCTCGTCATGTTGACATGACAGCGTCTTCTTCCAGTGCAAGGGTCATGCCAAATCCTTACGCCGCATGCCCGGGGCAAATCGCTTTTTCTAAGCGCTTATTTCTGCGGGGTTTCTGAGTAGCGGGCGGAGACAGTCGAACTAACAGAGGTGCGGTTTGGGGCCGCATTGTGGCGGAGCGGCGGGGATGCCTCCGGTCAATTTGGCAGGGCTTCTGCGTGCGTTGGCATGGAGTCGCGCGTCTACAAGCTGGAAGAGTGCAGAGTTTTCCGCGAGGAGTTCTCTAACCGCAAGCTCCCCATCCCCAGCGATGGACCTGTTTATGGTTGCGTCCTTCCAGACCGGGCTTTACGATGAAACGGAGTCGCACGTCGCTTGGTGAGGATGGTTGTCATGAGAACTCGTCCATCGCTTGTGCAATTAGTCGCTCTCGCGCTGTTCACATGTCTGCCCGCGGGGGTCTGCGCGCAGGGATCCACGCCGGGCACGGTGACGGGGCACGGCACCGTGGAACTCAAGCGCGTGCCGGACGTTTTGCGGCTGCACATCGAGGTGCTGGCCAAGGGCAAGGACCTCAAAGAAGCGCTGGCTCGGCTCAAGGACCGGCGGGAAACGTCGCAGCGGTTCTTGGAGGCGCTCGGCGCCGTACATACGTCGATCGAGTTCGGCGAGGCGGCGATTACGGATGAGCGAACTGACCGCGAAAAACAAATGGAGTTAATGATGCAGAACGCGCGCGTCCCTGGAAAAAAGGACGGGCAAAAGGCCAAGCAGTCGCCTCCGGTAGTAGTCGCGGCCAGCCTCAATGCGGAAGTACCCCTCAAGGCCGCCGGCTCCGAACAACTCTTACTCCTCACGCACAGCCTGGAACAGAAGATCAAAGCAGCCGACCTGGGCGGCATGAAGGAACTCAAACAGATGTCTCCTCAAGACGAGGAGAGCGCCCAGGAAGTGGCGAACGCCATGCAATTCGGCGGCGGCGACCCCAATGAGCCCAAGCGTGGCGAACCCATTTTTCTCTACGTCAGCAAGGTTTCCGAAGACGAGCGTGGGAAAGCCCTCACCCAGGCCTTCGAAAAAGCAAAGATCGAAGCCCAGCGCCTCGCGCGTGCCGCCGGCGCAGCTCTCGGGCCCATCCATCACATCGAGGATGCTGCAGCAACCTATCCCGGCATCGAGGAGAGCACGCAGTTCAACGAGGGGCGGGCCATGTACTATCAAATGATGCAGCAGGGTGGTGTGGTGTCCTCCACCCTCAGGAACGCCGAGCAGGGCGGCGAAGCCATCGGCCTGCAGCCCGGGAAAGTCAGCTATCGCGTAACCCTTACGGCCCAGTTCGTCTTGAAGAAGCCTGGCGAGAAATGACGAAAAGATGCCCCGCTAACGCAGGGCCATCGATTGTTTTGCCAGGCGCTCGAGGGACGCCGTCGCCTCCTGCGTCACGCGGAAGGCTGGAGTCCCTTTGCTGAGTTCGTCCAGCAATTGCCTTGCGTCCGTCTCGCCAATGGTCTCCAGTACCTCGATGGCCCGCAGCGATTGCAACTGCCGGGAAGAATAGATGAACCTGTCTGCGCGATACAAGATCTGTTCCAGCCTTCGGCGCGCTTCTGCGGAAGGCTGGCCGCGCAGCGCGTGCCGCAGCGCCGTGCTCGACAGTTCCGCTTGGGCGATCAATTCCTGGGTCGCCGCATCGCGTTGCTGAAAGCGCTCGCTGTCGAGGGCGTCGATGAGCTGGGTGAGGCGCTCTGCGTCCATCTTGCATAGCGGTTGCAGGCGGGTCTTGAGGAAAGGAATTGTCTGCGTCGGCCTCTGGATGAGGTCCCCAACGGCCAGATAAGCAACCGCCGCGTCGCTGTTGCCCAGCTCGAACCAGCGTTGCTCCAGTTCCGCCGCCGACAGGTTTCCCTTCGGCACCGTCTCTCCTTGCCGGAGCGTTTTCAGGTCCCAGATCAAGGCCGTGCCGTCGAAACTCCCCGAAGCCAACGTCTTGCTGTCAGGCGAAAAAGTCGCTGAGGCGATCGCGAATTTGTGACCTGCCAGGCGGCATCGTTCCTGCCCCGTGGCCGCTTCCCACAGATGGGCCGTGTCATCGCCCAGGTCGCGCCAATGACTGCCGGAGACCAACATTTTGCTGTCCGGCGAAAACGCCAGGGCAGAAATCCGCAAGTTAGGCTGTTCGCCAAAGTAACGTAGTTGCTTCCACGTGCTCACTTGCCAGAGGCGGATAGCAGCCCCCCAGGAGGCCAGCGTTCGCCCGTCCGGCGAGAACTTGACGTGGACGAACACGTCGTCAGCAGGTCCGCGGAAATGCCGCAGCTCCCGGCCCGAAGACGCGTTCCAAATGCGGACGAGGCCGTAGAGATGGCCTGTCGCCAGCGTTTTGCCGTCGGGCGAGAAGGCGACGTAAGCGAAGTCTGCCGGCGAACCGTTGCTCCTCGGGATGTTTTGCGTAAGTGGGACAGGCCGGCCCACCAGGCGCCGAGCCAGCTTGCCGCTGGGAACCTCCCAGAGGAAGACTTCCTCGGTGTAGTAGCCGCCCGCCGCCAGGACCTTGCCGTTCGGCGCGAAGGCAAGGGAGGAGACCTTGCGCGGCAGCCCTTCCAGACCCACGACGTGCTTGCCGGATGCGACATCCCACAGATGCACGGTTGGGTCCTGCGAGTTGCCGGACGCCAGCAGCTTACCGTCTGGAGAGAAAACGAGACAGGCGACGTTGTTTTCCGGCCCCTTCCACTTGCGGACTTCCTTGCCAGTGGCCACGTCCCAGAGGCAGATCGTTTTCTCGTAGCCACCCGAGGCGAGGAGCTTGCCGTCGGGCGAATAGGCGACGGCCAAAAAGGGATTGGACCCAGCGTTCAGACGGCCCACCACGGCAGGCGGCAGCGTCTCGCCCGTGGCATCCGTGCGAATTTTTTTGTGCGTCCCGGTAGTCTGCCCGGCGGTCTCTTCCGGCGGCGCGCCCTGCGCGGCGGCGCCGAGCACCAGGCACAAACAGGCAACCACGAAAAAGCACGAGAGCGAACGAAGCATAGGGTAGGCTGCCTTCTGCAGAACTCGGATGCGAGTCAAGATTTAATACTTGAAAGGTACCCGCCCGCAAGCTACGGGTCCAGGGAAAAGAGGCGGGAAGGACCCATGATCCAGTGGGCAATTGGCCAAGGCTGCGTAAATTTGCCGGCTACGAAAAGCGAGAACTCCTCACACCGCTGACCTGCTCATAGAAACTCGCCATCTGCGGAATCACTCTCTCCAAGCTGTATTCCTCGTCGATGAGGCGCACCCCAGCCTCGGCCAACGGTTGAAACTTTTGCGGATCGTCGAGCGCGTCGATCGCCAGCCGCGTGAGACCTTCCACATCGAAGAAATTCGCCAGCAGGCCATTCTGGCCGTGCTGGATCACTTCACGCACGGGGCTCGTATCCGAGGCCAGGACCGTGCAGCCGCACGCAAGCGCGTTGAACACCGACCAGCTGAGCACGAATGGTGCGCTCAGGTAAATGTGTAGATCGCTGAGGCTCAGAATCTCCACGAGGTGCGTTGACGGAATGCGGCCGGTGAAGATAAAGCGCTCCAGGTCGTAGGCGTCTTGCTGGAGCACATGCTGCAAGAAGGACGGCGCCTGGATGTGGTTCAGATCGGAGCCATGATAGAAATGCTCCGAACCTACCACGACGAAGACGACGTCGCGTCGCGCTTTGGAAATGCCCTTGGCGACTTTCATGAAGATGTCGAAGCCGCGCATGGCTTCCAGGCCGCGGGCAACATAGGTGACCACGCGCGTAGCGTTGGGGATCGCGCGGCCGGCAACATAGCGCTCGGCCGGCCGGCGATACCAGAATGCGCGATCGATGCCGTCGAAGATTGTGGCCAGCTTGGGATGATACTCGGCAGGAAAGAGATTACGCTGCCAGCTCGTCGGACTGTAGCCGGCCCTGCACGATCGCAGGTCTTGCAGCACCAATGCGTTATGCGCGCGGGCACGCACGATTTCGAGGTCGGTGGGCGGGAAGTCGGGTCGAAAAGTGACGTAGGAATCGCTCGGCTGAAAGTAGTAGTCGAAGTAGTTGATGACCGGGCACGCGTACAGATCCGGCAAGAAGAGCGATGATGCGTACATGCTGGGACCAACGACCAGGTCGGGCTGAACTTCCGGATGGGCCTTGAGCGTTTGATAGAACGCGTTGGCGTGAGCGATCAGCCCGTCGAAGCCGGCGGCCTCGCGGTCGCCCAATTGGTACTGAATCCGGTGAATGCCTTCGACGATCTCGTCGTCCGGGGGTGGCTCCACGGAAGGAGTCGGAAAGATAGTGTTGAACTGAAAGACTTGGGGAGCAGTGGTCTGGGGAGCCACCATGCCGATTTGCGTGCCTGCGGCAAAATCGGGAAAGAACTGGACCGGACCGGCACCCGGACTGCTCGGCGAGGGCCGTTCGCACACGAAGGTGCATTGGACGCCCCCATGCTGGACCAGGTGGCGGGCGATCTGGCCGAATTGCGCGGGGAACTGGCGGTGAAGAAAGAGAATATGCATGACTTGCTCCACACCCGAGCCGGGCAGATCCGGATCAGGGCTTTGGCGGCGGCGTTACGTCATCAGTTTATGGATGGGCGCGTTCTCCACCATCGCGTATTGCCAGGGACGCTCCAGGCCCCGGGTCAGGACAACTGGCACGCGTTCACGGGCCGGGGTGACAGCCCTTCAGCTGCGAACCAAGTGCGGCGGCGCTAAACTTGAACTGGTCGCCATTGGGCCACAGGCAACCCCCGCAAACGCTTCGGTGTGTCGGACCGACGCAGGTTGCAGAAATTGAGATCTCAACTGCGGTCGATCCCACCGACGCAGGTTAGCATGGCATCAGAAAGTGGGCGCAGCCCCAGACAATCGCTCGTGCGCACGGGCCAAGGCGGAACGCAGAATTTCAGCTGCGTGGCGGCCTGCTCGGAACGCTGCGCGCCACGAGCAGCGCTGGGCCGCCACGTCCGCTGCAACGATTCGTTAGGCGGCGCTCAGGCGCGGGGCGGCTCCTGCGACGCCCCGGGCGCAGACGGACGGCCGCCAAACGCGATGATATTGCCGTCCGGATCCTCGATGTAGAAGTCCTTCGTACCCCACGCCGTCGCGGTGAGTGGCCGGAGAATCGTCACGCCATTCGCGACGCACCGCTCGTAGAACGCTTCGATCCCGTCCACGCCGGCGGCAGCATCGAGATGCTCACATTCGCGCCGGTCCTGTCGTTCGGCGTCGTTCTTCGGCGCTTCCTTCAGATGGAGTTCCAACCCGTCCAGTTCTCCAATCGCGTAGAACCCATTCCACGGCTCGCCGAACGTAAACCCGAGCTTCTGGTAGTAGGTCATCGAGCGCGCCAGGTCATCGACCAGGAACTGGGGAGCGAGCGATGTCAGCCGCGGCTGCCCTTGGAGGTTGCCCATTTCGTGTTGACCCTTTGTGTATGTAGCCGCCTACCGTGCCAAATGAGCCGCGCGGCACGGCAGCCGGATCGCACAAAACGACGGGCGCGTCGGCTCCATGTGGAGGTAAGGCGGTCATCATGTCCGCCGCTCACTCACTCGGAAAGAGCAGTTCGTTGCCATCGGGATCGGCGATCCGGATCACGTCGTAGCCCCACCACGCTTTCTGGGTCGGCACCGAGCGCTCCGAGATCTCACGGCGAAGCTCATCGAGCCCATCCCGGGTCAGCTCCACGAACAGACGGCCTTTGTCCCGCCGCGCGGCATCCTCACACAGGATGATTTCGCACTCCCCACGGTTGACTTGGCAGACTTTCCCCTTGCCGTCGGCTTCATGCCATCGTTTTTCGAACCCCAGCTTGTCGATGTAAAAACGCAGGGCGCCCTGAACGTCGGACACGAAGAACACAGGCCGCGCGTACCAGCGATGAGGGATCCGCTCGCTGACAGTTGACTCGGTCATATTCAGGTCCTCACCCGCGTAACGCTCGGCTAGGCTGCCGGGGCCGCCTGCAAAGACGTTGAAGCTCGGAAAACCAGGATGGCGGCTCCGATCAGCTTTAGCGGTTGGGCCTGGTTTCGGCCTCGATTCGGCAGTCGTCCTCTCTTTATTCGGGCATGCCCGCTCCTTCCCCCCGTCACCTGCTAGCCCAGTCCTCGACCTTGCCGACTTCTTGGGTGATGACCCACACCTGGTCGCTGTTAGGAAGCCGCTGGGCGAGCCGTTTCCGCGCCGCTTCCGCCTCGTCCTCAGTGGCGAAGCGCAGTTGTGGTTTGTCCGCAGCCAGAAGCACCGATGCCCCTTCGTCGATCATGGCTTGACGGCATTGCTCGGGTGTTACGGCATCATCTCTTCGCAGTGCGGGAATGATCTGAAACGGCAGCATCCCGGCTGCATAAGCCTCCGGAACTGTCAACCCGCTGGCGAGAGCGATCCTGTCACGTAAGCCGTGTCCTTCGGCTAAGTCGTACGCCCGTAGAATAACAGCGGTGCGGTCTTCCAAGGGAAGGCGGTCCCATTCGTCCCAGATGACCGTGACGCGGATCTTCCCGGTGGGAAACTCCTGTTCATCGATCACTGGCTGGCCCGACTCGCGGCTGCGCCTCAATTCCTCAGCAAGGCGCTCGGCAAGGTCCCCGCTCATCGGACGGGCCCTTTCCTCGACTCCTCTTTTCTTACGCGGCATATAACACCCCTCATAAGGCGTGCGAGTTGACCAGAAGCCATTCAGTTGCTTCCCGAATTTGTCTCATCTCAAACAGGTAGGCGTAATTCTTGCGATACCGAAGCGTCTCTCTCCAAAGCTGCTCGATTCGCTGTCCGCGTCTCTGAACCTCGAGGTCGAAGGGCGGGGGATAGGTCGTGGCGGGCAACAGGGCCCGCACAGCCACCAGCAACTCAGACCAGGCACGGACATTGTGCCCCGCCCCCTGAGGTAGCCAGGCGATGCCCAACCCCCTCCCCCGGTTGATCGCGGGCTGGAGATCGGCGTTCCAAGTTATCAGGTGCGTTTCGGCTAACCCGATCAGCGAGAAGTAGGAGGCTTTGAGCGTCATCTCGGCCGTGTATCCCCAAAGGTAAATTGCTCCAGTCCGGCGCCCTTGCCCCGCCAGAGCGAGCGCGTCATCAAAGCGCTGGCGGGCGGCTGCCCGAAATTCGCGGATGCTGTCCGGGTTACAGCGGTCGAGCAGTCTCCTTGGCATCGGTAAAAGCCCCGTCAGCTCTTTGCAAGGGACGCATGGGTACTCATCAGATCAACGCTTCGACAGCCGAACACCTAGGCTTAGCTGCCCGGGCCGCCTGCTAGGACGTTGAAGCGCGGAAAACCAGGATGGCGGCCCCGGTCAGCTTCAGCCATTGGTTAGCCGCTGCTCCCGGCGCAGCTCGGACAGAGTTCCTTCATGTAGCAATCGCCACACAAAGGGGAATGCGGGCGACACCAATTGCGGCCGATCTCCCATGCCGGATAATCAAACAGGCCGGGGAACTCGGGATGGAGCGCCCGCGCCCGATAGATGACGGCTTCGATGGAGTCTTCCGGATCGGTCAGGCCGAGCCGGCCAAAGACCCGCTGCACGTGGACATCAGCGGAAACGTCAATCGAGTAGTAGTCCTTGAACGGCACTTTGAAATCCCGCGCAAGGATGTTCGCCGCCATCGTCGCAATCTTCGGCCCAACGCCTTGGAATTCCAGAAACCGATAAACCACGTCCGCACTGGACGGCTTGCCGTCCCAGATCTTTGCCGCGTTGCCGTTGTATTTTTCCTTAATGAGCCCGACGGCAGCATGAAAGTTTTTGCTCATGCCTTCCGTGTAGCGATGGAGCGGTTCCGGCTTGGTCATGAGGTCTCTAACCTCGTCCAAGGTGAGTTCCGCCAGCCGCGAGAAGGCAAAGGTGCCGAGCTTTTGGGCGAACCGGAAAGGGATGACCCAGGCTTTCTCCGCTTTGATCTGCCGGTCCATCACACAGGCAAGGACGTATGCGTGCGGATGCGCTTGGAGGTCATTAAGCAATTCGTCCGCTTCACGGATTTGCGCGAGCTGGACGAACTCGTGGGGACCGTTGAAAACCAGCTGGCCGTGTTCGATCAGCAGTGACGTAATCGCTTGACGATCCAAGGTTCCCTCCAAGCCGGCGTTCCGGACTGCCGTCCGGCGTTCGCGTCGTTTGGAAACTTGCTTCAACCGTTGCAACTGCTTGCCGATTTGCAGCCCCTGCAGCGGAACGGACACGGAATAACCGCTCTTGCGAAGGAACGGCTCGATGTCCTCTCTATAGCGCTGACCCGCAAGCAAAATGACCTCTGCGCCAGCCGGCAAGATGCCCAGAAGCTGCTGTTCTACTTTTTCGGCCCAGGCGAGGCGATCGCGTTTGGGCATCGTATTCAGCGTGCGTTCATAGGGCTCGACAACCTGATCTGGGCGGAGCACCCCGTATTCCGCTGACAGGATGTACCAAGTGTCAGCGTGCGATTCGGCGTAGCGCCGCAACCCCCGGAAGAGCTGCGAGACGTAGAGGTCACGAGCCGGCGCTGCCGCGCCGCACTTTTGCTTAACGCAGGAGACGAGCGCTACGCGCTTCGCCATAAGCACCTCCCGCACCTTCCTGCTAACGACCGCGTTCACTTGCCGGGCCGGCTGCAAGGAACGTGGTGTCTCGGAAAACCGTTATGCCGGCCGGGTCAAGTGCAGCGGCTGGATACTTCTTATGGCCCCGATGGTGACGGGCTGGAGCTTGTCGCCAATGGTACAACGGGATCCCGGCCGAGGCCGGTCCCAGCGTGGAGGACACCACAAGATGCTGAAGGTTCGGCGTCACCAAGGGGCATAACGAGGGAGCTCACTTGCCGGGGCCGCCTGCCGGACCTTTACCTCGCGCGGAGCTGTGGCGGCGGCCCCGGTCAGGTGCAGCTTCTGGTTCGGCCCCCGTCCGATCCCGCCGGGCGCGGCTTCGCTTGGCCCGGCCCGCCAACCATTTCTTGAACGAAGCTTGACTCTCGGCCGAGGGCTGGCCCGCGAGCAGGTTGGCCACGCTAATGTCCTCGTCCAGCGCCGGCCAGTGGATGCCCCGCCCTCCGCCGAGCAGTCGCCACGACCTCCGCTCCTCGTCCGAGCCGTGCGCGAGCCGCGGGTACCAGGCCAGCGGCACGGCGATGGTGCGGCCGTCGGCCAGCTCCACGGATACGGTATCCTCGCTGACCTGGACTTGGGTGGCCAGAGGTTCGCGCGTCTCAACCGTGGAAGAAGTCATTCCAACCCTCCAACAACTGCTCCCGATGCTTCTCGACCAGCAGGCGAATGCGGTTGATCTCCTGCCTGCGGAAGCCGCGGCTACGCTCCAGTCGGATGGGGTCGAGCCAGAGCTTCGCCTCGCAATCGTCTCGTTCGACGTGGACGTGCGGCGGCTCGCCGCCATCGCCGGCATAGAAGAAGAACCGGAACGGGCCCACCCGGAGCACAGTCGGCATGTGCCCATATTACCCCGACTCGGTGCAAGGACCAAGAGCCCCGGGCCCGACTCTCAGGCCCGGCCGCCTGGAGCCGCAGGCCGGCGCTTAGGGGCGCCGTGTCCTGAAGCCTATCTTGCCACTCTCGGGGTGTGATGACGACATGTCCTTCGGCGTCGAATTGCATGATGGTTACCCCTGAGCGTCCTTGACAAGGACTACAGGCTCGCTGACGGGGCGGTCAGGGCTATCGAGTTCGTTGAACTGCAAGCGGACACGCCGCCGACAGTTCGGGCAGATAAAGAGGTCGCCAGCGATTGGTTCGTAGCTCTCTCGGGGTATCTCATGACGACAATTCGGGCAAGGGCCGATGTCACGCTGCTTGCAGTTTGGGCACTCGGTGACGAACCCGGAGAGGTACCCACACCTCGTACAGACGAGGCCCACCTCGCCAAGATCCTGCATCGTGACGCGGTGCTCGAAGCCGTACTGGCGTAGTACTCTTCGGACCTCTTCGGGGAATTCTGTTGCGAACTCGAAGTAGGCATTTCGATCAGGGTCGCGGCGGGTCTGGTAGGCAGGATTGTCGGGATCGACCTCGACGGGCGAGTGCGCCCACAAGTCACGCCGCAATTTGGCGATCTGCTTGAGGTCGTCGGCGGGATCGTCCGCGTTGTGACGGACGGTCAGCCTAATGCGTCGAAGCGCGAAGTCGATGTCGTCGTCCCGGACCCGCTCTGGTCCTCCCCCGAAATCGACCCAGGTGTAGCCCAGGTCAACGGACGCACCGGCGGGCGGAGCGGTGATAACTCCCACCTTTTTAGTGCTGATTTGTTTGATGCTGAGGCCCGGCCTCAGTTCTGTGATGGTCACGCGGTTCATTGCTCCCTCCGATCGCCCCTCGGACATTTGCAGGAGCGGGGGCAACCTGTTCATCGACCTGCCCCTCCCGGCCTCGTCATCTCTCTGTAGTCTACCGAAAGACTACCCGTCCAGTTTGCCTGAGACGTAGTTGACGGCAGTTTAATCGGGAACTGGGCGATGCGCACTCCGGTCACATCGACCTCCGCAATCCGCCGGCACTTGCGGTGCCGCGACACTTGCGGCTTCTTTCCTAATAGCGTGGCCCTCTGAACCCGATGGTTAGCCTCGCCCGCTAGCCATTGGACAGCGGATTCTAGGCGCGGCCGTAGGTTCCATCTCGATACACGTGTCACCCTCACCTCGTAAACGCGCAGGGACAACAGGGTAAATTGCGATGCAGCTGGCAAATCCGGCGCGCCCGCGCTCACGCGGCCGACGGATCGAGATCGAGGCGATAGCCTTTGATGGTCAGGTCCTCGGCGGGATGAAAATCGAGTTCCGGCGCGCGGACAAAGCCCATGCGTTCGTACATACGCATGGCAACGCGCATGGCGTCGGTCGTGTGCAGGGTGATGGTCGTGGCCCCCGCAAATCGCGCTCGACGAATGCATTCGCGGACGAGGGCCTGCCCTATGCCGCGGCCGCGCGCTGCAGGAAGCACTGCCAGCAAACGAATTTCAGGGTATGCGAGCGTGACGGGGTTGCCGGCCGAGGTGTGGAAAACGGTTCCCGCCGGGTAGAGCAAGACCGAGCCGACCAGCGATTCATCCTGCTCCGCGACGATCTGCTCGGCCGGCTTCACGTCGGCAAGTGTGCCGAGGATCGCTTGGCGGTAGCGATCCCAGTGCGCTGGCATGAGGGTCGCGTACTCGTTGTAGGCGGACAGCGTTAGCTCACGAATCGCCTCGAGGTCGGTGGTGCAGGCATCGCGAAATTGCAGGCCAGGCATCGCTTCGTCCTTTCCGATAATCTCCCCTCGCCCCCGGTTCGGGGGAGAGGGGCCGGGGGTGAGGGGGAGGAACGATCCCCGGCCAAGGCCCCTCACCCCTGACCCCTCTCCCCGGAGTACCGGGGCGAGGGGAGAACATTCGCTGCCGCTCGCCATATCTCTTTTGAAGACGCCGACCGTCCGGCGGGCTTTCAGGGTTTTCCCCGGTTCGTATAATGAGGAGCGTCGCCTGATAGATGCCCGTGACAGGGAGTTGGGAGGGGACCCACGCAAAGGGAAGTTGTGAACCTGGTCAGGCCGGAAGGTGCAGCCATAAGCAACGCCCCCTTGTGCAGTGGATCAGCCTCTCTCAGTGAACTGTCGCGGGCACCATTTTTTCCGACGACGGAGAGCCGGTTGCACATCGGTGCCGCGCATCTGGAATCTACGTCATGGCCAAGAAGAAAGCCTCTCCTGCTGCCGAGCCCGCTGTAGCTGCCGAGGGGTACACCGTTCTCGCCCGCCGCTACCGTCCTCAGCAGTTTGCCGATTTGGTCGGGCAGGAGCCCGTCGTACAAGCGCTCGCCAACGCCATCGAGACGAATCGCGTCGCCCACGCCTATCTGTTTACGGGCGCCCGCGGCGTCGGCAAAACATCGGCCGCACGCATCCTAGCCAAGGCACTCAACTGTGTGCAAGGGCCAACGACCAAGCCTTGCGACGAGTGCGAGATTTGCCGCAGCATCGCCGTCGGCGAAGACGTGGACGTGCTCGAGATCGACGGCGCCAGCAACCGGGGCATCGATGAAATCCGCGAGATCCGCCAAAACGTGCAGTATCGGCCCAGTAGATCGCGCTACAAGATCTACATCGTCGACGAAGTGCACATGCTGACGCCTGCGGCCTTCAATGCGCTGCTGAAAACGCTCGAGGAGCCGCCGGCCCACGTCAAATTCATCTTCGCGACCACGGAAGTGCAGAAGATCCCCGTTACGATTCTTTCGCGCTGCCAGCGCTTCGACTTCGCAGGCATCAGCACCGCACGCATCGTGCAGCGCTTGCGTGAGGTTGTGGCCGGCGAGAACATGGAAGCCGACAACGACGCTCTGGAGCTCGTGGCCCGGCGGGCCGGCGGGTCGATGCGCGACGCGCAGTCGCTGCTCGATCAGCTTTTGTCGTTCGGCGGCGACCGGCTCACCAGCGAACAGATCCACCACATGCTGGGTACGGCCCACGACGACCGCATCCTGGCATTGGCGTCGGCGGTCGTCGAGCGCGATGCCAAGCGTGCCCTAGAGCTGCTGGGTCAAGCCGCCGGCGAGGGTTTGCAGCTCGGGGAATTCCTCGATCAGATGCTCGATTACTGGCGCGACCTGATGGTGATCAAGTGCGCTGGAGCCGAGGCCCAAGACCTGAGCGTGCCGGAGCGCCAGCGCCCGACCCTTGCCAGCCAGGCGGAAGGATTATCCCTGGATACTATCCTGGCCGGGCTGGACGTGCTGTCGACCACGAAGGCGCGCCTGCGGGGCAGCAGTCACCCACGTGTCCTTCTCGAAATGGCCCTTGTTCGTCTCGGCCGGCTGGATAATTTGGAATCGCTGTCGAACCTCGCCAACCTCCTGAAGGCGGGCGTTTCCGGGAAAGAGCGAGGCACGGTGGCGGGGCAGGGGGGTAATGCTACCCCAGCCGTCCGACCGCAGGTATCGGCAGCCAGTAGGCCTCGGGAAGTGGCAACGCCGCCGGAGGGCTCAAAAAAAAACTCTTTGACCACTCCTGAGACCTTGGGAAGCCCCGGGAATTCGCAAATTACCCCGGATTCGATAGGTCAGCTGTGGCGCGAAGTACTAGGTCAGGTCGGCCCCATGCTGGGCAGCGAGCTCTCCAAGGCCGAAATCCCTGCAATTTTCGGGCCAAACGCTCTGGTTATTCGGTTCCCCGTAGGATATAATTCGAAGCGTGAGTACTGCCAGCAGCCGGCAAACATTGCCCGTGTGGAAGCTGCACTACGGAGCATCACGGGCCAGAACTACAGCTTTCGAATTGAGGTACTTGGCGACGCATCTCTCTCGAAAGTCAGGCTCCCCGAGGACGCGGACAGCACACAATCTCGTTACCGCCGCCAACGTACCGAGGCCATGAACGAGCCTCTGGTCAAACGGGCCATTGAAGTCCTGGAGGCCCAGCTCGTCGATGTAGACGAGGGCTTCGGGGGTGCGCCCATGGCCGCTCCCGACAAGGAAGAAGAGCCGGACAGCGAGGAGGCATGACGGATGTTCAAAGAGTTCGGACAGCTGGCTGGTCTACTGCAGCAGCTTCCCAAGATCAAAGCTGAGATGGAGCGTCTTCAGGAGCGGCTCGGGCAAGTGGTTGCTGAGGGAGATGCGGGCGGCGGCCTCGTCAAAGTTCGAGCCAACGGCAAGTTGGAAGTCTTGAGCTACTCGATCAGCGAGGACCTGCTTGGGCAGAAGGACCGGGAGTTCGTGGAAGACCTGATCCGGGCGGCAACCAACCAGGCGCTGGACAAGGCTCGCCGGCAAGCGGCAGAGGAGACCGGTAAGATGGCGGCCGGGTTCGGCCTGCCGGCAGGTCTTGGCCTGCCGGGCTTTGCGAGTTGAGCACGTGCCCTAGGAGATGGAAAATCAAGATGACGCCTGACCAGGAACGTCCTGTATTCCATTTACCGCACTCCATCCTGTGTGGTCGGGAGGAGTGAGTGTGGCGGCAGAGGCAATCGGGGCCATCGAGGCGCTTATCCAGGAATTCAGCAAGCTGCCTGGCATTGGACCCAAGACCGCTGAACGGTTGACGCATTATTTGCTGGGCGCGAATCGGAGCGAAGCGTTGGCCCTGGCGGAGGCATTGAGGAGGATTGGCGAAAGTATCCACCCCTGCCGGCAATGTTTCAACTTGACGGAAGGGGAGTTGTGCAGTATTTGCAGCGACCCGCGGCGCGACTCGTCCCTGATTTGTGTGGTGGAGCAGCCTCGGGACCTTGCGGCCCTGGAGCGTGCGGGGAGCTATCGAGGGCTCTATCACGTGCTGCAAGGCAAGCTGGCCCCGCTGGAGAACATGGGCCCGGAACAGTTGACCGTGGACAGTTTGGTGCGGCGCGTGGCGCGGGGCGGCGTGCAGGAAATAATTCTGGCCACGAACCCCACGCTGGAAGGAGACGGGACGGCGCTCTATGTCTCCAATCTGTTGGCCGGGACAGGAGTTCGTATTACGCGCTTGGCACGCGGATTACCGTCTGGAACCGTTTTGGAATTTGCCAATAACCAGATGCTGGCGGATGCTTTGGAAGGCCGCCGAGTGTTTTGAAACAGAAGGAGTTTGGTCTTAGAATTCCGAGGGCCCCGTTGGCACGCAGTGGTGCCGACAAGATTTGGGCGGCGAAAATCTAAGATCTCAACATAGATCGTGGGGTTCATAGGCCATGCGACTTGACACGACCATGACTCAGCGGATGGACCAGAGGATGCTTCTGGCCCCCCGCATGATTCAGTCGATGGAAATCTTGCAATTGCCGATCATGGCATTGCAAGAACGCATTCAACAAGAACTCCAGGAAAACCCTGTTCTGGAGCTGAAAGAAGTCAGCAACGACGAAACGACCGTCGATGGCGAAGCCGCGACGTCCCCGGAAACGGAGACCGAAGAACCGGCGAGCCAGGAAACGGAACTCGTCATCGACGAGGCTGGGGACAACGAGCTGGATTTCGAGCGTTTCGAGGCCATGAGCCGCGACCTCGAAGACCGCTACAGCGAGGAGCACCGCCCCTCGCGCGGCGGCCTCGATGAAGAAGGGGACAAGAAGCACGACGCCATGCAAAACATGCCGTCGCGGCCGCAATCGCTTCAGGATTATTTGAATGAACAACTCAGTTTTCTCGATGCGACCGCCGACCAGCTACGGCTCATCCGCTTCCTGATCACGCACATTGACGAAAAAGGCTTCCTGACGGTCAACACGGAAGACATCGCCAGAAACTACGATCAGCCCGTCACCTTGGTCCAGGTAGAAGAAGCGCTGCGGGCGGTGCAGAAGCTGGAACCGGCAGGTGTTGGCGCCCGGGATCTGAAAGAATGCCTGCTGCTGCAGTTGACGCCGGAAATGCCCTATCGCGAGGCCATGCGCGTCCTGATCCTCAATCACCTTGATGATCTGGAACACAACCGCCTGCCGATCATCCAGCGCCGGACCGGCTTCGATCTCGCCACCATCAACAAAGCGAGAGAAGCGCTCAAGCACCTGAGCCTGCGGCCGGGTGCGCGTTTCACCACGGATAATATCCCTTACGTCGTGCCGGACATCGCCGTGGAGCGCCGCGAGGACGGCGAGTATGAGGTCCGCTTGCTCGACGACTGGACGCCGAGCATTTACATCAGCCGCCGCTACCTGGAAATGTACCGGGACAAGGGCGCCGGTCCCGAAGCCAAAGAATTCTTGAAGCGCAAGATCCAGGCGGCCCAGTGGCTCATGGAATCCATTGAGCAACGCCGCAATACCCTGGAAAAGGTGACCCGGGCCATCATCCAGCATCAGCGCTCGTTCCTGGACAAGGGGCCGGAATACATCGAGCCATTGAAGATGCAGCAGATTGCCGACTTGGTGGGCGTGCACGTCACGACGGTCAGCCGGGCCGTGGACGACAAATGGGTGCAGACGCCACGCGGCATCTTTTCACTCAAGCGCTTTTTTGGCGGCGGCACGCAGACGACCACCGGCGAAGAAGTCGCCTGGGAAACGATCAAGCAAAAGTTGCTGGAGATCATCGAGAAAGAAGACAAAGCCAACCCGCTGTCCGACGAGGAGCTGGTCAACAAGCTGAACGAAAGCGGGTATCCGGTGGCTCGGCGCACCGTGACCAAGTATCGCAAGATGCTCAAGATTCCATCCTCGAGACAACGCAAGGACTGGAGCGCCTGAGGGCGTGGACAAAAAAGCGGGGCCGATCTGCTCCCTTAGTGGAGCGGACCAGTCGAGTGCGCTCCCCGATTTGGCACGAGCATCCTCGAGCCTCCGACTTCGAAACTCTCTCCCGCGATGAATGAATTCACCGAAGAACTACGTCGCGAGGAACTGATTCTCAAAGAAGGTGGCGGCCCCAAGGCGATCGCCCGCCAACATGAGAAAGGCCGGCTGACCGCACGCGAGCGCATCGCTCACCTCCTTGATCCGCACACTAATTTCTTCGAACTCGGCCTTTGGGCGGCCTGGCGGATGTACCAGGACTGGGGCGGTGCGCCTTCGGCCGGGGTTGTGACCGGCATCGGCCGCGTGACCGGCCGGCTGGTGATGATCATCGCGAACGACGCCACGGTCAAAGCCGGTGCTTTTTTCCCGCTGACCTGCAAAAAAGTCCTGCGCGCACAGCGCATCGCCATGGATAATCGCCTGCCTCTCGTTTATCTCGTGGACAGTGCCGGCGTTTTCCTGCCGCTCCAGGACGAGGTCTTCCCCGACGAAGATGATTTCGGCCGCATCTTCCGCAACAACGCCGTGATCTCCGCGGCCGGCATTCCACAGTTCGCAGCGATCATGGGCAACTGCGTGGCCGGCGGCGGCTATTTGCCCGTGCTGTGCGACAAGCTGCTCATGACGGAAGGAAGCGGCCTTTACCTGGCGGGCCCAGCTTTGGTCAAAGCCGCCATTGGTCAATCCGTCAGCCACGAGGACCTGGGTGGGGCAGCCATGCACGCGGCTGTCAGCGGCACGATCGACTTCCGCGAACGCGACGATCCCGCCTGTCTGCAGCGCTTGCGCCAGCTGATCGACGTGCTGCCAAGGGACGCGTCTTGCCTTTCCCTCGACCTGGAATCGAAACGACCCTCAAGTGATCTCTACACGTTTGCCGGTGATGGGGGCCTGAACAGCCAGGCCCGGCAAGAGTACGACATTCGCGACCTCCTGCCCTGCATCCTCGACGCCAGGCCGTTTGACGAATACAAGGCGGAGTACGGCCAAACGCTGGTCTGTGGCTACGGCCGACTGGGCGGCGTGGCGGTGGGCGTCGTCGCCAACCAGCACAAGCGCTGCAAGCCGGCGCAGGGAGCGCTGCAATACGGCGGCGTCATTTACGTGGACAGCGCCGACAAGGCGGCACGCTTCATCATGGACTGCAACCAGGGCCGGGTGCCGATCATCTTCCTGCAGGACGTGAACGGTTTCATGGTAGGCAAGGACGCGGAGCAAGCCGGCATCATTCGCGCCGGCGCCAAGCTGGTCAACGTGATCGCCAACAGTGTCGTGCCCAAGCTGACGGTGATCCTGGGCGGCTCCTTCGGTGCCGGCAATTATGCCATGTGCGGCAAGGCGTTCGATCCACGTTTCATCTTCGCCTGGCCGAAAGCTCGCTACGCCGTCATGGGCGGCGAACAAGCCGCGAGCACACTGCTCGACGTCACAATCACCGCCCTGCGCCGCACCGGCCACGAACCCGACGCCAACGAGCTATCGGAGCTGCGCCGCAAAGTCGAGGAAGGCTATCGCGAGCAGACAGATGTGCGCTACGCGGCAGCACGCTTGTGGATCGACAAGATCATCGACCTCGCCGAGACGCGCGAAGCGCTGCTGCTCGCCCTGGAGGTCGCCACGCGCTACGACGATGGGCGGCCGTTCAAGACGGGCGTGTTGCAGGTGTGAGAGCGTATGTTGCGAGCATAATGCGCTCTTCACTTACAAAGCCTTGCATATCCAAGAATTCACTGGCCACCGGACGCAGCAACCTTCCATACCTTTACAACCTGATCCCAACCTCCCGCAGCCAGGCTCTTGCCGTCCGGTGAAAAAGCCAGGCATAGGATCCAGCCGGCCTCGCCTTTAATGGTTCTCTGTTCCCGGCTCGAAGAAATGTCCCAGATCTTGACGGTCTGGTCGTAGCTTCCCGAGGCCAATGATTTGCCATTTGGGGAGAATCCCAGGCAATGGACGCGGTCGGAGTGACCCTTAAGGGTCGTGCGTTCCTTGCCGGTGCGGGCGTCCCAGAGCTTGATCGTTCGGTCCCAACTGCCGGTGGCGATGGTTTGCCCGTCGGAAGCAAAGGCAACAGCGTGGATCGCATCGGCATGGCCGCGGAGGATTGCTTGTTCCCGTTTGGCTGCCAGATTCCAAATCCGGGCTGTAAGGTCGCTGCTTCCCGATATCAAGGTCTTGCCGTCGGGAGAAAAAGCCAGGCATTGCACGCTGCCATCGTGGCTGGTGAGCGTGGCTGCCAACTTTCCTGTATCCACGTTCCATAACCGCACCGTCAGGTCGGCGCTGCCCGTCGCGAGCAACTTGCCGTCGGGAGAAAAAGCCAGGCACGTCACCGCCCCGGTGTGTCCTTTAAGAACGCTTCGTTCTTGCCAGGTTTGGGTGTCCCAGAGTTTCACGCTCGCGTCCTGGCCGGCTGATGCGAGAAGCTTGCCGTTCGTCGCGAAGGCCAGAGCGAGGACGGTTCTTGCGTCGCCTGAGAGGGTCTTGCGCAGCTCGCCGCTAGCGAGGTCCCAAAGTTTGATGGTCTTGTCGGAACTGCCGCTCGCCAAGGTTGCCCCGTCCGGGGAATAGGCGACCGCGTAGATGGCATCATTGTGACCGCTCAGCGTCAATAATTCAGGGGTCGAAGCGGTATTCCAAAGCCGTATGGTTCCATCTGTCGTCCCGGTCGCGAAGCCGTTCTTTTTGGGAGAGCAGGCGAGCGCCGTTACCAAGTTGCCATCACTCGGCAGCGACGAGATTTGCTGGCCGGTCAATACATCCCAGCTCTTGACCGTCTTATCCTGACTCGCCGAATACAGGACCTTGCCTTGTGCGTCGAAAGCGATGGCAGTGATCCCTTTCGAATGTTGTTCCAGCGTTGTCTCGACCTTCCCCGTATCGACATCCCAAAGGTTGATCTTGCCGTCGAAGCCACCCGTGGCCAGGGTCTTGCCGTCGGGGCTATAGGCGACGGCATAAATGGGGGCCCTGTGCTCGCGGAGGGTAGCCCGCGCAGTGCCGCTGGCCAGGTCCCAGAGAATGGCGGTACGATCCTGGCTGCCCGAGGCGACAGTTTTGCCGTCCGGGGCAAAGGCCACACTGACGACCAGGAAGAGGTGGCCGTGCATGATCGCCAGCGATTGCCCGGTGCTCGTATCCCACAGGCGTACGGTCTTGTCCTCGCCTCCCGAGACAAGCTTTTTGCCGTTAGGGGCAAAGGCCACCGAGTACACAATGCCGCGGTGGCCGGCGCATTGAATGCGTGGTTGCCCTGTGCGCGCATCCCAGAGCCTGATTGTGGAATCCTCGCCGCCGGTGGCAAGGGTCGCGCCGTCGGTCGAAAATGCCACGGAGTAAACTGCCCCTTTATGTCCATTCAAGAGCAGGCGCTGCTGCTTGGTGGCCACGTTCCACAAGCGCACGGTTCCGTCAATACCCGCACTGGCGAGCGTTTGGCCGTCGGGTGAATAGGCAAGCGCCCAGACCGTGCTGGTGTGTCCCTTGAGAGGCGTCTGGCTGGGAACTGAACCTGCTTCCCCTGGCTCGCGCCCCGCCTGTGTCGCGATGGCGGGTGGCATCTCTGCCAACGAGCCGGAAGCAATGCAGGCGGCGAGCAAAAGGGAACGAGCGGCACATCTTCTCATAGACAAATGAGCCTTCAGAGAAGCGACAGTTCAAAGATAAAGCCCGGTTGAACGCCGTTCGGGCGGGGAAACGCGGAATGGACCCGCGCTCCATGTTTCACTTGCCTGCGTACGCCGCGTAGCAATTCTCGGTCTCCCAGAGCTGCACCTCCGTGACCGGGAATCCCTGGCCAGCAGTGTAATCATAGATGAGCCGGGCGATATTTTCCGCAGTTGGATTGACCTTCATGACAAATACCGGCTCGCCCTCCTGGCGAAAGAACGGCAACATGGGGTCGTCCTCATGGAGCAGCATCTTGTGGTCGAGCGTGTCGTCGATCCAGCTCTGGACAATACGCTTGATGTGCGAAAAATCCATGACCATGCCCTGGGGGTCGAGATTGGGGGCTGCGAGCGTGATCACCGCCCGGCCATTGTGTCCGTGCAGATGCCGGCATTTGCCGTCATAATTCAATAAGCGATGCCCGTAGCAAAACGTTAGCTCGCGTGTCACGCTGTACATGGTTCCTCCGCGTCGTATTCGGTCTCGTCGGGCAGAGAGGCATTCGCGAAAGCCCCGCGCCGCTCCGCGCACTTGTTGCAGCGCCCGCAATGCCGGCCCCGGACAGGCTGGATGCAGGAGAAGCTCCACTGCAAGGGCAGGCCCCGGCCGCGCTGCATGACTTCCGTCTTGCTCAGCGTGGCGTAGGGGCGCAGGATGCGAACATTTCCGCCCACGGCCTGGTTGACGGCCTCTTGATAGGCTTTAAAGAACTTGGGCGTTGCATCGGGAAACGGATTCCCCTTGAGCGTGGCAAGGGCCACGGCGGGCACGTCATGTACGTGACACCACAGGAGCGCTTTTGCCAGCAAAAGCACATTCCGGCCCGGCAAGTAAACAGCCGAATCGGGAGAATCAGCGTCCGGTACTTGCCTGCCTGTGACACTCCAGTGCGCTCCATACAGGTCTGTCACCGGCAGGTCGAGGAATTGGACGGGCTGCAGACCTGGTTTGGCGATGCGTCGCAGAAATTCGTGTAAATGGTCCTGCTCGGTAGATTCCCAGGAGAGGCCGCCACGGACGTAAATCGGGTGGACCACGACTTGCGCCGATAGCAATTCTCCGATCAAAACACAGCTATCGAGGCCGCCGCTGGCCAGGACAGCGACCGGATTGCCGGCGACCTCCTCGGTGAGTGGACTCTTCTGAGTCATTGCATCAGCAGAAACTCGCATTCCGCCTATTTTACGGTATGCTTGGGCGGCGGGGAGGGAACAAGCAAACTCGGGCCTGGTTCAGGGAGGAGTCTATTCGGGCGGCGCGGTTCTGTGGCGGCAAATTTTTAATTTGCCGAAAAGTCCGGCAAGTTAAAAACTTGCCGCCACGGAAACTGTGACCCCGCTTTGGGCCATGCCCGGAACCGCGTCGATCTGCCCGACCTGAGTGCGTTTGTGGCCTTTCCGTCATCCGTGCCGCTCGAGTGAATCCTGCCTTCGCGTTGACGCATTCCCGCACCGCTTTCTATGATGTGCATGCCCTTGGGAGAAACCTCTGATGTCCAATGGCTCGAAGGCAAAGGCTTTTGAAGAATTTGACGCGATCATCCTGCGCGATGTACCGCTCGCTCCCTACACCTATCTGAAGGTGGGTGGACCGGCGGAGATGCTCGTTCACCCACGCTCCCGTGAGGAATTGGCAGGGGTGGTGCGTCTCGCCTGCAAGAATGGCGTCCCTTTGCGCGTTTTGGGCAACGGCTGCAACATCCTCGTGCGCGACGAAGGACTTCGGGGCGTCGTGCTCCGGTTAAGCGAGCCTGCATTCACAGAGATTACCGTCGAGGGCAGGAGGGTCCGGGCTGGGGCGGGAGCCGCCTTGTCCGCTCTGATCTCCGAATCGGCACGGCACGGCCTGGCAGGCCTGGAGTCGCTCGTCGGCATCCCCGGGACGATCGGCGGCGCGCTGCGCTGCAACGCGGGCGACCGCGCAGGCGAGATTGGACAGCATGTTCGCCAGGTCGAAATCCTCGATGAAAGTGGACAAACTCACGTTCGCGAGCGGGACGAACTGCGTTTTGCATACCGGTCCAGCAATCTGGACGATGCCGTCCTCCTGTCGGCCGATTTCGAATTGGAGACCGACAAGCTCGATGCCATCGTCAGACGCTTGCGCAGGGCATGGATTCAGCGCAAAGCAAATCAACCCTTGAGTTTTCAGCCCGCCGGCCGGGTCTTCAAGAACCCCCGTGGCCTTAGCGCTGCTTTGCTCATTACCCAGGCCGGCTTGATCGGCACACGCGTAGGTGGAGCGGAGATCAGCGAACGCGATGCCAACTTCATCGTCGCTCAGCCTGGTACCAGTTCCCGCGATGCACTGCGTCTCATCGATTTAGTCCGCAGCAAGGTGAAGGAACGCTCGGGAATCGATCTCGAGCTGGAAATTGCCGTCTGGTGATCGTCCCCTGACAAGTGCCTGAGGGACTTAGGCGAATCTCTTCTGCGCGCCTCCCGATCCTGAGTCTTCTGCTTTCGAGGACCATTGCATGGGCCGAAAAAGCCGTTCGTCGCCGCCCATCTCGAAGATCTTCAACGGACTGCGCCCGCTCGGACTTCTCCTGGGACTCGCCTTATTCCTGGCAGCGGTGGCGGCAATCGCCAAGTACACGCGCGAAGGGCTCCGCGATTCGGAGCGCTTCACGATCCCCTTTGCCGACATTGATTGCCCTGCGCCGCCTGCTGAAGGCCGTGCCGACTTTCTTGCCGAGGTTCAGTACCTGCAGGGTTTACCCGACCGACTTCAGCTTCTCGACGACGATCTGGCAGCTCGGCTCGCAGAGGCGTTTGCCCGGCACCCGTGGGTGGAACACGTGGACGAAGTGAGACTGGTTCCACCCCGCAAGATCCAGGTGCGGCTGTCTTTTCGCACGCCGGTCCTGGAGGTGATTCTTTCGGAAGGCGCGACGCAGGGAGAGGCCGTCCCACCTGAGGGCCGCCCGGCTTTCGATGCGAACACCGTCGATGAGCCAACCTGGGTGGTCGATGCAAGCGGAGTCGTTTTGCCTGGCAAAGGAGCGCGCGAGCCTCTGCCGATTCTCTACTCGGCCGTCCGTCCCGCAGGGCTTGCCGGGCAGCGCTGGGGAGATGCCGGGGTTGAGTCCGCCGCACGCCTGGCGGGTATTGTTCGCCCGCACGAGGACAAATTGAAACTGAGAACCTTCGAGACGACCGCTCAGGGGTTCGTGTTGCAGACTTCCTCGGGATCCCGAATCCTGTGGGGACATGCAGCCGGTGCTGAGCGAGCCGGGGAAGCGGCCGCCACGCAAAAGATCGAGCGGCTACTGCAATTCTGTGAAGCCCACGGCGGTCTCGATCAATCTGGAGAGCGTTACGAGCATGACGTCCGGCCGCTCGCGCGCGCGACCCACCGGCCGCTCGCGCGCGCCGATTCGCCCTGATCACGAGCGCTCCGCCAACGCTTGCAAAGCAAACTGCGACCAGGATTCGAACTCGTCCTTCTGCCCGAGCAATTCCTCGATCGGGGCAAAGCCTGCCCTAGTCAGCACCTGTTCACGCCGGCGGACTTTCGGCTCATCCAGGTCGAAAATGTGGACGATGCCCAAGTGCACTTGCCCTACTGGCGTGCTGTCGTCGTTGATCAATCCCAGGCAGCGCTCCTTGTAGGGGCTCTCCAGGTACACCTCCTCGGCTACTTCGCGGAACATAGCTTCGCGGTAATGGCTCTCGAAGAGATTGCCGTCCGCGGCGCTGATGTGGCCGCCCACGCCGATCGAGCGCAACGCATGCAGCCTGCTCTCGGTGGCACG
>DATGZX010000042.1:0-8921 GCA_035296965.1 Gemmataceae bacterium
GCCGATGACTCCTCCTTTGCCACTCACCGGTCAACAAGGACCGGCCACGCAGCGCTTTGCCTCGGTGACGTTGCTGGCGGTGCCGCGGCTCAATGCAATCCTCGTCGCCGCACCCCAGTCGCGCATGCAGGACATTGTCAAGGAAATCAAAGGCCTGGACCGTCCCTCGTCCACGCAAAGTCGGCCAACGCCGTTTCCCCTCAAGAACGCCTCGGCCGCCCGCGTGGCCGCGATGCTTAGGAATTTCTATGCCCAGCGCTATCCTAACGAGACTTCCGCTCTGGACCAGGTGCGCGTCACCCTGGACGAAAGCAGCAACACGGTCTTTGTTCAGGCTGCACCTACCGACCTGGCCGAGATTCGCGACCTCATTTGGCGCGTCGACAATGCCGTGTCCAATGCCGTCAATGATCTGCGCGTTGTTTACTTGCGGAATGCCCTTGCCGACGAGCTGGCTACGCTCCTGAACCGGGCCGTTTCGGAAGGAGTGGTCGTCCCCGGGCCTTTAGGGGCTGCGGGAGGAGCCGCCCCCCCAGCGCCGGCCACCGCGCCGGGAAGAACCGCCACGACCAAGACCACATCATTGCGCTTCATCAGCTCGGCACCGGGGAAGCCTGGAACGGCGGTGGAATCCGGCCTGCTCGAAGACGTCCACATCCTCCCGGACCTGCGCACGAACAGCCTGATCATTTCGGCTCCGCCCCGCAGCATGGAGCTGCTCCTCGCGGTCGTTCACGAAATGGATGCGGTGCCTTCCACCGCAATGGCGATCAACATTTTCCCGCTCAAGAAGGCCGACGCGGGGGCCATGGCCGGTCTGCTGCAACAGCTTATGTTCGGCACCGGCGGCACCGCTGGACAACCTGGCACGGCCAGCGTGGTGGGCGCCCTGGGGGCGAATATCCCGTCCGCGGCAGCGCGAGGCGCGCCCCGGCCGGTACAACTTTCGCTCGGGGGTACGCCGCCCGAGGGGGCGCCCCTCATTGAACTGCGCATCACCACGGACCCGCGCACCAACAGCGTCATCGTCGCGGGCAGTCGCAGCGACCTCGAAGTTGCAACTGCCATCATCAGCCGTCTCGAAGACAGCGACGTCGAGTCGCGCCCATGTACTTTGAATGCGCGTTCTCGTACACGGACGCGGACACCAACAATTGCACGTTCGCCGTGGGCTTCTCCGACGAGGTAATTACTCCGTTGATAGATAGCATTATTTGAACGCTGACGAGGCTAGCCAGTTTCTGGACAGAAGCGGCTTTTGCCTTTTAGCTGCCCAGAAACTGGGGGTTCTTGGGCAAAGCCGGCTACTGCGGGTTGCAACGCAATGCTAGGACACTACCGAGCTTTGGAACGGGGGCGCCGTGCCGCGGCGTTAAGTCGCCTATCGATCCTGCTGCCGCTGAAGCCCCGACGTTCGACCGGACCGGGCTCGCCTAGTGTGGAAATGGACCCAATTCGCACTAATGGGATGGTCCATCAAGGCGAGCGCCTGGCGTTCCTGCTCGAAGCGGGCCAACAAACGCGCGGAATCAAGCCCGGTCTTTATAACCTTCAGGGCAATCCGCCGCTGGACTGGTTCGGACTGATCCGCGACCCAGACTTCGCCCATGCCGCCTTCGCCGAGCTTCTCGCGAAGCTTGTAGCGCCCAGCGAAGACCTGGCCGGCCGACAGTGCCCCCTTCAGAATCGCTGCCGCAGGCTTGAACGCCCCAGTCAGGTCGTCTGCCGGCGGCAAGTTGCCGGAATCCTCATGGGCCTTCAGCAAGGCCAGAAGCCGCTGTCGTGCCCCAGCCAGAAAGTTTTGGCATTCAGCGAACAACGCGCGTCGGTTTGGGTCGCCCTTGGGACCGAACCAAAACTCTGTCGGTATGCATAGGGGCTTACGAAGCGAGCGCCCAGGTTAGCCCAAACCAACCTGGGCGCCTTCCCAAGGTATGGAGGCTATTCGGGAATATCGGCCAGCTGATGACGAGCATCTGAGAAAAAGTGAAAAACCCGCGGCCGGTTGTCAGCGTATCATGCAGCAGGAAAGCGCGCCTCAACACCAGCCGCGGGCCTGAGACCTGGAGCTATTCGGGAATATCGGCCGTCTCGTGTCGAGCAGCTTAGAAAATGTGGCGGTTCCCGCTGGCAGTTCAGATTTCCTCTGGTAGCCCGACCAAACAACACCTTGCTGCCAGCCCGCCAATTCCATCGCATTTCGACCTTGTTTCACGATGCGCTATCGCCGATAAACAGGGACGCCCTAACCCTTTTGACCGTGGGCCTGGCTTCTGGTCTGGTAGTTGGCGCTGGCTTGCGGTTCTACCAGAAAGGACATGCCCATGTCTTGGTCACCCAGCGAGAACGAAATTGCAAGTTTGTACCGGTGGAGGCGCATAGCTCTGACGGCATGGTGCGCGAAACAGGCAATCGATCTGCTCGCGCGATACTGCCCAGCCGGCCAGCTGCCAACGGTATACAGGCAAAGCTGCGCGTACGTCCTCGGGAGGTTAAGTGAGGCGCTCGTTCACTTACGTCAGACGGGGCCAAGGGGGGGACGATCCTTCTCGGTGGACGAATTCCCGAAAGAACTTTGGCCTCCAGCTCACCTGGTAAGAAACTGCGCCGAAAGCGCCTTTGGCAGCGCCTGGGATGGCGCACTGCCAGGCGTAGCCTACACCAGCATCCTCTGCGCCTGCGATGCAGCCAGGACGCTTGACGAGCCTGATGAGCATGGCGCGAACAAGAGCATGGCGAATGCTTTCAAGAAGGTCAGCGACGGCAAGGAATGGAAGGACGGCACGCCCTTCCCGAGGATTTTTTTCGGCGCCCTTATCTCCCCGGTGTAGCCTAACTGTAGCCAATGGACTGGAAAACCATGATAACCGTGGACGTTGGCAGAAATCCCGACCATCAGGCCGTTCGCTCAGTGTGCGAGCACCACCGGGGCGAGGTGGCTTGTTTCCCCTGCGTCCGATGAACGATTGGCCGCATGTCCGCTTAATCGCTTGTGAAGTCTCGCTGTCCTGATTGCTGCCCGAATGAGCGGCTGCATTTGGCATGATTCTGTGATCTCGGCCAGTTCTTCGGCGCGCTGAGATGCAGATCAAGATGTTACGTAGCATTTCGCCTCCGGTCCCACCAGCCCGCCAAAAGGAGCTTCAGTCTCATTATGCAGAAGGTGTTAAATCTCCTTCCTTACCTGGAGTGGATCCCGTTTGGTTTCAGTGGCCCATGACCCAGGGATCCGGCTGCTTGCCCTCAGAGGCATTATACCGCTGCTTGCCGGAATTCATGGTGACGTCGACGTCTGCCTAGTCGAAGGGGGTATCCTTGGTGCCGTCGCCAAGCCAACTCACCTGCCGGGGCCGCCTGCAACGACTTCACATCGCGCGGAACCAGAAGAACGGCCCCGGTCAGGTGGAAGCCTGGTCAAGGCTCGTTGGCTACGTCCCAGCCAAGCGGCCGGTGCGAGCCGCACGAGCGATGCTCGGCGGTCACTCGGCCACCTTTACTTCCAAAGTCACCTTGTTGGATCCAGGGCCAAGGTTGCGGACGAGCAACTTGAACTTCCCACCCTTGGCCGGGGTAAACTTCACCTCGCATTTTGGGCCGGGACTCGTGTCCTTGCCCACTTCCTTCTTGTTCTGGGCGTAGATGAACAGGTGCACGTCCGTCTCCTTCTCGCCCTTCGTCGTGGCGGTGACCTCTTTCCCGGCCGTGCAGGTCAGGAGGATGGCGGCTTCACCCTGGGCCTTCAGATCGAACGCCTTGCCCTTGAACTCTGCCGCTTTGCCCTCGTCGCTCGGTTTGACATCATCTGCCCGCGCGCCGCATAACGCCGCGAGCGTGAACAGAGCTGCCAGCGTGCTCGCCTTCCAGTTCTTCCAGATCATCACGTTCTCCTTCTCGTCGTGCCTGCGGCAGCATGTGCCAGAGGTTCCGTGCCCATTCGATATGGCTGGGACACTAACTAGGCAGACTTCGCAACTCGCAGGGGCTGCCACCCCTCTACGCCTCCTCCTTGCTGACTACTGTGACCAGGGGGAGCGCGCCGTAAAAGCGGTTCCAAATGGGTCGGTCGGTGGACAGCGGGATGAACTCGTTGGCTTCATCTGGAGGTATCCTAGCATCGAGCCTGCGCTCGAACTGCATTGCGTTCATGCCAACGCCGTGCCGCAACTAGCTGACTTAGGAAAAACTTCTGAGAAGCCTCATCATCGCTGAGTAGAGAGCGCTTCTCAGAATCCTGCGAAAGGTCCCACCCTTAGCTTTGTCGCAGTGATCGCCCAACCGCCACGACTCCGCCTCGGGCGGGACTTTGCCCTTTGAATTTTCGCTTGCGCGTCGGTGACTTTCTACGGGGAGCAATCCACGTGCCGATGATGAAGTCCGGAGGAAGCACCGGTGTCCTGCGAAGTTTCACGACAGGTGCTCGTTCCTGAATGGTTCGAATTCGCGGCGCGTGCCATGCAAGTTGCATGGCAAGGCATGCATTGTGCCCGGTCGACGACACCGCCAAGTACCAACTGCGGGTGGGGAATGCCAGATGGATTGAACCCGCTCGCACATTCACTTATGCAGCCTACGAAGAGTTGAGGCATGAGGGGCAAGCGAGCGCAGTCTTCGATAGCCATCCGCATTACGTTGCTCATCATCAATCTGGAGCGGGCTTCCAAGCGATATACGCAACCCAGAATGGCTCCACTTGGATGCAACTGTGTCCCTTGTTGGAGCGTGCAAACTTCGGCATCGACGTGAAAGCCGTCGACCAGGATCTGCGCCAGGCATCGGATAGCCCCAAACCTCTAGGGGCGACGGGACGCGGCTCCAACGCACTCGGATCATTTCCACGTGCGGGTGACATGCATTGTGGTACTGGCTGCTTTTTCGTGGCGTATCTTCCATGGCTGAAGTACAGTTGTCTTCCTGCTCGCAAACCGCCCAAGAGAGCCGTTAGTTCACCGGCCCCCGGTCCGGGCAATCTAGATACCGGAATCTGGCATGACGAGTCGCAATGAAGCCAAACTCGCGAGGGGAGAGCATACGCTCTATGGAGGAATTCTCTTCGGCGTCGAAGGGCGCCAAATCGAGTTACAGGCTCGTTTCTTTCCTGAACCCGGAACTTCTTCGTCCTGGGAAATAGGCATAACTGGCATGGCGCGGGGGCCATCAAGGAAGTGCAAGGGAGGGTCATAGGGGCGTTTGCGAAGTACGGGCTTCTGCCTCCGAATGGACATATTCTCATTAATCTCGCGCCGGCTGGTCTTCCAAAGTTCGGCACAAGCCTTGATCTGCCGATTGCACTCATTTGTTTGCAGGCCGCCGGATACATCGTCGATCTTCCTGTTGACGTCAAAACATCCTATTTCTTTCTTGGCGAGCTTAGTTTGCATGGCGACATTCGGCGCTGCACGGGGGCACTCCCTATCGCATTATGCGCCGAGCCTGGTTCTACGCTCGTCGTGCCAGCAGGCAACGAGCAAGAATGCCGGCTCGTTCGTGGAATGACGGGCCACAGCTTGACGCGCGTTTCGATCGCGGAAAATCTGGAGCAAGTTCTGCGATTCATGCAGGGCAAAGGCAAACTGCACAATGCGATGGCACATTCGCCAAACTACCAGGGCCTCATTGATCCCGCACCTGATTTCGCGGGCGTAAAGGGCCAAACGCAAGCCAAAAGGGCCATGCTGATAGCCGCGGCGGGAGGCCATAATGTCCTAACGTTATAGCCGATTTAACCCCATAAGCTGGCCGTAGTGTAGGACGGCCATGCAAGAGGCGTATTTGTATCTACCGTTTAGGTGATAATACGCCACTTCCCGTCCGAATGCGTGTCCGCTGACCTGGTTGATTCGGCTTGAATCATTTGCAGCCCCATCATCCGAGACGGTTGCGTCCGGGGTCCTTCCTCAGCATGTTCGTGCTCACCAAGCAGAATTGCACCAACGAGCATCAGCGGCACAGCGGGACCGTGAGATATCCAAGACATGTTCACTGTTTTACCCTTTCGTGACGGAAGAGGAGAAGGGAACGGAAGGAGAAAGCCTACTCGTTACCTTGGAGGCCAGGGGGTAGCCGCGAGCCCGGCAATTCTTCGCAGTCTTGGAAGGTTTGGGAAGTATTCTGCCAAGGCCAAGCGGGTTGAGGCGGTATGTAATACGGGTCCTCTAAAGCAACCCCGGAAACGAAGGCCGCAGTGACCCTGATACTTTCGTCGGTGCCCCGCCGTACCTCTTTGTCTGGCGCATGGTGTTCGTCGGCGGGTTCAAGCTCCAAGGTTCTTACGATTGCGGGATTCTCGGCTTGATAGTCCGACGGCCGTAAGAAGCAGCCGACTTCGTTAAAAACAATCACTGTTGTAAGACCGGCAGCAAGCCATTCCTTTCCGTCCATTAGTGTCCTTTCTCTGTTAGCAATCCTATAGCAATCCTACCCAGCTGACGTTGCCGGGGCCCAGAGAGAAGACGAATGATCCCATTACCTTTAACCCTGCACCCTGGTCGCCGCGTACTCTTCCCAGAGTTGCTCCAGGTCAGGCTTGACCATGCTCCAGGGATCGGACTTGCCCGGCTTCTCCATCACCATCCAACCGTTCGCCAGCGAGCCATCCGGCACCAGATCAACCCGGCCCGCCCTGGGATCGTCGGCTGTGGCCCGGTGGATGGCGATGACCTGCTTTTGCGTCTCCGCGTCAAGGGCCTTCAGCCGTTCGGCCTCTTCCTGCCAAAGTCACTTTTGGCAAATCCCCGTCGGCGCTCTACGCCCGTGCTGTTCGCCTGGCCCAGCGCCTCCCGGGCTACCGACAGACCGGTGCCGGTAAGGAGGTGGTCCATCGCCTGGCGCTGACGCTGTCGCTTGCCGACGAGGCGCTCTGGCAGAGGCTCCGCCAGCTTCTACATTTGGTATCTGGCTGGCGGGCAACTGCGGTCCAGGTCGCTGGACACCCGGTGCGCTACTGGAGGCTCTCCGGCCAACTGGCGCAGGTCCAGGACTGTTACGCTCGCAAGGTCCAGCACGGCGCCGGGGACGGCTACTGTTCGGGTAAGAGCGCGGCAAGCGAGGAAGCGACCTACTTCGGCTGCCGTTTCGCAAAAGGCGTCTCCCGGCAGGTCGCCATCCAAACCCATCGCGCCAACTCCTGGATTCACTTCGGTACGCTCGCCGCCGGGCACGACTCTTTCCGCCTGGACAAGAAGTCTATGTTCGCGACCTTGCAGCGCCAGACTCGGGCGGAAGGATGCCTCTTTTGTCCCGCTTTTCGCTGGCCGCGCGTTCGTGACGAGGTGAACGACCTGCCGAATGTCATTGAACTAGGCAAGGACAGCAAGTTTGAGGTGCGCTATTCGCACATCAACCCCAAGACGGCGTTGGGCATCCAGTTCAAGGAATCGGCAGAGGACGCTGCTTTCCTGCAGTTTGGGCCAGGCCGCCTGGGCCGGGACGAGCCGCCGCACAGGCGCAACGTGCCAGCCGTGCGCTACGTCGACGTTGCCGGCCAGGACGCTGCCCTGGAAGCGCTCAAGAGCGTGGTAGAACTGCCGCTGCGGCATGCCGCCTACTTCGAAGCGCTCCGCGTAGCGCCCCAGACCGGCGTTCTTCTCTACGGACCTCCGGGCAACGGCAAGACACTGCTGGCCAAGGCCGCGGCCACCGAGAGCAATGCCCACCTGGAAATCATCAGCGGCCCGGAGGTGCTGTCGCCGTGGGTCGGCCAGAGCGAAGAAAACCTCCGAGGCGTCTTCGCGCGGGCGCGGCGCTGGGCTCCCAGCATCGTGCTCATCGACGAACTGGACAGCCTGGCACCCCGGCGTGCCTTGTTGAGCCAGCACCATGATGTCCAGATCTTGGCGCAGCTCCTGGTGCTCCTCGACGGTCTGGAGGCCCGCGGCCGAGTGGTCGTGATCGGCACCACCAACCGCCTCGAGGCGCTCGATCCGGCAATCTGCCGCCCGGGGCGGTTTGACTACCACATCGAGGTAGCGAGTCCCGACCGGAAAGGGCGCGCAGCCATCCTGCGCGTCCATTTGGCCAAGCTCAAGACGCGGCGCGCCTTCGAACTCGACGATGTGATCGCAAGGACAGACGGCTTCTCGGGTGCGGAGCTGGCGGCCCTATGCCGGGAAGCGGGCATACAGGCCATCCGGCGCGGCCTCGCCCAGGGCCTGGCAGCACGGCGGCTGGTGGTGACGCAGCACGATGTGCGGCAGGCTTTGCAGAGCTTGCGGGCCAAGCGGGTCCCGGAAGCGCTTGCCATTCCGGCGCTGGAAGATTTGCCGACAATTGCCTCGACTTGCTCTGCCACGCGAGGTAAGGACTGAGCCGTTGTGTTTGCCTCGAAGTCTTTGCCGCAAAAGGAGCAACAGCCATGCCTGCGCTCAAGAATCACCGCGCCGCAATCACCGTAGCGGCCACCTTGCCCGCCTCTCCCGCTACGAATGGCAGCCCACCGACGAACGGCAGCGCGGCCTTCGCCCCGGCCTGCCGCGGCCGCTCGAGCTGGTCGGGACTGTTACGCGTCAGCCTCGTTGCCGTCCCGGTCAAAGCCTACGCCGCCGTCAGTAGCGGCTCCTCATCGTCGCACTGTCATATGCTTCATGCCGGCTGCGGCCAGCGCATCGCCTACCAGAAGCATTGTCCGCGCCACGGTGCCGTTGAGTCGGCAGACATCGTCCGCGGCTACGAGTATTCCCGCGGTCAGCATGTCGTGGTCGAACCGGAAGAGTTGGAGAAGCTGCGGCCGGCGCGGGACAAGGCCTTGGTGTTGGAGCAGTTTGTCGCCCAGGCGGAGGTCGATGCCACCTTCTACGCCGGCCGCAGCCTGCACCTCTTGCCCGACGGACCGGCTGCGCAGCATCCCTACGGCGTGCTCGTCGATGCGCTCCGGCAAGCGGGCAAAGCGGCGCTGGGCCGGGTTGTGTTCTCAGGCAGCCGGCAGT
>DATGZX010000043.1:0-2541 GCA_035296965.1 Gemmataceae bacterium
GCCGATGACTCCTCCTTTGCCACTCACCGGTCAACAAGGACCGGCCACGCAGCGCTTTGCCTCGGTGACGTTGCTGGCGGTGCCGCGGCTCAATGCAATCCTCGTCGCCGCACCCCAGTCGCGCATGCAGGACATTGTCAAAGAAATCAAAGGGCTCGACCGTCCCTCGTCCACGGAAAGTCGGGCGACGCCGTTTCCCCTCAAGAAAGCCTCGGCCGCCAGAGTGGCCGCCATGCTCAGGAATTTCTATGCCCAACGCTATCCCAACGAGACTTCCGCTCAGAACCAGGTGCGCGTCACTCTGGACGAAAGCAGCAACACGGTCTTTGTTCAGGCTGCACCCACTGACTTGGCCGAGATTCGCGACCTCATTTGGCGTGTCGATAATACCGTGTCCAATGCCGTCAATGATCTGCGCGTTATTTACTTGCGGAATGCCCTTGCCGACGAGCTGGCTGCGCTTTTGAACCGGGCGGTATCCGAAGGGGTAGTGGTTCCAGGGCCCTTGGGGGCCGCGGGAGAAGCCGCCGCACCAGCGCCCGGCACCACTCCGGGAAGAACAGGGACCACCAAGGCCACTTCTCTGCGCTTCATCAGCTCGGCACCGGGGAAGCCTGGAACGGCTGTGGAATCCGGCCTGCTCGAAGACGTCCACATCCTCCCGGACCTGCGCACGAACAGCCTGATCATTTCGGCTCCGCCCCGCAGCATGGAGTTGCTCCTCGCGGTCGTTCACGAAATGGATGCGGTGCCTTCCACCGCAATTGCGATCAACATTTTCCCGCTCAAGAGGGCCGACGCGGGCGCCATGGCCGGTCTGCTGCAACAGCTTATGTTCGGCACCGGCGGCACCGCTGGACAACCTGGCACGGCCAGCGTGGTGGGCGCCTTGGGAGCGAATATCCCGTCCGCGGCACCGCGAGGTGTGCCCCGGCCGGTGCAACTTTCGCTCGGGGGTACGCCGCCCGAGGGGGCACCCCTCATTGAACTGCGCATCACCACGGACCCGCGCACCAACAGCGTCATCGTCGCGGGCAGTCGCAGCGACCTCGAAGTTGCAACTGCCATCATCAGCCGTCTTGAGGACAGCGACGTCGAGTCGCGCCACAACGAGGTCTACGCTCTCAGGAATGGCTCCGCCACAGATGTCGCAAATTCTTTGCAGGCTTTTCTCACCAATTCACTCCAGGTGTACCAGCGCGGCGGACAATTGACCAGTTACAAGGAAATCGAACGCGAAGTCGTGGTCATCCCTGATCCGATCTCCAACAAGCTCCTCATTAGCGCTACGCCCCGATACTTTGCAGACGTCATGCGGCTCATTCAGGAGCTGGATGTTCAGATGGACCAGGTAGTTATCCAGGTTCTGATTGCCGAGGTCGATCTGTCCTCGACCGAAGAATTTGGTGCAGAACTTGGTCTGCAAAGTCCGATCCTGTTCTCTCGAAGCATCATCCCGGCGAACGGTTACTTCGGCCCCAACGGTGTTGTCAACTACGCGAGTCCCGGGCTCGTCCCGACGGGCGTCACGATCAACAACAGCATTAACCCCATAGCGAATCCGGGCTTCAATTTCAACAATGTCGCTCAACCCCTCGGTAACAATCCGGTCTCCGGCCCGGGGATTGTCGGTTTCCAAGGACTGACCAATCTGGGGGTCGGTCGTGCCAACGCGAATGGCCTGGGCGGGTTTGTATTTTCGGCTGCGAGCAACACCTTTAATCTGCTCATTCGCACGCTCAAGACCCAGGGCCGCGTCGAAATTCTCAGCCGGCCGCAAATTCAAACGCTCAACAACCAGACCGCCTACCTCAACATTGGTCAGAGCGTGCCCTATGTGACAGGCAGCACCGTCATCGCCACGGGCCTGGTGACCAACCTGGTAAGTTACAAGGACGTTGGTGTTCTCCTGCACGTCACCCCGCGGATCAATGCTGACGGCACGGTATTGATGCGCGTCGTTCCTGAAGTCTCGTCCGTTTCCCCTCAGCAAGTCAACCTGGGGAACGGTGTTTTGGCCACGCAATTCGACGTTCAACATCTCGAAACTACTGTATCCGCACGCGACGGAGAGACGATTGCCATCGGCGGGCTGATCACCAAGACCGACAACAAAACGGAAAACAAAATCCCTTGGTTGGGTGACCTGCCCCTTGCAGGAGCCTTGTTCCGCTACCGCTCACACAACAAGGCAAAGACGGAACTCCTGTTAATTCTGACGCCACACATCGTTCACTCCGATATCGAAGCGGACCGCATTCTAGCCGAAGAAGCGCGAAAGATGGAGTGGACAGCAAGTGATGTCTTGAAAATTCACGGAGCTCCAGCCATGAGCTCGCCGCTTCAGCCACGGAGCGGCAATGGTGAAAATTGCCCGCCCCCGAGCGCACCAGGCGAGACCCCTGCCATGCCGCCGCCAGCGTCCGACATGCCGCTGCCGATCCAGGGCCCGACTCCCTCCGGCGTTTTGCCGCCGCCACGCATGCTGCCGTCCCGCACCCCGGACACGAGTCGCGACTCGCCCTGATAGAGTTCTTGGGA
>DATGZX010000044.1:0-55046 GCA_035296965.1 Gemmataceae bacterium
GGCCCGAATGTCAGCGGCCTGAGCTTCAACAAGCCGTTGCAGACGCTGGCACTGTGGACACGACTTCCGTGCGTGCTTGCTCATACAGCTGCATAATAGGAATTAGCAGCTGTAACGTGAATACTATCGTGAACGGGAACCGTTTTCCTTGCGGGTAGTAGTCTTCCACCGACATGCCGACCACTGCCCCAACTCTGGCAAACGTGAAGAACATGCTGGCAAGGAGTGCGCGGTCGCGCAGCCCCACCAAGTTTGGAACGCTGGTGCCGTCCTCGTGCTGGTCTTCCACTGCAATGCTCTCGAACAGCGTGCGTGTCTCCTCGGCAGTCAGGACTGGCGTCTTCCCCCTGGTGACCACGTGCTTTGGTCCACGGACCGCGTGGGCCGGGTTCACGCCCACGACCTGGCCCGTTACCAGCCAGTCGAAAAGCATGCGGATGGTGGCGAGGTGCTGCTTCACGGTGGGCTTCGAGTGAGTTTGCTGGAGCAACTCGATATAGGCAGCCACGGTCACCGGTCTTACGTCCCTAAGTGAAGAAATTCCTCGGCTCTCGCACCAGCGGAGAAACGTCACGGCGTTTCGCAGATACGCTCGCCTTGTGTGTGGATTCCTGATGTGGGCGGCAAAGTACTCGATGAACCGAGTGATCGCATCGTCACCGGCAGAGGTGAGGATTTCCGGAAGGTCGATCATTCCGGCCGAAGGGGTCGATGGTATGGCCTCAATCGTCGCCAGCTCATTACCGCCTGTTAATTCCTCGGCCTCCAAATCATCACCCATTGAACTGGCCCCCTCCATGTGAAAGATAACGTCCTTTATCTTTCCCAGAGATTACACACGTTCGTGCGCGGGCGCAATCGGCGATGCGTTACCATTTCTTAAGCATAGAACGGCCTCGATAGTCGAACGGGAGAAGCCAAACATGTGACTCGGCTACCGTCACATGCGGGTGGAGGTCGTGGATTACTTGCAAGCATGTTTGCATGCTTTCTTGTTGTACTGATGGTACCTAGCTTGATTCCGAATCGAGCCGGCGCGCAGAGTTACACCACGCCTCGTCGGCAGAGCCAGCGGCTCGGGAAAGACCAATTTCCCGGAAATGAACAGCACAACAGTTTACTCCGTTCGGGCGCCATCGATAGAATTGTTTGTAGCCGGCCACAAGGAGTGGTCGGTGTGGCGGAGAAGAGCCAGGCCGAATTTGCCGTGTGCCGAGGCGGAAACCTCTTGCCACAAGGCCCTTGTGGCGAACGAGCCAATGGACAGGAAGAATTTGCACATCAAGGTGTTGGGACTCCTCGAAAGCTGCCGGAGCGGTGGGAGAGACTTCGTCGCATCCGCAGAAGCAGACTTGCTCCGGTTGGGTGAGGACGCAGGTAGCGTACTGGCCGCAGCCTTGCACCACGCCAACGCCACTGTGCGTTGCAACGCTTTATGGGGCCTAGACGTGACGTGGCAATCGGTGCGTGAGGCAGCAGTGCCAGCAATGATCCAGGCGTTGGATGATGCCGACCCTGGGGTCCGCAGGAATGCGGCGGGGAAGTTGGGTGACATCGTTTGGCGGCAACAGTCAGCCTGGTGGGAAAGACAAGTCGGATTTGGAGAATGGGTCAAAGAGTCTGCACAACGAGCCGTTGTTGCACTGATGATAGCGCTGCGCGACGATGATGAATCGATGCGAGAGGAAGCCGCATCATCGCTGGGGGGAATCAATTGCTGGAGCAAGGATGCCGTGCCGAGTTTGATCGAGTCCCTGCGCGATCGAAGCAATACCGTGGTCCAAGTTGCCTGCTGGGCACTGACCCAGATCGGTAACTGGACCTGGGCTGTGGAGCAGAGCGCGGCCCCGGTAAAGAAGATTATCCCGCCGTTAATTGAGTTGCTACAGCATGAGGACGGTTCGGTCCGTAAGCAGGCTATCTGGAGCTTTCAGGAATTTCGCGAACTGGCGCACGACGCGGTGCCAGCACTCGTCGATGTCCTTCGTCATGGACAGGACAGCGATTTGCGTGCTGAGGTCTGCAGGGCTTTAGCCGATATCGGCGCAACAGCTGGGGGAGTGCTGCAGGCCATTGTGCCTGCCTTGGTTGAAGCGGGAGAGACCGATCCCTCTGAATCGGTTCAGACCTCGGCGATCCTTGCTTTGGACAAAGCCCGTCCCCGAGGGCGGGGGTTAAGCCTCCCGTCCGTCAGGCGCTCCGACCTTGCTATTGTACCGAGAAAGCAACGGCGGCGCGGGCTGAAGAGAGAGGACGCAGAAGCGCTGAAAAGCCTCCTGGCTTTCCTCAACGCATGCGTGAATTGGCCTGGCGATGTGGTATCGCAACGCGAGCTTCGTAAGTCCCCCTTGTTGAAGGAAGAACGGAAGCGGCTCGGACTCCCCGAGAAGATCAGTGCTGGGACAGTCCACAACCATCTCAAGACCCTGGCAAGGCTGTGCAAAGTGGAGCGTATTTGGGACCCCGAGCCCAAAAACCAGTTCTCCACGTTTCGAGCCGGCGTAAAAGAACGGCTCCTCCAGCGGCGCCCCTACATTGAGGAGGAGATCGCCATCGAAGAGGAAAAGGCCGGGTTGCAAGCTTACCCCGAGCGGTTGGGGCCGACGCCGCCCGAGCCCGACGCGATTGCTTGACAGCCGCCGGAAGAGCGTGTTGAAGTGGCACAGATGACCCTTTCAGCGATGGATCGCCCGCATGTCAGAAGAGCCAACCCGCCGCAGCATAATGTTCCCAGAAATGAGGAAGATTTTTCGGGAGATTGACTGGGATACAGTGGCGCTTCCAAGTGACTGCGTCACTCTCGGCCAGCTGCGGCATGCGATAGGTGGTAACCACAAGGATCTCGGCGTCTTCGTGCATAACTTGACGCTAACTGAGCAAGAGGTGGCTAGGTTCGCCTTGTCCGAGGCTCTCAGGGCGCCTTTTGACCAAGATGCAGCGCTGGTACCTCGGGTCCTCAAGGAGGAGAGCGCCAAGGAACTGGCGAGCCTATACCAGGAAGCTGGCCTTGCTACCGGCCCGCAGCATGCCTCTCAACTGATCCGCGACCTGGAATCGTGGGCGGCGACGGAGGCACGCAAGCATGTCCCCGACAAACCACGTTAGGATCACTTCCCCTGCAAACGTGCTCAACTTCCGTTGAGCGCGCAGATTTCTGCTTGGCTTCAGGTTAAGAATTGACTTGTCGATTCTTGTTGGTGTTGGCTCATCCAGGTGGATCTGCACGAACACCGCTGCCGTAAAGGAGGAAAATCATGGAGCCTGCAATGCGCAATGGCACCCCGAACATCATCCACGTCCCGCCCGCCGAGGTTCTGCCGCCGGAAACCGATCTGCGGGAAGGCCGCGATCCCGAGCACGTCGGCAACCTCGCCGCAGCCATGCAGAAGGAAGGCTTCACCGGCACCGTACTCGGGCGCCGTGTGCCTGTAGGAGTGCAGTGCATCTGGGGCTGGACGCGGTGCCTGGCCTCAATTCAGGCAAGGCTGGCAACGATCCCGGTACAGCTTGTTGAGCGGGAACTGACCCAATCCGACATCCTGATGCTTCAGCTCGATGAGCAGGAACTGCGCGTGGACTTCACGCCGTTGGAGGTCGCGAGGGGCTATCAGGAACTGATGCGGCTGAATGGCTGGACGCAGGCCGAGGTAGCAACGCGACGCCGAAAGAGCCGGGCGCACGTGGCAAAGGTGCTGGCGATCTCCACGAAGCTACCCGCCGAGGTCCAGGCGATGGTCGCCGCCGGCGAGCTGGCCCCGCGTGCCGCTTATGCCCTGAGCCACCTTGCGGACATTCCCACCGTGGTTGATCTGGCAAAGAAAGCCCGCGACCTGCCGATGGCCGTGGAAACGGTGGAGGAAAAGGTGCGCGGCCTGCTCGGCAACGGCAGGAAGGTCAAGGCACGGCCGCTGAAACTCAAAGGCGACGGCGTGCAGATGGTGGTGAGCAATCCCACCGTCGATGCCGTGCAGTCGTTCGCGGAGCGATTGCTGGCGGCGCTCAGGAAGCTGGTCAAGGATGGTGACGGAATAGAGTTCCTGCCCTCACGCCTTAAGGGCACCAGTTAACAATCCAGCCTCATCGCCCGCACAAAGAACAGCGTGATTTACCGATGAACCTGTGGTGCGCGCAGAGGGAGGGTATGCGCATGTTCTGGAAAGGAAAGTCAAAGGACCATCGAAGGCTTATGGCATCCCACGCCGCACAAGTGGCTGAATGAGCTGTTGAAATTCATTTAGCAATCGCCCGACACCATCCGCGTAATTGAATTCACCCAAAAGGGCGGCGGTACGCCGTCCGCGCTCACACTGCGCCCAAAGGAGACGTTCACATGCATCATCCCAACTCTTGTACGCCGTTGGCGTATCGCCAGGGCAGTCCATCGTTAGTCATTCCACGGTCCGTAGACCGTGCCCTTGGAGGGCATGGCTGGGGCCGTCAGTCACTTCCACGGAGGAGGTATTGCATGTCTCAGGCGTGGCAATGGCCGCCAGGCAGCGGCCTGTTTGTGGTTCTACTCATCTTGCTGTTGTTACTGTTCGGGGCGCTGCGGGTTCGTGGGCATCAGGCCGCGAACCCGCCCGCTGAGCCTCCCCTACTCTTGCTTAACGATTTCGATGCCATCACCGTGCACCAGATGTACGAGGGATGCCTCGGCATTGGCGGCACTGGATCGGGGAAAAGTTCCACGCTGCAACACCTCATGCTGGCCCTCATGCAGCGCGGCGCGGGGATGCTGTTTCTGACCGCCAAGGGCGACGATTACGCGGCCATCGCCAGGCTCGCCGCCGAGGCAGGGCGGGCAGCCGACCTTGTGCGGTTCGCCCCTGGTGAGCAGTGGCGCTTTGACTTCCTCAACTACGAACTGACCAGCCCAGGCGGATCGGTACAGACCGCAGGGCAGCTCATGCAGGACCTGGTGGACTTCTCCACGCGCACCAGCGCGATGCAGAACAACGAGCCGTTCTGGCCCATAGCTGCGGCGCGCAAGATCAGGATGGCCATGACGGTGGTGTTCAAGGCCAAGGGCAAGTGCGGCATCGACGACATTTACAACTTCTGCGTCAGCATGCCCAACACCCCTGAACAACGCGACAGCAAGGAATTCCGTGAATCTTTCTGCTGCGAATGCCTGCTCGAAGCATCGCAGAAATGCCCCGATGATGACGACCTCGGCCTCGCGGGTGATTTCGTCCTCAAGGAGTGGCCTCGTCTTTCAGATCGTACGGGCGGATGTATTGACGCATACGTGAACAACCTGACCGAGAAATACATGCACGGTAGCGTGCGGGATTTGGTGGCAAACGGCACAACGAACGTGTCGCCGGCAGGCCTAGATGCAGGCAAGTTGATCGTGGTCGATCTCCCTGTCCTTGTGGGTCGCGAGCCGTATCAGTTTGTTCAAATGATCTGGAAGCTGGGGACATTGCGCCATGCCCTCCGACGCACAATCACACCGGAAAGTCGCGACCTAGTGATCTGGGCAGACGAGGCACAGCTGCACGCACTGCCTTCTGTGGACAGCGCGATGCAGGCGGTCTCAAGATCGCAAAAATTGATAAATGTCGCAATTACGCAAAATATTCCACTTTTGGAGTCCGTATTGAAACGGCGCGAGGACGTGCTGGCGTGGATCTCCAATCTCCAGACAAAGTTCATCTTCGCCAACAGCGACAAGGACACCAACGAGTATTTCTCCGCCCTTCTCGGCCAAAGCAAGCAGCTATTGGGCAGCGGCAGCGTCAACACCGGTAATGCCGATCCGCTGTCGGACTGGTTCGGCATCCAGCAGCAGGGCAGCTATTCCATGACTGAGCATTTTCTTCCCCAGGTGAGGCCGGAAGCGTGGACGCGCTGTCGAAAGGGCGGCCGCGAGAACGGCTACATGGTCGATTGCTACGTGTTCCAAGGCGGCAGGCGCTTCAGCAACGGCAAGACGTGGATCAAAACTTCATTCCGACAGAGGGTTTAACCATGCACGATCAACAACAACAATCGCGCGAACCTGTCAAGGAAGGCCGTGAAACCATCGCCGCTGGCATTTTCATCTGCCAGGCCTTTTCTATGCCGGTGCGGGTCTGGTGGACAAAGTTCGGCACGGCGGGCGAGATGTTCTTCGGCGGCAGGGCGTGCGTGCTCGGCTGGCTGGCAATTCCTGTCTGGGCCTGCATCTTCCCCCGGTATGACTCCCGCCCGATGTTTGCGTTCTGGGGGCTGACAACCCTGTTTCTGCTGATCCATCGCTTCCGGCACTGGCGCCTCAAGGCCAATGGCTACCGGCCTCACAGTTGCTTCGCCGGACTAAGCAGGCTTCATCGCTTCGGCAACAACTTCGCAAGGCAGGTACTGGAGCCCTTATTGACAGGCATCGTTGGCGTGCTTTGCCTGCAATGGAATCAGCCGCTCGGCATGTACCTGGTGTGGTCCGGCATGGCGATGGTGGTCTCGACCAGCTACGGCTACGCGGCACAGTACAGCGTGCTGAGAAGGCTGAGGGACGCTCGCAGGGAACAAGAATGGTTAGCTGAAAAGCTACAGGAAGAGGAGCAAGAGGTTTGACGCTGGGAGCAGGCTACGGCGAACCGTAGTCGTCTCAACGACACGTTTTGTTCGGAGGACTAATCATGGCACAAAACGCATTGCAGAAGTTGGTTGAGGCCGTCCATGCGGCGGCCATCAACACCAAGGATGCTGTCGTAGACGGCGCCCGTGCGATCAGCAACAGCCCCGGCGCAGCTCCACTGCACGCGATAGTGCGTCAGGGAGCGGACGAAATCGCCCAGATACTTCCTGCCTTCCCGGACAGCGTAAAGAGTGTGCCTGAATCGGGCCAGCTTTTGGAACCCACGCAGGCCCTCGTGACGAAAGAGATCACCGGCCGGCATCTGAATTTCGACATGGACCGCTAACCACAACCATCGCCCCCGGAGGTCAACGCAATGGAACAGTTCTTTTTCGGCATGGTCATCGTGTGCATCGCGATTGGCTTCTTCCTGAAGCTGATCGGCAAACATGAGCAGGCCTGTGACGCAACCAAAAAAGCAGGTCTGACGCTACTGGAGCGTTGGCTGCGCAAGTGACACGGATGGCAGGCCGGGCACGGACGCCCTTACCGGAGGATCAAGTAATGAAATCTCTCATGTGGCTTGTGGAATACGGCGCAATGGGCTTGGTGCTTGGGATGGCAGACTGGTTCATCTTCGGCCCTGATGGCGTGCCGGGCTGGGTATGGTGCGTCGAGATGGCAGGATTCTTCATTCTGATCCTGTGCATCGAGGTATCGAAAAGCCGGCTGCAGCAGGAGCGCGAGGATCGGCTGGAACTGCAGAAGCACCTGATGACGCTCCAGTTCGGGGCAGGCAGGATGGAACCCCCGCGCGATGACACCCGCCTGCCGCCCGAGATGCTTCGTGCGTTCGAGCGGCAGGAGAGACAAAGCAACGAGCATGCCGCGTCAACTGCATGACGCGGCACAAGTCCACTGTCGATGTGGTTGAAGTGACATCAATACACGGACGGTTCGCCGGGGCACGGAAGCCCCTTTTCTGAAGGATGGCGCAATGAAAAACATTGGTCAGTACGTTGTTCTTTTCGCGCTCACCATCGTCTCGCTTTGCCTGACTGGCTACCTTCTGGGGCTGAAGGAATGCCCTATCTGGCTGATCTTCGGATGGGCATTCTTCTGGTGTTTTGTTCGGGCCGTCATCATGGCGATAGGGCAAGTGAACACGGAGGAAAGGGAAAGAAAGGAGAAGGCACGCAAGGAATTGCTGGAACAGGAAATGGAAAGGAACTGCTCCAACTATGCAAGAAACCATCGAAGAATTAGACGAGGCGGTTCTGCGGCTCGCCCGGGACGCTGAAATGGGCAGTGTCGCGGAGCTGCTGCAGGCGGAGATTCTGAAAGGGATCGTTGCCTCGGGGCTCCGCGCTGCCCCTGTAGTTTACAAAATCGACCTTGAAGCTGCTCGCGGTCAAACTGGCTACGGTGTCGGGCAGCGCACGAACCGAGGTGATTTCATGAAAGTAAATTTCAACGGTAAGGACTATGGGCTCCAGTTTCAGGAGTACGGCAATGGCCGGCCGGCCATTGTGCTGGTCGGGCGCCGGGGCGAAACCGCTGCCGTCGCGACGGTGAATGTCCCGGATGTGCAATTGCTGCCTAATCAGGTGCTCATCAAGGACTATTCCGAAAACGAAGGAATGCTCGCCGCTCTCGAAAAGGCGGGCATCGTCAAGACAACGGGCGTCTCTGTCGGCGGTGGCCATGTATCCATGCCGGTCTGTGAGCTGCTGGTTTCGGCTCCTGAAAAGTCAAAGGATCGCCGGATCGAATGCAGGGCCAAAGCCCGCGACATGGATTTAGATAAGGGGTGAGTCATGCTCACACCCAAACAGGCAGCTGCCCGCATCGGTGTCAGCGATTCGCTGATTTACGAGTGGTGCTCCAACGGCGCCCTTCCCCACTACCGCTTTGGCCGGAATGTCGGGAAACGAGGAAAGATACTGATCGAGGAAACGGAGTTCGAGGCGTTCCTCGCACGTTGCCGGCAGGAAGGGCGGCAAGACGCCGCCCCCCTGCCCCCGCTCAAGCACATTAAGATGCCGCAGCTCTCCTAGCAACTTCACGCATGTGCTGGACGTTTCCCGCCAGGTGGGCATAGTGCTGGGACACCATCGATGTATCGACGTGCCCCATGAGCTCGGCGACATGGGCAATGCCCACGCCGTTGATTAGGGCTTGCGTCGCAAAGCTGTGTCGCATGGTGTAGCTGATAACGCCCGCAAGGTGAGGCAGCTTCTGTCGGAGAATGCGGAAGCGGCAGCGAACGGAGTTTCGCGTAAAGCCCCGCTTGCTCCGCGGCCCCCGGAAGAGTGGGCCTTCCGGGTATTTCTCCATCAGCTTGCGGGTCAGCTCCACCATCTCCGGCGTGAGGTAGATGATCCTCGGCCGGCCCGTCCGCTTGGCGGTCTTGTGCTCTTTGAAGATCCAGATGCCGAGGTCGAGGTTAACGTGAGCGGCTGTTACCTTCCTTACCTCGCCCGGGCGGGCGCCGGTCTCGTGCATCGCGAACACGAAGTCGCGGAACGGCTGGTCGGGAATCGCTTGCAGGAGCTGCTGCCGTTCCTCGGGTGTCAGGATTCTATCACGATGCCGCTGCGGCGGTTTCTTGACGCTCTTAATCGGATTGGGCTGCAACAGCCCTTCGGCATCGGCCCAATTGAAAGCTCGCTTGACGGCAACGATGGCGTTGCGACGGGAGCCATTCCAGCCTGGGTGAGTGTCCAGCCAGCGGGTGACGTGCAGGGGCTTGAGGTCCCTCGCCCGCAATGTGCCGTGCAGCTTGCAGAAGTCCTGCAGGTAATCCTTGTAGGCGCGATACGTGTCCTCGGCGTGATGCTTCTGCGAAAAGTCGAGGAACAGGTCACATACGACGGCAACCCGCAAGTCGGCCGCCTTCGGCAGATTGGCCGGGTCGGTCGCCATCAGGCGGTGATACGCCTGCTCGATTTCGTCTGGCGGCATCGGCGGCGGGTCGCCGCGTTTCCGCTTTCGCGGGAGCGGCAGGTCGGATGGGTGCTTGCCGAGGAACTGCTGTTGCCCGGCGATTTCGACGTACCAGGAATTCGTTGCGGCACGATACCAGGGATGATGCGGACGCATGAGCAGAAGCCTCCCGTTTGTTGAATCACGGGTAAGCCTGAAGGCTTGCTCAAGCCGGCCCTGCCTGCCACGAACAGGTGGGGCCGGTGCGTTTCCTGCATCTAACTCGCAGGGGTTTCCTGCAGAGTTTCCTGCATTCAGTATACCGGCTGAATCAAGGGCCTGTCGCAACTCTTTGTTGCGACAGCCCTTACAAAGTCGGGGCGAGAGGATTCGAACCTCCGACCTCCTGAACCCCATTCAGGCGCGCTAGCCAAACTGCGCCACGCCCCGTGCTTTAGTCCTTCCTGGACTTGAGGTTATTGTTATCACGCGCCCGTGCGGATTGTCAAGGCCGTGGAAGGAGGTGGCGAGATTTGCATCCGGCGGTGGTTTTCCTGTAGCTCAAGCTAAAGCTTGAGCTACATCATGGCAGGCGGCGCTGCGGCGGTGACTCACTTGCGGTAGTGGTCGCGAACTAGTTTGACGAGCTCTGTCCCGGCGGCCAGGAGTTGGCGGAAGACTTTGCGGGCCTTGCCGGCGTCGGCTTCCGCACGCAGGCAGCGCAAGAGCGCGACGGCGTGCGCTTCGTCCAGCAGCTCGACCACGGTCGGCAGGAACCACTCCTCCAGGCCGTACACCTTGCCCTCCAGCGTGCACACCGGCACGCAGCCCGCGAGGTACTCGTTGAGCTGGTCGCGCACCGTCGTCAGGGCTTGCTGGATCTGCTCTTCCTTGGTCCGCTTGGGGTGCTGCCAATCGTAGGGCGGCGACCATTCCACGGCGGGCGACAGCAGGTCGATGTGCGTCAGCACGCCAAGAATGGGCGGCACCTTCAGATCGGGGCGCGAGGCAAACCATTCCTGCAGACCCTTGAGCAAAGCAAGGTCGCCCTGTCGCGCCGGATTGCGCGCGTGCATGACCAGCAAGAGCAGGTCCGATTGCTGGGCGGCATCCTTCGTGGCTTGCAACTGATCCGCCTTCGGACCAGCATGGCCATAACCCACGGTGTCGAGCAGGATGAATTTGGTCGGAATGCCCACGCGCTGCAGCTCGTAGCGCGTGAGCTCGCTCGTGGCCGGCAACACGTCGGTGTACGCACGCTGCTCTCCAAGGATGGCATTCGTGAGGCTCGATTTCCCAGCTTTCACCTGGCCCATGAGCGTGATCGTCACGGAACTAACGGCTTGGCTTGCCTCCTCGGCCGGCACGGACGCCTGGCCATCGGCGCGCTCGCGGCGGACGAGTTCGCGATAGCGCTGCACGCCGACGCGCAGCCTGCCGCTGTTCACCTCGATCAGGTAAGTGCCGACGCGATGCAGATAGGCTGTGTAAAACCAGATGAGCAGATTCTGCTGCAACTGCTGCCATGGCCGCGACATGCCCAGGTGCGTCGCGCCATAGCGAATGCCGGTCTCGATGGGCGAAAAGAGCGCGGATACCAGCCAGTAAACCGTGCTGGCCGTCTGATACCAATCGGCCATCTGGCGAGTCTGGCGCCAGTGATTGATCGTCAGGAGGTGACCGCCCGGCAAGTACTGGTCGACCAGCTCCGACAGATCGTGCGCTGCCAGCTCGGTGACGGCGAGGATCTCGGCGATCGTCAAACCGCCGATCGGATCGCTTGCGTCGGGGTGATAGGCGCGCGCGAGTTCGAGAGCCAGCTCCTGGGCGCTATCCACGTAAAACTGAAAAGTGACCAGCTTTTCGCTATCGAGGCTGGCAGCCGCCTTGGCCCTTGCCTCCACCAGCCGCCAGGCCAGTCGATCGCGGTCGGTCCAGTGCATGGGCGCACTGAAATCATGGTCGGGGAGTAATTGCTTTCTGCTGTGCCAGTACCATGCCAGGATGTAGGCCAGCGTCAGGCTGGCTGCCATCGGAATCCAGGCCTTGAATCCCCAGTGTTGATGCCAGAGGAAATACCCGCCCAGGGCCATCAAGACTGCCGGTGGGGCCGTGAAGAGAAAAACCAGAACGCCTATTCGCCAGCGGCTCATCGACTCTCCTCAATGCGAGGGGAGAGGGTAGAGAAGCGAGGGGACAGATAAGATCGGGCAAGCGCGATCTTGTTCCTCCGCTCTCTCGCCACTCGCCCCTACTCCCTCTCCCCTACTCGGGCGGTCCAGGATTTTTGGGCCAATTCGAGCTGTTCATGGTAATAGCGGCGCAAATCTTCGGGGTTGGGCACCTGGCCTTGATGGATCGCGCTGTAGTAATAGCAAAACGCCTTGCCCAGGGCAAAAGTGGACGCGGCCGCCAGCGCACCTCCTGCCACGGAGCCGACGTATGGGATGAACTTCACGACTTCGCGGGCAGCCTGACGGACGATGATGCCAAGCCCCAGCGTACTTGCCAACTCCAGGAATCGGCTGGCGGTCAAGGGCTGCCCATAGAGCTTTGCCAGGTGGTAGATCATCTGCGAATTGATGATCGGCAGCAGGAACAGATCGACCCAGGGGATCGGGATCGCTCCCGCAGCCGCCGCGAGCGTGCTGTAGCCGACGATGTGCGGCAACGTCTGCCGGGCGAAAAGGTCTTGCAGCGTCTTCTTGGCCTCGTCGAGAGTCAAGAGCGTCTGGCGATACGCGGCCGGCAGGACCTCGAGAAGCGTTTGCTGTAGCGTCTCGCCGCCGTAGGCCGGGTTCGTAAAGCCGTCTTCCGGCCGAGTGAGATCCACCGCCACCACGCGATCGAACAGGCCGTTGAAGCGGCGCCGCTGTTCTTCGAGGCTCCGCCGCAGGGCCTCCGGCACGACCTCGGCCTCCGCGGGCGTGCCGAAGGGGTAAGGCTCGGGATGCTGCTGCTGCGGGTACGCTTCATGGAGGCAGGTAAGGATGAGCACGACCGGCCGGCTGCGCTTCGATTTGCGGATGCGGCGCAAGTGATGCAACATATTCTCCTGGGCGTGATCGAGTGCCTTGACCGTGACCACGATGACATGAGCCAGGTTGTTGAACCTGGTCAGATCTTCGTCGGGGTCGTAGCCTGGTTCGTCCATGCCCCGCGTATCGAGAAAGGTGAGCAAGGGAGCTTCGCTGGTCGGGAATTGGTATTCGCGCGAAAAGGTCGTGCAAGGGCGGAACCCCATGCCGATCTCGGCGTCGTCGGCGCCGGTGAGATAGCGAATGAGAGAGGTCTTGCCGCTCTGCGTCTTGCCCAGGAGCCAAAACACGGGCACGGGGATGCGGCTGCGCAGGCTTTCGAGGTGCTTTTGAACCTGCCCCTGGCGCTTCTCGGAGGAAAACCATTGACGAAATCTATTTAGCATGGCGAACGATAGCCTGATGTCGTGCAAGTTGTCGGCCGGTCTCTATTTACTTTACTGGTTTCGTCAATTTACCGCTTCGCCGTCAACGCGCGTGCGCCTTCAGGATCGACTATTTTCCCGACTCTTCTATAACCCGGCCCCTTACGGGGCTCGGCTCGCAAGGCGAGCCGAGCCCCGTAAGGGGCCGGGTGAAGAAGCGCCATCTCCAAAATCAAAAAGAACCAGTCTTGACCTGCCGATGGGAATCGGCTATCCCCCCGCAAGTTGGCGGGAAGGGGCAGGGGGAACGAGCGCAAAAGCTCGCCAGAACGGCATACGAGAGAGAAAGCATGCAAGGCCCGTACCGGGGGAACCTGAGAATCTGGAGCGGTTGGAGCGCAGCCACGCTGCACGAAGCCCCAGGGACCGTCGGGTTCACGTTGCCTGGTCCGCACCATCCTGCCGAATTTGCCGATCGACTTTATGCCTGCGAGGCGTTGAATCCGGCCGCGAGCACACCGGCCAAGGATGAAGGCGCCGAGCCTTACACGTTGCAGTGGTTCCTCAATATCGAAAACCAACGCCATAGCCGCCAGGGCCGGTGGATCCCGCGCTTGCTGGAATTTGCCAAGCATTCGGGAGAGACACTGCTGGGTCTGGGAAACGGCCTGGGAACCGACTGGCTGCAATATGCGCGCCACGGGGCCGAAGTAATCGTTTGCAGTCCCTCCGCGGAACAGCTCACGTTGATACGGAGAAACTTCGAGCTGCGTGGCCTCAAGGGCCGATTCGTGCATGCCGGTGCGAACTCTCTCCCGCTCGAAAGCGCCACGATCGACGTGGTCTGCGTGAGCAGTCTGCTCGATGACGTGGTGGAACCTCAGCCTGCGGTGGATGAGATTTACCGAGTGCTGAAACCAGGCGGTAAGGTGCTGGCGGTGACGCCTGCTCGCTACGATGTCGACTATTGGCGGCGTTGCTGCTTCCCGTGGCAACGCTGGCTGCGAAAGAATCCGGCGCCGCAAGGAACCCAGCTGGTTCCGTTCAGCCGGCGCGGTCTCCATCGACTCTTCAACCGATTTGTGGAGCATCGCCTCCACAAGCGTCAGTTGCGCCGCCGCGAGGTGCCGCACTTGTGGCGCTGGGTGCCCTTGCCGGTGCTCGAACGGCTCATGGGACACATTCTCGTGCTGAAAGCCTTCAAGCCGCTTAGCGCGGCCATCCCCTCACAGCTCGCAGCCTGAGCGAGGCCTGCGGCGAGTCTTCTCTTCACCACCAATTCACTCGTGCTCCGTCGCCTTCGAGCGCAACCGCGAGTTCATCTCGGGACGAATGACGGGGCACCCGCACCTATACTGAAGGCGGTCAAAAATGAGACATCGCCCCGTAGCCGCATTCGCCAGAATGCGGGCGATCTCACACAGTCCCCCCCGCATTCTGGCGAATGCGGCTACGGACTATTGGCCGTATAACAAAAAAGGGCCCACGAACAAAGTTCGTAGGCCCATGCAGAATTCGAAAATTCGAGGTAGTGGCTCCCAGCGCGAAACGACATCTCAACGCGAGTGTCGCCCAGCCACTACCTCGAATGAGCGCTGTGGAAGAATCCACAACTACTCAACCGTAGCCGACAGGGCTATGGTCGGCAAGGCGCGCAACCGATCAAGTCCAGCCATTTTCCAATCTACGCGCGCGATGTTAGCGGAGGCGCCGGAAAGCTCGATCCGGCGGATTGTAAGGGCGCGGCCAAGAGGGCCCGGCGTGCCATTCTGTCCCTACAAATCTTCCGACTCAACCGGCCGGCTTCAAGGAATGCTCGCCGCCGCGTATACTGGACTTAACGCCTCCGCCACTCCCGGCAGACCACGAATCAGCTCGATGCACAGGCCCCAATGCGATGAACCAAGCCGACAAACAAGATGGCCAACCGTCAACCTTCGAAGTCGCCGCCGAAGCGACCGGGGCGGCAGATGCGGTCACGCTCGGTTCTCCCGCGGGCCCAACGGCTGCGCCGGTTGCGTTGAAGTCGGCCTTGGCTCCGCCCGGCTACGAGATCCAGGGCGAGCTGGGCCGCGGCGGCATGGGCGTCGTCTACAAGGCCCGGCAGATCGGTCTAAACCGGCTGGTCGCTTTGAAGATGGTCCTTACCGGTGCGCATGCGGGGCCGCAAGAGCTGGCGCGCTTTCAGCTCGAAGCCAAGGCCGTCGCCTCCCTACAGCACCCGAACATCGTGCAGATCTACGAAGTCGGCGAGTCGGAAGGCTGCCCCTATCTCTGCCTGGAGTTCGTCGAAGGCGGCAACCTCGCCGACAAGCTCGCCGGCATGCCTCAAGCGCCGCGAAAAGCTGCTTGTCTGGTGGAGACCTTGGCCCGAGCCGTTCACTGTGCCCACCTTCATGGCGTCATCCATCGGGATTTGAAGCCGGCAAATATCCTTCTTAGTGGTGAGTGGCGCGTGGAGAGTGGCGAGAAAGCTGATGCAGATGCCTCAGGGTTCGCCACTTTCATTCCAAAGATTACCGATTTCGGTCTTGCCAAGCGCGTCGATGATGCCGCCGGCGTGAGCCAGTCGGGTTCCATTCTGGGGACTCCGAGCTACATGGCTCCGGAGCAAGCGGGGGGCAAGGGTCACGAACTCTGCCCGGCAACGGACGTGTACGCACTGGGTGCGATCCTCTATGAGGTGCTCACGGGCCGGGCTCCCTTCAAAGCCCCTACTCCGCTGGATACGGTGTTGCTGGTGCTGGGCGAGGAACCGGTGCCGCCTTCTCGTCTCGAGCCCAAGCTGCCGCGCGATCTCGAAACGATCTGCCTGAAATGTCTGCAGAAGGATCCGCGGCGTCGTTATGTCAGCGCGGAGGCGCTGGCCGAAGATCTGCGCCGCTTCCTGGGCGGTGAGCCGATCCAGGCGCGGCCGGTCGGCTGGGCGGAGCGCGCGGTGAAGTGGGCGCGCCGTCGGCCCGCGCTGGCCGGCCTCGTGGGCGTGAGCGCTGCCGCCCTCGTGACGCTCGTGACCCTCGCGCTGATTTACCACGCGCGCATTCAGCGCTCCAACGCCGAGCTGGCAACCGCTTTGGAAGACAGGACCCGCGAACGCGAACGAGCCGAGGCCCACCTCGACAAGGCCATGGAAGTGGTCGACCAGATGCTGACGGACGTTGGCAATGAAGAATGGGCGCATGTGCCCCAGGTGCTGGAGCTGCGCCGGCATCTTCTGAAGGAGGCCCGCGACTATTATCTCTGGTGCCTGCAGGAGGAAGACCAGAATCCCCGTGTGCGCCGCGAGACCGCCCGCGCCTGTTTCCGCACGGCAGGGCTTCATCTGTGGCTCGGCGAAAGCACCCAGGCCGAAAGCCTGGGCAAGGAAGCGCTGCAACTGCAACAAAAGCTCGTAGTCGACTTTCCCGATGAGCCGCAGTACCGGTACGACTTGAGCCGGTCGTTTTCCTACCTGGGCCATGCCTACGTGATGGACCAGCAATTTGACCAAGCCGAGGATTCCTATCAACACGCGCTGGCCCTGGCGGAGCAGTTGACGCAAGAGCGGCCCGACGTGCCCGCGTATCAGGAGGCCCTGGCCTCCAGTTGCATCTGGAGTGCTCTTGTTCAGTCATACTTCAAACCCGCATTGGCTGAGGCCAGGCTTCGCAAGGCCGTGCACATCGGCGAAGGCCTGGTAAGCAGCCATCCGGGCGCGGCCAATTATCAATATCTTCTGGCTGCAGCGTATGGCTACCTCGGTGAAGTACTGGTGCGCTCGGAGCGCTACCGGGAAGCGGAGGATCCGGTGCGAAAGGGGTTGGCACTGCTCGCCCCCGCGCGCTCCGGCCCACCCCCCAGCAGTCACAATTTTGCAGCCGCCCGGGCCACGTTGGAACTCGACGAGGGATATATCCAACTGGGCTACGGACACTTGCCGGCGGCCGAGAGCAGTCTCAAGCAGGGAATCGCCAGCATGGAGGCGCTGGTGCAGAAGTCTCCTATCTTTCCGTGGCGGATGGTGCTGGCCTCGACATATCCCACCCTCGCCCAGCTTTACGAACGAACCAACCGCCCTGCCCTGGCGGAAGAGACATACGCCAGGTCGCTGCAGTGCGCTCAACAACTGGTCCACGACTTTCCCAGGGCTGGGTACCTGAAGCCGATCCTCCGCGATCGGCGGATCCTCATGCTGGTGGTTGAAGCCCGACACCCCGCAGACCTCGCGAAAACGATTGCCCAGGCCGAAGCACTCGAAAAGGAGCAGGACCTTTCGCCCACAAGTTTTTATAACCTTGCCTGCCTGTACGCGCTGGCGTCCAAGGCGATGCTTGCCGACGCTGCAAAATCCGAAGCGTGCGCGTTGAAGGCCATGCAATTGCTGGAGCGCGCGGAGAAAAGAGGCTTCTTCGACACTCCTGGCGGTGCGAACCTCCTCAAGAGCGATAGCGATCTGCAGGCATTGCGCCAGCGCACGGACTTCCTGGCCCTGCAAAAGCGCGTGGATGCACGCACCAGCAAACCAAACACCTAAGACGAGTACGCGATACCGGAGTAGCACGCGACGCCGGCCAATGTTACGCGTCTGTGCCCGGCGCAGCGTGAGGCCAGCTTTGGCCCAGACCGCGGTCGCACGGCACGCGATTTAAATAAGGAAATGGCTGGCGGCGAACAACGCGGAGTAGATGGTGAGGAAGACAGAACTCAAGGCAAGAAAGGCGGACGCCAACGGCGCCGGACAGCGGCAGAGCAATTGGCCAAGTACGAGGTAGATTGGAAAGACGACCGCCACAAACCGTCCCGAAGAAAGCATGCACATTTCGTAACCGCGCCCAACATAACCGATGAATAGAAGCGCCGCGGCGAAACTCCATTCCATGGGAGATAACCAGCGCCTGCACGCTCCGACGGCAACCAAGACCAATCCCAGCACAAAGAACAACGGATTGACAGCGGGCAAGCTGCAGGCCGCCAGCAGATGGTAGCTATGGATCTTCCAGTAGCCCGGGCTGGATGAATCGAAGACCGATCGCAGAGGCTCGAATATCGCCAGGCAATAGAGCTTGTGGCTCCACGAAGGAGGAAGGCGGACGTGCCACGTGGACTGCGCCGTGACGAACGCGAGAGGGTCGCCGAACTTGTGCCAGGTGTACAGCATGAAGGCGGCGATTCCCCAGCAGGCGAGCGGCGCCACCACGAGTAGTTTGCGGACACCGGCGCGCTTATCAGCGGAGCTGCGCCAGACATGAAGCGCGAAGGGACAGAGCAGGCAGATTCCCGGAATCCGGCAAGCCGTCGTGAGGCCGATCACGACGGCCACGAGCCAGAGCGGCGCTTTCCGTTCCATCAAGTAGAACGCCAGGACCGTGCAGAGGAGGAATAACGACTCCGAATACCCCATGCGGAAAAAGAAGGCGGTCGGAAAGGCCCCGGCGGCGAGTATGGTGAACGCCGCGAGATTGCCCGAGGCGCTGCCAAACCGCAGACGGACATAAGCAGCCAGGAGTACCAGGGCGCCGGCCAAGCAGACATGGGAAACGATCAAGAGGGCGATCTCCGGGCTGATCCGGGTTGTCTTTGTCACAAGCCAGGTCAAGGCTGGGTATGCAGGGAAGAAGGCCGTGCTCGAATTGGCCTGCGGATTAAAAGAATAGCCACCTCGGACAATATCCCTGTACCAGCCTCCATCCCAGTTGATGGCCATACAATCGCAAAAACGACTCGGCTTGACCTCACTCGGCGGTGAGACGACAAGGCCGCGACCCAGGTACGCGCCCACCAGCACCAAGCATGTTGTCAAGCCGTAGCACGCCAGGCCTATCCGCCAGGAGGGCAAGGGCCAGGTTCGAGACCCTGCGCTGGGGCAAGGCTCCCCAGCCCAGTGCACTGGTTGGGCCAGCACGTCGTGGCCGTGCGATTCACTGCTTTGTCGATCCGAATCAGGCGTCATCGCGAGGCTTATAGTGGCCTGCCGCATTTTCTGTCAAGATCAGCACGGCGCGCACGCGCAGAGACTGCTGAAGAGATGGGGCGGGGCCGCCGGATGGGACCTCCTGCTGTGAAAATAGGGGGTCTCATAATGCCGCGCGTGCTCTTCCAGAGGCGTGGCATCCTCCCAGGCGCCGACGGTGCTCGATGCTGTCGAGAATGGCGGTGGCAAGCTCAGGCGCGCGGTCCGGATCTCCAAGGTTAGCGGTACCGTGCTAGTGACTGACCTGCCGGCTTTCATGGGACTCGATGAACTTGCGGGCGCGATCCGCATCGCCGGCTGGTACCTGAACCTCGACCGGGAACGGGGATAGCGACGCCTGCTCGGCCATGTTGATGCCGGCCAGGAAGCAGTGAATGCCTTCGGTCTGGAGAGCGCTTTTGATGATCTCCGCCCGGATGGGATCGTTAAGCGTATAGACAGTCACCAGATCACTGAAGTGCATGATTTCTTCTCCTTTCATTGAGTGGCGAGGTCAGGAGACCTGCGCCGAACAGCGTCAAAAGATCTGCGCTGAACAGCGCGTCAACCCCTTGGCCAACCAGCGGCTCATTTCGCCAAGGCCGCTTCGGCGGTCTGCTCTGTGCCAACCGGGAGTGGCGCCTTCAACGTTAGCACCGGACAGGGCGCCGCGCGCATGACCTGTTCCGCGACGCTGCCCATCAGTAGTCTCCGGAAGCCGGTTCTGCCGTGCGTTCCCATGACGATCAGGCCGGCCTCGACCTCATCGGCCAATTCAAGTATCCGCTTGGCGGCGTCTCCTTCTTCCAGGCGATGCTCCACGCGAACATTAGAGTCCGGCGCGCGCACCTGATGGAGCGCCTCCCAAGCGCCCGCGAAATAATCGTCTGGATGGTGGCGGGCCTGGAACTGTTCGTCCCCCACTGGAAGCGGCATCACGTAAAGCACAACGATGCGTGCTCCGCAATCCCGCGCCAGTGCGCACGCCAGCGGAAACGCCCTTTCTGCGTTCTCCGAAAAATCGGTCGGAAACAGAATCGTATGAATCGGTAACATCGGAAACTCCTCTCGTTGTACTCTCGCCCATGAAACGGACAGGCGGTTGCTGAGTGAACGCCAGCGCCGGCCAACCTGCCCGCGTCAGCGGCTGCCTACTAACCGAAGTGCAAAGATCGTGCCTACCGGCACAGGATGAGATGCAAAGACGGCCACTGCGACGGAAATTCTCGGTGGCAGGTCGCACCGCTGCATGTGCCGCGAGAGTGCCTCCTCCTCAGTCCAGGCGCGCAAAGTAGTCTGCCCGAGCAGCGCCTCCGCTGGCCGCTGCTGTAGAAAGGAGCGGCTGTGCGGCCGTGCCTCGCATGTGAGCGAGGCCGCACACACCCTTCGCCGAGCCAGAGCATTATGCCGGGGAAGACGACAGGCTACTGAACGAGTCTACACTTTTAATTTTTCTCTAATGTTTTTGCTTGACGCAACACAGCAGCGTATTTAGGCTAGCGGCCATCTTTACTCGCCTCATAAACCCAGATTCGTCGAAGTCACTTTTTTCTCTTGTTGGAGGGGCCGATGAGTGCTCGCATGAAGATGACCGAGAAAAGGGTACGTCCGCTGCAGGCAGAGATCCTGCGGCTGGAGGATCGGATTGTACCGGGTGAGCTGCTAGGGGCATCCTTGCTCTGGGCAATGGGCTCTTTTGCCGGGCCGGCACTTTTGGCGCAAGAGAGCGCTTCCGGAGACCTGCAAGGGCCCGCGCTTGTCAATCCGGAAGCTGGCCTGGGAAGCGCCAGCGCTTGGCGGGAAGACAACCCGGCCACGCTGGCCGTTTGTCCCCCGGAAGTTAGTTCTTCAGACGTGGCTTCTTTCCCCTTGGTCAGCCAGGCAGCGCCGGGAGGTGACTCGCAAGCATCCGCCATCACGTCGAGGGCGAGCGACCAGGTGTTCGCCGCCAACGACAATTCCTTGGCGGCGCTGTCGCCAAGCTTTGACTTCGGTGATCCATTCGCCGGCCCGCTGCCATCGGCGCCGGAATTCGGAGGGGCCAGCGGCGGCACGGCCTTCCAACCGGGAACGGGCGGCTCCGCGGATGCAGTCATACCTGCGACATCGAGCCTCGCCTCCGGCGGGGTGATTTCCGCGCCGGCCGCGGCGCAATCGTCCTCGTCGACCGGAGCAGGCTCCGGAATGCAGGCGGCGGCAGCCTCCGGCGGTGGCGGCGTTGCCGCGCCGCAATTGGTTGCGCACCCGACGCACGCGCCTGGCGGCATCCGCCCCAATGGGGCGAATGGCTCTGCCCCCTTCAGTCCGGCGCAAATCAGCCAGGCCTACGGATTCAACCTGGTCAGCAACACGGGCGCGGGCCAGACGATCTTCATCGTCGACGCCTATAACGACCCGAACATTGCCCGCGATCTCAAGACCTTCGATGCCCAGTGGGGCCTGCCCAACCCGACCCTCACCGTCCATGAAATGAGCAGCAGAATTCACAACAGCGCGAGCTGGGGCATCGAGGAATCGCTGGACGTGGAGTGGGCCCACGCCATCGCGCCGCAGGCGAACATCACGCTGGTCGAAGCCACCAGCTCCTCGTATACTGCTCTGTTCTCGGCCATCAACTGGGCCACCACCGACGGCGCCCACGTTGTTTCCATGAGCTGGGGTGGCAGCGACTCCTCATCCGATTCGTCTTACGACTCCTACTTCAGCCACATGGGCGTCAGCTATGTCGCCTCCGCGGGCGACAGCGGCGGCGTGGTCGAGTACCCCTCCGCCTCGCCTAACGTCTTGTCGGTGGGAGGCACCAGCCTCACGCTTACCACCAGCAACGCCTATTCCAGCGAGAGCGCCTGGTCCAGCGGCGGCGGCGGGGCCAGTGCGTACGAGCCCGAGCCGGGCTACCAGTCGAGTTACGGCATCAATCTGAGCGGCCGCGGCACGCCCGATGTCTCCTACGACGCCAACCCGAGCACCGGCGTGTACGTCTACGACAGCTACACGCGCACGCCTGGTTGGTACGAAGTTGGCGGCACAAGCGCCGGCGCCCCGCAGTGGGCCGGGCTCATCGCTCTGGTCAATCAGAGCCGTTCGACGCCGTTGTCGACCAACAACCTCACGAGCCGCACCGAGTATAATGCTGCGGTCGGCTCGGTGTATGCGACAAACTACCACGATGTCATCACGGGGAGCAACGGCTATGCTGCCGGCCCTGGCTATGACCTGGCCACGGGTCTCGGCAGTCCGCAGGCGAACACGCTCGTCCCCTGGTTGATCGCCAACAGCTAGGCTTGTCGCCAATCCGTTTGGTCCATCAAGGGGGTCGGGTTGCACAGCCCGGCCCCCTCGATTGGACCTCGTCTCCTGGCAACGGCCCCGAAATGACCACGGCCGCGGATATCCTGGCTCGCGGTAAGCAACTGCATCAAGCCGGCGACCTGGCCGGCGCGGCGGAACTCTACCAACACATCGTATTGGAAGACCCAACGCACGCTGAAGCCCTTGGTCAACTGGGGCTCACGTTTCATCAACAGGGAAACCTCGCCGAAGCGCAGAGCTGCTACGAGCGGGCGCTCGCGATCCGACCCGAGGACGTTGAACTGCATTTTCGGATGGGAATGGCGCTTGCAGGCCTGGGGCGGGCTGACGAGGCGGCGCTGCATTTCCGCGAGGTCACTCGACTCCGGCCCGATTCAGTCGAGGCCTGGAACAACCTCGGCAACGTGCTTCTGCTGAGGGGTAAACCTGCGGACGCGATCCCCTGCTATCGCGAAGCGGTCCGCCTGCGGTCAAGCTATGCCGAGGCGCACCTGAACCTGGGCCACGCACTTCGCGAGAACGATAAGCTGGAAGAGGGGCTTGCCTGTTATCGCGAGGCCGTGCGTTTGCGGCCGGATTATTTCAAGGGTCATAACAATCTGGCGGTTGCTCTCCTGGAAATGGGCGAGATAGCCGAGGCCGAGACGCACTTTCGCGAGAGCTTGCGTTGCAACCCGGGCTCTGCCCAGGTGCTCTATGCGCTGGCCGCCAACGGACTCTATACCGAAGCGGACCCCGGACTCGACGAGCTTGCGGTCAGGCTTGCCGACCCACGGGTGCAGCCGCAGGAAGCGAGCCGGCTGCACGCCATCCTGGGTCATCTGCTCGACCGGGCCCGCCGCTACGACGACGCATTTCATCACTCCCGCGAGGCTAACCGCCTCCGCCGGGAACTCGCCAGGCAAGCGGGCGATGCGTTTGACCCCGACCAGCATGCGCGCTTCGTCGATCGCCTGATCGCAGTGTTCACGCCGCTATACTTCGAACAAGTGCATGGGCTCGGCCTGGAGAGCGAGGTGCCCGTGTTCGTCGTCGGCATGCCGCGCTCCGGTTCGTCGCTGGTTGAGCAGATCTTGTCTCATCACCCCGAGATAGCAGGTGTCGGCGAGCTACGCGACGTGCCTCACCTGGCTGCCAGTCTCTCCGAACGGCTGGGGGGCGCGGAGCAATATCCGGAGTGTGTTACGCATCTCCACGCTACATGTATTCAGCGGCTGGGGAACGAGTATGTGGATCGGCTGCTGGAATTGGCCGGCCCGGCCCGGCGGATTATCGACAAGATGTTGGGCAATTTCTTGCACCTGGGGCTCATCGCCACGCTCTTTCCGCGAGCGCGAGTGATCCACTGCCGGCGCGATCCCCTGGACGTATGCGTTTCCTGCTTCCTGAACCAGTTCCGGGCCCTCGATTTCACGTGGAACCTGGAGGACCTGGGCCGGTACTATCGCGACTATGAGCGGTTGATCGGCCACTGGCGAACCGCCCTGCCGCTGCCCATGCTGGATGTCGTCTATGAAGAGTTGCTGCGCGACCCGGAAGGAATTATCAGGGGAATGGTGGCTTTCTGCGGGTTGCCGTGGGACGAGCGCTGCTTACGGTTTTACGAGAATCCTCGTTCCGTAAGAACCGTAAGCAAGCAGCAGGTTCGCCAACCGCTTTACCACAGCTCGGTGGGGCGCTGGCGATTGTATGCCGCTCACCTGGCTCCGCTCCAGGCTGCCCTGGGGCTCGGCACCGAAAAGCCGCCTGGCTGAGGCAGCCTGCCGCGTCACGTACCCTTGATGCAGTACCTCCCGAAGACGAACTAGACTCACGTGATATTCAACCCGGGCTCCGTGGCCGAATGGTAGCCCAGCTGACCTGCCTTCAACCAGAGACGCAGCCTCCTCCTGCCAGCGCGCTCGACATGCCCATTACTCGGGCTTCTTCGACTCATCCTCCTTGCCCCCCTTCGGTTCGTCCTCGAACTCTTTCATGATCGATGATTTCAAGCCCTGCAGTTTCTCCTCCGTAGCCTCCTCCAGGTCTTTCATTTTGGATTGGAGGTCCAGGTGTTTTTTGGACAGGCCCTCGATCTCCTTTTCCGTCTTTACCTTGGCGTCGCCGGTCAAGTCCTTGGCCTTGTCCTTGAGCTTGGCCAGTTTCTTCTTCATGCCGCCGGACTTCTCGTTCAAGATCTTTTGGAATTCCTCCTTGTCCTGCTTGAACTTAGTCAAATTGACATTGAGATTGGCCTTGACCTGATCCCCCTCTTTCTTGCCGCCGAAGTCGAACCATCCGCGCCAGAGGCCGACGCCAAGGACCACGATGGCAACCAGCACGACGAGGACGAGTAAATTCTTCACGGCGGTAATCTCCTTTTGATTGAACCAAGTATTTTGGCCGGGCCTGGTCTGGACCTGGCGACGGGAGAATAGGAGCGTGCTTCCAGTCTCTGCATGGACAAGAGTAGAATACGCGTCCCGCGCTGACATTTCCACTCATTGTCGAGCAAGCGGATTCGCTGGAGCGCCAGCTTCGATGTGGGCCCTCAGATTTTATCTATTCAAGAGCCGCAAGAGCACGTCGAGGTTGTGCCGGGCGCCAGCGTTGCCTGGGTCGAGCACCAGCACCTGACGCAGGCATTGCTCCGCGGCGGCCCAGTCGCGGCCTTCAGTTAGCAGGACGTGGCTGAGGCAGACGTGCAGAGGTACCGCTTGCGGCGCGCGGCCAAGCGCTTCTTCCAGGAGGCGGCGCGCTTCTCCGAACTCCCTGCGCGCCATGTGGAGGCTGCTACGCAGCAATACTGCATCGATCGTTTTGGCAGGGTTGGCCTCGAGACGCCCGGCGGCTTCCTCCATTTCGCCGAGGTTTTCCAAGCGTCCTTGTCTTCGCCACACCTCTCCGAGTCCGAGCCAGGCATCGGTGTAGTCGGGCCGCTCGGCCAGCACCGCGCGCCATTCCGTCTCCGCTTCCTCCAGGCGCCCTTGTTGGAAATACAAATCACCCAGGTGTTGGTGAGCAAGGTGGCCATGGACTCCCGCATCGAGCGCAACGAGCTGCTCTCCCGGCCCACTCCCCAGGAGATGACGCAAGCACATCTCCGCTCCCGCGGCATCGCCCAGTTGTGCGCGCAGCACTCCTTCCATGTAAAGGAGTTCAGCGTCGTCGGGGAACCGGGCACGGGCCTCCTGGCAAATAGCGAACGCTTCCTGCTTTTGGCCCAGGCCATAATGGGAGTTGACAAGCAGCGCGTACGCCTTGCGCATGCTGGAAAGTCCCGGCCCCGAACGTTGCAGACTGCCCTGGAGAAAAGGTATGGCCTCGGTCGGCCGACCCAGGTCCAGATGGGTCCAACCGAGGTGGAAGAGAACGATGGGGTCGTCGGGGTGTTCCGCCTGATCCAGTTGCAGGAGCCGCAGGTTACGCTCGTTCTTGCGTCGGCGCTGGTCCTCATCCTGGTAACCGGCATGCTGGATGACGATGCCGGTCGGCCGCAGCGCGCCCCCCAGCCGTTCGATGGCGGGGACGATCTGCTCGTGGACGCGATATTGCCAGCGGATGTCGGGATGATTGGGGAAGAGCCGAATGTGATCGACGACCATGGCCGTGCCAGTCCGCGCGTTGGGCAAGCAGCGGCATTGCATGCTGTAGCCGGCTATCTCCGGTTGCAAGCCGGTGAACAGTGCACGCAGCTTGGCGCGGTTGTCCTCGTCGAGGCGATCGTCTGCATCCAGCCAGAAGATCCAATCTCCGCCGGCCAGCCGGAGACTTTCATTGCGGGCGGCGGCGAAGCTATCCACCCAGGGAAATTCGTGAACCCGCGCCCCCAGGCGGCGGGCCAGGTCGCGCGTGCCATCGGTCGAGCCGGTGTCCACCACGATCGTTTCATGCATCAGGCCGGCTGCGGAGTCCAGGCAGGCCTGGAGGTTCCTTTCCTCATCCTTGACAATGAGGCAGAGCGACACCCGTGGCGGCATGGTAGTATCCCGGGAGAGCTATGCAAAGAAGATCAGGAAATTGACTTCCAGAAGTTGATGATACACCATGTTCCCGCCGATCGGCAGAAGGGTCGGAAATGCTATGGCGGAAAAGACCGCAGCACTACAATACCCTAGCGCGGACTAGGAAGGTTGGTCCCAGGATCGCCAGGCCAAAGAAAGGAACCAAAACATGGCCAAGAAAGGAATTGCAGCAACAGTAGACAAACAACATGTCCCGGAGCGTGGAGGTCCGGCCGTCAAGCTGGATCGTGCCTCCGCGACAGAGCCGCACAGGCTAGACCTTTCGGAAGCACAACGCCACACCATCCTCAAATATGCCGGATTGCCCGCTCAGCTGGCTGAGCGCTTCGAGAACGCGGACGCCAAGGCAAAAGGCGTGGAGTTCAATCTCGATGAACTGGACGAACTCCTCGATTACGTCGAAGGTTCAGTCTATCGAGCGAAAGGGAATGAGAGGCAAAAAGTCCTCCGGATCGCTGACAAAGTGTCGAACCTTCTTGGCAGCAAGATCGACGCGCGCTTGGTCCCCAAACGCCCGTTTTCGAAAAAGGTCGACAGCGTTTTTCAGATCAAAGTGACCTTGTGTGGCATCGACCCGCTGATTTGGCGACGACTGCAGACGAAGGACTGTACCCTGGAAGAGCTTCATTCACTCATTCAAATTACGATGGGCTGGGAATTCGAGCATCTTTATTCGTTCGACATCGGCGGCGTGGAATATACGGACGCAGAAGCGCCGAGCGGCGATGAGGCCGGGGACGCCAGCGCCGTCAGGCTGAGCGACGTGCTTCCGGTAGAGAACCGTCGGCCGCGCTTCATTTATGTGTACGACTTCGGGGATGATTGGACGCATCAATTGATTGTCGAAGAACGCTTCCCACCCCATGAGGGAGCGCCCTACCCCATTTGCCTGGCTGGCCAAAGAGCCTGCCCACCGGAAGACTGTGGCGGCCCTTGGGGGTACGGCGACATGCTGGAAGTCATCCAGGACAAGGATCACGACCGGTACGATGAAATCCGTGAATGGCTCGGGGAGGAATTCGATCCGGAAGCATTCGACATCAACAAGGTTAACAGGGAGCTGGCAAAGCAGCGCAGATGACGAGGTCCAGGCCATCTTCTTCAAGAGGCAAAGGGGGGTCGTCCTCCGTTTTCGCCAATGTGCAGAATTTGCGAATTACCGGATCTTCTTCTCTCCAATGCAGAACAGGTGCTGATCCGAGCGCAGGAAAATGGCCCCGTCGGCAAAGGCCGGCGTCGCCGAGATCTTTTCGCCCAGCGGATTCGTGGACAACACATTGGGCTTGTCGCCGGCGAGGATCACGGTCGCTATGCCATCTTCGTTGACGAGATAAATCTTGCCGTCGCCCGCCACCGGCGACGCTGCAAACGGGCCCTTGGCGCGCTGCTGCCAGAGCAGGTTGCCCGTGGCCGCGTCGCCGCAGTTTAGGCCGACCGAGCCGATCGAGTAAACCCTACCTTGATAGAGGAGCGGCGTTCCGTAGCCGCTGGGCCGCAGCTTGTTGTTTTTCCAGACGACTTGTGGCCTGTCGCCACCGGGCCGCAGGGCAGTCAGCTCACCGGCCGCGACCAGCACCAGGCCGTTCGCAGGGGCGGGCGAAGGGATGGTGGACATCCCGGCAGCGGTGTAGTTCCAGCGCTTGGAGCCGGTCAGCGGATCGTAGGCGGCCAACTCCTGACCGGACTGGAAGAGCACGCTCGCCTGGTCGCCATCCGCGATGACCAGCGGTGTCGTCCAGTTGATGTCGCGGGGCAGCGCTTCCTTCCAGCGATTCTTGCCGGTCGCCTTATCGAGGCCGGCCACGAACGACTCGCCCATGTTCTGCATCGGCACGATCAGCACGTCCTTCCACAACACCAGCGAGGCAGCCATGCCCACCTGGTTGGTGATGGTCGGATAATCGCCCACCAGCGAGCGGTACCATTGCAGATTTCCGTCCGCGTCGAGACAGACCAGATCGCCGGTGGCGAACAGGGCGAACACCTGCTTCCCGTCGGTCACGGGGGTGGGTGCTGCCATGCAGGTCGCCTCGTTCGAGGTGGTGTCGCCTGTCGCCCAGAACTGGCGCTCCCAGAGCTTCTTGCCGCCTGCGAGATCGAAACAGAGCACGTGCAGCCGGCTCTGGTCGTGCCGGCTCGACGCCGTGATGTAGACCCGGCCGCCGGCGATGACCGGGCATGATAGGCCGCGGCCAGGCAGATCCGCCTGCCAGCGGATGTTTGCGGAGGCGCTCCACTTGATCGGCAGCCCGGTTTCCGCGGACACGCCGGTGCCGTCATTCCCGCGGAACCGAGTCCAATCGCCGGCCGGCAGCGAAGCGACGGCCACAAGCCAGCAGGCCAGGCCGAGGGCACGGTGCATATTCATGGCTGCGCCTTCCTTTCCGTTGTAGCGGGCTTGCTCTTGGGCGTATCGACCGTGAATGGCACTGCCCCTCCCAGTGCGTCGCTGAGGCGAAGCTGGAACAACCACGACTGCGCCCACGACTCCGTCTGTTCGTTCTGACAAACCTTGATGAGGATGTCATTCTTGCCGGCCCGAAGCGTCCCCGTGCCGATATGCTGGTCGACTCGCATGTTGTGGTGGTACTCGTCGCGGAAGAAGATCTGTTTGCCGTTGAGGAAGATCTTGACGGCATTGAAGCTGCCGGCGCGCACCTGCACGGGCCGTTCGACGGGCGAATCGACAACGGCATAAGCGTAGGCCACCGCGCTCATGTGCTTACCAAGTGCTTTGTTGAAATCTACGATGCCGTAGGGATCGCTGGTCGTGTGTTCGCTCCAGCGGACGTGGGCGTTCTTCTTGCCTTCGTAGTCCGCAGACAGCTCGATCGCCTTCTCGGGCGGGTAAGCTGGGCCGAAGCCATTTCCGTTGGTGTTGTCGAAAGGTCCGATGATTTGCCAGGAGCGCACGAAGCCGTACTGATTGGGCACGTCGATGCTGATGCCCAGGGCCTTGAGCTGCTTGATGGCCAGCTCAACCTGGTCGCGATCCCGAGCCGCGAACAAGGCCTTTCCGTAAGCGGCGGCCGCGGCGGCCCGTAGTTTCTTGTTGAAAAGGTCTTTTCCTTCCTGTAAGACCGCAGCCACGGCGTCGCGGCGCAACTCGGCACCGGGGTCTTCCAGCATGGCTGGCAGCAGCCGCGCGGGCGCTGCCGCATCGACGCGCACGAGCCATTCGTAAGCCAGCCGTCGCGCCTGGCCGTCGTGCCCGGTCTCTTTGACGAATTTCTCCAGCCGGGCAGCCGGCAGCGGTCGCCCCGCGGCCAGTTCGCGTTCGGCGATGGCATCGACTGCCGCCCGCAGCCAGTTGGCGGCGGTGGCGTCGGCGCCATCGAACGCGGCGAGGATGGTCGGCAGCTTCTCGGGCCCCTGCCGGGCCAGCTCACGCCATGCGCTGGCCGCTTCCACATTCCCCTGTCCTTCCCTGCCTACTTTCTTGATGCGCTCCAAAGCGGTCTCGACCGGCTCCGCGCCGAGCAGCACCGGCGCGAGTGCCAGTAGTGTGAACAATGCGATGGTCTGTATGGTCCTTGGCATGAACGACTCCGATGGGAGATTTCAGCGAAGCTTGGGAGCGTCAAGCGGGCTTCGGCGATTTTAGAGGGATGATAGACGTGGCTCAATGGCAATAAGCGGGAGGCGAGTCAAACATGGCGAAGCTCTCCTGAGTCTGCAGGGTGCGTCAAGCGTATTCGCGCCGACGCACCTTTCCAAGGTCGGTGCTTTGGCGCGTGTTTCACCCAATGGCCAGAACAAGACGTGCGTCTTCGAGTACTCCAAGGCGCGTGGTGAAGCGCCACCAGGAAGTGGTGCCGTGCTCGTTACTTGGAATGGTGCGTCGGCGCGAGTACGCTTGACGCATCCCTGCTCCTGGATCGTGGTGAAATGAGCGTCGCGAGTCCAGATTCAAGGCCTTTGCGGCCGGCGTCAACTTCACCATTGTACATCGAACAGACAATCATTTCGTCGGTCGCGGTCGGTTGAACATCATATGGACGAGCTTATCGCTGAAGAGAGAGAAATGCGCATCCAGCTTGCGGTAGTCAAGGAAGCTCGAGTCCATGTTTGTCTTCTTCGAGTCCGGCTCGCCGTATGCCCGGATAATGTCGGCTGTGCTCGCGCCCAGAGTGATACCTTTGTCGGTCTTGCCGCTAAAGTCGCGGACCCGCACAGCCATCTCCACCTGGGACACACAGGAGATCATTGCCACGCCATATACCTTGTTCACGCCGATAAAGTAGCCGCGCGAGCCATAGTTCATATCGACGTAACCGTTCTTGCCCAGTTCCTGGACTCCATCCGGCTTGCCGAGGAGCCTTTCCACTTCCGGGCGTGACATGCCGAACTTCACGGGGCCGATTCCCACGAGCGGCGTGACGACTAAGTCCTTGAGCTGCGGATCGGCAGGAGCAGCCGGCAACTCGGCGACACCCTCGGTTTCGAGCTTGTAACCGGCCGGCGGCTTAAAGGCGAACAGCTTGGCATCCAACTCCTTGTCGAAAACGAAGTCATCCACGATGATCTCGCCGGCCTTGCCGTCGTCTTTCCCCTCGACCTCGATGCGCACCGGCAGCCGGGTCTTGGCGTCCGCCCAGACCGTGAGATCAGGTGGCGAGCCTACTGGGCCGGACCCTGCCATTTTGACCACAAAGCCGAGCACTTCTTTGCCGTTGAGCTTTTTCCCGGGCAGGGCCTTGGCGGAGGTATCGTTCGGCAGATTCTTGACGTGTTCATACAGATTGACCTGCGGCGTGTTCCAGCCTTGCACAAGTGTGGCTTCGCGCTTTTGCGAATTGACCAGCAGTACTCGGTGCTTACCGATGTCCATGATGGTGTAGCTGCCGTCGCTCCCTTCGGTGCGCCACAGCCCGTTGCCAAGAATCAGCATGCGAACCGACTCGTCCGGTTCACCTTTGATCCGCGTGACCTGTCGGCAGGTCACGGAATGCGACGATTGCATGGCGGCCTGCACCTCGGCAAGGGCGGTACGGGCTGAGGACGGCGATGGCAACAGCCAGGCAAACAAGGTGCCAACGCCCAATAAGACCGCGGCGGCAACAGCAAAGCGTTTCAGCATGATCTTTCTCCTGGATGATAGCTTGGTCACGCGAGCCTGGAGGAGAGCAAGTCGCACCCGTTCCACAGCGGTGCGTGTGGCCTCGGGGGTTGGCTTCAGGTTGCCCAGCCGTTCAAGCCGGCGGATCAATTCGTCGTTGTGGAAATCGCTCATTCCTGCGTACCTCCCTTCTGCGGCTCGCTTGCCGCCGGTCGTAGGATCGTTCGCAACTGTCCAAGTGCCTTGTGGCACAGCCCACGCACCTGATGTTCCGTCTTACCAAGCTGTTCCGCGATCTCTGTATATTCCAGATGTTGCAGATAGCGCAGCACGAGAACTTGCTGATTCAGCTCGGAGAGGTTGCTCATGGCATCGAGGATCTGTTCCAGTTCCTCAGCGTCGATCAGCCTCTTAAGGGACGATTCCGCAGGAGCCGCCGGTTCGGTTCGCAACGGCACGGTTGGTCGTTGGGCTCGCCGCCAGTCGAAGGCCAGGTGAATGGCCGTGCGGAACAGGTAGGCTTTGCGGTTGTCCGCACGGATGAGCCGGCCTGACCTTCGCAGCTTGAGGAAGAGTTCCTGCAGGAGATCCTCGGCCACATCGGTGCGCATCGTGAGCCGCGCAAAGAGCGCGTGCAACTCGGCTCCATGCATTTCCAGGAGACTCAACAACCCATCCGGGTCAGAAATCACTACGTTCTCCTTGACGCTTCACCCCTTAAGACGGAGTTCGACCACTACGCGCAACTGTGTGAATGCATAATTTCAGTCTGTAGGGATGCGTCAAGCGTACTCGCGCCGACGCACCATTCCAAGAGGGCGCCTTGGCGCAGCTTTCACTGCATGGCCCGCATAAAAGTGCGTCGGCGCGAGTACGCTTGACACACCCTACTCCTCGCTGCGGTAGCTCTGTTATCATCAATCGGCCTGGAATTAACCTTCGAGGAGACCCGATGCACCTTCGCGACAAAGTGATCGTGGTTACGGGAGGCGCGAGCGGCATTGGCCAGGCGCTGTGCCGGCGTTTCTGGGCCGAGGGCGCCCGTGGCGTGGTCGTGGCGGACAGGGACGCTGAGGGCGCGCGCAAGGTGGCAGCCGAGATCGGCGGGCTGGCGCTGCCGGTCGACGTGAGTAACGAACCAGAGATCGTCCGTCTCGTGGAACAGGCGACGGCAGCTTTTGGACCGATCGACCTGTTCTGCTCCAACGCCGGGATTGCGGGGGAGCCTGGGGGCCCGGAAGTAGCCAACGCGAGCTGGCAAAAGACCTGGGAAGTCAACGTCATGGCCCACGTCTACGCCGCCCGCGCGGTCCTCCCCGCGATGCTTGCCCGCGGCCAGGGCTACCTCTTGCAGACGGCATCCGCGGCGGGGCTTTTGACCCAGGTCGGCGCCGCGCCTTATTCCGTCACCAAGCACGCCGCCGTCGCCTTCGCGGAATGGCTGGCGATCACCTACGCAGACCGGGGCATCAAGGTTTCTTGCCTCTGCCCCATGGGCGTGCACACGAAGCTTCTGGATGACACCATAGGTCCCGTGCGCGACATGTTGCGTGCGGAAGCGCTCGAACCCGAGGCGGTAGCTGAAACAGTGATTGCTGGGCTGGCAGCGGAGCAGTTTCTTATTCTGCCCCATCCCCAGGTCGCGGAGTATGTTCGCCGCAAGGCCAGCGACCACGACCGCTGGCTGAGGGGAATGCGCCGCTTGCAGGATCAATGGGGTGTTGGACGGTGAGATCGATTAAACTTGCGGCATGGTGAGGACCGGAATAAGAGTTAAATCATGCTCAAAAAAATCATCTTCCTATTTCTTGCCGTGGTAACAGGAGCGCAGTCGCCGGCTCGCGCAGACAATCCCAGCATCAAAGTGCTGTTCCTCGGCGACAACGGCCACCACCAGCCTGCGCTGCGTTTTCGACAGTTGCAGCCTGTCCTGGCGGCTCACGGCATCGACCTGACTTATACAGACCGCGTGGAGGCGCTGAACGCGAAAACGCTTGGCGCTTACGACGGGCTGTTGATCTACGCCAACACGACGGCGCTCAACTCGGACCAGGAGCGCGCCCTGCTTGATTACGTGGCCGGCGGCAAGGGCTTCATCCCTCTCCATTGCGCTTCGTACTGCTTCCTCAATTCCCCAAAGTACATCGATCTTGTCGGCGCCCAGTTCCTCCGGCACAGCACGGGAGTTTTTCGCACAACGATCGCGGAGCCGGACCATCCGATCATGAAAGGCTTCCGCGGCTTCGAGAGCTGGGACGAAACCTACGTGCATACCAAGCACAATGAAAAGGACCGCACTGTTCTCGAGTACCGCATCGAGAATGGCGTCAAGGAGCCGTGGACTTGGGTCCGCACGCAAGGCAAGGGTCGCGTCTTTTACACGGCGTGGGGCCACGACGAGCGCACGTGGGGCAATCCCGGCTTTCAGAACCTGCTCGAACGCGGCATCCGCTGGGCGGTGGGAAGCAACCCGGCTGTCGTACCGGCTTTCGCCGACGAACCGGAGATGACTCCTCTCGCCAAGGATGTCAAGCCATTTGCATACGTCGAGGCCAAAGTGCCTTTTTACCCACCCAGCGAGCGCTGGGGCGTCACCAGCGATCCGATCCGCACAATGCAGGTGCCGCTCGAACCGGCGGAGTCCATGAAGCACTTCGTCCACCCTGCCGATTTCGAGTTGAAGCTCTTTGCTGCCGAGCCCGACCTGGGGGGTAAGCCGATCTGCATGAATTGGGACGAACGCGGCCGGCTCTGGGTGGGGGTGACGGTGGATTATCCAAACAACAAGCAGCGGGAGGGCCAGGGTCACGATCGCATCGTCATCTGCGAGGATACCGACGGCGACGGCCGGGCCGACAAATTCACGGTCTTCGCCGACAAGCTGAGCCTGCCGACCAGTCTGACGTTCGCCAACGGCGGCGTCATCGTGCACCAGCCGCCGCAAACGCTCTTCCTCAAGGATACCGACGGCGACGGCGTGGCCGACGAACGCAAGGTGCTTTTCACCGGCTGGTCGACGAGCGATACCCATGCCGGGCCGAGCAATCTGCGCTGGGGTTTGGACAACTGGATCTATGGCATCGTGGGCTACGCCGGCTACAACGGCACGGTCGGCGGCACGCATCTTTCCTTCAGCCAGGGCTTCTACCGCTTCAAGCCGGACGGCTCCGAGCTCGAGTTTCTGCGCAACACCAACAACAACTCCTGGGGCGTAGGTTTCAGCGAGGAGGGGTTGTTGTTCGGCTCGACGGCCAACGGCAATCCCAGCGTCTATTTGCCCATCCCGAATCGCTACTACGAGTCGGTGCGCGGCTGGTCCTCGACGGTCCTCCCCGGCATCGCCGGCGATCCCAAGTTTCACCCGATCACCGACAAGGTCCGGCAAGTGGACTACCACGGGCGTTTCACCGCGGCCGCGGGACATGCCTTGTACACCGCGCGCAGCTATCCGCCGGAGTACTGGAACAAGACCGCATTTGTCGCGGAGCCGACGGGGCACCTGGTAGCGACGTTTGCCATTCAGGGGTATGGCAGCAACTTCCGGTCGCGCCCGGCATGGAACCTGCTTGCCAGCAACGACGAGTGGAGCGCCCCCATCATGGCGGAGGTCGGACCCGATGGGCAGGTGTGGGTCATCGACTGGTACAACTACATCGTCCAGCACAACCCGACGCCGCCCGGCTTCAGGACGGGTAAAGGCGGCGCTTACGAAACCGACCTGCGCGACAAGAAACACGGCCGCATTTACCGCCTGGTCAGCAAGAGCACCAAGCCGGCAGCACCCTTGTCGCTTCAGGGTGCTTCCACCGAAAAACTAATCGACACACTCAAGAACGACAATATGTTTTGGCGACTGCACGCGCAGCGCCTGCTGGTCGAGCGTGGTCAACTGGACGTTCTGCCCGCGCTCATTCGCCTGACCGGCGATACCTCGGTGGACGCCATTGGGCTGAACCCGGCAGTCATCCACGCGCTCTGGACCTTGCAGGGCCTGGGAGCACTTGACGGAACGCACCCGGAGGCGAGTGCGGCGGCACTCGCAGCGCTCCATCACAAATCGGCGGGAGTCCGCCGCAATGCCATCGCAGTCCTGCCTCGAAACTCTCTCGCCCCTCACCCCTCTTCCCTAATCCCTAGCGTGCGCCGCAATGCCGTTGCAGTCCTGCCGCGGAACGCCGAATCTCTTCAGGCCCTCCTTGGAAGCGGCGTTCTGGACGATCCGGACGCGCAGGTTCGGCTGGCTGCGCTTCTGGCACTGTCCGAAATGCCTGCGGATGCGCAGGCTGGGGCCGCCGTCGCCAGAGTGTCGCACAACCCGGACAACATCGACGATCGCTGGCTGGCCGACGCGGCCACGATTGCCGGTGCGGCACACGATGTGTATTTCCTCAAGGCGATCGCGGCCGACAAGATGCCCTGCCCTCCAAAGCTGCTCCAGGCCCTGGCAATCGTCGCCGAGCATTACGCACGTGGCGGCCCTGCGGCATCGGCTGGACCGTTGCTCGTCGCCCTGCCAGATGCGGATGCCAAGCTCACGGCAGCCGTGCTGGCTGGTCTCGCCAAGGGTTGGCCCAAGAATCATCCTGCCCAGCTCGGCGAGGATACAGAACTGGCCCTGCAGAAGCTATTGCCTCGTTTGTCGCCGGGGGCAAAGGGACAGTTGATCAAACTGGCCACGGCCTGGGGCAGCAAGAGCTTTGGCAAGTACGCCGACGAGATTGTCGGATCCCTCCTTGCCGCCGCGGCCGACGAGAAACAGAGCGACGACCAACGGGTTTTGGCTGCCCGTCAGTTGGTCGAGTTCCGGCCCAGCGATACCGGCGTGGTGTCGAGACTGCTCGCGCTTGTCTCGCCCCGCACATCGCCCCAGCTTGCCGCGGGCATCATCGACGCCCTGGGCTCGAGCGAATCCTCGAGCGTCGGGCCCGCCATCGTCGAGCGTTTCGGCAGTTGGACTCCGGCCGCGCGCGCTGCCGGGCTGCGCGTGTTATTTGGCCGGGCCGACTCGACCCGGGCCCTCTTGGATGCCGTGGACAAGGTCCAGATTTCCCTCATGGATCTCGCCCTGGATCAAAGGCAAGCGCTCGCGTCGCACCCCGATCGTCGCATTGCCGAGCGCGCCCGAAAACTTCTGGAACGGGGTGGCGGCCTGGTCAGCCCCGATCGACAGAAGGTGGTGGAGCAGTTCCTGTCGTTGACCCGGCGCATTGGGAACGCCGCCCTTGGGAAGCTGGTGTTCAAGAATCAATGCTCCAAGTGTCACACGCACAGCGGCGAGGGCAACAAGGTCGGCCCAGACCTGACTGGAATGGCAGTGCACCCGAAAGAGCATCTGCTCATCGACATCCTCGATCCCAACCGCAGCGTGGAAGGGAATTTCCGCGTCTACGTCCTGGAAACCAAGGATGGCCGCTTCGTCAATGGGCTCCTGGCCTCGGAGACGAGGACCTCGGTCGAGCTACTCGATGCCGAGGCGAAGAAACAAGTGGTGCTCCGCGAGAACATTGCGGAACTGACGGCCACGCCGAAGTCGCTCATGCCGGAGGGATTCGAAAAGCAGCTTTCGCAAGACGATTTGGCGAATCTGCTGGAGTTCCTCACGCAACGCGGCAAATTTCTGCCGCTGCCGCTCGCCAAGGCCGCCACCGTTGTCAGCACGCGCGGCATGTTCTTCAGCGAGGATTCCCGAACAGAACGGCTCGTCTTCGAGGACTGGTCGCCGAAGGTTTTCGACGGCATTCCCTTTAACCTTGTTGACCCTCAAGGCGGCCGGGTGCGCAATGTCATTCTGCTCTACGGTCCGCAAGGGGAGATTCCGCCCAAGATGCCTCGCTCGGTACGTTTGCCATGCAATGCGCCGGCCAAGGCGGTCCATCTGCTCAGTGGCGTGAGTGGCTGGGGCTATCCGTTGGGTGAGAAGGGTTCGGTGTCGCTCGTCGTCCGGCTGCACTACGAAGACGGCAAGACCGAGGACCATTCACTCAAGAACGGTGAACAGTTCGCGGATTACATTCGCCGGGTGGATGTGCCTGGATCCAAATTCGCCTTTCGCCTGCGCGGCCAGCAGATCCGCTACCTGGCGATCTACCCGCAGCGCGAGCAGACGATCAAGGAAATTGAGCTACGCAAAGGGCCGGATGATACGGCACCCGTGGTGATGGCGGTGACGATCGAGACGCGCTGACGATGGCTCATCTGGTCGGGCGGCTCCCGCCTTTCAAGTTCTGCAAGACCTGTCTCGCCTCGGGGGTGCCGATCCGTTCCAGGATGGCTGTCGCACGCTGGACACGCAGGTCTGCCGGCGTGCGGTCATGCTTTAAAGCGCGCGCTGGGGGTGCCTTTGCAAGCTGGTCGCGCAAGTACGGGATTGCTATTGCTGGATCGGCAATGAGCGCCCAGGCGCCTTGATAGGCCGGGGTGAGGTCGGTTTCTCCCAACGACTCCCAGGCGGCATCCAGCTCCTGGGCCGACATGTGCTCTGCGGCGGCAGCCTCAGGGTCGATTTTCTGGAGGGCATGGGCGGCGGCCAAGCGGACCGTCAGGCGCTCATCCCTGAGGGCCAAGAGAAGGACCGGTATGGCGGCGTCCTTTGCCGCCGGGCCCATGGTGGCCAGCACCCGGATGGCATGCTCGGAAATCGTGCCCCGCCTTTCATCGGGGTTCTCTTTATTCCAGGGGTAATCTTCCCAGCCTAATAAAGGCGCGGGTAGCACAAACGCAGGAGATCGATTGAACCTCGAAAGGGCGGCCAGCGCCTCCGTGTCGTTTCTTCCTTCCAGCACAAGGGAGCACAGGGCGGGAAGGGCTGCGGCACCGTCGCTGCCAAAGGCGGAAATAGCCCTCATGCTGACGGTGCGCGCAGTTGGGCTTGGATCTTCGTCGAGTAACTCGGCCAGCTCCGGCAGCGCGGCCCGGGCCTCTGGACCGATCTGACCCAGAGCGTGTGCGGCACAACATCGTGTGTATTCGACCGGATCCGACAGGGCGCCGCGCAACGTATCCACTGCATCCGCGGCAAGTCCCCTGAGGCGGCCGAGAGCCTCGATCGCCGGGATGCTGACGTAGCGATTCGAAGATTTTGCTGCTCGACAAAGGAATGGAACGGCTGCTTTGCTAGGCGGGTTCGCCCGGTCGATGATGAGAATAATTCCATGACAGACAGCTGGATCCTTTTCCGCCAAAATCGCGTCGCAAAGAGGCAGGATCGGATCCACCGGCAGGCTCCGCTGCCGCCAGATCTCGGCTGCACGCGCGCGCGCACTTGAAGGATACCTTGGATCTTTGAGTAATTGAAGCAGCCGATCGCGTGAGTCCGGGGATGCAGCCTCAATCCTGGCAAGGGCGAGCAGGGCTTGGCCGTGGAGCGGGAAGTCTTCCTTGAGGGCATCCGTCAACGCTGGTACGGCCTCCGCTGCCGTCGGTCCCATCGTTCCCAGTACCTCGGCTGGCTGTAGCCGAATTTCGGGATCTACGTTCTTTAACACACTAAGCAGTCCAGGTACCCCGGCAGGACCAAGTTCGCCGAGCGCCCAAACTGCGGTCTGGCGGACCTCCTCCGATTTGTCGTTCAGCGCGCCGGCAAGCGCTGGGATTCCCTCCTTGGCAGCAGCGGCTCCCAGAAGTCCAATGGCGGAAGCGGCTTCACTCCGCAACTGCGAAGACGGAGGTGCCAGAGCTAGCGAAAACATAGGGCTCGCTGGAGGGCTGCCTTTCAACTGCCTGAGCAGAATGGGGAGAACCCGCTCGCGGCCCGAGGGAATTCGGCCTAATGCATACGCGGCGGCCAGATAACTACTTGTCCGGGCCGGCCAAGGATAATTCTTGATGAGTTCTTTCGGCGAGTTGATTGCCGTGCACCATAGATCGCGGTCGTCCGGATGATGAACCAGGTCAAGCAATGCTGGGAGCGCCGGCAGCCCGGCTTGACCCAAATCCGCCAAAGCGCCTGCCGCCAGTCGCCGAACTTCGATGTCCGAGTCTTTCAGTGCGCCGGCGAGTCCCGACACCGCAAGAGGATCTTCGCTTCTCAATTGAGCCAGAACCTCGATCGCCTCTCGGTTGTACCCTAGATGCTCATGCTCGTCCCTCAACGCCCGCGCGAGGCTGGGAACTGCCGCCATGGCTTCATTCGAGCGCGGCATCCGATTGAGCGCGCGCAGCACCGCCGGGCCGACCCTTTCCCGATCCAGCGCCTCGACAAGAGCCGGCACCGCTTCCCTGGCGTCTGGGCCAATGGCCTCGATGAGCGAAGCGGCGCGCTGACTCACCTCGTCGTTCTTGTGCCTCAAACCGCCGATTAGTGTTGGAATCGGCAACGGGACCTCCGTAGCAAACGCGGGAAGGATCAGCTTGCACTGCGGGTCGATCTGCCAGAGAGCGTAAGCGGCATAGAGACCCACCTCCTCGTCGGCGAGAGCCGCTTGCAGGACAGGGATGGCGGGCTGCGCCTCGAGCCCCATGTCGCCCAGGGCCTGGATCAGTATGACGCGAACCATCTGGTTGGGGTGAGCCCGGCAATCCTTCATCATCGCATGGACAGCAGGAAGGCCAAGGGACGTAAGCGTTCGCTTGGCCTCATGGAAGACCGCGTCGTTGTCAGACAAGGCCTCACGCTCCATCGATTCGATTAGCGCGGGAATAGCCGGCTCGGCCTTCAGTCCCAGACTCCGCAGTCCGCCAGCGGCTCGATAACGAGTTCGTATGTCCTTGTCCTTCAGCTCGCGGATGAGATCGTCGACCGACGCGTGCGGCGACTCGACGTTCGCATTCTCCTGGATCAGCCAAAAAACAAGACTGATGCCCAGGAGTGAAGCGATAGTCATGGCGATAGGCCTGCGGCCCAGCGCCCGAAGGGTTGCAGCAAACTTGCGCACGTCGGGGCCCCTCTGCACAGAATCCGCATCTGAAAAGCTCTTCTTTACCAATCTGACAACTTCCACATAGGTGTCAATGAGCGATTTGCGAAAGTCCCCTCGCTAAGGCCTGGGCGTCCCGCTGCCTCGAAATCTGGAGCGCAGTATAGCCAGAGTTGTCCCACGAAAACTATGTACGTTGAAGTGCTCCGGCCAGCGCGCGACAGGTTTCACTCCTCGGCGCTTTCCAGGAATTCTTTCAGTACGAGTGCCGAGTTGTGTTCTTCGTCCTTGGCAGCATAGACGAAGGTGACCACTCCTTCGCGCTCTTTTTGCCGTAAGAGGTCGAGCAAATCTTGCTTCTTGCGCAATTCCGCCCGGTAGCGTTTTTCGAATTGCGGCCAGAGCGCGACATCGTGACCATACCACTTCCGCAGCGCCGGGCTGGGGGCAATGTCCTTGAGCCATAGATCCAGGGCAGCGCGTTCCTTGGTGAGTCCGCGCGGCCAGAGCCGTTCCACGAGGATGCGTGTCCCATCCGACCGGGACGGTTTTTCATAAGCTCGCTTCAACTTGATCATGACGCGAGCCTGGTGACTCTGGTCGCACCAGGCACCTGGCCAAATAGCTGCCCTAACTTGGAAGGAAGTTGCTTCTATGACTTGTCGATTTGCTGAGGGCTCCCAAGGGTTCTTTCGTCACCAAGGGGCTAATGCTTCACCGTGGTGGGACGCGGGGGGCGATGGGCGCCCGCTTTGTTGGCGCTCCCTGCTCTTGTGGTGCCGCCGCTGGTGCCAATTCCACCGTGACCGGTCGTCATTCCCAACTGGCGCAGCCAGCTGGCAGGCACTCCTGTGGCAATTGGTAGCCCATTAAACGGCAGGCCTTCCGTGCTCAACATGAGCCCAGAACTGCCCGTTTTCGACGAACTGCCTTCGGTCATGGCATTTCCGAACCCTAGCCCCGTTCCCGTATTGGCTGCGTCTTGAATATTGGGTGGTAAGGCGCTGACATCAACCGGCGCGCCCACGAAGAGAACGCTCAAGGGCCTCTGAACCACGGGTACGCCTGTCGTCCCCGTCGTTTCTGCAGGCGCTGCAGCAGCCTCTTTCGGAGCCGACTGAATCTCGCCAGGCAAGCAAGCGGCCAGCACAAGGGCGCTGCCCATGAACCAGGCTTTCCGGAATGGTGCAAACATGGGGCAACTCCGCTCTTAGAGGGGTTCCACGGCATGGCTTTGCTAGGATCTACTATAACGACGCGGCTGGAAGAGACGCAAGGAAAAAGTCGGCCTAGCCTCATTTCCTCATTTCCCGCGCAGGCCGGCAGGGTCGGTTCGGTACCGTCGTCCGCCGGCAAGCCGTGCTGCTGAGGTAGGAGGCGAGAGCCATAGGCCTTGGCAAGGTTCTCCGCGGTTGGCGGATTGGTGATGCGCGTGATTCTCTTCGAAGCTGCGTCGCGGTCCCTTCCCTTCCTTTCCTTTCCCATTCCCTTCCTTTCCCTTCCCCAGGCGCATGCGCATGCATGCATGCGCATGCACAAGCTGCTTGCGAGTGGGGGAAATGGACTCTAAAAGAGGGCATGATTCGAATCCAGGTGGCAGCTTGCTCCTCGGCAATCTGGAGCAAGCTATCAGCTTGCCCTACAATCCCCGAGCGGCATTACTTTTGAACCATGCCGACTCGCACGCTGAAAGAGGAAGGGTCGGCGTTGCCTGGCGGAGTTCGGTTCAGGTGCGGGCACACTGTTGAGGCCACGCCATAAATCAACTGCCGGCGACGGAGCCCGCCGAACAGCTGCTCCCCGCTGCATGCTACAATGTTGATTGGATTGCCCTCCGTCCTGTAGTGCCGTCAGCAGGTCACCATTCGGAATGACATCCGACGCTTTCCAAAACATTCTGGTCCTGACGGGGCCCACGGGCTGCGGTAAATCCGCGTTGGCCATGCAATTGGGGGAGGTCCTGGGCGCGGAAATCGTGTCGATGGATTCCATGGCCGTTTATCGAGGCATGGACATCGGCACCGCCAAGCCAGGGCAGGAGGAGCGCACTCGGGTTCGCCATCATCTGCTGGATTTGCTCGACCCGTGGGAGTCAGCCAGCGTTGCCTGGTGGCTGCAACAGGCTGGCGACGCCGTCCGCGACATCGAGCAACGTGGTAAACGAGCGCTCCTGGTCGGCGGGACGCCTCTTTATCTCAAGGCCCTGTTGCTGGGCCTCTTTGACGGTCCCCCCGCCAACGAGCAGATCCGTCGCCAGCTGACGGAGGAGGTTCAGCATGTCGGCTGCCAGATACTTCACGATCGACTTACCCGCTTGGATCCGGCTGCCGGCCGCAGGATCCATCCGCATGACGTCCGGCGGATCATTCGCGCACTGGAAGTCTGGGAGCTGACCGGCCGGCCCATCAGCTCGTGGCAACAGCAATGGAGCAGACAGGAAAATCAAGGCGAGGAAGAAAGCCCAGTTTCGGAATGCAATTTGCACCTTGCCACGATGTCCCGTGTGCTCTGGCTCGACCTGCCGCGGGACGAGCTTTACCTGCGGATCGACGCGCGCGTCCGCGGCATGATCGAGGCGGGTCTTGTCGACGAAGTTGCTGCCTTGCGTAAGCTGCCTCACCCCGTCAGTCGCGAGGCGCGTCAGGCCGTTGGCTACAAGGAAATGTTCGACTACCTGGACGGCGAGCTAGACTTGGAGGCGGCGATTCGCAGCATGCAAACGCGGAGTCGCAACCTGGCCAAGCGTCAACTTACCTGGTTCCGACACCTGCCCGAATGCAAACCAGTAACTCCGCAATTGACTTTTGCGGCATGGGACTTGACAATAAAAGGTTAACGGTTGCGAACTTGCAAGGCCCGGTTCGCACTTCCTCTGCCTGCTAGGGCAAGGCGCGCTGCGTCAGTAATGACCCTTTCGCTTCGGAAGGGCTCACAATGGAGAACCCTCGGATGTCGTCCGTCCCAACTTTGTCCGTGACCTTCCAGGTGCTGGATGGGGTAGACAAGGGACGTGTTTTCCCGGACTTGTCTGTGCCCCTCACCATTGGCCGCGAAGAAGGGAACCTGCTGCGTCTGAATGACGAGCGTGTCAGCCGGTTCCACGCCAAGGTCCAGCAAGACGGCGGCGATCTCATCCTGACCGACCTCGACAGCACCAACGGCACCCGCGTCAACGGCCATGTCGTGCAGATCCGCCGGCTGCGCTACGGAGATCGAATCACCCTGGGACGATCTCTCCTTCTTTTTGGCTCCGACCTGCAGATCGACGAGCGCCGGGCCACGATCCGCGCCACGCTCCATCCGCTCCTCGGCGGCATGCTGGGCGAATTGGCGCACGACCAGGGGCCACCCACGATTCATGCCAGCAGCGTTGCCTCTCAGTTCGCGGCCGAGTGCGAATTCGATTTGAATATCAAGGACGAGGTCACCGTGAACGACGGCGACCTGTTCATCGGCAGGACACCTCTTCCCCCTTTGCCGCAGAAATTCTCACCGGCGCAATCTGCCCGGCTGGCGGAGATCTTGGATTTCCTGCATCACCATCTCACGCAGGCGACCGACAACATTCGCGCCAATGATGACGGCACTCAGGTCACACTGACCTATGCCGACTGGCAAGGGGTCCTGGCGGTGCAAAACCTGCTCGCCCGCTACCTGCGCGCCGTCGCCGAGCCCGACGTGCTTGGCAAGTAATCCGCCATTCAGCTGATGCCGCTCTCTGGCAGTGCCTGCCGCGTTGCGTTTTCTTTATGCGCGAAAGGCAAACAACGTCTGGTCTTAGGTCGGATCGGGCGAACCACCCTTAACGAGGCCCGTCGGTTTACTTACAATCGTGTCAAACCACTATTGTGATGACCGGGACGGCTCTTTTGAATTGCCGTCCTGCTTGCTAGTGATCCTCCAATTTACAGCGCCGACGGGTAAACTTGAAGGAAGAGTAAGATTTTAGGAGGAAGATTACGATTAAGAAGATGATGAAGAGCACGATCCAGATTAAGAGTAGGATGTCATGCCTGCGCCGCCTACCTAGTCCTGCTCTTTCTCGTGCTCCTGCTCTTAATCTTCTTCAAAATCTTACTCCTCATCTTAATTCCTTCTCTTTGCGTGGATCGCAGCGCAACCCGTCAGTCGGGAATTGACAGAGAACCAGGAGGCATGCCGCCGTTCGGCTGAAGGAGCTTATGCCGGAACGTTCCTTTGTTCACTTGCATTGCCACAGTCACTACAGCCTTCTCGACGGCGCTAGCCGCATTCCCGAGTTGGTCGAGCGGGCGAAGAGTCAGGGCATGAATGCCTTGGCCTTGACCGACCACGGCAATCTCTACGGTGCCATCGAGTTCTACCGGGAGTGCCGCGCTGCCGGCATCAATCCGATCCTTGGCTATGAGGCATACGTCGCCGCCAACGGGCGCAGGGAGCGGGATGCGCGTCGGCGCGGGGACGCCGGCTATCATCTGACGCTTCTCGCGCAAAATCGCACCGGCTTTCGCAACCTGATCAAGATGGCTTCGGCGGCCTATCTCGAAGGCTACCATTATGTGCCACGCATCGACAAGGAACTCCTGGCGACTTACAAGGAGGGGATCATTTGCCTGAGCGGCTGCGCGTCGGGCGAGTTCAGCGAATTCATCTTGAAAGACCAGCTCGACGAAGCCGGTCGCCTCGCCGAGTGGTTTGCCAAGCTCTTCGGCAAGAACTTCTACGTCGAGATCCAGAATAACGGCCTCGACCTGCAGAAGCGCTGCGCCGAGTGCGCGACCGACATCGCCAATCGGCTGGGTCTGCCTCTCGTCGCCACCAGCGATGCGCACTACCTCTGCCAGGCAGACAGCTCCGCCCACGATGTCCTGCTGTGCATCAACACCGGCAAGACCAGGAACGACCAGAATCGCCTGCGTTACGGCAGCGACCAGTTTTACGTCCGCGCACCCGCCGAGATGTACAGCCTCTTTCCCGGCCAGGCCGACGCGGTAGAGCGCAGCCAGGAGATTGCCGACGGGTGCAATATCGAGCTGGACTTCAAGACTCGTCACTTCCCGGTCTTCACGCCGCCCGAGGGGAAGGATCCCGAAGCCTTTCTGCGTGAACTATGTGCGGCAGGCTTGCGCGAGCACTACGGTTCACCGCCGCCGCCCGAGGCAGTCGCCCGCTTGGATCACGAGCTAGGCATCATTTGCCGGATGGGTTTCGCGAGCTACTTCCTCATCGTGTGGGACTTTGTGCGTTTTGCCCGCGAAAACGGCATTCCGGCAAGCGCCCGCGGCTCGGCCTGCGGGGCCATCGTCACCTACGTCCTGCGGCTCAGCCACGTCGATCCACTGCGCTACGACCTTTTGTTCGAGCGCTTTCTCGATCCGAACCGCAGCGAGGCGCCCGATATCGATATCGACTTCTGCCAGGAACGGCGCGATGAGGTCATTGCCTATGTCCGCCGCAAGTACGGTGAGCAAAGCGTCGGCCAGATCGGCACGTTTGGCACGATGGCCGCCCGCGCCGCCATCAAGGACGTGGGCAGGGTCCTCGATCTACCCTTGCCGCGCGTAACGCAGCTCACGGAAATGATCCCGAAGACCCTCGGGATTACCCTGGACGACGCTCTCAAGCAAAACCCCGATCTCAGGCAAGCCTACGAGAGCGACCCACAGGTGCACGAGCTGGTCGACATTGCCCGCAAGCTGGAGGGAACGAACCGCAATGCCGGCACGCATGCGGCCGGCGTGGTGATCGCCAACGGCCCGCTCTCCGATTATGTGCCGCTGCAGCGCGTGATCCGCAAAGGCGATGACGATGGCCGCAAGCACGACGAGGCCGTGATCACGACGCAATGGGTTATGGGCGATCTGGAGAAGGTCGGCCTGCTCAAGATGGACTTCCTGGGCCTGCGCACGCTGACCCTTCTCGATAATGCCGTGAAATTGATCGAAAAGACCCGCGGCGTGAAAGTGAACTTGGCTGAGCTACCTCTGGACGATGCCGAGACTTATGCGCTGCTGCAGCGCGGCGACGCCAAGGGGGTGTTCCAGTTCGAATCCGACGGCATTCGCGAGCTGCTCAAGCGCATGCGCCCGGACAATATTCTCGATTTGATCGCCTGCAGCGCGCTCTATCGGCCTGGGCCGCTGGGCGGCGGCATGGTCGATGCCTACGTCAACCGCAAGCATGGCCGAGAAAAGGCAGTGTATCCGCATGCGGTCATGGAAGAGATCCTGGCTGAGACCTACGGCGTGATGGTCTACCAGGAACAGGTGATGCACATTCTCAATCGCCTCGGCGGCATCGAGCTGTCCAGCGCCTACGCTTGCATCAAGGCCATCAGCAAAAAGAAGCACGAAATTATCGATCAGCGCCGCGCGGAGTTCCTCAAAGGCGCCGGCGAGCGCGGCGTCAGCGAAGCGATGGCCAGAGAGATCTTCGATTTGATCACGTTTTTCGGCGGCTACGGTTTCACCAAAAGCCATAGCGCCGCCTACGCACTCATTGGCTACCAATCCGCGTACCTGAAAGCGCATTACACGGCCGAGTTCATGGCCGCCTTGCTATCGAGCGAAATTGACGACAGCAACAAGCGCGACATCATGGTCGAGCATATCGAGGACGCGCGCCGCCTCGGCGCCGACGTGTTGCCGCCTGACGTCAACGCCGGCGAAGTCGATTTCACGGTCGTGGACGGCAAGATCCTGTTTGGCTTGACCGCCATCAAGGGCGTTGGCCGGGGGGCGGCACAGGAAATCGTCCGGGAACGTTCGGAGCGGGGAGCCTTCAAGGATCTCTTCGACCTCTGCGAGCGCGTCGATCTGAAATTGATACCTCGTGCTGCACTCGAACGGCTCATCAAGGCCGGGGCTTTCGATTGTTTCGGCGGCCGACGCGCCCAGTGGATGCACGTGCTGCCCGCCGCTCTTCAGGCGGCCGGCGAATTACAGCAAGATCGCCGTTCGGGCCAGCGCAATTTCCTCGATGTCTTCGAAAGCAGCGCGACCGAATCTGTTCCAGCCGCCCAGACGCTGCCCGACATTCCCGAGTGGGGTGATCGCGAGAAACTGAAGAACGAGAAGGAGGCCCTGGATTTCTATCTCTCCAGTCATCCTTTGGCACAACACGAGGAAGAGCTGCGCCGTTTTGCCTCGCACACCGCCGATCATCTGGATCAACTGGTAGCCAACCAGGAAGTTATTCTGGGCGGCATGATGACGCAAATCCGCTTGCTGAATACGAAAAAGGCCCGCAACGGCAACAGCCGCTATGTACGTTGCCGGTTCGAAGATTTCACGGGCGCCGTCGAATGCGTGATGTGGCCGGATGACTTTCTGCGCTTCAAAGACGAATTCCGCGAGGACCGCGTTTGCCTGGTGCGCGGAACGATCGACAGGAGCCAGGAGCGGCCTGTCCTCGTTCTCAGCCGGATCCTGACAATCGACCAGGCGAAACAGGAACTGACGAAATGGCTCAGGTTGTCGCTAACTCTTGGGGTGCACAGCGCCAAGGAGGTCGAGCAATTGGCGCGCGTCCTGGAGCGGACGCCTGGGACCTGTCCTGTCTATCTTGAAGTGCGCGATTCCGCGGGCCGCCGCTGCCGCCTCAAGACAGGCGACAGCTTTCGCGTCAATCCCACGAGTGTTGCCGCCAGCGAGCTCGAGATGATCCTCGGTGCGGGACAGGTTCAGTTCTACGGCCAATCGAACGGCAATGGCCGCAACGGCAAAAAGAGTGGAAAAGACCAATATTGATCGCTGCGCAATCAGTGCCTCATGCTTCGTTAGCCCCTCGCCCCCGTACTCGGGGGAGAAGATAGGTCCTATGGGTCCCTGGGACCTATGGTCCCGGCTGTGCGTCGCCGTCCCATCCAAGAAATGCTTTGAAGCCGAGCAAGAAGATGACTCCAATCGAGCGCATGGCCTCGTGGGGATCGACCTTGGATTTGCCGGCGCGGCGATTCTCGAAAATGATGGGCGTCTCGCCAATACGGCAGCCTGCCTTACGGCAGCGATAGAGCATTTCCTCTTGAAACGAATAACCTCTGGAGACCATGTTTTCCAATTTGGCCTGGCGGAGCCTGGACACGCGGTAGCAGCGGTAAGCTCCGCTCGTGTCGTGGGCGGGAATGCGAAAGAGCAGGCGCGCGACGCTGTTGACTCCCCAGCTCAAAACACGCCGCGACCAGGGCCAATTGGACACTCCCCCTCCGGGAACGTAGCGAGACCCGATCATGACATCCTGCTGCTTCATGCCGGCAAGGAGCGCCGGCAGATAGCGTGGGGGATGGCTGAAGTCGGCGTCCATGTTGACGAGCAGGCCGTAGTCATGATCGCAGGCGTAGCGCACGCCGGCCAGGGTGGCCGTGCCCAGGCCTAGTTTCCCCGGGCGATGCAACACGTGGATGCGGGCATCCTTGGCTGCCAACTCGTCGGCCAGTTTTCCGGTTCCGTCGGGCGAATTGTCATCGATGACCAGGATGTCGGCCTCGGGCACGGCAGCCTGGATCTCGCTGATGAGCGGAGCCAGGTTGTCGCGCTCGTTGTACGTCGCGAGCGAAACGAGAATCCGCTGGACGGCTACGGGGGCTGACACGGCAACTCCTCGGTTTATTTTGCTTCGTGCATTTCCGGTGACTGCGAATTTATCCTACGGTATCATAAAAGGCGGAAAAGGGTTCGAAGCCTGGCATCGCCTCTGAGAGAGCACGCAATAGATGGAAGCGACCATCCTCGTTACTTGTCCAGACTGCAAGAAACAGTTAAAAGGTCCGGCGGAACTGCAGGGCAAGAAAGTCCGCTGCAAGTTCTGTGGACATACTTTTACCGTCACGGTAAATGCGCCGAGCAAAGCGCCGGCCGGCAAATCCACGCCAGCGAAACCGACTGGCGACAGATCCGCGTCGGCAAAGACAGCTCAGGCACAGGCCCCTGCGAAACGAACTGGCTCACCACCGGGGCCAGCCAAGTCGAAGCCCAGCGCAGGCGCAGCAAATCGTTCGCCGGCGCAGCCTTCTTCCCCCCCGGCGGAAGAACAGAACCCTTACAAAATGGGCGATGTTGTCAAGTTTTCCCGATGTCCGCAGTGCGCCGCGGAAATGGAAGAGGATGCGATCATCTGTTTGGAATGCGGTTATAACCTCCAGACACGGACGCGCACCGAAACACGCAAGACTTACCAAACCACCGCCGGGGATCGGACCAAGTGGCTCTTTCCCGGTACGGTCTGTGCGATCGTGGCCGTTATCGCTGTCGGCGTCATCGCTTTCCTGTGGATTTTCTTCTGGTCACAACGTGATGAGCAGATGATCTTCGCGATGCAAGTTTGGGGCAGCGTGATCCTTGCCTTCACCGCCTGGCTCACCGGCAGGTTCGCATTCAAACGCTTGATCCTTCACCCGGTGCCTCCGGAAAAAATAAAACACCGGTGAGCGCCGGGACATGCCTGGCCGTTCTCCCTTGACCCGGCCCCTTGAGACAGCTGATGCCATCCGTTACCATTGTCGCCTGGCTCCCTTCGGGATAACGTGACCGCGACTCCTTCCGGAGAGTACTTCTCCCATGCTCGCCAAGCTCAATGCGTTTGCGCTTGAGGGGATCGAAGCCATCCCGGTCGAAGCCGAGGTGGATGCCTCGGCGGGGTTGCCCAAGACCATTCTCGTGGGCCTGCTCGAGACTTCGGTCAAGGAAAGTGTCCACCGCATCGAACGGGCGCTCGCCAATCTCGGTTATGAGCGCCATCCCGGGCGCACCGTCATCAATTTGGCCCCTGCCGAACAAAAGAAAGATGCCGGCGGCTTCGATTTGCCGATTGCCCTGGGGCTGCTGGTCGCGACGGGGCAATTGTTGCCGGAGCAGGTGCGCGACTACGGCATCATGGGCGAGCTGGCCCTGGACGGCAGTGTCCGGCCAATCAGGGGCGCCCTGTCGATGGCCATGAACGCGGCCGAGCGTGGCATCAAGAAGCTGCTGCTGCCGGCAGCCAATGCGCGCGAAGCGGCCGTGGTCGAGGCGGTTTCCGTCTATGGAGTGCACTCGCTGACGGAAGCAGTCGGCATCCTCTCGGGCCACCTGCAGGCGGAGCCGGTGGCCTCCGAGATCGAGGAGCTGTTCGCCAAGTTGAACACCTATGAAGTAGACTTCGCCGACGTGCGCGGGCAGGAGTTTGCCAAGCGCGCGCTCGTGGTGGCGGCGGCCGGCGGCCACAACGTCTTGATGATCGGGTCTCCCGGTGCGGGCAAGACCATGCTGGCCCAGCGGCTGCCGACGATCCTGCCGCCCTTGACGCCGACGGAGAGCCTGGAAACCACGCGCATCTACAGCGTCCTGGGCCGGCTCAAGCCGGATGAGCCGTTGCTGGCCAAGCGCCCCTTCCGCACGCCGCACCACACGATTAGCGACGCCGGCATGGTCGGCGGCGGCAGTACGCCCGCTCCCGGCGAGATCAGCCTGGCCCATCACGGCGTGCTGTTTCTCGACGAGTTGCCCGAGTTTCACCGCCGCAGCCTCGAGGTGCTCCGCCAGCCGCTCGAGCAAGGCCAAGTGACCATCTCGCGGGCACTCCATTCCACGACCTTCCCGGCAAGCTTCGTGCTCGTGGCGGCGATGAACCCCTGCCCATGTGGCTACCTGGGCGACAGCCGGCGTCCTTGCAAGTGCAACCCCATGCAGATCGAGCGCTACATGGCCAAGATCAGCGGCCCGCTGCTGGACCGCATCGACATGCACATTGAAGTCCCGAGCGTGCCCTTCCAGGAGCTGGCCGCCAACGCGGACGGCACGCCGAGCGCCGACATGCGCGAGCAGGTGCACCGCGCCCGCGCAGCCCAACACGAGCGTTTCGGCCGCGACAGCCACCGCTTGAACAGCCGCATGACCAGCCGGCAGCTACGCCGCTATTGCACGCTCGACGACGACGGCCGCAAGCTTCTCAAAACCGCCATGGACGAACTGGGCCTATCAGCACGGGCCCACGACCGGATCCTGCGCATGGCGCGCACGATCGCGGACCTGGACCAGTCAGCCGACCTCAAGACAGCGCATGTTATCGAGGCGATTGGGTATCGGAGTTTGGATAGGAAGCTGTGGGCGCGGTAGGGCTTATCCGGCAGATCACCGGGCAATCAAGGGTACCTGTCGCTGGTTATGAACGCGGCGAAGCGCTTATATGCGAGAAGATGTGATCGACTTTCTGAAATCCCTGCTTGAAGGTCGTTTGCAAGGAAGCGAGTGGCACGAATGGCTCCAAGTTAATGACCCTTACCTCAGAGAAAATCTCTCGCCGGGAAGTTTCTTGAGGTTAAAGTTTCACCCGTTGGCAGAGGCCAAATCAATCCTTGAAGAAAAGGAAGTGGCCTTTGATGCCTCGGATTCTCTTGAATGGCTGGACATTGATTCGCGTTCCGGAAGATGTCGGTACTGCGGGGAGCAATTAGATCACAACAAGGCTGGCTGGACCTGGTACCCGAAAGGATGCTTTCGGCTCATGGTGTGACCATAAGGCGTGCATCGATGATGCTGATGATTGGCTCTTCTGGTAGGCGCAATACCTCCTCACTGGACGAGGGATTCCCGCCGCCCTTGACACCGGCGGAGAGCCCTGAGTAACCTGCGGCCAACTTAGCAAGAGTGAGCCAAGAACTGGTCTAGTTGAAATTTGCCCCGTGAGTTTCTTTTTTTGATTTCTCAAGGTGCGACGGAAGAACAGGACGTGCTCTTTCGGGAGTTCCTGAAAGAAGCAGGGGAGCGCTTTCCGTTGGCTTGCCGGGAAGCCATTCTCGGATACGATTGCCAGAAATTTAGATGCGAGCCGAAAATCGTCCTTGGCGATCGCGCGGCCCATCAGAATTGAAATTGGCCTCCTGAACAGGAACCGGCCCTGCCTTGCCGCTCTGTCGTCCCTGCCCGAAGCGTTCGTTGTACGCTTCGATGTTTTGCATCTCTTGCTCGGGATCGAGGCCTTCTTCCTGCTGCACGGTTTGCCGGCTCTTCCAGCCGCTGGTGACGCGAATTTGGTTGGCTTGGGCTTCGTCGCGCTCATCGCGTGCGAGAATGCTTGGCGCTTCGCATTGGATGTCGATCAGGTGGGGCGTGTCCAGCGGCAGCCGGCCGTAGTCGATGGCGTACTCGATTGCTTCCCATAGGACTTGCGTAAACACCTTCTTGTAGGCGTTCTGCTTCTGCGTCGCGCTGCGTACGAAAGGGGCATGCGCGGTCAGGCTGGCGGTGTACGCGGCCATGTCGGCGCCGCTGCCGGTTGCGAGCCACTCCGGGGCGTTCCAGCGGCAGCCGGCGCCACGCAGTGTCGCGTGCAGGATGTCGATGAAGCCCGACGCGTTGGCAGCTCCCGGCGGTTGCACGTATTGCATGCCGCGCGGGATGTCGGCGATGGTGCCGGGTTCGATCTGCTTGTAGTTGATCTGGGCGCCGGTGAGCGGGTTGGTGCGGAAGAAGGCAAGCTGTTGAGTGTTGAGGAATTGTTGGAAATCTATGTGGGTTGCTGGGCGGCATCGTCCGGCTCCCACCACTGAACAGATAGCTCGTCGACGAAGTTTTTCTTGCCGCTCTAGAATGGCGACTTAACCTGATGAGGCTTCCTCATGGATGATTCCTTCTCTGTCTTGTCCGCAAGGGTGCAGACGAATGGCACAACAGAGGCCACTCCAAGTAATCTCCTTGATAGCTGATTGGCTTTAGGTACGTGAGTATTGCCACCCTGTGTCACGGGCGCGCTATGAACAAGAAGCAAATCCTTCAAGAAATTAGACGAACGGCCGAGGTCAACGATGGGGTGCCGCTGGGCTCGCGCAGGTTCGAGGCCGAGACGGGTATCTGCCAGTCTGACTGGCAAGGAAAGTTGTGGGCACGCTGGAATGAGGCGCTCGACGAAGCGGGTTTTGCTCCCAATCAACTCCGAGGTGCCTACGATCGGACAGAACTTCTCGGAAAGTACGCAAGTCTTGCCCAGGAGATCGGCCGACTCCCTTCGCTCAACGACCTCTCTCTCAAGCACCACAAGGATGTGGATTTTCCCGACAAAAAAGTCTTTGCACGCATTGGCTCGAAGGCAGAACTGGTGCAACAGCTGTTGGAGTACTGTCGGGGCCGCGACGGCTTTGAAGATGTAGCCAGTTTGTGCGCAGCCTACGCCCCAGCCAATCGACGCACGTCTGATGAGGCGAGAGCACCGATCGAAGACATCGGATTCGTCTACCTCATTAAATCCGGCCGATTTTACAAAATTGGAAGGTCCAACGCTGTCGGACGCAGGGAATACGAACTTGCCATCCAACTTCCCGAACGCGCATCAAGAGTGCACGAAATCCGCACGGACGATCCGGCCGGTATCGAAGCCTATTGGCACAAGCGGTTTGAGGGAAAACGCAAGAACGGCGAATGGTTTGAACTCGACGCGGCGGACATCGCAGCGTTCAAGCGGCGGAAGTTCATGTAAAGCAGATGCCTGATGCGAGTCCTGAAGCAACGGCGAATTGGGAAACTATCAGCTAAGGCCTTCTGCTTCCCGTAGTTCGCTCTCCAAGAAACTCCAAAAAGGTCCCACTTGCCGAAAGCGGCCTCTACCTTCGAAATAATGATACACGTCTGGATTATCTGATTGTTCGTTGGCCCGAAAAAACATGAACTGTTCGCCGTTGCGCATGGAGAACACGAACCCATCTGCAGGCAACTCCAATCGACCTTTTTCCCAGTTGTCGAGTATATCGCGCGCTTGTTCGTTCAGGTTCAACATCTTGGGATAGTAGATGTCCACGTCCTGAAGAAACCAGCCTGCTCCACGACCGACAGCGTAAAGGAAATCCAAATAAGCAACAGGCAGCGGGCCCGGCGCGTGGCGCGCGACATCCCGGAGATCGTCCTCGGTGCAGGGGAGGATCTGCTCTTGTTTCGCGATGCACGCGGCCAGGAGTCGTTCCACGAGTTTTTCGGCGGTAAGCATGTTCACTCCTTAGCGGGAAGGATCGTGCTGCCGCCCTTCCAGTGGATTTCAATAGTAAGATTAGGCCTATGTTTTTGGAGGTTCTTGAATGCCTCGGCGCACGCCTTGCAAGGTTCTTTCTCTGTAAATACTCGCAATGTACCTTTTGTCCCGGGCTGCGTCATGTGCGTCACTTCTTCAAGAATCTTTGCCTCTGCGTCGACGTCTCTGATATATTCACCAACGCCGCCGACTGGGAGCGTCCGTTGCCCGTTTGGTACGAATTTGGCAAATTCCTTGAGGTCTTTTTCGCCGCTAAACGCCTGGACCGGAGTCGAAGTATTCCCTGTCTTAAGCTCCCCTACGGAAACATTTCCTCCTCCGTTGCGGAATTTCTTTCCGAGTTCGCCATTCTGCGTGCCAAGATATTTTCGTGCCAAATCTGCCTTTTCTTCCAGGTCGACTGCGCGAGCTATTGCTGGGGCGGCAGGAACATCCCTGGCAGCCTTTGGGATCTGAGGTACTAGTGGCTTCCCTCCTGCCGCTGCCGTCGCGCCTTCCGCCTTCGCAATTATAGCCGGATCAACCCGGAGCTTTCCGCCTTCACTCGTGATGGGATTCTTGGAGACCTTCAAGGCAGCGATGCGCTTGCCGACCAGTTTCGCGCCGGCGGAAGTCGCCTTGGCTACCCCCATGCCAACCAGCGTCGTGCCTGCTTGAACCAAAAGCGGAGAGATCCCGCGCGCGAAGTACTGGCCAGCCTGGTCAAAATCGCTGTCGTCTTTCGCCTCTAGCGCCTTGGTCACGAAACGCGCCAGATCCGGAGCGGCCTCCAAGACCGCCTTGCCGGCCAGAATATAGCCGAGAATGCCGACGATCGAATCAACCACTGGCCCCGCCGGTGTGAACTGGGCGATGCCCACCGCCGCCAGGGCGCCGCCGAGAATAGCCTGATTTTTTGGTTCCTTCAAAGCGGCAATCATCTCCTTGACTTGCTCGCGCATTTCCGAGCTGAGGTTGCCGCTGCTTATGGATCTCTCGATGGCCTCGACCAGGCGCTCCGCCCCGGACATCTTCTGAATCGCCAGC
>DATGZX010000045.1:0-5303 GCA_035296965.1 Gemmataceae bacterium
GGCCCGAATGTCAGCGGCCTGAGCTTCAACAAGCCGTTGCAGACGCTGGCACTGTGGACACGACTTCCGTGCGTGCTTGCTCATACAGCTGCATAATAGGAATTAGCAGCTGTAACGTGAATACTATCGTGAACGGGAACCCCTCGGATCAACCGAAATTCGCTCCAACATCTGATCGCGTCGAGTCATAGTGACCTCCCTTTGGGCTACTCAAACATTTTACCATATTGCTTTTCGCAAAAGGGCCGGGCCGCGGGTCGCCGCCCGTGGCTCCCAAAGATCCGTACGTGCGCAATGAACGCACACGACTCGTCAGGCCAGGGTTTGACTTGCTCAACGGTACGCCGAGTGAAAATAAAAGGGGACGCATCTATTTTCTCGCCAATTGGCGCGGAGTCCGTTCACCTGGCCTCTCCATTAGCCCCAGCCAGGCCCAGCTTGTCCGTCGTCGCAAGGCGTTCGGCTCTCGCCTCCTCGGTGATCGTCTCGACCCAGCCGGTTTCTCTTTAGTCCCCGGCCGATTGAGCGTAGAATGCAGGCGAAGGGTTGGGCCGATCATTTCAGAGGATCGTATCATGCAGCCCATTGTAATCATTGATCGAGGGCGTGGCCCGGAACTGGCGCACATCCGCATCACTGTCTTCGATCTTCTTCCTTATGTTCGGGCCGGCTGGCATCCGACATCCATGGCTGCGCTCTTCGATCTTTCGATGGCCGAGATAGATGCCCTGCTGCAATACCTCCGGGACCACGAAAGTGAAGTGCTAATGGAGGACGAGAAGATCGCCGAGCGAATCGCGCGCGGCAACCCGCCGGAAGTCGAGGCCAAACGGCGTATTTCCCGCGAAAGACTTCAGGCTTTGAGAGAGCGGCTACAGCGGAATGGCGGTCTGGAGGATCCGCATGCAGGGGCTTCTGGCTGACATTAATATTCAGGGGCATCTCCGCGCTCTGACTGGCGTGCTCGAAGGACCTTCGTGGCGGGAGATATGGCATAGCCTGAATCTGCCGTTCATGCTTTTTCGAGATTTGTCACTGCCGCTCAACGCCCCCGATGCCCTCATTTGGCGCACCTGCCAGGCTCATCAACTGATTCTTCTGACCGGCAATCGCAACGCCGACGGCGCGGACTCCCTGGAGGCAACCCTCCGCACCCACAACACGAGCGCGTCGCTACCTGTCTTCACAATCGCGGACACCGAGCAGCTTCTGCGGAGTCGCGACTATGCCGACCGGGTCGTGGGACAAATGCTGGAATACCTCCTGGACATCGAACAATACCGTGGGACGGGCCGGCTTTTCCTGCCGTGAGGCAGATGCAACGGACGAACTGCATGTCCGGGCAGGGCGCGCGTGAAAACCCAGGAAAATGAACCAAATCTGCGAATCCGCGGAGGCGTGGGCCAGACCCAGATCAGAGAAGTGAACATACTGCAGATGCAAGGATCCCAGAAGATTCTGCAGGGCTCTGCCCGCATGTGCGTCACCAGCAAACGGGCGAGGGGGAGTGGGGAGAAATGGCTAGCCGGCTCGCCTGGATGCGCGCAGAGGGCGCGAATCGGCCGGCATACGCCTCTCGCCGATTCTTTCTAGATAGCTGGCGTGGTCGGGGTCGGAACCTTGAACATTCTGCGGCATGGCTGGCAGCGTCCAGCGCTCGCCGCAGCGCGGGCACATGCCGCCTCGACCGGCCTTGGCTGCCAGATAGCGCACCTTCTGGTTGCAGCGCGGGCAGCGGAAGACGTAGAAGCGGCCGCGCTGGCGCGTCTGCGGCCGCCGCCAGATGTAGACACCCGTAGCGCCAACGATGAGAACAAGCAGAATAAGAATAGTTGTAAACATCTTTGGCCTCCGTCATCTTCTGTAATCGTCCGTGTAGCCAGCTTGATGATGCAACTTTAGCACCAAGGCGATGAGAGACCGATGAAGCCCAAATGAGAAAAAAATGAGCCGGCTGTCGATGCTTGACTTCCTGAATGGAATAATCTGCACGATCCGGACATTAGGGCTCGCAGGAGAATGGTTTGCGCTTCCGGGCCGCCGGCCCGCGCGGATGGAACGCCCGAATAACGCCTGTGAGCCGGCTGTGATTTTGGATCGGCGGCATCTCGTTATTCATGAAATTCCCGTCTGGCGGCAGGCAAGTATTACAAGACAAAGACACATTCCGTTACAAAACTCGTGCGGTTGAGCGCTTCGCCAGTCAAGTACGGACGCTGCGCAACTTGCCATCGCAGCGGGCGTTTCGTTTCCCGGCGACGTTCAAGGGCGGTCGCGGCACAGCGATTGCACCTGGATCACCTGCCAACCTGACGAACCACCACCGAACAGGATGTCCTTGACAGCGTGGCTTTCGCGAAGCCCTCCTTCGCGATCGAAGCCACGGCCGCCAGCGTGGCAGGAGTTGTTTCCATGCGTTCGCGCCGATTCGCTTTTGCATTGCTCCTGGCCTTTACCACTTTTACCCCCGGCTGCATCTGGTGGCGACCATGCGGCCACCACTGCTGCTACTTCAGCCCCGAGGCGGCTGGTCAACAGATCGCAAGTCCTGGTGCGCTGGCTTCCGCTGCGCCGCACTAGGTTGCTTGATGCTGTAACTCATAGCGGCTGAGCCAAGCCGATGGGAACGGCCGAGGCGAGAGTAAGATGAAGAGTACGATCAGGAAGAAGAGTAGCAGCAAGATTAAGATGAAGATTAAGAGATACAATTACGACGGTCTACATCATGCTCTTACTCCTGCTCCAAATCCTCTTCCTAATCTTCCTCTTCATCTTTCTCTTCATTTCCCATGACTAAGGCGCAGCCCCCTGCTCCGGCGTGGTGGGCGCCCAGGCCAGCCGGTAGGTCGAGCCTAATTGCAAGCGCGTCACGTAGACGATTTCCTGGGTGTGGCCGTTGAAATGGCTGACGCTGTCGAAGATGGCGGACAGGACCGTTTCGTCGAAGCCCTGGATACGGCGCGGCTGCAGAAGCTGCTCGTCGGTGACGCCCGCCAACAGCGCGTCGGCTTCCTGGACCACGGCGTCGAGCCGTTGGATCAGGTCGGCCTTTGGGATCAGGGAACGCTCGGCGAATTCCCTGGGCCGATTGCGGCTATCCGTTTTGCCGCTGATGCCGCAGACGATCCATTGCCGGACGTTGCCGCACAGGTGCAGGAGAATGTTGCCGATGCTGTTCATCGACTCGTGCGGCCGCCACCACACCTGGTTGTCGTTGAGTTGTCCGAGGCAGTGCCTGATTCTTTCATGACAGGAGGCGAGGCGGCGCCGCCCTTCCGCTGCGTAAGCACGCCCGATCGTGATCTTTGCCGTTTCTTGCATCGAATACCCTCCAGAAAATCCTTCCGCCTTGCAGAGAATGCGTTGCTCAGCACAGGCGCACGCTCGTCGCTCCCACGTTGGCGATTCCGCTGGGGCTGTTCCCTTCAAACTGCTTGGACACTCCTAGCCGTAACCGGTTCGCGCTGACCCGGCCGCTGTCGCGGTTCATCAACTGGTAGCAGTAGTCGACCATCGAAGCGCCCGCAGTTCGGGGCATGGTGCGATTTTCAACAGCGGAGGCTTGAAGGACAAGCAGATTTATCCTGGAAGTAAAGAGATCCGTCGGCCCATGAGCTTATCAAAGTCCACATCACCTAAAATGCACCAGACTCCACAAGGCAGATTTCCAGCGAGGTATTTATCACTAGAACCTCTGTGGACGATGTGCTGTGTGTCCTCGCGCCGATGGCGCGTCGATGGCACTCACCAAATGACCGTGCGGGATTCGGCAGTAGGTCGGGTTTCCAACCAGACCGGACAGATTGGGAAATCTGTCCTACGCCGCTGCCGAATCAAGCGCGGTGATATAGATCGATGCCCACATAGAACACCCATGAAAACCAACGTGCAGATCGTGGCCACGATGCTGAGCGGCAACAGCGAAACCATTGTTGCCGAGGCTGTTCGCAGCGTGATCGCTTGGGTGGATCTGTTCCTGCTCATTGATACGGGTATTGCCGATAAGACGCTGCAAATCGTCCGGCAGTTGGCCGGCCCGAAGTTCCGCTGTGACTGTTTTTCGTGGTGCAGCGATTTCGCCCGGGCCCGGAATTTTGCGCTGGAGCGGGCCGCCGCGCATGGAGCACGCTGGGCCCTGACCGTGGACACGGACGAGCGATTACTGTTTGCGGGGATAAAGTCGCTCGAAGACCTACGGGCCCGGCTGGAGGCCGATCCTGAGGTTCTGGTTTGGCTTGTCTCCTTCGCAGGAGGCTACTACGCGAAGGAACGGATCATACGCGTGCCGTCGCAGCTTAGCTGGCAGGGGCGGACGCATGAAGCCCTGGTTGGGGCGACAGCAAGCCAGCGTGGGATTCTTGCGGGCGTCTCTTTCACCGAGCTGCCGAAGAATCCGGATCAGATCACTGCCAAGTTAAGACGCGATCTGGAGATCCTGCGTGACGAGACGCAAAGGCTGCCGGGCGATCCCCGCTGGTGGTATTACCTGGGCCAAACGCTGGAGGATCTGGGAGAACGCCGCGAGGCGGTGGAGGCGTATCGCCAATGCTCTGTACTTGAGGGCTGGGTCGAGCAAGCCGCCTGGGCGTGCTACAAGGGAGCCGTGTGTCTCTGTCATCTCCAGGATTTCCAGAAAGCGATCGAGCTCTGTGCCTTTGGGTTGAGCAAACAACCCAACTCTCCCGAGCTGGCCTGGCTTGCAGGTCTGGGTTGTTACAATTTGGGACAATACGCCAACGCGATTTGCTGGGAGCAGATGGCAGTCGCCTTGGGACACTTCAAAGGCATCCGCTCCGGATGCAATCGAACCAGTTTTCGGCACTTGATCGGCTGGTATGAGGGGCCTTACGACGTGATGAGGTTCGCCTACCGGAGGCTGGGACTAGACCAGGCGGCGGAGAAGGCGGAAGAGGAATTTCGCAGTGCGTTGCGGATGAGAGAAGCCCAAGCAGGAACCACGCGGCCAGAAAAAATAGGAGAAAGCCGGCCAGCGTCAGAGTGCGCCGATTCGAGAGAGTTGCTGTTCGACCTGGGTAGCCAGCACGGCGAATGGCTGCGCGAGCCTTAGTGCAACCTCAGGCCGAGCAGGGGCCTAAAATGACCGTGCGTAATCTTGCAGCACTCGGACTTTGGTTGCCATGCAATGCCGAACACCTTGGAACCCGGGGTGAAACTATGAAGGAGGCCGAAGCCGACTGGTGGAGTCCTTTGAGTTCGTGGTAAACCGGATATTGCGTGTTTAACAATATCAGTTTCCACAAAAGGAGAACCACCGTGAAGTACGTCGGCATCGACCTCCACAA
>DATGZX010000046.1:0-7460 GCA_035296965.1 Gemmataceae bacterium
GGCCCGAATGTCAGCGGCCTGAGCTTCAACAAGCCGTTGCAGACGCTGGCACTGTGGACACGACTTCCGTGCGTGCTTGCTCATACAGCTGCATAATAGGAATTAGCAGCTGTAACGTGAATACTATCGTGAACGGGAACAGCAATTGAAGGGTCGCGGTAAAGAGTGACCGGACGGTGGTCCCCGGCGACTCCAGACCAGTCAATTGAACACTCCATTCCTTTAATGACGAGTCGTTCGGGATACCGTATGTCCCAGAAGCGGTGAATTTCCTCAATGACTGCGTCAAACCGGCTCAGGTTTTCAGTCGGATACTCGGGCTTGAACGCCATCCAGGCCGTAATCAGGTCGTGGCTAATTTTCCTTAACTCGCTTTCCGAGCGGCCAACTGAGAGGCGGCCCTTGATAAACATTTCGATGGCGTAATGTGCAAGTAGGCCACACACGGGAGAGAACGGGGCAAATGCGGCGTATCGTGCCGAAATGTAGTAGGCAAGCCCGTGGCTGAAATACTTCTCGGTAATGCGGGCGGTCAACATTGCACTCCCCTTATTCCTGCGAATTGGTGGTCTCCGCCTTGAGTAGACACACGGACTGAAAGGCATGTTCGCGGAGGTTGTTAGCGCTCCTATTTCTAACAATACTGAAGGTTGCACGCTTGAGAAATTGAACGGAACACCCGTGGTAGTTCCATGGATTAAAAGGTGTCAGGGATGTCAGGAACCTTTTATTGCGACTGGCCCTGAACCGGCTCTATTTTCAAGCCGTGTGCACGCTCCGGGCCTCTAGGGCGACCGCGGCCAACTTGGCCGCCAGGCTGTCGCGGTCGTGCGCGGCGAGTTATGCAGGTGAACCTTTTCCCGCCCGATCTTGTCGATACCGGCGTCAGCCCTGGAGGATCCCATGGAGTTCCCAGCCCCAACGCCCAGGCCGCCTTATTATGCGGTCATTTTTACTTCGCGGCGCACAACGAACGATGCCCTCGGTTACGCCGTCATGGCCCAGTGCATGCTCGAGCTTGCCGCGACACAGCCCGGCTTCCTTGGCATCGAGAGCGTTCGTGATGCAGACGGGCAAGGCATAACCGTATCGTATTGGCAAACCCTGGAATCGATTCACGCCTGGGGCAGCCACGCCGAGCACCGCGTGGCGCAGGCCGCCGGCAAGGCGAAATGGTACGAGATGTTCCAGACGCGGAGCTGTCGTGTCGAGCACCAGAGCTATTTTCAACGGGAGGGTCGTGACCATGGACATGCGGCTGATTGACGAGTTTGTGGCGTCCGGTGCCCGGCTCCGGCAAGCGGTGGCCGGGTTGAGCCAGCAGGATGTCACCGCGCGGCCGGGACCTGGAAAATGGTCGATCCTGGAGCTGGTCGTTCACCTGGCGGATAGCGATGCCATTGCCATCGACCGCATGAAGCGCGTTCTCACTGAAGAGAACCCTCCGTTGCTCTACGCGGACGAGGACGCGTACGTCGAGCGCCTGTTTTCACACGAACAATCCCTGGAAGACGCGCTCGTCCTCTTCGAGGTGGGCCGGCGCCAGTTCGCCCGCGTGCTGCGCAAGCTACCCGAGGAGGCCTTCGAGCGCGTTGGCACGCACAGCCGCCGCGGCCCGGTGACGGTGGCCGGCATGATCAAAGGCTACACCGATCATGTCGAGCACCATCTGAAGTTCCTGTACGACAAGCGCGCCCGGCTCGGCGAGGGATGAGGGGCGTGGGGCGAGGGGACAAAGGGCAGACGGCAGTCGGCGTTTGTTCGAGGAGACCTCCGGTCAGACGAACGGCGGGGTCAGGAGACCCGCGCCGAGCGCAGGCGAACGGCGGGGTCAGGAGACCCGCGCCGAGCGCAGCCGGACCAGCGCCGGGGGCAGGAAGCCAGCTTCTGTCGCAGCCTTGAAACGCTTGAGAAATGGGGGATTAGCGAGAAGTGCCGGCCAGGCTACGGGCGGCTAGATGAGATGGTGGCGCGACGCTCGCCGAGGATGCAGGCTGCATGTAGCGGCGCCAAATCCAGAGGGCCACGCCGAGACCGACGAGAATGACACTGATGTACCTTTCGAAGCCGATCGGTCGCGGGTCTGCACGAAGGAGTTCGTTGAGATAACGATGGATCCCATAGCCAGCCATGACGATGCCTGCCAGTTCGCCCGGGTTGCGGCGGAAGGGATAGTAAGCGAGGAGCAGCCCAAAAAGCAGCAGCATGCTGATCGACTCATAAAGTTGCGTGGGATGCAGTCCAAGCGTGAGCGGCCTGAAACTCGGCAAGTTGACTTCATTCGGGCCGCGTTTGACGGTGAGCGCCAGGTCATTTTTGCCGCGCGGCCAATTGCGACCGAGATAATCCTGCAACTCTTTGTAGCTCGCGATGGGTTGGCCATCGGCCTGGACGATGACGTCGCCCGCTTGCAATCCGCTCCGCGCGGCCGGGGAGTTTGGATCGACCGCGCCGACCGACCGACGGTCGGCTGCGTTGTCGTCCATCGAGAAGCCAGCAGCGGTTTGGAGTCCCTCTTGGACGAGAACAAGACGTGCGGGGCTGGAGAATGGAAAATGAATCTGCGGGCAATCCGGGCAAGCGACGCTGCCGTAGCAGCAGCCGTTCAGGAGGCAACCGATGCGACCCAAACAGATTCCCAGGGCAAAGCAAGGCACGGCGGCATCGGTGAGCTTCCAGGCGGAGATCCCCCGCCGCCGGATCACGAGGAAATAGAAGACCAGATAAGTCAGCAATCCGCCGATGATCGAGCCGTAGAGGATGAGGCCCCCGTCCCAGATCATGAAGAACTGCCAGAGGGGCACTCCCTCCAGGATCACGGAGCTGAGACGTGCACCGACGATGCCGCCGATAAACAGCCACATCGCCAGGTCCTGCATGAATTCCTTGGAAATGCCTTCTTTCGCCGCCCGGCGGCAAGCCAGCCAGGTGACCAGTAAAAACGTCAAGAACAGCATCGCCCCGAAGCCGTATATGGGGATGCCGTTCGGCAGCCATCCGTCAATTCGGATTGGGATGCGGAAAAGGACCTGTTGCATCGAGCCAGGCTACCCTAGGACTGAGTATCCGCCACCATTGATTAACCTTATTGGATGCACGCCACGGGTACAATGTCAGTGCCCGCCGCTGTGCGCGGCAGCTAGACCTGACCGAGTCCTAGAAAGGCGTGGGATCGAACTCACCCTTCTTGGCATCGCTGGGGCGAAATTCCATGGTGTCCAAGTGAGACGCACTCGGAACTCGGTCGTTCTTCAGATCTGCTGGCGATAGCAGCTGCGACTCTTTCAGCCTTGCACCCGGGGCAACAGATTTGCCGGGCAGTTTATTCTGAATGTGGTTGGCCTCCTGCTCTTCGTTTACGCCGGCGTCGGAAGAGTTTTTGTGCTCGCAGCATAGGCAACTCTTGGCGGCTGAAGCGGGCGCATTTTTTGGATTGCCGGGGGTATCGTGGTAGCGACTGATCTGGCTAGAACCGTGGGGAACCGTGGGCTCCACGTCCTGGGCATACGGCATGAGAGCGGGCAGGGCCTCGTCGTCATCAAGGCACGGGGGCATCACGGCGTAATCCTTCTCGGTCTCTTCTAGAAGTACCGGCACATTCAAGTCCGGCGCGACGATCTTCTGCCCTTCATCAATGGCTGCGGACTCCTTGCTCTTCAGGGAAGCCATTTGAGCTTCGAGCACATCGATGACTTCGATGACCTGAGATTCCGAGACGGCCGCCGGTTGATCCGCGGAAGGGTCGCCGATCGGTTGAGGCTCCTCCGGAAGAACATAATTCTCATCATAGGCCACCGCGCACTCCGAAGAGTCGCAAGTCGGCCCCTGGCCAAAGTATCGGGGACCGAGCACGAAGGCAGCGGCGCCTATTACCAGGATCACGAAGGTTCCGACCCAGAATAGTCTCAGCATTGCGTTCCACCATGTTTCGAGAGGAAATGGCTCCGCCGTGTCCTGCCGCCGGCTATTGGGCAGAAGCGGGGAGAATTGCCGTAAGAGTCAATGGGACAGTGCCTTGGGCAAGGAACTGGCCGAGGCAGTTTGGAAAAGCGTGGAAGATGAGCGTGCCGTCGGCTCAAGAAACTATCGTGCCGTATCAAGATGCGGGCGGGACTATAGCGGAGACCGACATGGGATGCTAGAGGAGTTATTTCTGGCCTACAGCGCGGCGCTTGATTCGGCAGCTTGGTAGGACAGATTTCCAATCTGTCCGGTCAGGTTGGAAACCTGACCTACAGCCGATTCCCGCACCGTCATTTAGAGCCTGCTAGTTGGCCTCTTCCAACTACGGAGCGAATATTTCTTGCTTTCACTTGCCCGGCATCAGCTAGAATACAGATGAGGAGAAGAACGCCAGGGACTAAAGTCCCTGGCTACATTCGTTCGCCGTCCGGGCGAAGCGGTTTCGTCGCCCGGAGGGCGTGCGTAGCCAGGGACTTCAGGCGCTCGACCCGAAATACTTCTCGCGACCGAACCCTTGTGGCTCTTGGTTCGTCAATATGAACGGGGTGATGATCGAACCTTGGCGTGAAGAAGAATGTTGTCCGTGCAAGTTGGATTTTGGTGCTTGACCGTTCTCGACTGAAGCTGGATCATGATGTGCACCGCACCTGCGGTGGTGCGGATGCCCAAGGCCGGAACATGCAGTATGGCGTCTGCTTTGGCCGTTCCGGCGCTGGGCTCGCAGACGCTGCTGATTTAGCCCGGAGGTGACCAACGGCGACACATTTGGCCCCGATGTACACACATCACCGTGCTCGTTCCTGGGCTTCCGGGCAGGGATCGCAACAACCGAAGGAGGTCCTTTGAATATCGCAACGGTGAGTAGCCTTTCGACCCCCCGTGTAGAGGTAGCCCTTCAGCACTCAATCATGTGCGCTCGTGTCGCCGAGGACAACAAGGCTCGCGACGTAGTTGTCCTGGACATGCGAGGCATCACTCCTCTCTACGACTTCTTTGTGCTTATGACCGGTTCCAGCCGCAGGCAGATGCACACGCTGGCTGAAGAGATCGACGCGAGCATGGCAGCCGAGGGAGAAACCCGCCTTGGCATTGAGGGGTACGAAGCTGCCAAGTGGATTGTCCAGGATTACGGCGACATCGTCGTGCATGTGTTCGACGGGGAAACCCGCTCTTACTACGGGCTGGACGATCTCTGGGCAGACGCCAAGCGGATCGAGTGGGAGCGCGAGTAAGTAGTTTGGCCGAGCGTAACATAGCCCTGCACTCGTCTTGGCTTCGGCCAGAGGGCTGCGCAGCCAACGTCAGGTTGCGCGAACAGGGCGTTGCTGTAGGCCCCTGCCGCCACGCTTCCATATCTTAGGCGTGGATGGGCGCGACGCTGTTGCAGCCGAGTCTCTTTCGGCTTTTCCTTCTCCTTTTTCGAGCGGCCGGTCCCGAGACTATGAACCTCCTTCACCAGGTCCAGCGGAAGTTTCACGATGCTCTCGCGCAGCTTGTCGCCGATCCGGGGCAATATGTCGCCTTGATCAAGCCGGCCCAGGATTCACGGTTTGGCGATTACCAGGCCAACTGTGCCATGCCTCTGGCCAAGGTGCTCAACCGCAAGCCCCGGGAAATCGCCCAGGAAATCGTCGATCGTCTTGACCGCGGCGACATGCTGGAGCGTGTGGAGATTGCCGGTCCTGGGTTTATCAACCTCGCGCTGCGGAGCGATTGGCTGGCGAGACAGGTACAAATTGCGGCGCGCGACCAACGTCTCGGCGTGAGCGACGTGGGGGCCGTCCGCACCGTTGTTCTCGATTTCAGCTCGCCCAACGTGGCCAAGCCAATGCACGTTGGCCATTTGCGAAGCACGATCATCGGTGATTCCCTTGCCCGACTGTTTCGTTTCCTGGGAAACAAGGTTATCACAGACAACCACCTGGGAGACTGGGGCACGCAGATTGGGATTCTGCTTTACGGCTACAAACATTTCCGCGACGAGGCGGCGCTGCGAGCAGACCCGGTCCGGGAAATGGCCAGGCTCTACATTCTCATGCGCAGCCGGATGAAGACGGATGAGGACGAGACGGGAGAAGGACAAGCGGACCCGATAACGCTCGCGGCACGCGAGGAAACCGCGAAGCTGCATGCCGGCGATCCCGAAAATGTTCGGCTCTGGCAAATGTTCATGCCCTGGTGCCGGGCGGAGATTGACGGCATTTATGAGCGCCTGGGCGTGCACTTCGACCACACGCTCGGTGAAAGTTTTTATCATCCCATGCTGGCGGATGTTGTCCGGAGTCTGGAGGAGAAAGGGATTGCCCAGCGCAGCAAAGGTGCCCTGGTTATTCCGTTCGGTCCTGACGAACCGCCCGCGCTGGTCCAGAAGACAGACGGTGCCTACACCTACACCACAACGGACCTGGCAACTATTCGTTATCGCATGGAGCAGTGGCAGCCAGACGTAATGCTTTACGTGGTGGATGCGCGGCAGGCCCTTCATTTCCAGCACCTGTTCGAGGCGGCACGGCGGTGGGGCTATACGCAAGTCGAGTTAGCACACCTCTCATTCGGTTCCGTGCTGGATGCGAATCGGAAGCCCATCAAGACGCGCGAAGGCGGCGCTGTCGAACTCGAGCAGTTGCTCGACGAGGCGGTGAAGCGAGCCAACGATGTTTATGAGCGATCGCGCAAAGAGGGGCAGGAACGGGGGGAAGAGTTCCCGGAGTTGGAAGCCGCCGAGCGCCGACAGCTTGCGGAGATCGTGGGACTGGGTGCGGTGAAGTACGCAGATCTCTCGCAGAATCGCACGACGGACTACGTCTTCAATTGGGAGAAAATGCTCGCCATGGACGGCAATACTGCCACGTACATGCAATACGCGTACGCCAGGATTCGGAACATCTTTCGCAAAGGGGACGATGACCCTGCCTTGTTCCAGCGCGATCCTCCCCTGCCCTTGCTCGATGGCGCTCAGGAACGCACCCTTGCCCTGCAACTGTTGCGCTTCGAGGAAGCCTTGCTGTCCGCGGCCACTGAGTACAAGCCGAACACTATCACCGCCTACCTTTGGGACCTGGCCAAGTGCTACAGCGGTTTTTATCAGAACTGCCCTGTATTGCGCGCCGAGACTCCAGCGCTTCGCCAGAGTCGCTTGCTTCTCTGCGACTTGACGGCGCGGACGATCCGCCAAGGTCTCGATCTGCTGGGGATACAGACGGTTGAACGAATGTAGTCATCTAAATGTCCATGCGGGAAGAGGCTGATAGTAGCCCGAAGCGTCAGCGAGGTCCTCGCTGACGCTTCGGGCTAGTAAGCCGAGGTCCTCGCTGACGCTTCGGGCTAGTAAGCCGAGGTCCTCGCTAACGCTTCGGGCTAGCCTATGTTTAACACCAGTCGCCGTAAGTCCTTATTGTGCAAGGGTTGAATTTCGTGTTAGTCATCAGGTCACGGTTTCTTCTCCTGCAGGTGGGGTTGGTGGGCGGACGTCGGTGATCTTCAAGGCCTTCAGAACT
>DATGZX010000047.1:0-11360 GCA_035296965.1 Gemmataceae bacterium
TTTTGTGGAGGTCGATGCCGACGTACTTCACGGTGGTTCTCCTTTTGTGGAAACTGATATTGTTAAACACGCAATATCCGGTTTACCACGAACTCAAAGGACTCCACCAGTCGGCTTCGGCCTCCTTCATAGTTTCACCCGGCTCCTCTACCTCCTCATCAACCAAACCTCCGCCACCTGGCAGCCGCGGCCGCCGGCGCCTTTGCCGGACTCCTGAGTCCAGCTCAGTGTCAGCTCGCCGTCGCGCGTAGCTTCCTTGGGGATGGCGAATTCAATCGGGTGGACGAGGGCGGGTTTGGCCAGCAGGGGATGAATTTCCACGCCGTTGTTGGCGATGAGACGTAGGCGGGCCCTGGGGTTGTCGCCGGCGTAGACGACGCGGAGTTTGTACTCGGCGTCCTTGGACAGGTTCTTGTAATGCATCTTGAGCGGGGCGTCGTAGAGCGATTCGGCGGATGTGCACCAGGAGCGTCGCCAGGAGCGGGACTGGTCGAAACCGGTCATCGGCGAGAGCAGGCGGGCGGGGTCCTGGGCGAACGGTAAGCCGGGCACCAGGTGCGGCTGCCGGCTGGGATTGCCCAGGTCGTCGTAGAAGCCGCCGGGGCCGGGATTGGTCCAGTTGAGGATGGCGTCGATCTCCTTGAGACGGTCCGCTTCGAGCGGAAGCTGGCGGACTTCGTTGAAGCGTTGCCGCAACCAGCCGCGGTTGTTCAGCGGCATGTCGATGGTGTCGAGGTTGGCGCCCCGGCCAATGTCGATGGCCTGGTAGCGCTCGACGCTGAGCTGCATGCGGATGCTCTGGAAGAGGGCCTCGCCCAGCTCGAACACGCGCGCCCGCCAGTCGGTCGCCACCTTGCGGGTGTCTGCTTGCTCCAGAAACGCCTGCGCATCACGCATGGCCGGCAGCGCGCCGAGCGTGCGGGCCTCGCGCAGCTTGCCCATGGCCCGCTCTTCCAGCTCGGTCTCGCAAATGAGCCGGCTTCTTTCATAGGCATCGTAGTAGGCGCGATAGAGCGCTTGCTGGAAACGCCAGTTCAACAAAACCTGCGGGCTGGCAGTGCGCTCCATCTCGCGGAATTGAGCGAGCGTTGTGTACACCCCATCGTTGGTCAGGAGCGGTCCCTTCCAGTTGCGTTCGAGGGCCAGCAAGCCTTGAGCGAAGCCTTCCTCAAACCGATCGTCGATGAAATAGCGGGCGAAGCGGCGCAGGATGTCGGTGACGTTGGCAGTGGGGTCCCAACCGAGGCTGCTCCAGACCATCTTGTTCACGTCGTCGTTGCAGCCTTCGGAATAGGAGATGAAGCCGACGCTCGAGTCGGCGAACGCGTGAAAGATTTCGCTTTGGCCAATGGGCCGGGGGTTGATCGGTTCGCGGGCAAGGGTCAGTGCGTAGGCGAGGTCCCAATCGGGCACGGGGTACTGGCAGCGCATGCTATGCGTGATGTCGGGATAACGGCGAATCGGGTATTGCTTGGGGATGGCGGCGCGCAGCACGGGCAGCGGCACGCGCACCTGCGGACCATAGACGATGCCCGTGAGCCAGGCGGGCGGCTCCTTCTGCATGATCTCGAGGAATTCGTCGAGCCATTCCTGCGTGAAGCTTTGCGGCGACACCCACATCTGGGCCTTGGGGTGATAGCGGTGCAGGTTCTCCGTTTGCTTTTCCAGCAAGGCGAGGAGGACCTTAGGACGCGTGTGGCCGGGGTCGCCGCCGGGGACGAAGACGGCGTCGATGCGCGGCAGCTTCTTGAAGACCTCGCTCCATTCGTGCAGGGCGAACTCAACGGTTTTGGGGTTGGTGTAGTCGGCGTCCATGGCCGGGTACCAGATCCAGACATCGAGGCCATAGTCGTCGAGCAGCTTCGACATGCCGACCATCATGTCCATGGGCGGCAGCGGAAAATGCGGGCTGTCGGCAGCGTCGTCGGAGCGCGGCGGGATCAGCTCGACGGCGTTGGTGCCGAATACCGCAAGATCGCGAAAGTATTGCTCCCAGATGGCCAGGTTCCAGCCGTCGTAGGAATTGGTCTTGGGGCGATAGCCTAGCTGGTGCCCTCGGATGGGGTACTTCGGAGCCGAGGAGATCTTCAGGTCGTCCGCAAGCGTGACAGTGCCGCGGCGCATGTGCAGCTCCTGCAGCAACCGGCCGGCGCCGAAGAGGACGCCGCGGGCATCGTTGCCGGCCACGATCACGGCGGGGGCGCTACGGCCTTCTTTGAAGACCTGGAGGTGATAGCCTTCTTTGGCTTTGGCGCCTGGGAGGGTCGCAAGCTGTGGGGCGAGGGGGCCGGCAAAGCCTTCAAGAGAGCTGACGGGGCCGAGGGCGATCACGGGGATGGATTCGTCGGGCCATTTGTGAGCCACCGGCCAGCGGATCATCGTGCGCTTTTGCACTTCCTCGACCAGGAGATCGACAGCTTTTAATTCCTGGCGCGAGAGATTGGCGGGGGTGACGATGATGGCGCTGCGCAGGTCGATGGTGGCGGCGCGGGCGGGGGTGCTAGGCGATGCTAGCAGAGTGATGAGGAAGGTGAGGGCGAAGAGGGCTAAGTTATTAGGCGGCTTCCTAAATATGACCCCTCGGTCCCATTTGGCCCATCGCGCCTTAGGGGCGAGAGTCTCCTGGGACTGAATGGGAGCTATGGGACTTATCGCTATTGGAGAGCGTTGCATGATCGTTCCTTTCAGGTCCGCAATCCTCGATCGATTGCGGTGAAGAAGGTCTGGAGTTCGGCGGGCTGCGTGAAAATGTGGGTGGAGATGCGCATCCGTTGGGCACCGCCGCTGAAACGGATTTTGCTGGCCGCGCATTCCGCCGCGACGCGTTTCAGGTCGCCCTTGCTCGATTCAAAACTGACCAGGCCCGCGTAAAAGGGCTCGGCACTCGCATTCAGGAGCCGGAGTTCCGGGCGCTCCGCCACATGATCGCGGACGCGCTTGGCCAGCGCGTGGATGCGCGCGTAGATCCGCTCGGGGCCGACGGCGCGATGAAAGTCCAGGGCTGCCTTCAAGCCGGCCATGATCGACAGGTTCGACGTGCCGACGTTGCAGAAACGATACGCCTTGGCCGCGTAATTGTGCCATTCGTTCGAAGCGGTGTTCACCCAGAGCCGTTCGAGCATGTGTTCGCGAATGTAGAGGAGGCCGGTGCCTTTCGGGGCCATGAGCCACTTGTGCGGGCTGCTCGCATAGAAATCGCAGCCGAGGGCAGGCAGATCGAGCGGGATCTGGCCAATGGCATGGGCGCCGTCGATGTGCGTCATGATGCCACGCTGGCGGGCGAGAGTGCAGATTTCCCGCGCGGGCAGGAGTAGGCCGGTCGGGCTGGTGATGTGACTAAAGGCGATGATGCGCGTGCGTGGCCTGAGGGCGCGTTGGAACAGATCAATAATCTCGTTCACGGTGGCCGGCGGCCTGGGCAGTTTCACGTAATTGAGTTTGATGCCATGCCGGGCGGCGCGTTGTTCCCAGCAGCACCGGCCGCCGGAATGCTCTTGATCGGTGAGCAGGGCCTCGTCGCCGGCTTTCAGGTCGAGGCCGTTGCAAACGACGTTGTTGGCCTCGGTGGCGTTGCGCACGAGGGCGATTTCGTCACGTTTGCAGTGGAGGAAAGCAGCCAGGGCAGCCCGGAGCTGGCGGAGGAGCGCGTTCTCCTCGTAGCCCGCCCAAGGGTAGCCTGGCTCGCGAAACGTCTCGCAGGAGAGCAGGTGGTCGATCATCGCCCGCAGGACAGGGAGGGGAGTGCAGCCGACGGAGCCGCAATTCAGGTTGATGCGCTCGGGAGCGAGCAGCCATTGGCGGCGCAGCTCGGACCAGTAACGCTCCGGGTCGGTCGCGAAGAGCCTGTCAGTCGGCAGCGGGGCGGCTTCTTCGCCGAAGACACGCTCGGCGCGTGCCACCGGCATACCCAAGATCGCGGCCCCGACAGCAGCCCTTCGAATGAATTCTCGTCGGCCATGCATGTCTGCACTCCCTAACCTGTAAATCACTGTGCACGATTCCCCTGATACTAGCCCGATGCGTCAGCGGGGACCTCGCTGACGCGTCGGGCTAGTAGGAATCGCTTGGCACGCGGTCATTTAGCATAGGATGCAGTGTCCACGCGGCAAAAGCCAGCATTTTCAGGAACTGAGTGTGAATGGCGGGAAGATCCATCGTCCCGGCGATGCGATATGATACATGTTTATACGTGGATATATTTGGCTATTTTACAGGGCGCCCTTTTCTAGGAGTCCCAAAATAGCCTCAAAATGAAAAAACCCGTGTTTTTCGCTGTTTTTTGATGATCGAAAAGGGATTTGGCGCCCCCCGAAATTCTCAAAATTCCAAAGCCTTGCAAAAAGCCCGTGTTTTGCGGGCTTTTCAGCAAGGCTTTGTTTTGCGCGCGGGGTGATTTTTCGATTTGATATTCTCTAAAAGGCAGGACTGATTATTCCTTCTCTCTAGAGATGGCGATGGTGCCATTGGTGGTGTGAAGCTTCAAGGTGCTGGATGGGTTCTCCCCGAGCGTCGTTCCCAGGTGCACGCGTCCCGCCTTTTGAGCCTTGGCGGTGTTGGATCCCGCAGTGATGGTGCCATTCGTGGTTTCCGCATCGACTCTTACCCCAGCATTGCCGTGCAGTGCGATGTTGAGGTTGCCGTTGGAGCTATGCAGGGTGTGCGAACCTTCCGCCAAGGTCCCTTCGAACTTGACGCCGCCGTTGGAGGTATGGGCGGTCACCGCTGCTTTGTCGGCTTTGATGTCGATGCGGCCGTTGCTTGTCTTCAGCTCCAGTTTGCCGGTACCGCCATTCACCACGATTGGGCCGTTGCTGCTTGATACTTGCGCGGTTCCCTTGTGCCCTTCCAGCGTAACGCTGCCATTCGAGGTCTTGACATTAGCGGCACCTGTGCCCTTGGTGATTGTCACAGGCCCGTTGCTTGTATGCAGCTCCAACATGGCTCCAGCAGGCACCTGCAGCTCGGCCCAGGCTCCCGAGTTGATGTGACTTGACTTCTCGTCCTTGCGCTTGGCGGCGACCTGAATCGCCTCGCCATCCTGGGCTATGTTGACGTCGATATTCGCGAGTTCCCGGTCGGCTTCTTCTTGTGAGTGCGCATCGCTTCGTTTGGTAACCTTGACATTTACCTTGCGTTCGCCGGAAGCGTTGACGGTGATGGAACCGTTGAACATGCCGACATTGATGCGCGGCGCTGTCCCCGTCTGGAACGACTTGGTGACGACGGCCTCGGCCTTGAAGTGTTTCTCGGTTGGCTTCGCCTTCGGCTCGTCCGGCTTGGCCGGTTCGTCCTCCGCCAACAGGACAACGACGGGCGCTTCCGCGGCGGGGGATTGTCGCAACCACAGACCGGCGCCTGCTCCCATCAAGACCCATGCAAGCAAAATTATCGCCAGGATTTTCATTTTGGTGAGGAACATCGCGTGAAGAACTCCTTGAGCCAGATGAATAGCGGGCACGGAAATGGTCCCGCCGGCAGTGGTTTTCCAGCCGCCGAACGCAAGCGCGGCCGTTACGATGCTATCCGCAAGTCGGGCCGGAACCGCGGCAGGGGCCGCGTTGCGGGCGAGCAAGGCTGCCAAGACGCTTCCGGAAAGGGCAACGCCTCGGCGCGTCAAGCGCGAGCGCAGGCGATCCCTGGCCCACGACAGCCTGGATTGAAGCGTACCCTTTGGGCATTTCAGCTCCGCCGCGGCCTCCTCGTTGGTCAGACCCTGCAAGTAGCAGAGCATGAACGGGAGGCGGTATTTTGCGGGCAGCCGACTCACTTCTTCATCCAGGACCTCCCGAATCGACCACCACGCCGATTCTGCCTGGGCTTCCAGCTCGGGCAATTCGGGCAACAGGGTTTCGCGGGTCCGCCTTTTCATGCTGCTGGCTCGGGCCTTGGCCGCTATTCGGATGGCCACGCCATAGAGCCAGTTGGCCAGTAGTTGCCGCTGCCGGATTCCCCCAGCTTTGCGTGCGAGCACCATGAAGGTGGCCTGGAACGCATCCTCGGCGTCTTGATCGTGAGAGAGGACCCGGCGGCAGACTCCAAGCACCATCGGCCCATGCCGGCGCACCAGCAGAGCGAAGGCGTCTTCATCGCCGGAGCCGGCAAACCGCTCCAGCAGGACGCCATCCGTCTCGTCGTGGAGGCCGTCCGCGCGCACCATCTGCCGAATGTAGCGTAAGACCGTGCCCGCAGACTCTTGTTGCATACCAGAAGGTCTCCGCCGAACGCCCCTCTTCTATATACTTCCCGGCCGGGGGCGATTGCTTGAACTTTTTTTGGAATTCTTGTGCTCGGCGAGGTTTTTTGGATTCTTCAACTATTGTATTTCCCGCCGTGATCAACGCTTCGCCTGTAGACCCTGGGAAACTCCCCCGCTTCCCGCTATGCTACAGGTGGCGCTGCAGGGCGCCGCCGTGTCCGCGGGAAGGACTGCGTCCACCTGGAAGTATGATCACAACCTGTTCCATCAATGAACTCTTTTCTGCCCGAGCAAGCGGACACCGGGCACAACGGCCGACGCTAAACGCGCGGGCCAGGAAAGGAGCTCATTGTGCATAACACTCCACCCATCCGCAAGCTTCGCGAGCGCCCCGATCTCGATCAACTCAAGCGGCAGGCGAAGGAACTGCTGAAGGCGTTCGCCGAGGGGGAGGCTGCGGCCGTCGCGGAGGTGAACGCGCACTACCGGGCTGCCGACCCGGCGAAATTCGCCCTGCACGATGCCCAGCTCGTGCTGGCGCGGAGCTACGGCTTCGACAGTTGGCCCAAGCTCAAGGCTTATGTGGACGGGGCCACCGTGCAGCGACTCGCCGAGGCGGTCCATCACGGGGATCTGGAGCAAGCGCGTGCCCTCCTCAAAGCCCGCCCCGAGCTGGCGAACATGGACATGGCAGGCACAACGAACATCGAGCGCTGCACTACGCAGTGCTGGATCGGTCGCCCGAGATGGTGCGCCTGCTGATGCAACATAGGGCCGACGCTCGCAAGGGCATCTATCCTCACCGCGAGCCCACGAGTGCGCTCAGGCTCGCCAACGAGCGAGGCTACGACGAAATCGTCGCCATCATTCAAGAAGAGGAGCAGCGTCGCCGGGAAATGGGAAGCGGCCCGAACGCGCCCACGACGCTTGCATCGGACGAACTTGCTAGCGCGATCGCCCGCGGCGACGAGGCACAAGCGCTCGTGCTTCTGGAGGCGAACCCAGCACTCGCCAGCGCTTGTGACCACGACGGTTCAACGCCGCTTCATGGGGCTGCGGCCGTGTGCAACCAACGGTTGGTGGCCTGGCTGCTCGACCACGGCGCCGACGTGAATCGCCGCGACCCGGCAGGACGGACCCCCTTGGACCTGGCGGCCGCGAGCCGATTGGGCAAGGGCCCGAGCGCCGAGCAGTTCACTGCCGTTGCGCGGCTCTTGCGGCAGCGCGGGGCCGAGCTGACGGCGCGCTCGGCTGTGGCTCTGGGCGAGGCAGACTGGCTGCGCGCAAGCCACGCACAAGGCATGCTGATAAACCCCATCGAGCAATGGGGGGGCGGCCTGCTCACCGTTGCCGTCTGGCATGATCGGCCGGACATGCTGACCCTCCTCCTCGATCTCGGCTTCGACCCGGACGAGCGCACCCGCGTCGAAGATTTGGATGATGTGATATTCACCTGGGGCATGCCGCTCTGGCACTGCGCGGTCCGGGGCAAGCACGCCATGGCGGAAATGCTGCTGCAGCGCGGCGCGGACGCGAACGCCAAGGTTTATGCCAGCGGGTCGCCCGTGTCCCAGGCGTATGGCCAGAACAACTGGGCAATGGTAAAGCTTCTTGAGCAATATGGAGGCGTGACGAGCGCCATGACGGCGGGGCATTACCGCTTGACGGAACTGGCAAAGCAAATGCTTGCCGGCCAGATCGATGGCAGGGTGGAAGAAGGGATGTTCGCCGGACAAACGCTTGCGGAACAGCTGCTCTGGAGTGCTGCTTGTGGCGGCGATCCGGAGATTGTGCGGCTGGCGCTGGAGCACATCGACTGGCCGCGCCAAGATGCGCGCTGGTATCGAATGCTGGAGCAACCGCTACGGCTCTGGAATCATGGGCCCTGGTTCTGGGCGCACCCTGATTGGGACCGCACTACCTATCTCACCTGCTTCCAGCAAATCCTGAAACGATGCGACGCCAACGTGCCCGGCCGATTCGGCCTGACGCTTCTGCACGATATTGCAGCCGCGCGCACCTACGTCACGGCGAAGGAGCTCCTGGAATTTGCGACGATGCTCCTGGATGCAGGGGCGAGAGTCGATACCCGCGACCATCTGCTCAAGAGCACGCCGCTCGGCTGGGCTTGCCGCTGGGGCCGTATCGAGCTGGTCAAGCTGCTGCTGGACCGGGGCGCTGATCCAGTGGAAGCCGACGCCGAGCCCTGGGCGGCACCCATGGCCTGGGCGGAAAAGATGAGGCACGATGCTGTGATCGCGCTGCTGAGGGAGCATGGAGGCTAGACGGGGCGACTCTTAGTGCTCTGTCAATTCTTGACTGACGGGTTATGCAGCGATCCGCGCATAAGAGAAAGATTTAGATGAAGAGTAAGATTTGGAAGAGGATTAAGAGCAAGATCACGAGAAAGAGCAGGACTCAAATAGGCCGCGCAGGCATCACATCCTGCTCTTAATCTGGATCGTGCTCTTCATCCTCTTCGTAATCGTAATCTTCCTCCTATATTCTTACTCTTCCTTCAAAGTTTGTCCCGTCAGCCAAAGATTGCAGGAGCACCAGGGCAGGAAGCCCTCTCGGCTGTCGCGCCGGACGCATGAGCTTTTCTCTCTGTATTTGCCCCCGGTCGCCCAGTCCTCCGCGCAAGAGATTGAGAACTGATCTTGCTTTTGTTCCGATTCTTGCTAGTTTGCCGCCCTTTGGGCGCGATTCACCTCTTGATAGAACTCGTTGGCATTCCAACAGATCACCTATCGTTCGTTCCGCATGAGTGGAGAAACAAATGCAAAGCACTGCGAGCACGCCCGAGGTGCGCGATCGTGCGTACTACGACGCGATGAACGACGATTACGACAGGCAAACCGTCGCGGTGATGCAGCGCTGCATGACGCCGGACTCGAACGCCGTCGATGTGGGTTGCCATATCGGCAGTATCTTGATGCCGATCCTGCAAACGGCGCCGCGGGGAACGCACTATGGATTCGAGCCACTTCCTGACCTGTACCAGGGACTCATCAAAACGTTCCCGAAGCAAACGTTTCCCAAGGTGAATTTCTACGACCTGGCCCTGAGCGACACTCAGGGAGAAACTTCATTCTGCCACGTAACGAGCAATCCGGCTTACAGCGGCCTGCGCAGAAGACGCTACGATCGGCCTAATGAGACGGTCGTCGAGATAACGGTCAAGACGGATCTACTTGACCACATTGTCCCGGCCAACGTGCCCATTCATTTCATCAAGATAGACGTCGAAGGCGGCGAATTTCTCGTACTGAATGGCGGCATCAAAACAATAAGCAAGAATAGACCCGTCATTGTCTTTGAGCATGGCGAGGCTGGTTTCGCCTATTATGGTCCAACTACCCTAAAAATCTTCGATCTTTTGTCCGACTGTGGGTTGCAAATCTCCTTCATGAAAACATGGTTAAACGGAGGACAGCCATTCACCCGCGAAGAATTCCTCGACGCTTATCACAATAGCGGACATTGGTACTACATGGCTCATCGCCCCCACGCAGAGATGCGCAACGGACCGATATTGCCCGGAAAGGGAGAGCAAATACCTAAAGCACCGAAGATGGCGAAAGTAGGGCGAAGCGTTAACCGCGTCTTGAATGTGTTCGGTGCCCGTGTGATGCGGCTTTCCAGTTATCACAGCCTGCAACGGCGGGCCTGTTCTCAAGAACACTCAGAGCGGCACGAACAGCAGGTCCGCTTTGACAATGCTGGTCTCCAGCAGCTGGTGGCCGAATTGCAACAGCAGATCAAGCAACTCGAAAAATTCCGAGAAGAGAATGCTGCCCTGTCCGACATGGTACGCCGGCTCCAGGAAAAAGTGAATTCTTCTCTGCTTGTTCCAAAGGAGTAGCCGGTCAATCCCCGGACCTTATTCCTATGTCTTCAAGGAAGTGACGAAGCTTTTCGAGCGCCATTCCCAGGCCATGGATGAGTTCTTGGCTCCGCTTCTTCCTTTCAAGTACAGTCCAAGAATGGATGAGGTACCGGACGAATAGCAAACCGAGACGGGCCCCTACTGGGACAGTCGGACCAATTACCTACCTGGCAGACTGCAGAAAAATACGCTTCGGCGGCGGCTCGTTCTGGATGATACGCTCACAAGCCGGGCACTAAGTGCTCATCCGGGACCAAGAATTCCAACTCCTTGGCGCTAACGGCTTATGGCGTGGGGTTCCGTTCGGCTGCACGCGCTTCGGCCAACTTTTTCCGCCATTCGGCCGCTTTGTCCTTCTTGCCCCAGGCTTCGTAGAGTTGCACGAGTCGTTCCAAGGCTTCCGTCAAGCGGACCTTCCCCTCTGGGGGGATCTTAACCTCGCGCCGCTTCATGCCTGCGTAGCCTTGCAGCAACAGCGCCTCGGCCTCGGCGTATTTGTCGTTGGCAAGGAGGGCACCGCCGAGGATCGATAGAGTGCTGAAGGTCGTCCACGCGTCGGGTTCCTTCTTCTTACGGATGGCCAGGCACTCTCGCAGAATTGGCTCCGCCTGGGCGAAGGCCTTGATCTGCATGAGCGCCAGGCTGGTTTGGTCTAGCACGCCTATCAGCCGTGGACTGTCGGTCGGGTATTGTTGTCTGGCAGCGGCTGCAAGGTCGGCCGCCAAGACGTTTGCTTCGTGGTTCTTGCCGGCCGTCACGTATGCCGACAGCAGCTCTCGAGCTGCCGAGGTGCGATCTTCGGGCAAACTGCCCTCGCGATGCGCGGTCTCTAGTAGCGCGATCGCTTCGCTTACTCGGCCAGCTTGCAGGTAGTTGACGCCAAGGTTGTACATGGTTTGAATCGTCGCAGGGTGCAGCAGCCCGAGCTTTGCCTTTCGTCCCTTGAGCGCCTCCTCAAACAGCGGGATCGACCGGTCAAGCTTCCTTTGTAACCAGTACGCAAAGGCCAGGTTAGTCATGCATACCAAGGTATCGGGATGGTCGGGCCCCAGCTTCTCTTTTTCCTTGGCCAGCGTCTGCTCGTAGAGCGGCAAGGCTTTGTCCAGTTGGCCGTCGTCCCTGTACGCCTGGGCCAGGTTGTTCATGCTCTGCAACGTAGCGGGGTGGTTGGGGCCGAGCTTCTGCTGACGCTTGGCCAGCGTCTCCTCGAAGAGCGGCAGGCACTTCTTGATCTGGCCAGACTCCAAGTACACGCTGGCCAGATTGTTCATGGTG
>DATGZX010000048.1:0-28816 GCA_035296965.1 Gemmataceae bacterium
TTTTGTGGAGGTCGATGCCGACGTACTTCACGGTGGTTCTCCTTTTGTGGAAACTGATATTGTTAAACACGCAATATCCGGTTTACCACGAACTCAAAGGACTCCACCAGTCGGCTTCGGCCTCCTTCATAGTTTCACCCAAAATAAATTCACCGCAAGATCATGCATGAAAGTGCAGTGCGAGGGTCTCAGCGCCTGCGGCGAGGTCCCAGCTGTGCGCAGGTCTCCCGACCTCGCTCCTGAATTGACCGGAGGTCTCCCCGAAGCTGCACGAGACCTGGTCTCAGCGCCTGCGGCGAGGTCCGGAGACCCGCCGCCGAATGCAGGTGCATGTGGATCTCGACGACGCGGCGTCGCAGCCGGCCGGAACGCTGTAGGCGTTCAAGCGCAAAGCCCAGGGTAAGCGCAGCGCCACCCTGGGATAAAGGCGAGCCCGATAGGCACCTACACCGTAGGCGTTGCAGCGTCCTCAATCGCGCCGCTCGATGCAACGCTTTCAGCAAGACGTGTTTCCTTTACCCTTTACTCAGGCCACCCCCTGGTACAGATACTTCTGGAACCCGGCGAACATTCTGCCGATCTCTTCCGGCTTACCCAGATCGGCGACGGCGTCGGCAATGGCGTTGTTGTATTTGAGTTTGAGCAGAGGAGAGAGCTTTTCCTTGTCCAGTTCGTGCACGCCGACTTTCACGTACTGCGAGAGCACGAAGTCGAGGAACGCCTGCTGCCTGCTGTTGAAATGAGTGGTGATCGCGCCCTTAGCGTTGGTCGCCCTTTCATCGCGGGTGAGCGGGGCCAAAGCATATGCCACATATGCCAGCACGTCGAACAGGTCGCTTTTCTCCGCGTCGATGACCTTTTGCATCTCGTCAAGCTGCTCGCCGCCGAAGCCTTTCTCGGCGAGCCCTTGCAATAGCTTGGCGCGCGTGTCGGGGACGCTCCAGAGGGCGCGCAGTTCCGCCTCGTCTTTGAAGAACTCGGGCAGCTTGCCGAAGAGCATCTTCATGAATTCCTGGGCCGAGATGGGCGTACCGTCGGCGTGCCAGAAGGTTGTCACCATCATGTGCTGGATCGTGCGGGCTTTGCCGTCTGCCAGTTTAACCTTGATCTTGGCCGGGCGCTCGGGACGCTCCCCTCCGTCGCCACCCTTCTTCTTTCCATTGTCTTCCTCATCATGGCCTTGGCTGGCGCCGTCTTCCTCGCCGTCGCTCGTGTCACCTACCGACGTGCCGTCCCATTCCGGATCGCTGAAATGGTGGTGCGCCTTCACAAAATCGTAAATCGTGAAGTAATCCTTGCCGTCGTAGAGCCGGGTGCCGCGGCCGATGATTTGCTTGAACTCGATCATCGAGTTGATCGGCCGCATTAGCACGATGTTGCGGATGTTGCGGGCATCGACGCCGGTCGAGAGTTTTTGCGAGGTGGTCAGAATGGTCGGAATGCTTTTCTCGTTGTCCTGAAAGTCGCGCAGGTGCTGGTCGCCCAAGGCGCCGTCGTTGGCGGTGACGCGCTGGCAGTAGTTTGGGTCTTTGCTCGTCTTCATCTGGTTGATGAGGTCACGCACGGCCCGTGCGTGGTCCTGCGTGGCGCAGAAGACCAGCGTCTTTTCGTTCTGGTTGATCTGCTCCATGAAAATCTCGACACGCTTTCTCTCGCGCTCCATGATCTCGATGATCTTGTTGAAATCCTTCTCCTCGTAGCGCTTCCCCGTCTCCACCTCGCCCTCGATCAGCTTGTCGTCGGACGTGTAGACATACTCGTCCAGCGTCGTGGAGATTTGCTTCACCTTGAACGGTGTCAGGAAGCCGTCGTTGATGCCGTCCTTGAGCGAATAAACGTACACTGGCTCCCCGAAATACTTGTAAGTGTTCACATTGTCTTTGCGTTTGGGAGTGGCGGTCAGGCCGAGCTGCACGGCCGGCGCGAAGTAGTCGAGGATGTCGCGCCAGGTACTTTCGTCGTTGGCGCCGCCGCGATGGCATTCATCGATGACGATGAAATCGAAGAAGTCGGGCGGATACTCGCCAAAATAGGGAGAAGGTTTCCCATCTTTCGGCGGCCCGCTCATGAAGGTCTGAAAGATCGTGAAGAACAGGCTACCGTTCTTGGGGACCTTGCCCTTCTTGCGGATGCTATCCGGCTCAATCCGCACCATCGCATCCTCGGGGAACGGAGAGAAAGCATTGTAAGCCTGGTTGGCGAGGATGTTGCGGTCGGCCAGGAACAGGATGCGCGGCCGGCGCGACGGTTCGTGGCTCAGGTTCCAACGGCTCTGGAACAGCTTCCAGGCGATTTGAAAAGCAATAAAGGTCTTGCCTGTGCCGGTCGCGAGCGTGAGCAAGATGCGCTGCCTCTCCGCGGCGATGGCCACCAGCACGCGTTCGATGGCGATGTCCTGGTAGTAGCGCGGCTGAAAATAGCCGCCCTTGTCCTCGAAAGGGACGGTGGCAAAGCGATCGCGCCAGGCGTTCGCCTCGGCAAAGGTGAGGTTCCAGAGTTCGTCCGGGGTTGGGTAGCGAGACATTTCGCCCTCGGTGCCCTCCTTCATGTCGATGCCGTAGATGCCCTGGCCGTTGCTGGCGTACGTAAAGCGAATTTTTAGCTTCCCGGCGTACTCCTTGGCTTGGCCCACGCCTTCGGTGAGCGCCTCGTCCCACGCCTTCGCCTCTACGACGGCCAGCTTGGTGTTGCGATAGACCAGCACGTAATCGGCGGTGAGTGCTATGCCTCGGCGCCCGTGGCCTTCAAGCCGGCCGAGAGTGATGGGATACTCGCGGCGAATGCGGCTCCCCTCGACGACGCCCCAGCCGGCGGCGGCGAGCGCGGGGTCAATATGCTCGGCTCTGGTTTCGGCTTCATTCATGACTCGTCGGCTTTCTGGTCATTTTTCTTTTTCTTGGTCCTTTTCGGAGAAGCCACTCGTTCCTGCTTCGAGGGAGAGGGGTTGGGGTGAGGGGGCTCGGCATTCCCAGGCAAAACCCCCTCACCCCCAACCCCTCTCCCCCGAGTACAGGGGAGAGGGGAGAGCTTGTCGGACAGATTCTTAGCGGTATCCTCTAGCTCATGAATGGCGTCCTGCTCGGCCTTTGCTTCGATTTCTGCGCGCCGACGTTCGCTGAAGCGCTCGTACTCGCGCCCCGCCTTTTCATCCGCCGCCTTGCGCGATACTGTCCCCGCATCGGGCAGGATGCCACGCTCGTTGAAACGCAGGAATTCGTCGAGTTTGTTCCGCCAGTCGCGCAGGAAAACCTGCTTGCGGCGTTTCGCCTGATCCTCGGCGTAATCCAGAAACATGACGACGATGCGGTTGAGTTCGGCAATCTCCGTTTCTTGCAGGTAGTTCTTGGCAACGGTCACGTCCCCCTTGCGCACGACGGCACCTTTCCAACTGGTAAACCCCATGTTGGGCTTGGCCGCGTCTGCCCGCTCGGCAATCAATTCGGGAGCGGTCTTGCCGGTAGCGGCGAAATGCAGCTTGTTTTGCACAGTCTTGAAGAAGAGCAGGGTTTCAGGTTCGGCAGGCGTGTAATCCGCCGCCAGCGCCAGGATTTCCCGTACGCGCAAGTACATCCGCTTTTCGCTGGCGCGAATGTCGCGGATGCGCTCCAGCAACTCGTCGAAATAATCAGGCACCCCCGGGCCGGGCGGGTTCTTGAGCCGCTCGTCGTCCAGGGTGAAGCCTTTCACCAGGTACTCGCTTAGCTGGGCGGTCGCCCACTGGCGGAATTGCGTGCCCCTTGCGCTGCGGACCCGATAGCCGATGGCCAGGATTGCAGGCAGGCTGTAGTGCTCAATTTCGCGCGTCACCGCGCGCGCGCCCTCGGTTCGAACTATTCGGAATTTCCGAATAGTTCCCTCCGCCGCAAGTTCGCCGTCGGCGTAAATCCCCTTGAGGTGCTCGTTTACGGTTGGAACCGTGATCTGGAACAACTCCGCGATCAACGCCTGAGTAAGCCAGATCGTCTCGTTCTCGAATCGGCACTCGATGCGCGTGCGCCCGTCCTCCGTTTGGTACAGGACGATCTCGGAACGTGGGGTTTCGTCGGCCATGGGCTTCTCCTACAGTTGGCCGCTGAATGCCTGGTGCAGCAGCGACTTCTTCAACTCGTCGAGCGCGGCGAGCTTGCGCTGGTAGAGGGATTCGAGGCGTTGGGTTTCTTCGTGGAGGGCGTCGAGCCTGGTAACAATTTCGCGCTGCTTTGAAAGTGGCGGTTTAACGAACTGAAAATCCTTGATCTGTTGACCACTAATGTGCGGCACGCCGATGCCGGTTTGAACGCCAAGAATGTGGTACGTGAAGCCAGCAGAACCAATGAGATAAACCAAGAACCGGTTGTCGAGACTGCCGTTTCCTCGGAGTCGCGCCGTTCGCTGAACCAGCAGGCATGGCAAATCACTCTCCCATATTTGTGCTCGTTTCAATCCTGCTTTGACCCAAGGGCGATCCATCGCGAGCACAACATCGCCAAAAGAAAGCTCATATCGTTTGTATTCAGCTGCTTCCGAAGCGGGCCACCTCTTAACATCGTCCCAACGCAATGAACCCTGCACGATGTTGTCGCCCCTGAGAAGGCGCACTCCGTTCGCTGAGTCGGTGTATTGGGAGCTTTTGAAAGGAAAACCAGTCAGGAGATCAATCTCTGCACCGAGGGATGTCTCTGCCCACTCCTTGCCGTGTTGGGTGAAGACGGCTTGCAGGTGGCTTTCGAACAGAGCATGGGCGTTTTGGAGGTTCTTTTCGGCGTTGGCTTTGGCGGTGGCGATGCCGTCAAACGCTTTGTCGAGGATGCCGACGATCCGCCGCTGTTCGGCGAGCGACTCAGGGAAACGGATCAACTCATTGGAGAGAATGGTCGCATTGATGTTCGCTTGGTTGATCGACTGCGACGCCTTCTCTTTCACGCTCTTCTGGAAGCGGCCGGAGTTCATGAAATAATTCAAGAACTCAGGCAGCACCTTCTGACGATCGAGATTCAGCCGCACCAGATACGAAGCGAAGCAGTAGTCTCCATGCAGCGTGAAGATACCGGTCTTGCCGACGAGTTCAAAGCTGTTGGTGCGATTGAACAACACGTCGCCAGTGTGAAGTTGGTATTGCTCGAAATCAGCGCGGCTGATGTCTGCATACTTCATCCGCCCGGTATCAATAAGCCGTCCGTTCTGAAGCTCGCCCATGCGGAAAATCTTGAAGCCTTTGCCTTCCTCATTCATTGGTTCGGAAAGCCCGTACTGAGTCTTTGCCACGTCTCCCAATCTCTTTGTCTGCCATCCGTTTTTCATAGCAATCCCCGGATGGTTTGCAGCACTTCTGCGCTCTCGGCGTCCAGCACGGCCATTTCGTCCATGATCTCTTCGGGGCTGCGGTGCGCCACTTCCTCGCCGCCGTTAGGGTTCTTCACGGAGAGGTCGAAGGTCGTTGGGTCGATGCTCTTGGCGTCCACGCTCCACGACTTGCGAGAGTCGGCGAACGTCTTTTGCAGCGCGACGAATTCTTTCAAATCGTCATCGTTGAGCGGGTTGGTCTTGCCCAGGTTTCGGCCAGCGTCGAGCTGGTAGTACCAGACCTTGCGCGTCGGCGCGCCTTTCTCGAAGAAGAGGACCACGGTCTTCACGCCCGCCCCCTGGAAGACGCCACCCGGGCAGTCGAGCACGGTGTACAGATTGCAGCTTTCCAGAAGCAGCTTGCGCAGGCTCACCGAGGCATTGTCGGTGTTGGAAAGGAAGGTGTTCTTGATGACCACGCCGCCGCGGCCGCCGGCCTTGAGAATCTTGATGAAGTGCTGCAGGAACAGGAAAGCAGTCTCGCCCGTGCGGATGGGGAAGTTTTGCTGCACTTCCTTGCGTTCCTTGCCGCCGAAGGGGGGATTGGCCAGAACCACGTCGAAGCGATCCTTCTCCTGGATGTCGGCGAGGTTTTCAGTGAGGGTGTTGGTGTGGACGATGTTCGGCGCCTCGATGCCGTGCAGGATCATGTTCATGATCGCAATGACGTAAGCGAGCGATTTCTTCTCCTTGCCGTAGAAAGTGCGTTCCTGCAGCGTCTTCAGGTCTTTGGTGGTCAGGCTTTTCCTGGCCTTGAGGTAGTCGAACGATTCGCACAGGAAGCCGGCGGAGCCGCAAGCGCCGTCATAGATGCGTTCACCGATCCGGGGCTTCACGACCTGGATCATCGCGCGAATGAGTGGGCGCGGCGTGTAATACTCGCCGCCATTGCGGCCAGCGTTCCCCATCCGCTTGATTTTCTCTTCGTAGAGCTGCGATAGCTCGTGCTTCTCGGTCTGCGAGCGGAAGCGCAGCTCGTCGATGTGGTCGATGATCTCGCGGAGATTGTAGCCGCTCTGGATCTTGTTCTTGATCTCGCCGAAGATTTCGCCGATCTTGTACTCGATGGTGTTCGGCCCGCTGGCCTTCTGCTTGAAGCCATGCAGGTAGGGGAAAAGCTTGCCGTTGACGAAGTCGCGCAGGTCGTCGCCGGTTTGGGCCTTGTTGTGGTCGATCTTGCCGTCGTTGCCCTTGGGTGCGGCCCAGGCCTCCCAGCGATAGGGCTTGTCGAGGATGAAGGTGTATTTCTTCCCATCCAGGGCGGCTTCATCGGACCTGTCTTGCTCCAGCCCGTCGAGGTATTTCAGAAAGAGGAGCCACGACGTTTGCTCGGTGTAATCGAGTTCGGTCGTGCAACCGGCTTCCTTCCAGAGCACGTCGTCGATATTCTTGAAAGCTTGTTCGAACATGGCGGCTAGGTGTGATTCCTTGGTCCCTTGTAACAGAAACAGAATCGGCAACGTTGCGACTTTGGGCGCTCGGCCGGGCAGTTGACTATGCTAAGGGAGTCTTACCCGGAAACTCGTCACCGTATTAGCTGGCGTGCCCAATCGTTAGCATGGCGTCTAGCAGCCGATTTTACTTGGCAATTGGCACACTTGCTACCGTTTCCCTTGATAGCAGATGCGCCCGATAGCTTGAGCCATGAAGAACTTTAACTTGCCGAGCGTGGTACCGGCAATCGTTGGCCGAGTAGGTCTACCTTGCGACTACACGCGCGAGGGTGCGACCGCGGCCAAAGCCCCGCGCCGCGTGCAGCGTCCCTCGGTTAACTGAATCGTCCCTTTTCAACCACAGGAGACCTTCATGACCATGCGCTCTTGGATGAAGACCATGTTCGTTCCTCCGTCTCTGCCGCAGAATGGCTTCGAGATACCACCGCGGCCGTGCGCGTCTCGTTCACCTGGATGGGCGTCCGCAAGACGCGGACGCCGGAACAAAAGACGCAAGCCGCCGGCGAAGCTTGGTGTCACTTCTGGATTCTGTCCAATCCAGGATTCGGCCAGCAATCTTACCTTCGTGGAGGAGTCCCCATGCGTGTGATCGTTCCCGTGTTCACAGTTCTGGTGCTCGGAGGTGTCGTCGACGCACAAGACGCCATCAAGAAGGAGATGAAACAACTGGAGGGGGAATGGTCCATGATGTCTGGCGAAGCTAATGGTTTTTCGATGCCCAAGGAAACCGTCGACCGTGGGAAACGGGTCGCCAAGAACGGGGAGACTACTATCACCATCGGCGGGCAGGTCTATTTCAAGGCCAAGATCAGCATCGACCCGTCCAAGAAGCCGAAGGCCATCGACTACGCCATGACGGAGGGGCCGACCAAAGGGAAGACCCACCTCGGGATTTACGAGCTGGATGGGGACACGGTCAAGTTTTGCTTCGCCGCACCCGGAAAGGATCGTCCGACCGAGTTTACGGCCAAAGAGGGTAGCGAAAGGACATTGAGTGTCTGGAAGCGGGACAAGAAATAGTGCCAGCGGGGTGCGGCCGAACCAAACCCTGCACCTGGCCGGGACCGCATTAGGCCGTTCCAAGGTTCAAAGTCTTAGAGGCGGCCCCGGAAAGCGAGCTTAGTCGTTCGGCAGCCCGCGTCGGTCACATCGACCGATGCACCGAAAGGCAAGTAAAAATGAATCGCGGTCGGGGCAGCCTGACGACCATGGAATTTTCGAGGCCGGCTTGAGGGATTTGACGCAACAAGCCGGGTCATGCTGCGCCAGCCCACGACGATTTGACCCTGGGAAAGTTTCTGGAATCCCGGACCGGGCGGAATATCGTTCGCAACCTGAGTAGAATTCCCACATGTCCGACGACAAACCCGCTGCCGCCACCTCCCCCATTTCCGTAATCCGCGTCATTGCGGCAAGCTTCATCGGCACGACGATCGAATGGTATGACTTCTTTCTCTACGGGACGGCCGCGGCACTAGTCTTCAATCGACTCTTCTTTCCCACGCTCGATCCGCTCGCCGGGACGATGGCGTCGTTTGCCACGTACGCGGTCGGCTTCGTCGCGCGCCCGGTAGGCGGTATCGTGTTCGGGCACTTCGGTGATCGTATGGGCCGAAAATCCATGCTGGTCACCACGCTGTTGATCATGGGTCTGTCAACATTTCTGATCGGTGTTTTGCCGACGTACGGTCAGGTTGGCGTGGCCGCGCCGGTTCTGCTGGTTCTTTTGCGATTCGTCCAGGGCTTCGGCGTGGGGGGAGAATGGGGTGGGGCCGTGCTGATGGTCGTAGAGCATGGACACCAGGGTCGGCGAGGGCTGAACGCAAGTTGGGTTCAGGCGGGTGTGCCGGCCGGTTCCCTGTTGGCCAATTCGGTCTTCAATCTCTTCTCCCTGCTGCCCAACGAAGCTTTTCTGAGCTGGGGCTGGCGCATTCCGTTTCTCCTGGGGATCGGATTGCTCGGCGTAGGCCTGTTCATCCGCCTGCGGATTTACGAGAGCCCGTTATTTGCGAAGCTCCGTGATCGCAAGCAGCAGGCCCCTGTGCCGTTTCTCAAGGTCCTCAGGCGCTATCCGCGAAACGTTCTGCTGGCGATCGGTGCGCGGATGGCGGAGAACGCCGGCTTTTACATTTTCACGGTGTTCGTGCTTACCTATGCCACGGTCAATCTGGACCTACCGCGAACTGTGACGTTGAACTGCCTGCTCATCGCCTCGGTGTTGCAGTTCATAGCCATCCCCGCATTTGGCAGGTTGTCGGACGCCTACGGAAGGCGCGCGGTTTATCTGGGAGGCGCCGCGGCGCAGGCTGCCTTCGCCTTCCCGTTTTTCTGGATGGTCGATACAGCCTGCGCAACCTGGATCGGCCTGGCCATCGCGATCGCCCTGATCGCTCAGTCGGCGATGTATGCGCCACAAGCGGCTTTTTTCTCCGAGCTGTTCGGCACGGATGTCCGGTATACGGGCGCTTCGATGGGGTACCAGTTGGCCTCGCCGCTGGCCGGCGGCCTGGCCCCGCTCATTTGCGTAGCGCTGCTGCAATGGGCAGACGGTCGCACCTGGGGAGTTGCCGTCTACCTGATCGTTCTCTCCGCAATAACAATCGTCTCCGTCTGGCTTGCGGCCGAAACGCACCGCGCTCACTTGGGCGATGGCGATGAACCGGCCTGATCGCTAGGCGGGAGTTGCCACTTTGCGTACGCCGCTAGGCCAACGCTGCTGAGGGCAAAAAGGAGCAGAGAAGCAGGCTCGGGTACCGAGGCTTGCAGGGGTACGACCGTAACCCCCGGGCCCGTCAACGGCGGCTCCAGTCTGCCCGTCCCCGGGTCTACGTCAATCTCCGCGGCACTCACGCCATTGCTCCCGGCATCGACCGCGTTGCCGTTTTGATCAAACATCGAAAAGAAGAAACTAGCCCCCGGAGTCCCGCTGAACGTCGTAAGCGTGAGTTCGTACTGAATGCTGGCCCCGTAGGTGAACGTTTGGTTCAATTCGCTTAGAGGCTGATCGTCCGTGAGCGTCAACGGCAGACTGGAAAGGGAGCCCGAAACATCGCCCGTCGTGGGCGGAGTGTTTACAGCACCCACGCTGCCACCACCAGGGTTAAAGGTTGAAATCAGAGCCGTGTCCAAGCCCCCTGCTCCGAGAGGGTTGAACTGGAAATCCAGGGTGCCGGTGGCCCCCCCAAGGCCGGACGTGTTCAGGACGGTGACGAGGTAGGTGATTTGGCCGGCCTGACTGGCCGGGGTCCAGCCGCAGCAGAGCACGGCCAGCAACGGGGCCAATCCATAGTGTGCCCGTATTCGCGCGGTCATGGATAAAACTCCTTGATTAATAATAGGGCACCTCAACTATCGAACGGGTCAGTGAACAATTTGGGTGAATACAAAAGGAATGTAGCCGCCGCTTCGCCAAAGTACAAGGAGATCGCCAGCGAACCGCCTTTGGCCAGGCTGCTCAGAATCGACTTGGACAGGAAGATGACCGGGTCCCCCGCGGAGTCGGTGCTGATCGACAGACTGTAGGTAGTGCCGCCGATTGTCACGTTTGCGTACTCGAGCGTGACGCCTGGGCTCTGGGCGGCCAAGCCCGACAGAAGGATCTCCAGGCTGCCGCTGATCGGCGCCTTGCTGGTGTTCGTCACGGTCAGGGTGCTCTCATACAGGCCGTTGTACTTGCCCTTTTGCAGATCATGTACGGCGGCTGTCTTCTTGAACGTGGCACTCGTGCTTACATCTTTGCCGACGTTGATTGTCGTGGTCGTTGCCTGCGCCGTAGCGGAAGCGTAACTGGCGCTAGCGACCGTTACCACCGGGACGAATGACGCCCCGGTCGAGTACATGTGCTTGCCGTAAACAATGATCTGTGTCCCGGACACAGATAGCCACACATTGGCTGAGGAACTACTGGACTGGGTAGTGCCGTCGCCCCAGTTGACCGTGGCGTCAAAGGAGTCGGGCAATGTAGCCTGGAACGTTGCCAGTTCGATGGGGCCGCTCACGATGTTCTGCAGCTCCTTGATGGTCTGCGGCGCCGATGTCACCGTAATCTGCTGCCGCTGCTGCGAGCCGAACGTGAGATTCAGGCCTACGCCACTATAGACTGGGACAAGGGACTGACCGGTTCCAAAGGTCAGGCCATTGATCGTAGTAAAGGTGCCGGAGAGCTGCTTGGAGATCAGGACCAGGAAAGAGTCGCCGGAACTCGGGGTAAAGCCGTTCTCGAGCGACACGTTTAGAATGCCGGCCAACGTGGCAGTACCGGTGATCGAAAGCTGCCCGTACTGGCTAGTGCCGTCGATAGCGATGTCGAGGGTCCCGGCTGCAGTCTGGGTGTAGTTGCCCTGGATGGTCAGCGTACCGGGCTGATCGCCAGGAGAGACCGTGGCGGCGTTGATCACGTTGGCCTCGATGGTGCCTGTGCCATTTAATTCACCGCCGTTGAGATTTACGTTGGCGGCGCTGAGAGTGCCGTCCACCGTGGTCGTCCCTTGCGACTGCGTGTAGTTCGATGTTCCGACGGTAAAGGTGCCGCCGCTGCCGACCGTCACGGCACCGGCGTTGCTGAAGGCACCCGGGGCCATGAAGGTGTAGCCCTTCGCGACAGTGAAGCTGCCGGCAGCGGTATTGGTCGTGAAGTTGGCGAGGTCGTTCATGGTCCCATAAACAAGCGGTTCTTCGTAGATTCCCGAGCCGGCACCGCTCAGTTCGATCGTGGCTGCGTTGGTCGTAATGGTGTTGCCTAGGATCAGAGCGCCGCCGTTGCTCACCTCCCACGTCCCGCCGGTCAGGGTTCCTGCCGAATAATTGGCGAACGGAGTAACGCCAAAATAGCGTGCATTCGCAACAGTGGTAAGGACGCCCCCGCTGGTGTTCTCCTCAATGGTGCCCTGGTTCTCGATAGGTCCAGAATAATCGAGTCCGAAGGAACTGTAGGAGTAGTAGTTTCCGACGATGGTGCTTAACAAGCCGCCCTGGATGGTAATACTCGGCCCGAAAGTGAGCATCGCAGAGCTTAAGTTGTCCAGGCTATCGCCCGCGGAATCCTGGCCAAACTGAATGGTGCCCGTGCCTTCGACCGTCTGGCTGGCGTAGTCGGCAGAGGTCGGAAAGAATACATATTGCTGGCCAAAAATCAGATCGGCGTAGTTATTGGTTCCAGCCGCCCCTCCGAGCTTGATGATGCCGTTAAGGGTCAGGCCGTTGATGACGTCAGCATCGGCCCCGCCGCCGTTACCGCCAAGCTGGGACATGTCAAAAGTGCCGTCGAGTGTAACGCCGTCGAGCGTCCCGAAGAAGTAGGAGTCATTGTCAACGGTTGGGGAGATAGCTGGTTCAGCCACCAGGTCGTCGCTGCCGCTGGTCGTGATGGTCCCCTGGTGAATGAGGCCGCCGTACAAGAAGAGCGGTCCAGTCGCCGCACTGATGGCCAGCACGCCGCCGCTCTGGGGATTGTCCGCCACGCTGCTGTCGAGCGATCCGATCAAGTTGACCGTGTCCGTGATTAAGTGGGCAGTGACGCCGACGTCGGCGAGGTTGTCCAGGTACTGGTCGGTAGTGATGATCCCGCCCAGGTCCACCGTGGCGCCGTCGGCGATCGTGAGCGTGCCCTTGTTGGTCCAGACGTATGGGGCGGCAGCGGCGGAAGTGGGGTCGATGTCGACTGGGCTACCAAGGGCCACTGTGACGCTTGCCACCCTGATGGCGCCGTTATTGGTCCAGCCGCCATAGAGATTCAACGTCGTGCCGGGGCCCGCAGTGATCGTGCCGTTGTTGGTCCAGGGCGCTACCACGGTTGGGTTGCCGTAAAAGGCGTTATAAACTTGGCCCTGTGGTTCACGATTTACACCCTGCAGCGTGGCGCTGACGTCGCTGCCGACCTCGATAGAGGCATTGTTGATCCAGCCGTCGGCGGCGATCGTTAGCTGGCCACCGCCGGCATTATCCTCGATCGTTCCTTCCGTGGTGATCGGTCCGCCGTAGTAATATTGATAGTAGGACCCGTTGTTTGGCACAGATACAAAGTAGTAGTAATAGATCGAGCTGATGGTTGTGTACACGCCGCCGACAATAGTAATGCCTGACCCGATGGTAAGCATCTTGTTGCTATAGTTGTACAGGCTACCTTCGTCGCACTGGATCGTGCCCGTGCCGGTGATAGCTTGTGCCACATTGTCCGAGCCAGCCCCAAAATTAAGGGTTGCGGAGTCGGATGCCCCGGCCATCGCGATGGTGCCGTTCAAGGTCAGACCGTTGATGATCTGGGCTTCTGGGAAGTAGGGCTGGGTCATGTCCAGGGTGCCGTCCAGCGTCACTCCGTCCAGCGTTCCGCCAGCTTGGGCTTGGTAGTAGAAAGAGAAGGGGTAGTTAGCGTGGTCGTCGGCGCCCGCCACCAGGTCGTCGCTGCCGCTGGTAGTAATCGTCCCCTGATAGATACGGCCACCCGCCAGGTTCAGCGGGCCGGTATTGGCACTGAGCATCAGGTTGCCGCCGCTCTGAGGGTTGTCCAGGGCGCTGTTGTCCAGCGTCCCGTCCAAGTTGATCGTGAAGCTGGCCAGACTCTGCCCGCTGGCCGCAAAATAGGCATTCAGAGCATCGAGAGCATCCGTGGTGAAAACGCCGCCCAGGTTGACTACGTCGCCGTTGGCGATCGTGAGCGTGCCGTGGTTGCTCCAGAAGGAGCCGGGCGCGGTGGGATCGGTCGGGCTAATGTTGATGGGGCTGCCCAGACTTACAGTCGTGCTGACGGCCACCGTGATGGTGCCGTCGTTAGTCCAGTTGCCGTAGAGGTTGAGGGTGGCGCCGTTGCTGACGGCGACAGAGCCGTCATTGACCCAGGGGGCGCCGACGATCGTCAACTGGCCGCCGCTCGTGTTCTCCACAATCGTGCCCTGGCTATCGATGGGCCCGACAATGGCGCTAGCGAGACCGCCCTGGATGGTGATGTTCGGACCGAAGGTGAGCGTGTAGTTGCTGAGGTTGTCGAGGTAATTGCCAACATTCTGAGCGCCGAACTGAATGCTTCCGGTACCGCTGACGGTCTCGGCGGTGTAATCGTCCTGGCTGCCGAAATAGAGGTAGGCATAGTTACCTAGCAAAATCGTGCCGTTGAGGGTCATGCCGTCGACGATTGTGGCGGGCGCGCCCTGCGACATATCCAGCGTGCCTTCCAGCGTCACGCCGTCCAGCGTGCCCCCCGTAGCCCGCAGATCGTTGCTGCCCTTAGTGGTGATCTCCCCCATGTAGATGCGGCCGCCGATGACACCCTGGTAGAGGCCACCGAGATACAGCGGGCCGGTGGAGGCGTTCAGGGAAAGGATGCCGCCGCTTTGCGGGTTGTCCGCCATGCTATCGTCGAGCGTGCCGGTCAGGGTGACGGTGTCGTTGGCAAGGCTCTCGCCGTTGGCCTGAAGGTCGGCGACGAGGGCGTCGAACGTGTCCGCGGTGAAGACGCCGCCCAGGTTGAGGTAGTTACCGTCCGCGATAGAGATCGCGCCCGGACTGCTCCACGAGAAACCGGGAGCCGACGGATCAGTCGGGGAGAGACTGGTCGGGTTACCCAGGCTCACAACGCCCTGGCCGTCGGCGGCGATGGTACCATTGTTGGTCCAGCTTCCGTAGAGGCTTAGATAGTAGCCGTTTGAAATAATCGAGCCGTCGTTGACCCAGTCGGCAGCGTTGATCGTCAGGTTGAATCCCGCTTGAATCGAACCCTCATTCGTGAACTGGCCAACGTTGATGCTCAGTTCGGCGGCTTCCTGGATCATCCCCTGATTGTCGACTCCGCCGGAGTTGGCACCATACGAAGAAATGTCCAACTCGGGCGCGAACTCGGTGTTGTTGTTCCACGCGCCGTTGATGGTAATGTTCGGACCAAGGGTGAGCGTGTCGTTGCTGGCGTTGTAAATTGTCGTGTAGGAGAATATGTACTTAAAATTGGAGGAAACGTAATAGAAATAGGCCGGCCCCACCTGGATGGAGCCCGTACCAGAGACGGTCTGGGAAACGTTGTCGCCGCTGCTGCCGAAATAGAGGTCGGCGTAGTTGGGGGTGTTGATCGCGCCGCCCAGTTCAATGGTGCCGTTGAGGGTCAGGCCGTCGATGACGTTCGCGTAGCTGCCCTGGAACTGGGTCATATCGAACGTGCCGTCCAGCGTCACGCCGTCCAACGTGCCGCCCAGGGTGGTGGCTACCAGGTCGTTGTTGCCAATTGAGGTAATGTCGCCCTGGTATATTTCGCCGCCTTCCAGGGACAGTGGACCGGTTTCGGCGCCCAGGGCCAGGACGCCACCGCTGACGGGGTTGTCCGCCGCGCTATTGTCCAGCGTACCGGTCAGGCCAACCGCTACCTGGCCGCTGGCACGCAACTCTGCAATCAGGGCATTGAACTGGTCGGTTGTCATGACGCCGCCCACGTTGACCGTGGAGCCAGCCGCGATCGAAAGAGTACCCTGGTTGCTCCACGAATCGTCGGCGGCAAGTGGGTCGGTCGGATCGATAGCACCCGGGCTGCCCAGGCTCACGGTCGATGGATCCACGGTGATTGTGCCGAGGTTCGTCCAATTGTTGTACAGGTTCAGCGTGGCAGCCGTCGCTGTGATCTGGCCGCTGGGGCTGTTGGACCAACCTTGTCCCTGGACGGTCAAGGCGGCGCCGCCGCCAACCTGGATGGAGCCGTCGTTAACCCCAGCACCCAAGTCGAGTGTCAATTGGCCGCCACTGGCGTGCTCTTCAATCGTGCCCTGGTTATCGATCGTGCCCCCGTCGGCGTCGTCCGCAAGAATGTAGCTGGCCTTTCCTCCCTGAATGACGACGTTCGGCCCAAAGGTCAGCGTCCCCTCGCCGGCGCCATACAAGTAGTTGGCGGTCGACGCCTGACTGAATTGGATGGAGCCGGTGCCCGTCACCGTCAGGGATGACGAGTCCCCCGAAGTGCCGAGGAATAGATCGGCGCTGACAAAGCTACCGCCCAGCTCGATCGTGCCGTCGAGGGTCAGCCCATCCAGGACTTGAACCTGGGCGCCCTGATAGCTGTAGGAGATCCCATTGAAGACGAGATAGTAATTGGTCATGTCCAGGGTGCCGTCCAATTCCACGCCGTCCAGCACGCCCGCCGTGGCGGTAGCCGTGATGGTTGTCCCGGAAGTGATCTGGGCGCCGGCCAGAACACCTCCGCTGAGTACAACCCTGTCCCCCGTCTGACCTGCCTGCAGGACGCCGCGAGCTCCGCTACCCGACACATCGAGCGTTCCGCCCACCAGGTTCAGCGTCACGTTTTGACCAGTGACCGTCAGGCTGGAGATGAGGTCGTAGTTGACGTCCGCGTGGTTGATATACTGGTAGTTGAGGTCCACCACGACGTTATCCTCGGGCCCCGGCAGTACCGACTCGGGCACGTAGGCGACCAGGGGATCCACATCGGACCAGTTGCCCGGGTCATCCCAATCGCCGTCGCCGGCGGCCCCGGTCCAATAAAGAGTCCTTGGAGAGCTGCTGGTGTTCTGAGTCGCCGTCAACATCAAGGCGGCGTTGCCGAATTGCGGGGTAAGGAGCAAGCCGTTGCCCAGATTTAAGCCAATCAGCGAATGAAACGTGCCGGAGAGGTTTTTGTAAGTCACAAGCGGAAAAGAAGTGCCGGCAGCCGGCGTATAGCCTTTGGCCAGGGAAATCTTCAGTTTCCCATTGAGCGTAGCATTACCGGAGATCGCCAACTCGCCGTACTGCCCTTGGCCGGAACCGCCAAGGGTAATGTTGACGAGCCCGGCTGCCGTCTGCGTGTAGTCACCTTGCAGGGTAAGTGTGCCCAAGGGGGCGATGCTGGCGGCGTTCGTCAGCTCTGCTTGAATGGTGCCGCTGCCTTTGAGGGCGCCGCCGTTGAGCAAGAAGTTAGCCGCGTTCAGGAAGCCGCCGGCGGCGACCGTTGTGGTGCCCTTCGACTGCATGTAATTGCCGGCCCCCGTAGAGAGGCTGCCGCCGTCTCCGACCGTTACGGCTCCCCCGGAGAGGACGAAACTGGCCGCGCCGAGTCCACCATCCACGGTGGTAGTACCGGCCGTTTGCGTATAACCCGACGTTCCTGTGCTGATGAGGCCGTTGCTGCCGATCAGCACAGTACCGGCGTTGCTGAAACTGCCTTGAGTGTCGAGAGTGTAGCCGTTCTGCAAGGTAAGTTTGCCGTGGGCAGCATTGACCGTGAGGTAGCTGAGGGAGTTGGTTATTCCCGCGTCAGCGTAAATGCCGGACGTGCTTCCACTCACAAGGATTGTGGCGGCGTTCGCATTGATCGTCACGCCGGAGAGCCAGAGCTGGCCTCCATTGGTCGCCTCCCAGGATCCGCCGCTAAGCGTTCCATTCACGTAGTTGGCGAGGCAACTGCCGTACACCAACTTGCCTGAAACATCGATCGCGGCCGCTCCGTAAACCTCAAAAATACCGCCTTTGTCCGCGTCCTCTATCGTGCCCTTGTTGAGAATGGTTCCATATGGCGCATCAAGGACACTCTGCAGACCGCCTTGGAGGGTGACGGTCGGCCCGAACGTGAGCTTGCTGGTACTCAGGTCGAATAAACTGTCGGTGGAATTCTGTGTGCCTAATTGAATGGTACCTTTGCCGCCGATCGTTTGTGCGTGCTTATCCTTCTGTGTGCCAAAATAGAGCGAGGTCTGGTAGGGCGTGCCGGTCGGCCCACCCAGCTTGATGGTGCTGTCGAGGGTGAGTCCGTCGATGACGTGGGCGGATGCGCCGGCGACCTGGGTCATATTGAAAGTGCCCGCCAACATCATGCCGTTGAGCAGTATCCCGCCCAGGGTCACGCCGTCCAGCGTGCCGCCGGAGGCGGTGGCCACCAGGTCGTCACTGCCCGAGGTGGTGATCGCCCCACCGTAAATACGGCCGCCGGACAGGTTGAGTGGAAAGGCCGCGCTGCCCAGAGCCAGCGTGTCCTGATTGACCGGGTTATCCGCCGCGCTGTTGTCCAGCGTGCCGGTGAGGTTGAAGGTGTCGCCAGACACGTCCTGGCTGGAGCTATTCAGATCGGTGATCAGTCCGTCGAAAGCATATGTGTTGAAGACACCGCCCAGGTTGACCGTGGAAGTGTCCGGGATCGCGATGGTGCCGTCGTTGGCCCAGGCGTAATTGGCGGCCGCGGCGGATGTGGGGGCGATGTTGATGGGGCTGCCAAAGCTCACGGTCGAGGTGACGCCAGAGCCGGACCCCACGGTGATGTTGCCATAGTTTGTCCAGCTGCCGAACAGGTTCAGCGTCGCGTTGTCGCTTACAGTGATCGCACCGTTGTTGCTCCAGCCCTGGCCCTCGAAGGTGACGCTGGCATCGTTGCTGACTTGAACGGCGGCGCCGATACCGATCGACACACCGTCGAGGGTGCCGCCTCCGCTGGTGGAAACGAGGGCTGCGCCGCCCGTGGCAGCAAGGCTGCCCTGGTCGATCCGGCCAGCGAGCAAGCTCCAATTGCCCGAACTGCTGGTAACGCCTGGGCTGAGCGTCAGGACGCTCGGAGTGGCGGGGTTGTCCGCCGCGGTGTTGTCCAGGGTGCCGATCAGTGCGACATCAATGGCGGTGCTCAGGTCTAGCGAGGCGAGGTTTTTCACGCTCGGGTCGTAGGTGAGCCAGCCGCCCAGTTCAACCACGCTGTTCTTGGTCGAGATGGTGCCTTTGTTGACCCAGGCGTCTTGGCTTGCATTCGGGTCGGCGAGGCCGGCGCTCCAGAAATCACCGAGGACAATGTTGCTATCGTCGGCTGTGATCGTGCCGTTGTTGACCCATTTGCCTGCCAGGTCCAGAGTCGCGTAGCCACCGTCATTGACTTCTATCGTGCCGTTCAGCACGCCCCCCTGGATCTTGCCACTATTCGCGTCGGCCGCCGCGGCGTTGGCGGAGCCGAGCACGGCGATGGCTGTATCTTTCGCCACGTTGGCGTTCGCGAGCACCCCGCCATTCAGGTCGACCTCACCGTATAGCCCTGCGGCGAAGTCAACCGTACCGGGAACTTCCAATGTGCCGGCGGCGCCGCTGCCTGAGAGATCGAGGGTACCGCCGTCAAGGTTCAAATACACGTCCTTGGCCGTGGCTGTCAGGCTGCTGATCGTGTCGTAGCTAGCGTCCGAATGGACGATGTTCGCGCCAACGATGTCGATCACGACGTTATCGTTGGGCCCGGGCAAAACGTCCTCGGGCACATTGCTGCTCTTGGGATCGACATCGGACCAGTTGCCGGGCTCATCCCAGTTGTAATTGCCGGCGGCGTCCGGTCCGGCGTCGCCGGTCCAGTAAATGGTGTTCGAGAGCGCGGGTGCGGCGAAGGCGTTGACGAGCGCGGGGACGAGGAGCTGAGCATTTGGCGTGCCCAGGCCCGTGACGAGATCGTAGCCCGGTCCGGCCGAGTAGCCGGGGTTGCCGGTGCTGGCGCCGGTGGTGATTTCGTTGAAGGCTGCGGGGACGGTCTGGGAGATCTGGTAGAGCGCAGGTAGAAGTTGGCTGGGACCGTCGAGGGTTTTTTCGCCCGCAGCCAGTCGTTGCTGGTCGGCGATGGCGATGAGTGCGGCCCACTGCGCGGTGCCCGCACCGGTGGTGCCGACTCCAAACCAGGGCATGCCGGGCTGGTTGGTGTCGCTGTCGTAGATGTCGAAGCCAGTGGAGGGGTCGGCGTCGTAGGCGACGTCGGGCGTGGTACGGTTTGTGGAACTCTGCGTTACGATACCCTGCTGGTAGGTCGGCTGGGGCTCGATTGCGCTGATGCCGCCACCCGAACCGCTCCAGCCAGACTCCGCGGACAAATTTGGGTTCCCCGACGCGTTCGCGGGCAAGGTCGTGCCGCCAACACCTAGTACGTTGGGGTCCGCGGATGGGTCGGTGGGCGGAGCGCCGGAATCTCCGGAGATAGCGACAAAGGCGACCCCTTGATGCCCGACAGGGGTGGTGTAGATGCTGGCATAGGGATCAGGAGTAGTGCCTTCGACCGAGTTGAAGATCGCGCAAACGACGGAGACAGCCGGCTGACTGGCGGCGTACAGGACGGCGGTTTGCAGGTCGGCATAAGAGTTGCTATCGGCCTCGACGAGCAACATGTTGGCGCCCGGAGCGATGGCGTGGGCCCACTCCACTGCCGTGTCTTGCCGCGAGGCTTCGAGCGCGCTGGCCAAGCCAGACTGGGTGCTGGGTTGGCCGCCGTCCTGGTTGACCACCGTGAAGAAGCTCAGGCTGCCGGGATTGTTGGCTGCGCCGCCGATGCGGAAATACTCGTCGAACTGCTGGAGGTCGTTGGCGACGGTGGGGGCGTCACTCGAATCGATGATAGCAATCGTCTGGCCCGAGCCGGCATAGTTGTAGTTGTTCCCCGACAGGCCGCTAATCTGGTTGAACCCGTAGACCTGCCGGATTTGGGCCGGTGTATAACCACCGGCCGGGGACGCGCTACCCTGCGAGTTGAGTATGAATGGGGGGGGCGCCGAAAGCAGCAGGCGTCCCTCCAGCTGCTCAACGACCAGCGGGCGCCGGCGCGCCCGGCGAGCCATCTTCTGCTTGCGCTCCCTCGGCAAATTCCAGAGTTTTGGTGCCATGACCTTGTACCTCCTGTTGGGAGCGCTTGGTCTTGTCGACGAAGGGGGTGCGCACGCTATCCAGAGTGGCCTCTAAGGGAGGAGGCGTTGGCGCGAGGAGAAGTAAGCGCGCGGGGCGGGGTTTTCTCCAAGTACGTTGTGCCGCCAGGTTTTGACGCCTGATTGCTGGCGCCAAGACATAAACAATCGGCGAGCCCCCCGATGAGGCTTGAGACGTCCCCCGACAAGATTCAGGAAATCCGCCACGACATCGACCAGACCCTAAACGGTTTTTCACTGCTGGTCGGAATTCCAAGCTGACGACGCCGACCTGAAACTCAGCAACTGTTGGGCAGACGGGTCCTAAAGTTAGCACGGAGCTTCGAGGAGCGAAAAAATCCAGCAAGCGCTTGGTTTTCTCTTCTCGAACGCCTTTTCTTTTTAGTTGGCCTTGATGGCTCAGGAACCCAAGGGCGAGAGCTGGCCGTTGGAGCGCTATCGCAACTACCATTGCCTGTTGGCACGGCTGCATCTCGACGCCGGCTTGCAAAGTGAACCCGATGCTTCCGACGTGGTACAGCAAACGTTCATAGAAGCGTGCCAGGCCATGGCCAGGTATCAGGGCCAGAGCGATCCGGAGCTGACGGCGTTCCTGCGGCGGATCCAGGCCAACATTCAGGCCGACGCCGCAGGCCGTTTCCGCGCAGATGCCAGGGATGTGGCGCTCGACCAATCGCTCCAAGCCGACATCGAGCAATCTTCCTCCCGTTTGGAGGCGTGACTGGCGGCCGAACGGTCGTCTCCCAGCCAGCAAGCTATGGCCCGTGAACAGTTACTGCGGCTAGCGGCAGCCCTGGCAGAGTTGCCGGCCGACCAACGTCGAGCGGTTGAGTTGCATCACTTGAACGGCTGGGCGCTGGCGGAAGTAGCCAAGGAGATGGGTCGAACCAAGGCTGCCCTCATGGGGCTGATCTTCTGGGGACTCAAAGAGCTGAGCGTACTGCTCGTAGAGGACAAGTCTGGGCCAAGCCATGGAGCATGAATTCGAAAAACCCGAAGACAGGGAGCAGCGTTTCCACGAAGTGCTTGTTCGCTACGTGGAGGCACTGGAGGACGGGCACCCTCCCAACCTCAAGGAATTCGCCGCGCGCTATCCGGAGTTTGCTGCGGATCTGGAGGAGTACTTTGCCGGCCTTCGCCAGCTAGACCAGCTAGCGGGAATGCTGCGTGGCCTCGTTCCGCCCTCGGTAGCGCGTCAACGAGGCAAACCAACAGAATGATTCACAACAACGGCATCTCGTAACGTGCGGTCGGGAAGTGTGATTTAACCGTTGATTTATGGCGCCGATTCAGGCGCTTGGCTTGGATCGCATGAATGCCGGGAAGGGACCCCGTTTGACACAAGTGGGTTTCTTCAGCCTCTTCCCTTCCGCCCCAGCATTAAATAGCCACCCGCGAATAGGCTCGCTGCACCGACAAGCGCATAGAGTATGCGCATGAGGTAGCTAGGATCGGCCGACGGTTCAAAACCGGCTCGGAAGCCGTAGATGCAGAAACCCGCCACCAGAATCAGCACGATAGCGACCAAAACCTTTAGAACGTGGATCATGCGAGTTCCTCGGCGAGAGGGGTTCGTCGGTCAGAGCAGATTTTACGCACGAAGAGGAGCGGGAGCAAGAACGTAGCCTTGCCGCCCCAAATCGCAAGAGAGAGTTCACAGGCCGGAAGCGGAAACGTACCGATCGCAATTCCGTTCGCTTCGGAAATCCCCGAGAATTCCTGCTTACTGCGCTTGCTGTCCTCCCGCCCGCGAGGTATGTGACTGCCCCTGTTGCATCGCGATTAGCGCGATGCCGCACACGACAGCTACCGAGAAAGGACAACGCATGATGGCAAGCAAGAAGACAGCGAAGGATTCGGCCCACACCGAAAAGGCGAAGAGCACCGAGGCCGAGAAGGCGACGGGCACCCCGAGGAAGATTACGGGCCTGAGTTTGGGCGACATCGTCCTGATTCCTGGCTTCGACGGCCCGAGAACCATTTGCAAGGCAAGCAAGGTCGGGGACGGCGCCGACGCGGGGAAGTTCGAACTCGCCCTGCGAGATGAGGCGGGCGAAGTGGAACACGCCCGGTTCGCCCCGGACGAGGAGGTGCAGGTGGTTGGCAAAGCGCCGACAGATACCAAGCATAGGGCGATTCCCGCCGATTCCGCGGCGCGGAAGACCTCCAAGGGAAGAGGCACGAAGAACAGCGCTGCCAAGGCTGAGGGGGCGAAAGCCGCCAAGAAAACCAAAGAGCCAAAGGCTGCCAACGCACCCAAGGAGAAGAGGACCAGTGCCCTGGACGCCGCCGCCAAGGTTCTCGGGGAGACGAGCGAGCCGATGAACTGCCAGGAGATGATCAAGGCGATGTCGGAGAAAGGGTATTGGAACTCCCCAGGCGGGCTGACGCCGCACGCGACTTTGTACTCTGCGATTCTCAGAGAGATCAAGGCGAAGGGGAAGGAGGCCCGGTTCAAGAAGGCCGAGCGCGGGAAGTTTAGCCTAACATAGGCTTGCCTATGCAAATCTGGATCGCCTACGAGGCCTCCAACGCGAAGGCCTTTTCTTGTTGGCGATATTGGCCGACCGAGGCGATCCGGACGCGACGTGGGCGAACGTGGGCGTGCTGCTGGCCCACCGGAGATGAAGACGCCCCGCTGGAGAAAATGCCAGTCGGCCGGCGGGGCGCGTCGCAGAATGGCACCGCGGCAATTCTTTGCAGTTCCAGCGAAGAACCGTTCTGTCACTGGCCAAACGCTTTAAGGAAACGGCGGCTTGGTTCCGGCCTGATCCGCGATTCCAGGGCCTTGCTAGCACCTTTGCGCCTCTTACGGCCGCGGTGGGTGAGCGCGGCGGACAGCATTGATCGTGTCGTCAAGTCTTGACAGGAACCGGGAGCGGTCCTTCGGCGCCATTGGCGCGGGGCCGCCGGTCACGATCCCACCTTGACGAAGTCCGCCCATTAGCTCGCGTAGCGCCAACGCCGAACCGATGTCGTTGTCCGTGAACGAGCGGCCCTTTGGATCGAGCACGCGTGCCCCTTTCTCCAAACAACGGGCAGCAAGCGGAATATCGGCGGTGACCACTATATCGCCCGGCCCGGCGTGATCCGCAATCCAATCGTCCGCGGCGCCAAAACCAGGACAAACCACCAGTTCTACGAGCGCGCTTGCCGGTACACGGAGCGGAGCGTTGGCTACCACAGTAACGTGCATATCGTACCGGCGCGTTACACGGTAGATCTCCTCCTTGACCGGGCTAGCGTCGGCATCCACGAAAACAATGAGCATATGGTTATCGTCCTGGCCACTATCAGGTCGATGCCGTCGCGCCGCAATACTTTGACTCCAATAGTCATCAGCATACACTATCCCTCGAATGCGATCAGGCTTGCGTGATCCGCCGCAGCCCGCCAAGCTGGGTTCATTTCCGCTGATCATTCTGTCTCGCAAGGGGATTGATCCATGGCTCACACGTCCTCGTTCGCGTTTGCTTTTCTGGGAATTTGCCTTTCGCGACCGGCGCTTGCTGACGAACCCACCTCGATTCCACATGCAACAACGCAACAGGTCCAACGGACGGTCGAGCGCGCCATTGGATACTTGCAGACCGAAAGCGCCGCCTGGTTGCGCACACGCAAATGTGCTGCCTGCCACCACGCGCCGATGCCGCTTTGGGCACTGAGTGAAGCCGACCGGCAGGGGTATGCGATCGATAAGAAATTCTTGGCTGATACCGCCGCGGCCACGCTGGGCAGCCTAGAAAATATGATTGCCTCGAAGCTGGTAAGCAATCCGGCTGATCCACCCGATCCGCGCCCAAGCGCCAAGGGTGTGAACATGGGGACCGTGTTCATGGCCGTTGCGGCTCAGTCGTTGCCCCTTCTTGATAAGGGACAAAAACAAAGCCTTAAGCTGATTGCGGACGAAATCGTCAAGAAGCAGCGCGCCGATGGCTCATGGGAGTTCTTTCTCAATCTCAGGCGACCACCGATCAACGAAAGCCAGACTACAGACGCCGTCTGGATCATTCTGGCATTGCAGGGCGAAATGGGAGTCGACGCGTCGGAATCGCAGCGTGCGGCGATAAAGAAAGCGACTGTCTGGCTGGCCCGCGCCAAGCTGTCGGACAACCTTCAAGATAAGGTCCTCAATGTGCTGTTGGCCCTTCGCACCGGCAAGTCACGGAACGAGATGCAAATCGCCATCGACCAGTTGCTTGCCCGTCAACGATCCGACGGCGGCTGGAGCCAGACAGCGAAGATGACGAGCGACGCCTTTGCCACAGGCCAGACCCTGTACGTTCTTTCGCTTGCCGGTTATGCGGCCGAACGACCTGACATCAAGCGAGCCATCAACTTCCTTGTTGCTACTCAAAAGCCGGACGGCAGTTGGCCGATGACCTCGCGATCCACGCCGGACGGAAAGCCCGGGAGTGCGAAGTTATTGACGCCGATCACTTGCGCGGCCGGTGCCTGGGCCACGCTCGGCTTGGCGAGGCTCGCGCCAAAACGGCACTAAGATGGTGGCACGATCTACTGTCGTCATGCGAGACCCCGACGGATTTTCGGGCGCTAGCCAGCGCGAAACTAAACGTTCATTGGCATCAGATATGAATCAGCGGGCTAATGAAGGACATCGCAACGATGCAATGAGAACGATCAAGCTCTTGAATCAGGCAAATTGCAGTCCCCAACCTATTTCCCGAATGCGAAAAGCTTGCCCACCTCCCCATCGTCATCCACCGCCACATGCAGGTACACGCTCGTCGTCAACAAGCTGGCACGACCCGCCGCCGCCCTCACTTCAGCTATCGTGCGTCCCCCGGCTAAGGCGTGGCTAATAAAACTATGCCGCCCGCTCTGAGGACCTGTGAGATTGGCCTCCAGCACAAGCTGATCGGCGCGCACTTCGACTCTGAGTTCTCGAATACTGACCAGTCTTTCCTTCGGCAATTCCACAGCCTTGCCCAACCTGCGACAAGATTCGGACCCCGTTGCTCCAGTGGCACAGCGGTTGCCCTGCCGTCAGGCACAAATCCAAGGCCTCGTCCCAAGTTATTCTGTACAATCCACCCCTTCAGATTGGAGAATGCTATGGGAACCAAGTAGTAATGTGTTTGATGCAATTTGGCATCGGCCGACTGCATTGCATCTATTTCCCTTTTCAGCTCGTCCAGCAGAACTGGTGGTGTCGCGCTCATTCTGGGAATATCGTGGACTCAATCGGCGACGGTAGCCTTGAGCTGCTCGAATTCGTTCTTCAGATCTACTACCTCCGCAGCCAGCATGGCCGTGCCATGCCGGTTGCGTCTAGAAGTTGGCGCCCTGGTTCGACTTACGACGCCCGGAGACAGTGTTTTCGGCATAGTAAAAAAGGATGTCGAAATTGTCCGGGTTGTAGCCAAACAACCTGAGCGGGAGAGATACCTGCCCGCGATGAAGAACACCCTGATTGGCCGCGGCGAACAAAGGGGACCAGACCGTTCTTGTCAAGAACGGTCCGCGTTCCGTAGGTTGTTCGGGCACTAGGTATTCACGAAAACACGCTGGGAGTCGCGCTCTACCGCGCCGGCCGTTTTGTGGAGGCCACGCCCGTCCTCGAACGTAGTCTGCGCCGTATTCCAGGCTTTGTGGACGCCCACAACTTACTATTCCTGGCCATGTGCCATGCCCGACTCGGAGAGACGGACAAGGCGAAGGAGTGCTATCAGCGGGCCAAACGTCGGCGCGCAGAGATAAGCGAGAAGCTGCCGCCCGCGTGGGCCGTGGAGCTTGACGAGTTTCAAGCCGAAGTGAACAGTTGCTCAACGCACGGAACGCGCAAGGGAAATGACGAACGGCGAATGACGCGCCCAGTCAAGGACCCAACCGCTGGGCGCAGTTCCGAGGATTGGATGCTACAGATCAATATCCGCCAGCCTAAGGCGAGCAGGTGAGAAAATGCGGCGGTTCCCTGGCCCCGTTCCGGTTCCCTCTTGCAGCGCGCAGCGCTCCGATGAGGAGCGACTGCTGCAAAGCAGCCTCTGTTCTCTCCGTCCCTTTCGGTAACGCCCCTGGGGGCCTCGCGGCCCTTGGGGGCGTCTGCTCTACTCGGGCGCGAGCACTGTATCACTTTAGCCGTTATTTGCGCCTCCTCATTCGACAGCCGTTTGAGGCCGGCTAGTCGTTTCAACCGGCAGGTATCACATCCAAATCGGCAGAATATGCGTGCCGTGCGCAAACGGTTACAACCCGGTACTACGGCGAGTCGGAGGGCAATGCATCCTGCCGGGCCCCGCAAGGCGGAGTTGGTGGTGCTGCGCTTCTTCGCCGGCATGACGATTCCCGAGGTCGCAAAGGCTCTCGGTGTGTCGGTTCCCACGGCCGAACGATGGTGGGCGTACGCCCGCACCTGGCTGTATGCCGATCTCGAAAGCGAAAACTCCGAAAATCCGGCGCGACAAGATCGTCGATCACGCCCGTGCTCGCAGTACAACTCGTGCAACTTCGGCAGCAACGCATTACGATTATCAACCGTAAAATCCTTCGCGCCGAATTCTCCGAGGCGCAAGATCAACGCCCGCCGGATCGTCAGGTCCGGTTCCTCGTCCAGCCGTTTGACGATAACTTTGGCTTCCGCCCCCAATGGAGAAAGGCGATGGAGCAGATAGCTCCGAACTCTTGGATCGGGGCTGTGCTTGAGCAGCGGCCAAACCTCCGCTGGCTCGTTCATTCTGAGCAGAGCGACCGCCGCATTCGTTTGCCGCTTCGCCAGCTTCTCTTTCAGTTCGTCCTTCCCATTGAGCGGCAGCTTCTTGTCGATCTCGCCGGTGAGAACAGGCCAGGCCCGTTCGCCTAAGTGGGTCTGCAAAAGTCATTTGACACTACCATTCGGAAAACCGCATTATTTGCAGCGTTTACGACTCATTAAATGTCAAAACCGTTTTGCGGACCCACTTAGGGTTCACCTCATTGCCTCCATTTTGCTGATTCCTTCCTGATTCTTCAGTCGTCCCCTCGGCATTGAAGTGTCCTCTGGTTGAAATGGTCAACGCGACCTTTGCGACATCTTACCTAGCACCAATCCGATGGTCACGAGTGTTTTCCGTAGACGGCACTTCCCGACTAGAAATGGGCATGCGGCAACTGAGATCGAATGCCAGGAGGCCGTTTGCCAGTTCAAGGTGCCGCAACCGAAATCCGAGCCAAGCGCGCTAAGGATGCCTTGGCTTCTTCCGTCAGGCGTGCCGCAGGCTGCCCCGTGGCCAGCTTTTCCAACAGTCGCCGGCAGTCAGGCGTACCGCAACGCTCCAGAACTTCAACAGCCCGCAACATCCGGAGCCGCTCGCCTTGAACGGACGCCAACTTGTCCAGCAAGGCTTCTGCCCGGCGCCGGAGTTCCGGCGTTGGTTTGCCCTGTATGACCTGGCTTAGTGCTGCCTGGGCTCCTTCCGCCTGCTGTTCCAGTTCATGCGTTGCTTTCTCGCGCACGGCAAAGCGATCATCGTTCAGGTCGCGAATCCATTGCGTAATCAGCTCTGGCCGAACCGGCCGAGTTGGTTCTAAGCGAGTTTGCAGAAGCGCCACGGCTTGGTCGGAAGCCTCACTCAGTCTGGCGATGGCCTGGTAGGCCTTGGCGGCGTCGCTCGCTGCCAGGTCCTGCCACTGGATTTCGCACTCCGCCTCTGAAAGGCGTGCGCTCTGTGCTCGAACCCGGTGAGTGAGAGCGGCTACATCCCAAAAGAGAACCGTGGTGTCGAGGCCCGTGGAGATCAACACCCTGCCGTCCGGGGTAAATACCAGGGAATTTGCCGGGCCGCGATGGCCCGTCAACTTGCGCAACTCCATGCCGTTGTCCAGGTCCCAGAGACGGATCGTGTTGTCCCAACCCGACGAGGCAAGTGTTCGCCCGTCCGGGGAGAACGTAACGTAGATCGTCGATTCCTCGTGACCCGCCAACAGGCAGCGTTGTTTGCCGGAGGCGGTCTCCCAAACGGGAATGGTTTTCTGCGAGCGGTTCAGGGCCAGCGTTTTCCCGTCGGGCGAAAAAGCGAGCCGCGGCTGGATAATCGGGCTTTGTGGGAAGGAGGAGGAATCACGCGTCCCTTGATCGGAGGGTTCGTTCATCATCGCGTTCAAGGCCGTGAGGCGTTGGCCGGTGGCCAGATCCCAAAAACATAGCTTGCTGCCCTTGTTGATTCTCCGGCCAGACGCGGCCAGCGTTTTGCCGTCCGGCGAAAAGGCGACTGCTTCCACCGTGCAGAATTCGTTCCTGCGATCCTTCATCGTGAGGCGGCGCACCCTTCTGCCAGTAGCCAGGTCCCAAAGCTGAATGATTTCATCTGTGTTTCCACCGCCAGGTAAGAGCGCCCTACCTGCAGAGGCGAGCACCTTGCCATCAGGTGAGAAAGCCAGGTGATAGTAGGCGATCCAATTGAACCCGTCCGGCTTCGGATCGCTCACCAGACG